>CAZUAQ010000028.1:0-74520 GCA_964618455.1 uncultured Planctomycetales bacterium | reverse complement strand
CAGAGTGTCTGCCACTGCTCATGGACGCACACGTGTTAAGTGCGCAGCGTATTATTTCAGGGCGTGACAAGCCCAGGGGAGTGGAGTTTGCAGCCCTTCGCTGTCCGGAATGCTGGCGGCTGGGTTGGATCATCCTCACGCCACGTGAACTTCGGCTCGCATGGAAACACGGCATATACTGATCCCCCGCACCATCACAGCTCCGACTCCGGGCGGCCCATGGGCGAGAGCGGGCCGAGGAGTTCCTCGATGCTCTTCTCCTCCCACTGGAAGGTGGCGTTGATGCCACCCTTGCCGCAGAGTTCATGGAGCACGTGAATCACGGCATCGTAATTCACCCCGAGACCGAGGATCTTGTTCCGATCGATCCTGGCATCCTCGCCCAGGAAGGCCAGCGCGGCGGTCAGATCCAGTGGAAGCTTGACCGGGTCCAACACGATATTGTCGTGAACGTCCTTGCGGACCACGGTCACGGTGCGATCGTCGTCCTGAGCGCTGAGCATGACCGGGCGATGATCGTCCGCGTAGATCAACGGCGGCTGGAACTTCATGCGCTCCCCGCCGATCAAGGCGAGGCGACGCGTTCGGGTGCGCCGTCCGTAGATCATCGGCGTCGCCGTAGACGGGACGATTTCCAGGACGAAGTTCTTCGCCTCCTTGCCGACGAGGATCGTGCGGATCGCTGACGGCGCGACCTGTCGCAGGGATTCGTAAGCCAGGATGCGGATCTGCGCGTCCGAATCGTTGAGCATCTCCATCAATGCCGACCCCGCCCGCCGGGCAAGCTTTCCGCGACACTGCCCCAGCTCGCGGATCGCCTGCCGACGATACGGGCTGGACTCATCCTTCGCGTGCCGGATCAACACATCCAAAGCGAGATAGTCATTCAGGCGGGCGCCGGTCCGGGCGGCGTAGTAGCTGACACGCGGGCGCTTGAGGTCCTCGTAGTGCTCCCGCAGAACCGGGCGGATGGACTGGCCGATGCCTTCCAGGGCCAGTGCCACATCTTCGATCGGCGCGCGCGGGTCGGCCAGTTCGGTCATCAGCTTGCGCGTCCGCGCCTCTTCCAGCATGCGCGAGGTTTGATAGGGCAGATGCATGACCAGGTTGATGAAATGCTCCTCCTGGCCGAGGTACTCGGTGGGAAGTTCGATATTGATGTTCGTCGGGCTGACGGCGTCGGCCACCTTGTTGTCGTCCACACCGTGAAAGCGCCGATTGATCACTTTCATTACACCCGAGACCGTCGCATACGATTCCACGACGGTGATCAGCGTGAGCCGGCGATCCTCGAGGTTCATCGCTCCGCCGATGATCTTCGCTTCACGCAGCCGCGCGGAACCGGATTCCGGGTCGCCGGCGACGAATGGGTTGATGAACAACGGGCCCTCGGCACGCGCATGCGTGCGGCCTTGTATGACATCCACGGGTGAGACCTGCTTGAATATCTTCAGATCGCTGGGAAGCAGCCGCCCTCCCACGAGGGAGCGTGTGTCCGCATCGAGGGCGGTCACGAAGGCATCCATGATGTATCCCGCCCGGGCGCCGAAAGGCACTTCACACTCGATGACCACCACCGCCGTATCCAGACTGTCGATCCATTGCTCAGCGGTCATCTGGTAATCCACGCCGGACCGCCGGCCGCGTCGGATCTCTTTCAGCAGGTACTCGCGCACGCTTGGAGGCGCGCCGCGGCTGCCCATTCCGTTGAGCCCGACGACCAGCCCATACCCGCGAAGCCGCATCCCGCGGAGGCCCTGGACATAAGTCATGGTGCCGACGGTGCCCTCGAGGGCGGCATAGTTCGTCTCGGCGGTGAAGGCGGCGAGGTTGTCCGTCGTGCCCGGATTGGCCACCGGCTCGTCCTTCTTGCCCCAGTCCCAGTCCATGTCGTTGCAGCCGGAACCCGTCACGAGCACCGAGACGGCCAGCCACAGAATCGTCCTGCTTGATCGCTTCTTCATGATGGATGCATCTCCCGAAACGGGAATCGGGTATTGGTCGGTTGGATTCAAGCCGCGTGGGCGGGTGCGGAGTCGCGATCACATGCCGCCGCACGTGATCCCTGATCATGGTTTTCAAGGTAGCTCTTGCCCTCGGGAAAGTCAACCGCTCACTCGGCGGCACGGGGCGGCGATGGGCCACGCCATCGATGCAGCCGATCGTCGGCGTGAAGAAAGAATATGCCCTCGATCAAGCCGGCATGAACAACCCGGGCATGCTCGCCTAACGGAAAGGACGCTTCAGGAAACAGCCGCCCGGTTGCCGTACCCCGGTCTCCTTCCACGCGCCAGAACAGCAGCCGCCACGGTACCGGATCCCCCCTCGCCGCCTCGGATCGCGATTCCTCGCGAACCAGCGCGATAAGCCCTTCCGCCGTCCGCCACACGTTATGGACGTGACCGCGCTCTGCCGGCGTGCAGGTGCGCTGCAGTTTACCGCTCTGCCGATCGATCACCTCCACCTGGGCGTCACGAATCACGAGAAGGCGTTCGTGCGCGAGGTCAATCCGGGCCACCCTCGACCCTGCACTCGCTTCATACATCCATTGAGGTTTGCCCGTTTCGACATGGCGGGCTTGTATGCGGCCATCCTGCGTCGTGAGGATCAGCAAGCCGCCATTCACGATCGATTCCGCGATGCGCGAGTCCGAGCTGAGCGTTTGCTCCCAGCGCGGCATACCGCTGCTCGTGTCGTAAGTCGCGATCCAATCGCTCCCGTGAACGAGTAGATTGCCCCACATGTCAAAGTGCATCCCGTGGATCAGTCGGTCATTCGGCCGCACAAGTGTCCGCACCGTCGCGCCGCTGACCAGATCCACGAGCGCTATGGCGGACTTGTTCCCGACGCGTGTCGCATAGGCGAGAGACACTTCGCCCAGGATCAAGGGCCGACGTACGGGTTGTTCAAACGTCCGACGCCACATGCACCGGCCGTCGCGCAAGCGGATCATTTCCATGACTCCGTCATCCCAGACGCCGGCGGCCCAGAGATCGTTGGCGGCGGTCATTTTCAATCGACGCCAGATTTCAGGATCCACCTGCGGGGCATTCCAGGTCAAGGGCACCGCGCCCCACGTCCAGCGCTCCTGCCCATTTGCGCGATCCAGCGCCCACCATTGGTACGGTGAAGTGAGCACTACGCTGTCCTCGATCCCCATCAGTCGCGAAGGGCTCAATCCGTGCTCGGCGCGATATTCCCACGGCCACGTTTGTGTCGCAGGGGCATAGCTCCGCCAACGCTTGCCCTCGATGACCAGCCAGAGAGGCGACTCCGGAGCGACGGTATTCTTGCTCACGGGGCCATCCGGTATCAGCAACGAGCCGCCTTCCCCGAGTGCCATCGTCGACTCCTTGACAAGGGGAAAGCTCAGACCAGGCAGGCTGCTATCGTCGAAATCCTGCAAGCGTTGCAGACGCGCGGCATGTTCTTCCATCGTGGCGGCGCGACCGTCCATTTCCACTGATTCTAGCGGTACGCGTTGTTCCCCTTGTCGCAGCCAGTACAGGGCACGACGGCCCTGCCGATCCCGCCACGCCGATTCGGCCAGTCCTGCGATTAAACCCGTCTCATCCATCGGAGGCCCGTGAACCATACCGGACACTAAGTAACGCGACCACGCGGTCAGCAGGACTTCGTAGGCCCGCTTGAACTCTTGCTTCTCCACGAGCGAACCTGACCGTGCGCGCACGATCTCGTCGGCCCGCGACGCATACGCATAATCCTCAATCAGGGAGTCGCCGATCTCCTCACTGCCGGAATCGCGGAATTCTTCGAGCCGTTCGCTTGCCCGGGCATCGTACCGGTGGAAAGCGATACGCCCCTGCTCGGCGAGAATGCGCGCCTGGGCATCCAACGCTTGCCCGCGTGGCGAATCGGGCCCGTGATTTTCTGCTCCTGCCGTTGTGTTCACCACAATCGATTGCCACACGCTCACCGCCTCCGCCCAGAGTCCGTGTGTTTCCATCGCGCGGGCCAGCGCGGTCCACACGCGGAATCGGACCCGGTCGGCTATCTCGAGATGGCCGATCATCGCGATCCACGATCGAAGATTGTCCCCCTCCGTCGTATCCAGCATTCCCTCTGGCCTGACGGCTTCCGTAATCAGTTCCGCCACACCTCGATGAATCCGCCGGCGTCGGTTCGGGTCTCCGTAGGGATCCATCGCTTCTTCATCCGCCAGGTCGACCGCTCGCTCCAGCGCCTGCATGCCCCGATGCCTATCGTGTCCGCGCAGCAGGAAGTATCGGGCGAGTCCCAGATGCGCGTGCGGATCCTCCGGCTGATCGTTGGCACGCATGGCCAGAAGCGGCTTCGCGCCTCTTCCGCACGCCCACGCCACGGTATGCGTCCTCCGCGTGGAGATCAGGACATCGCCGAGGGCGAGCAGATTTCCCCCCTGCTGCGCGGCGTCACCACGCAACCCGAGTTCCCGCCAGGGCCAATGTTGCGGCCCCTTTCCATGAAGACCGACCCACGCAAGCCCGCGATTGGTGGGAATCCAGATCGCTTCATCCGTCAGGCACGCCAGCCCGTCCAGCGATTCCCCCTCACGAAGCAGGTTCAACCGCCAGAGCTCGCGCTGCTCTTTCAGATCAAACGCGATGACCTCTTTCCCGATCGCATACATCACACGGTTCATCGGTCCGATCACCATGTCAGGATTCCCCAGGGTGTCCGCCGAGATTTGTTCGTGGGCGCGTATGCTCGGGCAGTAGAGGAACAACGCCCCCGAGGCCGAGTCCAGCGCGATGTCGCGGATACCGCCTTCGTAGCCTTCCATGACGAGAGACTGTCCCACCGAAAGCGGGCGAACCGTCCACGGCTTCATCTGCAGCTCCCGGGGATCCCGCTTCCGTGGAGCGACCGTCGGCACCGGGAGTAGATCCGTCAACGTGCCGGTCGTCGTCGACAGTCGCGCGTATACGCCCAGACCGGTGTAGACGCTGATGACCTGGCGGATGGCGGCCGGGTCGCAGCGCGTTATCGTGGTGTAGCTACCGCGTCCGACGCTTCCGTCCGCCACATGGGTCCACCAGGCACATCGCCCGGTCAGCCGGTCCCAACGCGCCAGGTAACAACTCTCGAAACCATAGGACTGCTGCCGCCGGATGACGGTGTACACCGCTCGCTCGTACACGAGCGGACTTCCGTCGAACCACCACCAGGCGCTCCGGGGCTGAACCGAATCCCGTTGCCCGATCATCTCGGCGAAGGTGTCTGCCGACACACGCCAGCGCACGCCCCCGTCATCCGACCGAAGACAGAGCAGGTGCGATTCCCAGCCTTCGCGTTTCTCAGTGAAAGGGTTGTCCCGCTCATGCCCCAGCGCGACGAAGACAAGTCCATCATGAACCGTCGGCGCGAGAAGCCCGCGGTTGGACGCGCCCATCGGCCGACGGGCGTTGTCGTGCCCCTCGGGTTGGTTGCTGTACTCCCAAAGTGTCAAACCGTGATGCAGCCCGATGGCACGGATGCGATTGGCGTCCTGGATGAACAGGCGACGTCCATCGGTGACCGGGTAGCTCACGTGCCCACCGATCCCGTCGCCGGGGGCACGCCAGTCGCGTCCCGCGCCCCACGCCGATGGATGTTCGGCCATCCAGAGCAGTTCACGAGGCGCATCGGCCAGCACACTCACCTGCCGGCGCGCCGCCTCGTGACCCCACATCGGACTTCGACGGAAAGGGGACGATTCAACGGGAGTTTCCGTTGAGATTTCGGAGTCTTCCCAAGGAGCCTGCAGTCGGCGGGGCAACTGCTCATAGCGCTCCAGGTCCGCGTCCGGATGACGGTGTATCATCTGGAGAGCATTCCAGGCCCCGGACACATCGCCGGACTCGTGAAGTTGAAGTACGGCGCGAGAGAGCGCTTCCATGGCGGCAGGGGTCCATCGCCACCGGCGCGAAAACGCCAGCAACTCCACCGCCGTCGGTTGATCCCCGAGGCGTTCCAATTCGACGTGGGCGCGATCCGAGAAAATCCCGCGGTAGGTTTCGATCCAGGCGTGGTCGTACTCGCCGAGACGAGCTTCCATCTCCAGGTGCAGCGGCGCGAAAGTTCCATCCTCCCTTTCCAGAAGTGTATCGCCATAGGACTCCAGGACGCGCTGGCTCTCACGAACCGCTTTTTCGAGTTTGCCCTGTTCGCGGAGCGCGCGGATCTCGTTCAGGGCGCGAAGGGCCTCCGGGCTTTCGTTCAGGAATGCCGAGCCGGGAAGTGGTCGTTTCTCATTCGGTGGGGAGTCCGTCGCTTGAGCGATCAGTGACGGGCCGGCGATATGGAGCAGGCACGGAAGGCACAGGGCAACGAAGGAATACCGTGCTGTGGGTAGATGATCCCGCATGGGCTCGCGGCTCAGGTTGAAAAGTACTTCTCCACGATCACACCGAGACGCCGCACCGCCTCCGGTGCCACCTTCGACTTATCCGACCAGATGCCCAGCTTCAACGCGTCGTGGCTCGGCCAACGTTCTTCGATCCGCGCGTGCAATGCCGGAACGGCAAGGCGCAGCAGCGCGATGGCATTGGCGGTGGCCTTGTTCAGGTTGCCGATGATCTCCTCGAGCAATGCCATCTGGTCCATGCCCGGCTCGTGCGGTCGCCAGCAGTCGTAATCCGTCGGCAGTGCGATGAGCGCGTAGCTGATCTCCGCCTCCCGGGCGAGTTTGGCCTCCGGCATGGCGGTCATGCCGATCAGATCGCCGCCCCATGCCCGATGCATGACCGACTCGGCCTTGGTGGAAAATGCCGGCCCTTCCATGGCGACATACGTTCCCCGATGGTGCACCTGCGTCTCGACCTGTTCCGCCAGGCCGACCAGCAGCTCGCGAAGCTGGCCGCAGAACGGATCCGCAAACTCGACATGAGCCACGCAACCGCTATCAAAAAAGGTATTCTCACGCCGATGCGTCTTGTCGATCACCTGATCGCAGATGACCAGATGCCCTGGGGCGATCTCTTCGCGCAGGCTCCCGGTCGCGCCGGTCGCCAGGATATGCGTCACGCCGAGTTTCTTGAGGGCGTAGATGTTCGCCCGATAGGGAACGCAGGTCGGATTGAGCAGATGCCCCGGCCCGTGTCGTGATATGAACGCGATGTCGACACCGTCGCACTTCGTGATCAGCACCGGTCCGCTCGGTTCTCCGAACGGCGTCTCCACGTGCACTGTCTCGCCTTCCGATTGCTCCGCAAAGGCCTTCCCCACGCCTGATCCACCGATCACGCCGATCCGTACATCCGCCACGAAAACACCTCGATTCAACTCACGGGCCTGATCCGATACGCATGCCTACGATTATAGTCGCAATGGTGATCACGCGGGAGCGCAACACCGGACTTCGCGTTGGCACGTGGAAGACGGGGGAGTTTGTCGTGTGTGACAAGGCCTCGCCCCGGTACCGAGGCAAGGCCGATGACGTCGACGGAGACTGAAAGGCGTCGGCCATCAAGTCGAAGCTGCCGTCACGCGGATTGCGATTCGTTCTCGGCGCGACGACCGATGACGCTCATCAGGCGATCGACCATCTGCTCGAGCATCTGGGCCTGGGACGAGAGCTGCTCCGCCGTCGACGCCGATTCCTCCGCCATGGCGGCACTCGATTGGGTCACCTTGTCGATTTCCGACAAAGCGGTGTTCACCTGGTGAACCTGGGTCGCCTGTTCACTCGAAGCGGTCGTGATTTCCTCGAGCCGCTTCGAAGCCTCCGAGACGTCCCGCGAGATCAATGCCAGTTTCTCCGACACCTCGGTCGCCACACCGGTTCCGTCCTTTGCCCGGTTGGCGGCTTCCTCAATCAGTGTTGTTGTCTCACCGGCCGCCTGTGCCGCGCGCATGGCCAGGCTGCGCACCTCCTCGGCGACGACCGCGAAGCCTTTGCCATGCTCACCGGCACGGGCCGCCTCGACCGCTGCATTCAAGGCCAGCAGATTCGTTTGAAAGGCGATTTCCTCGATCACCTTGATCACATGGGTGACCTTCTGCGAAGACTCGTTGATGGCATCCATCGCCGTGTTCAGCCGTTTGGTGGCCTCCGCGCCATCCTGGGCAGCCAACGAAGCCTGGTTCGACAACCGGCTTGCTTCATCGGCGTGCTCCACGCTCCTCGTCGTCATGGACGCCATCTCCTCGAGGGAGCTCGTGGTTTCCTCGAGTGAAGCAGCCTGCTCACCCGCCCCTTCGGCGAGCTTCTGGGAGGACTGGGACGATTGCGCCGCCGAATCGCTGACCTGGCGCGCCCCTTCATAGAGCCCGTTCGCCACGGCATGAATCGGCCTTTCGATCGAACGCGTGATCACGTAGGCGCAGAGCCCCGCCAGAATCAGCAGAACACCGCCGATGAGACTTCCCATGCGAATCATCGAGGCTTCGATCACTTCCTGCTCATGAACGATCTCGGCGGTGGTCGCTTCGGATTGATCGCGGAGTTCCTGCATCGTGGCGGCAAACTCGTCCTCGTAGATTTTCGCCCCGATCACCCAGTCCCACGGCTCGAAATACACAAGTTTCACGACATTCGGGCGAGCCTTTGCGTCCCCCTGATTCTTCCAGTCGTAGCGGACAGTTCCCGTTTCATAGGGTTCGAGTTTCAAGGCCGTCTCGCAGATCTCACGGATGAGATAACGTCCATCGGCATCCCGGACGTCCCACAGGTTCTCACCGTCACGCTTTCCGCCTTTGGAGATGACGTAATGGCCGCGCGTGGGCCCCTTGGCGTTGAGCACGTAGATATAGCCGTCACCGCAAACATCAGCGGTCATGATCGCCTGGCGCAACGACTCGAGGTTCTCCTCCTTCACGCCGACATAGAGCGCGCCGATCACCTCTTTCGAGTCATCGAAGATCGGTTGATAAGCCGTGATGTACCAGGCATTGACCACAAAGGCCCGGCCCCGGAACGTCTCACCCGCCAGGAGCGTCGAGACGACGGCGTTCTTTTTTCCGCCTTCTTGAATCGCGGGAATGTACGTCCCGATCGCGCGCCGTCCTTCGAGCGTCTCAATATTGGTACAGACGCGCAGCATGTCGCCTTCGCGGTTCATCCGCTGGAAAATCGTACACGTCCCCCCCACGGAATTTTTGATGTCATCGACGAAAGGAGAGGGCGCCTGCGGATCCGCGTTCCGGCCGAGCCAGGTATCGCCCAGCTTCAGTTTGGGCAGGTGGACTGACTTCTTTTCTTTCGTGAACTGATTGACCGCCTCCCATTCGACCTTTTCGGAATCACGTCGAATGCCTCCCTGCTCGCCGAGAACGCGATCGGCCACCGAGAGATTGCGGGACACGGTGCTGCTGATCTCGTTCTGGGCAACTTCACAGAGGCGGTAGATCGAACGGGCCGTCTCATCCACCCACTCGAACATTACTCCTTTGACCAGCTCATCCGAACTGTCGACCGTCGCCTCCTGACCTTCCCGGCTCACATGGACGACCTGTTCGAATTCCTGGCGTACCTTCCAGATGCTCGCGATGAGTACGATCGTGATTGGAATGACGGCCATGGCCAGATACGAAGTGATCAATTTCTTACGCAGTGACATCGGATTCCCTCTCGAGACCATACTGCCTGAATCATGCCACGATGATTCGGCTCAACTCGGTTTCGGGGATCCTTTCCAAAACACACCGGATGGTCTTCCGATTGGAAAGAGAACTCATACCCCCCTGAATTCACTGCAGGCTAGCCCTTCTTGTGAATAATGTCACAAACTCGTTCCGCCTGCATTGGTAGCCAGATCGTCCAAACTTATCTCGGGCTTCAATATGCTCTGAAGTATTCGTGGGGGGGGAATTGGACTATCCAATAAGAGCGGGCGGAGCCGCCGGCAATCGGCACTCCGCCCGCTGGATGTCCTGCATGGGATGGGTTATCGGGTCACTGCCGCTCGCGGCCGAGGCGTTCCTTGGCGGCGACCTCTTCAAGCTTTCGGTAGATCTCGCGCGCAGCTTCGACGCGCTCCAGCAACGCCGGCCCCTGCAACGCCAGTTGCTTGAGCGTCCGATCGGTTTCCAGTTCCCCCCTGGCGTCCCGTGCCTGGGCATCCTGCACGATGCCCTCGACCTCGTCGAGGTAGCCGTTGGCACGCTGAATCAGCGCGGGCAATTCTTCAAACTTCCAGAACCGGTAGCCTTCGCGTACCACGTAGATCGGTGACGTGTGCGCCCGTTCGCCCTGGCTGCCCTCCACTCGGGCAGCGACCCAGGATCCGAATCCGGCATCGATCTCGAAATCCACCGACATTTCGTACGGGCTGTCCTTCGTGGGCGTCGCCGTCTGGATCACTTCGCCGTGTTGAACAATCTCCAGCTTGGTCGGCTTGACACGGTCGGCATGACCCCATGCCCGGGCGGTCACCCGAAGTTTGCGTTCCTCATACACCTTGACCGTATCGCCCGGGTACGCCTGCTCGACGCGAAACTCGATCATGGGGCCGTTGCTCACGAATGTCCGCCCCCGGCGTACGCCGTCGAACCACGCGTCCGCGCTGAACGGCTGATCGCCGACGTACGCATACATGCGTACCTCACCCATCGTGCCGCCCCACGGGATGTCCGAACCGGCCGCCGCCGTCATCTCGAAGCCCGCATTCAGAAAGGCGTAGAACAGGTCCGTACCAAGCCGCGCGAACTGCATGATCTCCACGAAGTCGACCTTGCCCTTGGGGATGTTGATGCTCATGTCGCGATGCACGAAAAACGCGTCGCTGAGCACGTGGGCATATCCGGTCAGGCCGCCTTCGGCGTGAACGTTGTCGAAAACCCAGTCGTACAGGTAATACTTGTCCGTATCGCGCACCATGCGCTTGGTGTTCATGTGAATCGTGTGGCCGAGTTGACCGTGGGTCCGCGGGCACTCCTGGCCGGGTGACAGAATGTAGTCCCGCTCGATGACGCGATGCTCCGGCCCCCACCCGCGCTGCTCGAACCACGTGCGGAAGATGTCGCCCATTTTCACGACGTTGACCAGGTGAACATCCTCGGCGATTGCGTACGCCATGAGCCGTTCGGCGTCGCCGTCACTGAGAATCTGGCAATGGACGTGATCGTCGCCCGAGTACCAGCCGGAGTGACGCATGTCCACCCAGCGCTTGGGGCGATACTCCCGGGCGGTCACCTGGTTCGGTTGCACCACAATCTTGTCGATCACCGGGATGTGCTCGACCCCACGGCGGATCTTGACGCGCCATTCCCCCGCCGGCAGCACCATGTCCAACGGGCCGGGCACGCACCAGTAGTTGCCGCGCACGTTCTTGTAATAGTTGGCGAAGCGCCGCCCGGAAGGATGGCCCTGCTTGTCGAACTGGTGGGCGAACTCGATGGCGTTCGACGGTGTGTATTCGCGCCCGTCGCGCGCATTCGTGATTTGGAGCATGGCCGGGCCGGGTTCGCCGGTGTCGTCATTGATGACCGTCAGTGCCAGCCGACCGCGCGGGCCGGTCATGAGCTGGAACGGCCACTTGATCAACTGGTCCGAACCGCTCGGCTTGAATTCCAGCATCCACGACGTCCGTTCGCGCGGCACGCGGGTGAACTCCACGAGCGTCCACGTCGTGCCCTCCGGGCCGATGCCCACCTGGATGCCGGGCCATTCGCGTCCCTCCGTCGCCATGTCGTGCCCGCGGATGGCGCATTGCACCGCCTCGCCTGGAGCGGTCACCTTCAGCAGCAGCGCGCCGTAGTCGTCCTGAAACTCGACGGGCGCGTCCAGATCCGAGGTGGCCACGCCATCCTGAAGTTCCACCTCGATCAGCCAGGGCAGTGCCTGCATGGCATCCATCGCCTCAGCGGAGGCTTCGGCCATGGCCTCGCGCAACTGCTCCTTCTCATCACCTTCCGCACGGCCGATGCGATGCTCCAGGTCGCGCAACCGCCGATTGAGCCGGTCGAACTGCTCGCGCTGATCGCCGAGGGTATGTTTGTATTCGCCCGCCAGTTTGCCGATCAACGGAACGAGGCCCGAAGGTATCGAATCCGCGTGTACCGCTCCGGAAACACCGCAGATACCGGCCAAGAGAATGCCAATGCTCACCGTGCCGCGTTGCCACATGATCTTCATCTCCCGTTCATTCCTTACCATGAGTGCTTATCCTGCTCGAAACTCCCGCGAATACTGCCAGTGCGGCGATCATCACCAGAGCAAGCCAATAGAACCAGGATCCCTTTCGACTGCCATCGCTTCGTGCCGTTCCAGGCTTCCCCTGGGCCTGCACCGGGGAAGCCTTCTCCACCGATGTCGTTATCTGCGGTCCCTCTTCGATGCGCGAGATGATGACACGCGTGCGCAGCGGATCGCCCGGCGAGGTGACCTGGTCTTCCCATCCGTGGCCACCGTCCCTGAACGCTCGAAGCCCCTCCGAACTACTGACGGTCAGATCGGGGATGCGGCTCGTGTCGGACCAGAGGTGATCGGAAATCTCCACGGTAAAGGTATCCGGCGGTTGCGGAGGCGTCTTGACGAAGTAGCTCAGGGTCAGTTCGTGCCGCCCCGTATTGACTTCTTCGCGAGCCAGCAGATCCACACGCGGAGCGTAAAGTGTGATGGGGTCCACCACTTCGCCGTCGACGCGAAGCCCCAGGGAGGAGCGCCACGCCTCTTCATTCGCATTGACGTAGGCCTCGCATTCCGTGGCCGAGATCATCCCGTCCCTGTCCGCATCCATGCGATCGCGCTCTGCACGCGAGGGGGCTTCGTAGAATGTCAATCGAATCTCTACGTCGATATGTTCCGCACTCGCCATGACACGCGTGCGATGCATCACGGATTGCTTCAGGACCGGGTGCGCCCATCCAGGCGAAGACATGCCCAACACACCCAGCAGGCATGCAGCGCAGACGGCGTGGTCGCGCCGAACCTTCGCCGCCCGGGGGGATCTTTCGGAGGGTTGTCTGCGAAAAAACACGCCCTGTTATAACACTAAGGCGCGTCGTCGCACAATGGATTCGGATATGTGGCGTAAGGCACCATCGGGCCGGTCACGCAGTTCATGAAGGCTTCCACGTCCATGGCGTCGATGTCATCATCGTCGCCCTCGCGGTTGAAGCACGCGCACAGGCCGGGATCCGAAGGAATGGCAGGATGATTCTCCGCATCGCCGGTCAAACACTGCTGAAGCACCGCGAAATCCGTGCCGTCCACATCCCCATCGGCATCGGCGTCGGCGAAGGGCTGGCCGCAGGGCGTCTCCGCCGTCAGTGAGCAGCCATCCAGGTGAAATCCCGTCTGCTGGCAGAGCCCGCCCCCGCTCAGAATCCAGACACGAACGGTCACAACCTCTCCCGTGATCGTCCCGGAAATGCTGAAAGGCTGCCAATCCGTCATCGTGCCCGGCGCTGCCGACAGCGTGGCCGTCGCCAAAGCATCTCCGCTCCCATCGGCATTGTCGAAGATCTGGGCAAACGCGAGGGCGTCCGTGGCCGGGCCACCCAGAACATCCGGGGATGTGCCGAGACTCCAGTACCCCGAAAACGTGCAGACCTGCCCCGGGTTGAATCCGCTGACGGTCTGTTCCATCCCCGAGATCTGCTGCGGAACACACTGCAATTCGATGGAGGCATGTATGCTGTCCGACGCTCCCTCTGGATCGCGCGGGCACGCTGGGACGTCGACCAATCCGTTTCGAAAGGCCAGTGGACCGGCGGCTACGATCTCGCTGCCGACCTGCTCCGAACGCAACCAGCCTGTGACCTGCTGCAGATTGCGTTCCCGGCAATCCACTACCGGAAAAGGTGGATTGTCAAAGCTGGGATTGATGAGATGATTCTCGGCACACACCGTCGAAGCCAGCACGCCCCAAGCCAGGATAAGACTTTGACGCGACATCGTGATCCCCTTTCGATTGCATCGCCCTCCCGGCTGCCGACGCCCTCCATGATGAATTGAACGGGTACAGGTTTTGGTATTGTCCGGCAGGGTTCTCTTTATGTCAATAGAGAACTGGCACATGGCCCCACTTTATCCCTCTCGATCGAACTCCGGCGACTGCCCGACCGGTGCCCGCATCTTGCGATAGAACCGAGCCACGCGTGCCGGGTCGCGGTGCGTGGTCAGGAAACTCGTCACCACCAGCGTGATCAGGCCCGCGGAGAGATACAGCGCGATTTGGACCGGGTAGCTGATGTCGAACGCCTTGTGGGCTGCATCGCCGAACACGCTGAGCAAACCGTCGACGACCTCCCGGCGTGTGGAAAAGCACGTGGTCAGCATCAACTCGATGCCCCACCTGTTGCAGGACCAGGTCACCAGGTATACGAGTGCCGTCACCAGCGAACTCATCCAGGCGGCCAGCGTCGTCGCGCGCGGCCAGATGACCCCCGCCCACCAGGCCAGTCCAAGGAAAGCGTACATCGACCAGATCCACTTCAATCCATGGAGGACACTCGGTAACGCGAAGGCGAGAAGACTTGCCAGCAGCACGACCCCCACCGATGCAATCCGCCCGACCCAGATGTAGTGCGCCTCGCTTCGGTCCGTGTGGCGGTCCCTGTAGAGGTTCCGCGTGATCAACGCGGCCCCGGTCAGCATCAGCGCGTCGCACGTGGACATCACCGCCGCCAGCACGGCGGCGATCATCAAGCCGGTCAACCCGTTGGGCAACAGGTCGCGCACGAGGTGCCCGAAAGCCTCCTCTTCGTTCACCAGGCTTGGATACAGCGCCAGCGCCCCCAGCCCGAGAAATGCCCAGGATACGGTACAGAAACGCTTGAGCAGCGTGCCCGACATCGTCCCCACGCGCACGTCCCACTCGGTACGCCCGGACCCGGCGTTCGTCATCGTGTGCGGGCCCGTGTAGACACCGACGAGGGAATTGATCGAAAGCATGGCAATATAGAAGACCGTCATCTTCGCGGGCACGGTCAGGCTGAACTTGGACGGATCCAGCAGATCGTGCAATCCCGACATGCCACCTGTCTCATGGAGAATGAACGGGATCAGCAGCAACGAGAGAAATATGGTCAGGATCCCCTGGATGATGTCCGTGATGGTGGCGGCATACAGTCCGCCGGCGATGCCGTAGAACACGAACAACGTCGCGCAGATCGGCACGACCCATTCCTCGCGAATCGCCTGGTCCGTCACCGCCTCCAGCACGGTGCTGACCGCCTTGAGCATCGTGGCAATCGTGAACGTCACCTGGAACACGCCGACGAATGCCGAGAAGCGTCCGAGCCCGGGCGAGAAACGCTCGGCCCAGTAGTCCGCTGTCGTCATCACCCGCATCCGGCGAAGCAGTGGAAACGAGAGCCAGTACACCGGCGTGGCGAAGAGCCACATGAACTGCCACCAGATCCCCGCGAGGCCGAGCCGGTAGCACTGCCCCACCACCGCCACAACCTGTTCGGAGTGCGTGCCGATCCCGAACGACTGAAAGGTCAGCATCAGCTTCCCGAAGCGCCGCCCGCCGAGAAACAGATCCGACTGGGTCCGGACCAGCTTCGTGCAGACCAGCCCGATGACGAATATGGCCAACAGATAGATGACGAGGACGGCCCAGTCCAACGGGTGAAGGTTCACGCGACAGCCCCCCGGGAGCCGAGGGAGCCCGGATCCATCCCGTCAGGCCGGAGAGGATGTCTCCCGCCTTCGCCCGCCCTTATCGGCGACATGACACACAACAGGCACGTCATGAGTTTGCCCCGATCCGGGCGAGCCACTGGGTTCCAAGAATGATGCAGGCACAGATGGCGGAGATGATGACGAATCCCCAGAAATCGACGCGGTACCGCTTGAAGAAGTGCTTCCAATCCGGTCGAAGCAGGTCGACCAGCAGGAGATCGCCGTACTCCGGATCTTCCTCCGGGGGACCGGCATAGGACGAGGGTTCGGGCCGATCAGGATCGTCGCGGATGGATGGGTCCCTGCCGGATGATGCGCTCATGAATGAAACCTCCTCACGTGATAGGCGGCTTCATTACACACGCACGGTGTGCGCGAGGTCAACCCCGGCGGTAAGGCCTCGCCTCGATGAGAAGGGGAATGTGGCGCAGGGCCCATATTACTGGGGCTGATGCATCTACTGCGATTTGAAATGGACGTCGAGCCCGTCGGCGATGGCCTTCGCGACACGCGATCGGTGAGCGGACTTGGCCAGTGCCAGCGCATCATTACGATTCGACATGAATCCGGTTTCGATCAGCATGGAGGGGCGGGAATGGCCGACCAGCACAATGAATCCCTTGCGTTGAATCGCCCGGCACTCGAAGCCCTTACTCTTGAGTGTCCGATGCATGCGGATGGCGGCATACCGGCTTTCCTTGGAGGCGTTCCGCGCGATGAACAGTCCGATCCCGTTGGCAGAGGTGTTGGCGGCGGCATCAGCGTGAATGGAGACCAGCATGTCCGCCCGCGTTTTTTCCGCTACGCGTGCCCGCTGCTCCAGGGAAATGTACTTGTCGCTTGTTCTCGTCTGCGTGACGCGCGCCCCGCGGGCCCGGAGTTCTTTCGTCAACTCGTTGGCAATGCTCAGGACGATCTTCTTTTCGGGAAGGGAGATATGCCTGGAGCTTGCTCCGGGATCCTTTCCGCCATGGCCCGGGTCCACGACGATGTGGACCCCCTCGAGGGATCGCGAGGTCACACGGGGTGTCGGCTCGACCTGCCGCGGCTCAGGGCGGACAACCCGCGGCTGAGGCTTGGGATGTGCCGGCGGCCGGGGTGGCGCGGGAGAAGGCACGACATGCGGCCAGCGCTGCACCACGGGATCCGGCAGTTGATTCAGCACACCGGCGCCCTTGTTCGGGGCCGTGCAGCCGGCCAGGCCCAGACCGATCATGATGAGAAGGCTTACTCGTACGAAACGCATGACTCTCCCCGCTGGACTTTCAGCTCGATGGTGGTAAGGACTCGCTCGCACCCCGATTTCCGGGTCGCCCTTTCTTGCATCGGAGAATCGGACCCTCCTCCTTAAGTTCATTTGGCACCGCCATTCACAGCCGATTTCGACCTTGGATCATGCCCCCGATCCAGCCGCTTGCGACCCCTCCCGCCGTATCATACCATCGCCACCACGTACCTGATTCATCGAACACTTCGCTAGCAGGAAGACTCCCATGATGGTTCGCGCCCTTCCCGTACTCGCCCTGTTGCTCGGCAGCCTGTTTCAGACATCCGACCTCCAGGCCCGGCCCAACATCATTATCCTGTTTGCCGACGATCTCGGGTACGGCGATCTCGGCTGCTATGGCCATCCCACGCTCGCCACGCCGAACCTGGACCGCATGGCGGATGAGGGTATGCGCTTCACGCAGTTCTACTCCGCCGCCTCCGTGTGCACACCCAGCCGGGCGGCACTGATGACCGGCAGGTACCCCATTCGCACCGGCATGGCGGGCCGCCAACGCCGAGTGCTCTTTCCGGATTCCACCGACGGACTCCCCGCGTCCGAAATCACCCTGGCAGAGGCATTGAAGGAGGTGGGCTACAAGACCGCCTGCATCGGAAAATGGCACCTCGGACACCTGCCCCCCTACTTGCCCACGCGGCACGGCTTCGACCGCTACTACGGCATCCCCTACTCCAACGACATGAAGCCCTGTCCGGTCATCGATCAGGAGACCGTGATCGAGGAACCCGCCGAACAGACCACGCTCACGCCGCGTTACACCGAGGAAGCGATCAAGTTCATCCGGTCAAACAAGAACAAGCCTTTCTTCCTCTACCTGCCGTACACGTTTCCGCACGTGCCCCTCTTCGCGTCCGACAAGTTCAAGGGCAAAAGCCGCCACGGACTCTACGGCGATGTCGTGGAAGAGATCGACTGGTCCGTCGGCCGGATTCTCGACGAGTTACGCTACCTGAATCTCCACAAGAACACCTTCGTCTTCTTCACCAGCGACAACGGGCCCTGGTTGATCATGGGGTCGCGCGGCGGATCGGCGGGGCTGCTGCATGCCGGCAAAGGGACCACGTATGAAGGCGGGATGCGTGTACCGGGCATCGCCTGGTGGCCCGGAACGGTCCGCGCCAATACGGTCACGCCCGAGATCGCCTGCACGATGGACCTTTACACCACCGCCATCCGGCTGGCCGGGGCGAACCTGCCCGATGATCGCGTCGTCGACGGTGTGGACATCAGCCCCGTCCTGCGCGATGCCGCCCCCACGCCGCGGAAGGATCTCTTCTACTACCGCGGTTCGACGCTCTACGCCGTGCGGGTCGGTGTGTGGAAGGCACACTTCATTACGCAGTACGGATACGGCGAAGGCGCGAAGAAGATCGACAGGCACGACCCGCTGCGTCTGCATCAGATCGAGATCGATCCCTCCGAACGGTTTAACGTGGCACAGGACAATCCGGACGTGCTGGCCATGATCGACAGGGTCGTGGAGGAGCATAAAGCCAATCTCGACGCCCCACCGACGCATGTCGATGCGCACCAATAGGCATCCGCTCGAGTCTGCCACGCGATCGGGCGGCCCTCGCTTTTTCCGCGAAATCTCACCTGGGCTTCGCTAGAATCGTTAGTGAGAAACCTCCCGACGTCGCGGATTTGAGACACCGAGGGTCACCATGTTATCGAACCTTCACCGCGCCCCGCTTGCGGTCGGCGTGATGCTGTGCATGCTGAGTGCCGATCTCGCTGCCGAAACGGGCCGAGCCACCCCTGATCCTTGGCAGCGGCAGTCCACGGATCTGCGCGCCTCGGGAGGAGATCGCATTCGAGCGATTCATCATCCGCCGGGAGCACGCGCCCGGCTCAGGCAGCCCGCAGAAATTGACCGGACGCCGCGCATACGCCGTGCGGCCCGAGCCTTCAATGAACTGCCGCGTTCCGAACGGTTGCTGGAGATGCGGAACGCCCGACGCAAGACCTCTCCGAACGACACGACGACATCGACTCAGGACACGGCCGCTTCCACAGCCCCCATCCACGTTCTCGTGATCGACAGCCCCCCCATCGACGGCTTCATTTCCTACATTGCCGTCGTCGCCACCGATGAACGCAGCGCGTCGCTCGAACTGGATGCCATTCCCTCCACCACCGTCGGTGGGACCCTGATTCAGCCTGATGATCTTGAAGCGGATTACACCGTCGGCCTGCTCGATACCGGGGCGGGTGCCCATCTCGTCAGTAACGCGGCCGGGCTCACGTTCGGCCTTGGGAGCAACGGTCTGCTGACGAACAGCACGATCACGATCACCGGCGTGACCGGTTCCGTCGATGCGTTCGTGAGTTATCCCATCGGTCTTTACATCGACGGCATCGACAGCATCGATCCGCAATCGCTTCTGCTGGACACGACCAACATGGTGGGTGAGACGAACGTGTCCGTCGCCGTTGCCGATACTCCCGCTCCGGGAGCCCCTGAACTGTTCACCGCCATCGGGACACCGCTATCCGTCTACTACACCGCGACTTTCAACAACGAACAGACTGTTTCGCGCACCATCGATTCCGAAGTCTACGAAACACCGCTGATCGAGTTCTACGAGCAGGACGATCTCTCCATCCCCGAGTATCCGAATCTCGTGCCGCTCGAGCTTCGTCCCCTCGGTGGTGTGTCCGTCCAATACACGCCGTGTATCGATGTGTTCGGCGGTTGCCCGCTCGACGCCCCGCAAAGCCCGTCGATCATCATCGGCGTCGGTGCGCAGAGCCTCTTTTTCCTCAGCAGTGTCGATCTCTATCAGGGGAACCGCTCCGCCATTGACAAGGACCGGTTCATGCTGGACACCGGCGCGCAGGTCACCGTCATCGGCAACCGGGTGGCCGCACGATTAAACCTCAACCCGGCCACGCCGGACTTCCTTGTCGAGATCGAGGGCGTCTCCGGAGACGTGACCATGGAACCCGGCTTCTACATCGATCGCATCGACATCCCCGCCCTTGGTGAGTGGATGACGTTCACGAATGTACCCGTGGTGCTTCTGGAAGTGGGCTCGCCCGAAGGCGGTACGCTGGACGGCATCATCGGTATGAACCTGATGACCGATTTCAACTTCGTGCTACGTGGCGGTGGATTGTTTCTCCAGGATGATCCCTCGCTCGAGTACCAGCTCATCGTTCCCCCCGCCGTTGACGCCGACTTCGACAACGATAACGACGTGGACCTGATGGACTTCGCCGCCTTCCAGCGCTGCATGAGCGGTCCGGATACACCGCAGCTCGCGCCCTCCTGCGTGC
The DNA here is from genome assembly GCA_964618455.1 of uncultured Planctomycetales bacterium. Taxonomy (GTDB): domain Bacteria; phylum Planctomycetota; class Phycisphaerae; order UBA1845; family PWPN01; genus CAZUAQ01. Next base: position 54,400 of record CAZUAQ010000028.1, on the reverse strand, counting down.
ACGCTCTGCTCGATGCCGACAGCGACGTCGATGAGAACGACATGGCGATTCTCCAGGACTGTTTCAGCGGCCCGGCCATCGACGCCGAACCCGACTGCCGGGATTGATCCCATCGATCCGGAACAAAGGCCGAAACGACACTCCATTTTGTTCCACACCAACAAATAAAGTTTGTCGTGGACACATACAGCCCGACTGTTATGATTAGAATACCCCATACGGGGCACCCTTCTTTTCTCAGGAGTCGCGGCACATGCAGAATCGGTTGTACGCTCGTAAGTTATTCTCTGTATTGACGATAGCAGCCTCGACCCTGGCCGCAGGCATCCTGGTGACCACCGGAACATCCACGGCCTCAGCTCAGGAACCGCTGCGCGTGCGTCGCAATTTCATGGGCATGCACAACCTCAAGGATGGCGGGCCGGACATCCTGACCGGATTTCACTGGACGCGGAATTTGACCGGCGACACCGGCTACGTTTTCGACTGGGTGTTTGATTACAGCCTCACGTCCAATCCCCACTGGGTCGGTGAAGCGATCCAACTCGACCTCGTCCCCTGTGTCCGCGTGCAGGAATGCAACGGCGGATGCACGCCCGATCCCGGCTACGCGGGCCAGGTGGCGTCGCTGATCTGCGACTGGAAGCTGGCCAATCCGCAATACGCCGATCGGCTGGTGTACCTGCAACTCTGGAACGAGCCGGGCGACCCGCGCGACTTCGTGCCGATGGACGTCTACGCCGATTACCTGGTGGCGGCGCACAATGCGGTTCATAACGCCGAAGCCGGCGCGGCACAGATCAACCCCGACATCGCCGGGACGCTGAAAACCATGACGCCGGGCCAGAACAATCCCGACTCCTGGGAAGAAGGATTCAGCCACAACCCGGCCGCGGCATTCGCATTCGACGTCTGGGGCACTCATCCGTATCCCGAGTCCTACCCGCCGCACTACAACATGCACGAGGGGCACGGCTTCGTCACCAAGCACAAGATGATCGACGGCTACCTGCGCGACTTGGACAAGTGCGCCGAATACGGCCGTCGCGGCGTGAAGGTGATGATCACCGAGACCGCCTATGGTGATCACCTCGGCATTTCGTACGAGGGCTACCCGAAGACGACACGCCAGATGGCGGCGGACTACAACGTCGAAGCTTTCGGCACGTGGTGGTACCAGTGGCCGGAGGTGGTGGCGGTCCACCCGTTCATCCTGTCGAATGTCAGTTGGAACGCCTTCGCCTGGGCCAACGGTGGATCCACCGACTCTAACAATGACGGCATCTTCGAACCGACCGATCCATTTCCGCAGTACACGGATGTGCGAAACTGGCGGATCAATGCCGTCGCGCAAGGCCAGCTCGCCCCCGCGCGGCTCTCCCCCTACCGTGGTCCCGTCGGCAAGCTGCAGGGCTCGATCACGCGCAGTGACACCGGCGAGCCGGTGAAGCATGCCAACGTGTTTACCGACGGTTACGAGTTCGGCGGGCCTTCACTCTTCGATGGACAGTATGATGTGTACGATGTGCCCGTCGGCACCTACACGCTGACGGTCAACAAGCGCGGTTACCTCCCCGCCGCACAGCAGATCACCGTCACCGAGAACCAGACGACCGTGACCGACTTCAGTCTCGTGCACACCGGCAAGGTGCCGCGCGGGTTCTACTTCGTCGATTGCGGCGCGCCAGGCATCCCCTGCATGGGCAACTGCGACGGATGCAGTCTCTATGCGACCTTCCACGGCCAGACGTTCACCACACCTTCGGATGTCGGCTTCATCAAGTACGCCGCCGCCAAGCCGAACGTCGGCGGAGTGACGCTGCGCTTCACCATCATCGAGGGCGACAACCCCAACGGTAACGTGATCGGCTCGTGGGACAGTTACTATCTTGAGTCGACGCTGGGCGGGGAGATGATCGGTGGAGAGGCAATGGGTGACGGTATCCCGGTGGAGCCGAATACCACGTACTTCCTCAAGATCGAGCGCACCGACGGCCAAGGCGTCTATCTCTACACGAGCAACACGAATCCGTACTCCGGTGGTATCCGCTGGGTCGGCAACACACCGCAGCCCGGCTGGGACATTTACGGCGCGATCCGCGGCAATACGCTCGAAGTCATCACCGCCACGGGGACGATCGCCGGGACGGTGGAAGACGAACAAGGTCAACCGATTGCGGGCGCGAACGTGTCCACGTCACCCGGGGGGCAATCGGCCACGACCAACGGTTCCGGCCAGTATACGATCGGTAACGTTCCCATCGGGACGTACGGTGTGACTGCTTCGGCATCAGGATACACATCGAGCACCGTGATGAATGTGATCGTCTCCCCCGATGCAACGTCCACCGCCGACTTTGCGCTGGCGATCGGGCCTTCGACCGGCACACTGGCAGGCACGGTGAAGGATGCATCCAACGCGCCGCTGCCCGGGGCGGTCGTGCAGACCACCTCCGGAGGGTACGCGACCTCGACCGCCACAGACGGTACCTACGCGCTCAACGACGTCTTACCGGGAACTTACACGGTCCAGGCTTCCAAAACGGGCTACCAGACCCAGGCGGCGACTGGAGTGCAGGTCAGCGCATCGCAGACCACGATGGTCAATTTCACGCTGCCGGTGGACGCGCCCTTCGCCGGACTCAGCAACTGGGATTTCGAGGGCGGCTTCTTCGACGATCCCGATCCCGATCATCGCACCGGCAACAGCTGGCATCGATTCGTGATCTCCGGTTCGCCGAAGCATGGCGTCACATGGCTGGGCGGCGGGGCGCACTCGAGCGACCATGTGCAGGACTTTTGGGAGACGCAGTGGACCGCCGGCGTGTACCAGCAGGTACCCAACGCGTCGGTCGGCAGCCTTTATACCGGAAGCGTGTGGGTCAAGGGTAGCGGCAACACGTTCTGGGTCGGGATCGACCCCGCGGGGGGAACAAACGCCTCTTCCGCCAACATCCAGTGGAGTAATCCTGTCGGCGGAACGAGCGGATGGCAGCAGCTCAACATCGAGGCAACCGCGCAATCATCAACCGTCACGCTCTTCCTCAAGGCTCAGAACACCGGCGGCGGAAATGCCTACTTCGATGATGCCGATCTCGACGAGCAACTCATCGTCACGCCCGAGCCCTTGGTCGCGCGGAACCCCGGCACGCTGTCACCCTCCGTCGACATGGGCGAGAACGCCGCGAGCGACACGTTCACCGTGTGGAACGGCGTGGACAACGGTACCACGCTGAACTACGCCGTGACCGACGATGCCGCGTGGCTCTCGGTTGCGCCGGCGTCCGGCGATTCCACCGGACCGGGGGATGTGGACACGCTCGACGTCAGCTACACCACGACCGGGCTGGCACCGGGCAACCATGCCGCCACGATCACCATCACCGACCCCGCCGCCACGAACGTATCGGAAACCATCACCGTGAGCTTGACTGTGGTGGATACCTCCGATCCCCTGGCGCCGGCGGACTTCGATCTGGACGGCGACGTCGACCTCGACGACTACGCTCACTTCCAGTTCTGCCTGACCGGTTCGAGCATCGTGCAGACCGATCCCGCTTGCCTCAACGCGCGGCTGGATGCCGGTGACTTCGACGTGGACAGTGCGGATCTCGCCCTGTTCATGGACTGCCTGAGCGGTACGAATGTACCGGCGGATCCGAACTGCCTGGATTAGCGTTTGGGGCTGTCAATAAGAGCACAATGGCCGGCGGCGCGAAGTCTAATCAGTAATTCACAGCATCGCAGTGATTCACTCTATTGTAGAGTTTCAGCGTGTCTTCGTTGGATCCCTGCCAGGGAACGCGCATGTGGAAATGGCCGTTCGGCAAGTTGTACCAATAGATATCCGGCTGCGACTTCGTATGCTTGTATTTCAGTTCCGTTTTTCCGGAGATGTTCTGAACGACCAATCCCCAGTCACCAGTATTGTAGGGATTCGGGGGTAGACCAGGCGGATGAAACCAGTTATCGGGGATCGTGGTCGGATAGCTTCCGTGTTCGATATGATAGTTGGCAATCTGCCTTTGGACAGTCCGCGTGATCTGTGAAGCTACGGCATGCCGCCCATCATCGGAAGCGTTCGCGAATTGCGGAATGATCACCACAGCCAGAATGCCGATAATCACGATGACGATCAGTACCTCCACCAGGGTATAGCCCTTGAAGACACCCATCGCCAAACCTGCCAGGTTCCTCGATTTCCCCATGATATGACTGATAATCGGCGTTCCTTGGATCTCTTCGATGCAATTCCATTAGTCGATATCGACTGCCAGGGTGCTTGCTTTAGCGCCGTATAATGAATTGTTGTCCAAGAAGTGGTCCTATACACTTTGAATAAGTCGCAAGAGGGGCAGTTCGATGGCAGCCTGAGCCCCCAGGACACAGACCATCGAGAGAACCAGGATGATGATCGCAACGATGCTCAGGGCGCGGCTGCGGTTGATGGCAGCGATGATCCCCATGACGACGGCGGGGATCGTGAGCAGCAGAGGCAGCCAGGGAAATCGAACGACCAGGATGGTCAAACTCGGCAGATCCGTACCGAAATCCTGGAAAACCGTCGTGACGTGCGGAATGCGAACGAACGCCAGGTAAGCCGCCCACAACATGCCCAGAAAGCCGAGAAAGGCCACCAGCATCCCCGTGGAGGACGACGAGGCCGATTCCGTCGTTGTGGTCGGGTTATCGCTCATTGTATAAATTCTGTTCCGAAACAGTGTGCAAGAAGCCCTTCCAGGGTAAGGGCAGTCGCCGAAGGTACGCCCTTGTCTTATCGGTTGCTTTCGGGCGACAATTCCATCTCTTCCATGTCAAAACCCGTCCCGCATTCCGGACAGCGAGGTTCGGTCAAGCCGATGAGCGAGTAATCGCAGTGCGCGCAGACTGGGCCTTGAGCCTTATTGGGATGCAGCAACATCACGAACACGACAATCCCTCCGATCAGTGCACTAATGAACCAGCACAATCCCATGACGAAGAGAAGATCATCAAAGATGAGTTTGTTCACGAAGGTCCATCCCACCATACACGACCACCAGAAGCCGAAGTAGGAGATTTGGAGACTGAGCAAAGCCGTCTTTCGCGGCTGATAACGCAAATGCATCCCCAGCACCAGCAGACAGACTATGATCTTCAGGAGTAAGCCGATGAGCGCTTCATAATGCACGGGCCCAGTGATCATCGGCCTGACCCAACGCTCGGCCATTCCAAGTCCCAAACCGAATACGGATATACTGAGTGCCCATGACAAGATGTGATTCGGTCCGATCTCGATCTTCCCGATCCAATGTTTCATGAATTCCTCGACGAAAAGTCCCTGTTGCTCCCGGCATCTTTATACCGAAACAACCCATTGACTCAAGTCCTCGTTGGAGCCGCCTCCTTCTCCTCGACGCCCCTTTTGGTTAGCCATTCGTCATTCGGGTTTCTTCATTCTGTTCTGTGGCCTTTGAGCCTTTTGTGGCCATCACTGTGACATTCCCCTCCCCCCGGCGCGCGAGTACAATCGCCGGGCATCTTTGACCAGCGAGGCTGACCATGTTCCAGACCAACATCCGCGCCCACCTGTGGGACCTGCACGACGAGGGCATTGAGAAGGTGCTCGATCTCCTCCAGGGGCAGGCGGGCGCCACCGGCATCACCGTTCCCCTGCTCACCGGCAGCGTCAACGCGTTTCGGCCGCACGAGGGCGTGACGCCACGGCAGTGGCGCGGCATCGGCGGGCTGCAGTTCCAGCCCGACAAACCGCACTACAAAGCGACGCGCGTGCCCGCCGTCACCGCCGGCTGGCTCCGGAAGAAGAACCCGATCGAGAAACTGGCCGCCCAGTGCGAGAAGCACGGCCTCGCCCTCCGCGCGGTTATCAACGCCGGCGACCTGCCCGCCATCATCGATGCCTACCCGGCCGCCGCCACCAAGAGCGTGTTCGACGACGCGAGCCCGCGCGACCTCTGTCCCTGCAACCCGGATGTCCGGGCGTTTCTTTCCGCCGTCGTCAATGACATTACCTCCCACCATCCCGTGGAGACCGTCCTCGTCGAGCAGCTCGGCTTTCCGGGATTGCGGCGGTGCCGCCACCCGCATCAGCGCGGGTTCGACTTCGGCAGCGTCGTCCATTGGCTGCGGACGCGCTGCTTCTGCGAATCGTGCCGGCAGGGCGCGGCGGAGGACGGGATTGAGGTGGAGGCCGCCGCCCGGTCGGTCGCCGTTACGCTCAACGACGCGTACACAAACGGCAAGCGGATCACGATGCCTCTGGAGGACTTTCTCTCGGAGGACCCGATCGTGGCGGCGTATGTCCGCTGGCAGCAGGAGCAGATCACGCTGCTGGTCGAGTCGCTGGCCCAGGCGTGCGGCGGACGGCTCGTGCTGCACGTCGAGGACCATCACGACGCCACCGGCCTGGAGCCGACGACGGTGACCTCGCGTATCGATGGGCTGGCGTCAATCTGGCGCGATCCGGAAAAGACCGATCTGGCGGACGTGGGCATCCCGCTGGTCAAGGTGCTCGATGCGACGGAAGGCGTCGAGATCATTCTGCAGGTCGGCAGTTCGGCGTTCGCCGATTCGGCCACGCTCGGACGCGCCTTCCGCCACGTCGCCGATGCCGAACTGACGCGCATCGAGATCGATCACTACGGAGAGATGCCCCTCGGCGCGCTGAACTGGATCCACCAGGCGGCGCGGTATCCGAAGCGCAAGCATGCGTGATTCACCGGGGTACTTTCAACGCATCAGGGGGCCATGCACATGCATGACATGAACGACACGACGATTTGCATCGGGATCAAGTCATCACGTGGCCGCGCCACCACCGGCGGTGGCCACGTGATGACTTGATCCAGATAGAAACACATCGCTCGCTTGCATCTCGATGTTACCATTGCGGATGCGCAGTCTAACCCTGATCTGTCACCCTGTCTTGACATACGGGATCGTCACCGGGCCTTCGGGCAGGACGCAGATGCTGAGCGGGTGATTTGCCGCGCTGTTCCCGCGGCTCAGGTCATCGAGCGTCTCTTCGATCTTCGCGCACGGTTTCAGCAGGCACTGGCGGATCTGGTCGTCGGTCAGGCCGTCGGCGCGGACGTACACGTCGGCCCTCTGCTGGATGCGTGTCTGGACCTGCACCTGCCACTGGTCAAGGCAGCCGAAGTCGGGCGACTCGATCTTCCCCAGCGCGTCGGCCGGGCTCTTCGCTTCGCGGAGCAGCCGGCCGAAGTGGCCATGCTCGGGGATGCCGTCCCAGCACTCCGCCGCCACGATGATGCTCCCGCCCTCGCGCACGACCTGCGACGCGGCGGAGACCCCCTTGATCGCCTGGTACAGATTAAGATCGAGCGGGTAGCCGGAGTTGCTGGTGATGACGACGTCGAAGGGTTCCGGCACGCCGACCATCGCGCACTTCTTCACGAACGCACACCCCTGCTCGTGCGCCGCCACGAGGTCCCCCGCAAATACGCCGGTGATCTGCTTGTCACGGTTCATCGTCACGTTGTACAGAAAACACGGGCCGACCATCTGCGCCGCCTCGAGCATCTCCTCCCAGATCGGGTTGCCGCGGGTGATGCCCCACGTCGCGTTGGCGTCGCCGATCATCTTCGCCCCATGATTGCTGAGCACGCTCTCCGAACCGGCGATCGACGGCAACACGCCCTTCGGCCCGCCACTGAACCCGGCGAAGAAGTGCGGCTCGATGAACCCGCTCAGGATCCGCACGTCCGCCTCGGCATACTGGCGATTCACGCGCACCGGATGGCCGAAGCGCGTCTCGCCGACATGGACGAGGTTGGCGTCGTCGTTACCGTCGTGCTGGAGGCAGCGGTACTTCGCAACGACTCCTTCCCCGAGCATCGTCTTCAACTCGTCCGGCGTCTGCGGCCGATGCGTGCCGAGGGCATTGAGCAACGTGATGTCCTCGCTGCGCACGCCGGCCGCTTCGAGTTCCGCCAGCAGCGGCGGGAGGATGCGATCGTTCGGCGTGGCGCGGGTGATGTCCGTGTGGACGATGACCACGCGGTCGCCCGGCTTGGCAAGGGTCGCCAGTGGCGGCAACGCGATCGGCTGCCGCAGCGCTTCGATGAGGGCTGCCCGCTCATCGGCAAGCCCCGCCACGTACTCCGGCTCAATGACCCGGGCATCGGCGGGGACGTTGATGTCGAGGCCCGTCTTGCCGTACGCCAGATGGACCGTTTGGATTCCGTTGTTGCTCATGGTTCGGTCTCTCAAGATAAGTCGGATGAAGTATGCTTCCACCATGATAACGCAGGATCGCCGCAATGGTCAGTGGAGAGCCACTTTTCAGAGGTCTGCTCGCGTATTAGAATACAGGCACGCAATCAATGGGGATATTTTGGGGAAGTTCTTACTGTAACCAGAGGGAGCCCATCATGTCAGCCAAACAATTCGCGATCCTGCTTGCGGCAGCAATTCTGACCGTACTGGTCACTACAGTCGTGATGAGAACGCAATTCCCACCGACCCGCGTCTGCCAGAAGTGTAGTGAACGCGAAGCATTGAACGAGCGGATCGAGTCCGCCATGACACGGCTCGCTCAATTAGAAGAGAATCTTGCCGATCGTGTTGCGGACGATCGATCCACGCTGGTGGTCACGCTCGTGGAGGATTCGCCTCAAGCGACTCCCGTGCCGAATGTGCATTTCAGGCTCCGGGGGCGGGCATACGCGAATTCCGAAGAGATGGCGACGCTCATACGCGAAACGAATAGATCTGGTCAAGGTCTCTGGGAAGCGCTCATGCCCGGCCAGTACAGTCTGCTCGTTCATTCCGCCAACGGGTACGACACGAATATGCATGTGGAACTCGTTCCGGGAAAGAAAAAGCAACTCACGATTCGTTGTCCCGCTGCCGACACGCGGGTCGATGTGAACTTCGAGGTCCCCTGGCCCGATGACCTGAAAGGCAAAGGCCTGGTCGTGGCGTACGGGGTCTCGTGCAAGATCGAGGTCGAAGTGGATGGAAGGCCCTGGCGCGGGGATTCAATGCGCGTCTGCCTGGCCGATGACGGCACCGTGCTGGGTACGCCCGATCGCCTCCTGGTGACCGGTGACAGCCGCGGCGAAGGCTACCCCCGGGCAACGAACGATATCTATCGCATCGAGGCCGTTCCGAACGAGGACCACGGCAGAAAGTGGCTTCCGGGTGAGTATGGATTCTGGCATTTGCTGGTACTCGTCCCCCAGGATGAGGGCGAGATTGTCGGCGAACGCCGCTATCGTGAAGTGTGGGGCTACTGGTCGCGCGAACCGGACACACGTCACGTGGCGAAGGCAGGGGAAACGCCGACTTGGACGGTGCCCCTGCCCGCCAGCCTGATCGAGCACGTGCGAAAGTGCACGGAACATCCGGAGCAACCGGCGGACGCGCCCGAAACGATTGATTCGATTTTCTGAATCGGCCCGATGGCCCAGGAGGCCCGTAAGTCATTACATGAAAAAATCTTAGGAGACATTTGCCCCGGCAGAGGTGTTGTGACCTTCCGCAGAATCCCAGCGAACCGACGGGGGTTTATAATGTCTCATATACTGAGGAGGTGGAACGATCCGCCACGCGGCCCCGGAACACTTCCGGTAGAGAGCATCGGAGTTCCAAGTAAGAAGGCCGCATCCGCCGACAATAAGAAATGAGACCCGATATCAACCTCAGGGGAATCTGTACATGAGCGATTTGCAACGACCGATTCGAGAAGCCCGGCGACGGATCATGCTGAACGCCTGGCTGTCCAACCTGTGCTGGTGCCTGGCGTTCGCCGCCAGCGTGGTAATCCTGGCCATCGTAGTCCAGCGGACTTCCTACGGAGGGACGACCCTGCCGCCGTTCATGGGCGCGTTCAGCCTGGTCGCCCTCGTAGCGGCGGTCACGGGATCGATCCTCTGGACGCTGCTGCGTGCGCCGAGCATGCAGACGGCAGCCGCCCAACTCGACGTGGCTGCCGGACTGAAAGAGCGTATCAGCACCGGTCTCTACTGCCAGAGCTCGGACGACCCGTTTCACCAGGCGGTCCTGAACGATGCCCGAAAACTCGGCGCCCGCATTACCCCGTCGCAGCATCTGCCGATTCGCTTCCCGCACTCCGCCAACTTCGCGATCCCGGGCGTGTTGGGCGCGGTGATCCTGTTCTTCCTGCTTCCGACAATCAACTTGAGCGGGAAGCAGCAGATCGTGGCGGACGACTCTCCCGAGAAGGAAGCCCTGAAGCGTATGGAGAACGCGGTGCAGGTTCAGTTGAACCAGGAGATCGGGAAGATCCGCGAGAAGAATGAACTGCTGAAGGACGAACTCGAACCTCTGGAGCCGATGCAGGCGACCGGGGCGGAAACGCCGATGGATGTGCGGCGGAACGCGCTGAAGAAGGTCGAGAAGCTGAGCCAGAAGCTGGAAGAGAAGAAGAGTTCCGAACGGTATGAAGAAATGCAGGAGATGAAAAAGCTCCTGCGGCGCATCGCCCAGCGCGAAAACGCGGCGGAGACGCCGGTCGGCAAGCTGGCGTCGTCGTTGTCCCAGGGGGACTTCAAGGAAGCCAAACGCGTGCTCGACGAGCTCGAGTTGAAGCTCAAGACCGCGCCGAAAACGGAAGAGGAGAAGCGTCAGGCGGAACAGCTTCGCAAGCAGTTGGAACAACTCGGCAAGCAGATTCAGAACGTGGCGGAGAACGATCAGAAGAACAAGGACGAACTGGCCAAGGCGGGCATGAATCAGCAGGAGATTCAGCGGGCACTCGACAGTCTGCAGAAGAAGGATCTCGAATCACTCAAGAAACAGCTCGAGAAAAAGGGCCTCGACAAACAGCAGGTCCAGAAGATGATGAAGCAGATGCAGCAGCGCGGCGCTGCGTGCGATGCCGCCAAGCAACTGGGCCAGAAGCTTGCCCAGGGGGCTCAGAAGCAACAGCAGCAAGGCGCCCAGGGGGGCCAGCCGGGACAGGGTCAGCAACCGGGTCAGCAGCAGGCCGGTGGTGGCTCGTCCGGCGGTCAACAGGGTCAGCAGGGCATGGGCCAGGCCGGTCAACAGCTCTCCGAACTCGAAGCGATGCAGCAGCAGTTGAACGAGATCGAGTCCGCCATGACGCAGCTCGACCAGATGAAGAACGATCTCGGCCAGGGCTGCTCGCAATGCCAGGGCACCGGCATGAAGAACGGCCAGCCATGCGGCGGCTGCCAGGGCTCGGGCATGGCGCAAGGTCAGCAAGGCGGCCAGGGCAACAGCGGTATGGGCGGCCTGGGCCGCGGTCAGGGTGGTGTCGCCCCCGAGCAGGCCACCAATTTCAACCTGAAGAAGGAACGTACCGACGTCTTCAGCAAGGCCGGGCACATCATTCACCAGGAGTTCGTGGAGGGTGAGCAGTTCAAAGGTGAAGCGTCGCCCGAACTTCGCGGCGCGTCGCTTTCGGCGAATCGCTACGCGACGGAAACGATCGAGAGCGGCGACGTGCCCGGTGTCTACCAGGAATCGATCAGCAAGTACTTCCAGCGCAACTACCAGGAAACGACCTCAGGGAATTGAGCATTGATCAGGACACGACGCGCGTTTGCGACAGCGTTCTTCATTCTTACCCTCACGTTCGGCGCCGGCTGTTCCAAGTCCGGGGAGGGTTCCTCGTCCGGATCTCGGACGGTCACGCTCTATTGCAGCGTGGATCCTCCCTTCGCGAAGCAGGTGATTGCAGCCTTCGAGAAGGAGACCGGCATTCGTGTGGCGATGAAGACCGACACGGAAGCTGGTAAGACGACCGGGCTCGTAAGGCTCATTGAAACGGAGAAGGATCATCCCAACGCCGACGTCTTCTGGTCGAGCGAGATTTTCAACACGATCAAGCTGGCCCGCGCGGGCTTGCTCGCCGAGTATCGCCCCCCGGCGGAGGGCATCCCCGAGCGTTACCGTGATCCCGATGGGATGTGGACGGCGTTCGGCTTGCGCGGCCGTGTGATTGGATTCAATACGAATCTGGTCACCGAGGAAGAACTTCCGTCGACATGGCGTGGAATCACGGAAGTCAAGTGGAAGGGCAAGCTCGGCGTGGCGGATCCCCGCTTCGGCACGACGCTCGGGCATTTCGCCGCGTTTCACGCCTTGTGGGGCGAAGACGAATACGTGACTTTTCTCGAGGAACTCGGCGAGACGATCAACCACACCCTGCTGGACGGCAACGCCACCGGGGCGCGGCTCGTCGGCGCCGGCCGCCTCACGCTCTGCTCGACGGATACCGATGACGTGTACGCCCGTCAGGCGTTGAAGGAGCCCGTCGACCTGACCTACCCGGATATGGGCGACGGCGGTTCGCTGCTCATCCCCAATTCGGTCGCCCTGATCGCCGGTGGACCGAATCCCGAGACCGGCCGGGTGCTTATCGACTTTCTATCCTCGGAAGTCACCGAGCGGATGCTGGCGGAGAGCACCTCGGCGAACTTTCCCGTCCGCGCAGCGCTCCGCGAGGAACTGGACATGACGCTCCCGCCGGAGACGCAACTCGACTTCAACACCATCGCCGATTCGGTCGACCGCGCCATCGCTCTGACAAACGAACACCTTCAGCCGTAGGCATTCCAAACGCCCAATTCGGATCCAGTCTCGATTGTCAGTGGGGAACCCGATCTCCCGGCATCGGATTGCTCAATCCTCGACCGGCAGGCCGCTGGGCACGCTTTCGGGCAGATCATTCTCCACCAGGTCGGCGATGCTTTCCGCCGTCAGCGTGTTGAGGAACGCCACGAGTTGTTCGACCTGCCCATCGCTCAACGTCACGCCCGACGCCACGCGCGAATCGAGATCGCTGAGGATATCCGGCAGTTCATCCAGCCCGGCCGTCGGCTGCAGTTCCACGCGCAGTTGCGTCACGTCGTAACTCTCCGCCGACGTGGTCGGGTCGAGCATGTGACGCACCGCCCCTTCCAACGTGGTGATCGCGCCGGAATGGAACCACGGCCCGGTGGCGGCGACATTACGCAACGAGGGCGTGCGGAACCGGTACCGATCGCGCGGCTCACCCGTGACGCGCTCGCGGCCGAAGTCGCTGCGGCCATCCTCGCCATCGCCTTTGCCGGGGCCGACCGGTGGCACGCCGACATTATGAAAGCTTTCATCCGTCATCAACGAGCCCGAATGACATCGCACGCATCCGGCATCGGTGTAGAAGAGGATCGCTCCACGTTTTGCCGCATCCGACAGGGCACCCAGATCCCCCCGCAGGTACTCATCGAACGGGCTGTCGTCGAGGGTCTGGTTGTTGATCTCGAACGCGGCAATGGCATTGGCGGCGTGAGCGAAAGTGAGGTCAGCTTCTGAGACCTCGGGAAAGGCGGCGGCGAACAGGTTTTGGTATTCCTCGATCGCGAGCACGCGACTCATCAACGCCTGCCACATGCCCTGAAAATCGTCGTCCGCCAGGTCGGCGAGATCATTGCTTCCGGGCTGACCGCGCATCTCCTCGCGTGACGTGACGGGGAACATGGCCTGGGCCGCCAGGGCGCTCTCGAGTCCGTCGAGCAGTGCTTCGCCGGCAGGCGAATCGAAATCGCCATCCGCCGTTTCCTCGACGCGTCCATCCCAGAACATACTTTTCAGCTCGCCGCGATTGAACAGCGGCGGAGAATTGCGCGGGATGAAGACGAGCGCGTCGTTCTCGTCCGTGGGAATCGTGCGAAGCGGGCCCAAGCCGCTGCCGCCCTCCCCTACCGCCAGCGAGAGATGGTCGCCCGTGTTCAACGTGGGGTGATGGCAGGTCGCACAGGAGATGTTCTCATTGCCACTGAGAATCTTGTCGAAGAAGAGCGCCTGACCAAGCACGACCTTGTCCGTATCGATCGCGGGCTTCGCAATCGGCTCGATGCCTTCCATGGCAAGGATGGATTGCAGTTCCAGATCCAGCTCGGAAGGCAGATGGGGACAATTCAGGCCGGTAGCAAGAAACAGTCCTCCGGCGACCACCATCAGAATGACCATGGACGGGTTCTTCGTCAGCATTCTCTCATCCCTTGCTGCCTGGTGATTGCGAAGCTCAGCGCCACTCGGATTCTATCGGCACAACACCTTTGCATCTTGATGCTTCGCGTTGGCAGGTCGATCACTTCCACCTCCAACCCGGAAGCCGACAAATCACATGTGGTACAGCATAACGTAGACGATGACACCGGTCACCGAGACGTACATCCAGATCGGCCACGTCCATCGCGCCACGCGGCGGTGCTTCTCGAAACGTCCTCTCGCGGCGAGATACATCGTGATCAGAATCATCGGCAGGTTGACCGCCGCGAGAATGATATGGGAGATGAGCAGCGTGAAATAGACCGGCCGGATCCAGCCCGTGCCTTCGAAGGGCGTATGGCCTTTGCCCGTAGCCTGGTGCTTCAGATAGTGATACGTGAGGTAACTCGCGAGGAAGAGCGCGGAGACCACGAACGCTGAGATCATCAGGCGCTTGTGGAGCGTGATCTGCTTCCGTTTGACGGCGACAAAACCGAGGGCCAGCAGGATGGCGGCGATGCCGTTCAGCGTGGCGTTAATCGTGGGAAGGATATCCAACATGGCAAGGGCATCCGGAGCCGATCAGGATTCGCCGAGGAGGCTGCGAAGATCCCGTTCGATCGACTGGAGATCCGCGGTTTCCAGGCCGTTGTAATAGCCGCGAATCTTCCCCTCGCGATCCACGAGGACGTAGCGCTGGCTGTGAACGATCGGATGCGAGGGATCGTCGGCCGCCTCGGCGGGTGCGGCGGCGAGTTTGAACCCGTCCACCGAGAGCCCGAAGATGGTCTCGCGCTCCCCGGTCAGGAAAGTCCATCGCTCGGAATCGGCCTTGAAGCGTCGCGCGTACTTCTTCAGCACTGCCGGGGTGTCATTTTCCGGATCCACGGTGAAGGTGACGAAGCGAAGCTTTTCCGCGTCGTCGAAGGTGTCGTGCAGCTTCTTCATGTTCTGCGTCATGACCGGGCAGGGACCGGGGCAACGCGTGAAGATGAAGTCGGCGACCCAGACATGACCCGCAAGTGATTCAGAGGAGAACGTCTCGCCCTCCTGATTCGTCAGCTCGAACCCTGGGGCATCGAACATGATCGGCAAAGAATCGTTCGACGCATCGGCGTCCTCGCCCGTCATTCCGCCTTGTTTCCGCGATGACTCCTCTTCGCCGCATCCGATGAGTGGTCCGCTGAGAAGGCTACAGGCTATGGCAGTGCAGATCAGCATGGGATTGCAGCGATGAACAAGGGTGGTGCGCATGGAGGTCATCTGCGTTTTCCTTCGGGCTTCTGAGCGAGCCATGCCGAGGCGGCGAACGTCAACACGCCGAAGAGAATCATGACCAGGATCGAAACAGCCGCCCCCGGTGGATGGCCCCCGGTAATCTCGGCCACATCCTTGTAACACATGTTCTGGACCGCCGCCACAATGTAGGTGACCGGGTTGATCATCATCACCCACTTCAGCCAGGTGTGCGCTCCGGAAGCGGGGAAGAGCGCCCCACTCAGCATCCACATCGGCAGCAGCAGCAGGTTCATGATGGCATGGAAGCCCTGTGTGGATTCCATCGGCCAGGCGACGAGGAAGCCCAGACCCGTCAGTCCGAAACTCCCAATGAAAACGACGACGATCAGACCAAGAATGCGGAGCAGATTCAGGTCGGTTTCGAACCCGAAGGCGAACAGGCAGAAAAGCATGCCCTGCAAAAAGGCGAGGGTTGTGCCACCGAGGATCTTGCCGAGGACGATCGACCAGGGTGGCGCGGGAGAGACCATGACCCCCTGCAGAAAGCCCTCTTTGCGATCGTCGATCACCGAGATGGTGGAGAAGATGGCGGTGAACAGCAGGATCATCACGACCGTGCCGGGGAAGAAGAACTCGAGGTAGTTGATCTGCTCACTCGCGCCTTCCGGCCGGAACGAGCGGCCGAGGCCCATGCCGATCAGCGCCCAGAAAACCACCGGGGTGACCAATGCGCCGACCACGCGCGAGCGCTGCCGCAGGAAGCGAACAACTTCGCGCTGCCAGAGCGTGTAGGCGGCGAGCGCCCCGGTGGAAGCGGTCTCACTTGACATCATGAACCTCCGCATCTTCAAACCGGCGCCCGGTATGATGCACGAAGACCTCCTCGAGCGTCGGCTTGGTCAGCGAGACCGCGCGGATGCGCTCGGGAAAGGCTTCCACGAGTTCCGGGATGAACGCATGGGCCTGCTCCCGCTCGATGCGGATGCGATCGTCAAGCAGGTTGGCCTCCAGCGCGAACTTCGCCGAGATGTCGCGGGCCAGTGCTTCGGGCTCGTCACCTTCGACGTGCAGGCACTCCCCGGAGATGGCGGACTTGAGCGATTCGGGCGCGCCCACGGTCACGAGTCGGCCGCGATCGATGATCCCGACCCGATCGCAACGATCCGCCTCACTCATGGTGTGGGTGGTCATGAGCACGGTAAGGTTCCCTTCCTGTCGGCATCGGTCCAGATGCTTCCAGAAGTCGTAGCGCGCCTGCGGGTCGAGTCCGGTGCTGGGCTCATCGAGCAGGAGCACTTTGGGCTGATGGAGCAGGCCCTTGGCGAGATCGACGCGGCGGGCCAGTCCGCCGGACAGCGTCTCGACTCGATCGTGATCGCGCTCCTTCAGACCGAACAGGTCCAGAAGCTCATCGATTCTGACGGTCAGCTTGTTGCCACGGAGTCCGTAGAGCCGCCCCTGGTGTGTCAGGTTCTCCCGCACGGAGAGCTTGGCGTCGAGGCTGGGATGCTGGAACACCACGCCGATCGCGCGGCGGACCTCGGCCTGATGCGTAGCGACATCAAGTCCCGCCACGAGGATCTGCCCTTCCTGGGGAAAGGTGGCGGTGGTCATGATTTTGAAGAGCGTCGTCTTGCCGCCGCCGTTCGGTCCGAGCAGCGCGAAGACCTCACGTGAACCGACCTCGAACGTCACGTTGTCCAGCGCGAGACGCTCACCGTAACGATACGAGACCGCGTTGATGTGAATCGGGGAAGACGCGTCCGGTGTGGTCATGGAGGGAAGCTTAGTCGAGGGAGATGGCTCCGGCAATGTCGCGTCCACGGAAGGTTGATCGACCTGAATCGTCCTCAATGCGCACCGGCATCCGATTCTTCACCATCTTCGTGTTCGTCGTTCTGTCCGGCGGCAGCCTCTTCTTCCGCCAGGCGCTGCGCGGCCTCGGGTGGTCCGGCGACACCGGGTTTGAGCATCCCGACGTCCGGCATGAGTGAAATGACGATCAGCAGCGTCAGCATGGCTGGCACGGTGCAGATGACGCGCAGGATGTTCGAATCATATTTCAGGTGCATGAAGAAGGCGGCCACGATCGACGCCTTGCTGATGGCGATCATGAAGGCCAGCGTCACGGCGATCGGCGCGGGCAGTCCCTTGATCCACGAGACCGCCACCGTCAGAAAGGTCAGCAGCAGCAGCCAGATGAACACCGCCCAGTAGGTTCGATAGGCGGGTCCGTGATGGTGTTCGGCTTCACTCATGGCTTATTACTCCTCACCGTTGCGTTCAGCGCAACCAGTCTCAATCTCTGTGATACGTGACTTCACGCTGCGTCGTGCCAATCTCAATGGAACAGGCCGTTCAGTGCAGCAGGTAATACAGCGGGAACAGGAAGATCCACACCAGGTCCACCAGGTGCCAGTAAAGGCCCATGCACTCGAGCGGGCCGGACCACTGGCGGACGTCCTTCGCGCTGGAGACGCGAAAGAAGAAGTAGATCAACGGCACGACACCGGCGACGACGTGCACACCGTGCAGACCGGTGGCGGTGAAGTAGCTCGCCCAGAACACGTGCGTCGAGGGATAAATCGGAGGCTCGTGGCTGAACTTGCTCCAGTATTCATACGCCTTGATGCCCATGAACGCGAAGCCGCACAGGATCGTGATCAGCAGGTTCAGCTTGACGTTGGCCAGCTTGCCCTCACGCGCCCAGTGAATGGCCAGTGCCATGGTCAGGCTGCTGCTGATGAGCACGACGGTGTTGATGGCGGCAGGGACCCACTTCAACTGCTTCGCCTGCTCGGTGAATCCGACCGGATCCGACAGCCGCAGCACCAGGTACGCGCCGATGATGCCGGAAAAGAACATCACCTCGCTGGTCAGAAAGAGCCACATGCCGAACTTGTAGTTGTCCACCGGCACGTGGATCTGACCCTCGGCATCGGTCCGCACCGTCGAGGGGTTTACGTCTTGAAGCATGGCTTCCGCCATCGTGTCGACCTCCTACGCTTATCCTGCAACAGCCGGACTCAACCGGCCATGCGATCGAACATCATCCATCCCAACAACATCGGCAGGTACAGCACCGATGCAAGAAAAACCCGTCTCGCCGCCACACGTGTTCGCGTCACTGCCAGCTTGGCCGCGAGCAGAAGAAACAGGACACCCATGAACGCGGCCACTCCGAAGTAAAGCAATCCCGTCATGCCGAGGATCGTCGGCATCAGCGTCACGCCCAGCAGTGTCAGGCTGAAGGTCATGATGTGCTGGGCGGTGGCGACGCCTTCCGGGTCAACGACCGGGAGCATTTTCTGACCGCCGCGGGCATAATCGTCGCGGTAGAGCCACGCGATTGCGAGAAAGTGCGGCATCTGCCAGACGAAGAGGATCGCAAAAAGCACGGTGGCGAAGGCATCCCACGTGTTGCCCGCCGCCACGTAGCCCATGACCGGTGGAATCGCGCCGGGCACCGCGCCGACCAGCGTACACAGCGGCGTCAGGCGCTTCAGCGGTGTATAGGCCCAGAGATAGCTCGCCAGCGTGAGCGCACCAAGCAAGGCGGTGAACACGTTCACGAAAATCAACAGGACCGCCAGGCCGACCACGGCCAGCACGCTCCCGAACAGCAGCGCCTCGCCGGGGGCAACGCGACCGTCGGGAATGGGGCGAGTCCGCGTGCGTTCCATGAGCGCGTCGGTGTCGCGTTCCATCCACTGGTTCAGCACCATGGCGCTGCCCGCGACAAGCGTCGTGCCGAGGACCAGGTTGATCAGCGTCACCGCGAATTCGAGATTCCACGCCCCCGCCGCGCCGAGGTAGTAACCGACTACCGTCGTCACCAGCACCAGCGACGCCAGGCGCAGCTTCAGCAGTTCGACAAAGTCCGCCACGCGATTCCGCGCGAGCGGCCAGGCGGCGGTCTTGATCTGCGGAATGTCGCTCATGCCGGCACCTCCCGCATCTCGTTGATCGATGAGCGCGTTGCATCCTTCGGCTGACGCGTCGTCACCGCGTAAGTCTTCAAGGCCAGGTAGACACTCGAGGCGAGAATGGCGGCGCCGACACCGACGTGCACGGTCGGCAGGTAGGCCTGAGTGACGGTCGTCACCGGGCTGCCGAGAGGACGAAGCACCAGGAAGGTCATCAGACCCAGCAGGAGCTGCACGCCATACAGCGCGAAGATGGCGTTCATGGCCCGTCTGGATTCCGGGTTCAGCGGCCGCGGGTTGTATATGTGCTGCGACGCCATGATGAGCACCACGCCCACTACCATCGCCCCCATGATGTGCCAGCCCAGGCCGATGTGCAGATGCCGCAGGACGGCGCCGAGGATCAACTGGCCGAAGACTGCCAGCGGGATCACCACCGTCCAGAAGCGCACCGCCCGCGTGGTCAACGCGTCGCGCGGCGCGGCCGTTCCCGGCCAGCGGCGCGAACTCATGGCGACCAGCGCCACCACGATGCAGAGAAACACCTGCCCGAAGCAACCGTGAATGATGGCCAGCGTCGTGGAGATTTCCGTGACGCGCAGGCCGCCCATGATGCCCTGAATGATCACCGCCACGAGTGCCACAACGGACACCCTACGTAGTTTGCGGGAAATGCCGGAGCCCATGAACGCCATGGCAACAACGAGGATGGAGATCATCCCGATCGTCGTGCCGATGAGCCGATGCAGGTGCTCATCAAAGACGAGCGGCATCGACGTCCACCCTTGCGGATTGCAGGATCCGAAGGACAGCGGCCAGTCCGGCACGGCCAGGCCGGCATCCTTGCTAGTCACATTGCCCCCCGCCACGATGAGCACGAAGGTCCCGACCAGCAGCGCCACGCTGAGGCGATGCAACCAGGCCGCCCCGCCACTTCGCGGCGTGCGCTCAGGCATGTTCATCTTGGTGGGCGCGTCACTCATGCCGGCGACGAACCTCCGATCACGCGATCCTGCGGCAGGTAATCCTCTTCCACCTCGGGCGAGGCGTACTCGTACGGGCCGCGGCGGACGACCGGAATCTGCTCGAAGTTGCCGTGGCCCGGAGGCGACGGCGCGATCCACTCGAGCGTGTTGGCGTGCCAGGGATTGCGGACGGCCTTCTCGCCGAAGATCAGGCTCCAGAACAGGTTGACCGCGAAGATCACCTGCACCGCCCCGAGCAGCAGCGCGCTGATGGTGATGAATTCGTTCACCGAGATCAGGTGATCCAGCGATTCGAACTTGGCGTAGCCCGCGTAGCGTCGCGGCATACCGCCCATTCCCAGCAGGTGCATCGGGAAGAAGGTCATGTTGAAGAAGATGAAGGTCAGCCAGAAGTGCGCCCGGCCCATCATGGAGTTCATCATCTTGCCGAACATCTTCGGGAACCAGTAGCTGATCCCCGCGAAGATGCCGAACATGCTGCCACCGAAGAGCACGTAGTGAATGTGGGCGACGATGAAGTAGGTGTCGTGGATGTAGATGTCCACCGGTGTCGACGCCATGAAGATACCGCTCAATCCGCCGATCACGAACATGGCCACGAACGCGATGGCGTGCAGCATCGGAACGGTGAAGCGGATGTTGCCGCCCCACAACGTGCCCAGCCAGTTGAATGTCTTAATGGCCGAGGGCAGCGCGATCATGATCGTCGAGAGGGTGAAGGTCGTGCCCAGTGCCGGATTCATGCCACTGACGAACATGTGGTGGCCCCACACGATGAAGCCCAGGCCCGCGATGGCGGCAATGGCGTAGACCATCGGGCGGTATCCGAAAATCGGCTTGCGGGCGAAGGTGCTCAGCACGTCGGAGGCGATCCCCATGGCGGGGAGAATCATGATGTACACCGCCGGGTGGGAATAGAACCAGAACAGGTGCTGCCACAGCAGCGGCTGACCGCCACCGGTATTCTCGATCGTTTCCCCGCTGATCACGGTGTTCTTGGCGATGAAGAAACTGCTGGCCCCGAGCTGATCCATCACCTGCATCAATCCGGCCGAGGCGAGCACCGGCGTCGCGAAGAGCGTCAGGATCGACGTGATGAAGATCGCCCACACCGTCAGCGGCATGCGAAAGAAGCCCATGCCCGGAGCACGCATCTTCACGATGGTCGTTACGTAGTTGAACGCCCCCAGGATGGAGGATGTACCGGTGATGATGATGGCGATCAACCAGCAGGTCTGGGCGAAGGACCGCGTATCGGTCACGACGGCCAGGGGTGGATACGACGTCCACCCGGACCCCGGCCCGGCGGCCCCGCCATGGAACAGCAGGCCCTCCTCGGCGGCGAAACCGAAGAACGTCCCGAACAGCATCACGAACGCGCCGACCAGGTACATCCAGTACGACAGCATGTTGATGAACGGGAACGCCATGTCCCGGGCACCGATCTGCAGCGGCACGACGAAGTTGCCGAAGGCCCCGACGAGGATCGGGATGATGACGAGAAAAATCATTACCGAGCCATGCATGGTGAACATGGTCGAGTAGAACTCGTCGGTGAAGAAGGAGTAGTTCTCCGTGCTGCTGACCGTGGCGCCGTCGAAGGAGAGGATGTCCAGATCGTACTCTTTACCGCCGATCTCGAGCGTCACGATCTTCGGCTTGGGGCGATACTTCCGGGCCTCGTCATACTCCACGACCTTGATGAACGTCGCCTCCGTTCCCGACGCCGCGGAGAGCCCCAGCTCTTCATTCTCGTAGTCCATCAGGAATTCGACTTTGTGGCCCTTCTTCCACACCGAGGCATCCGCCGGTGCTTCGGCCACCACGCCTTCCGGCAGAAGATCCGCGATGGGCAGATCCTGCTGCGAATAGGCGATGTGCCAGCGAATGCCCATGGCCAGTCCGCCGCCGAGGATCATGAAGATCAACGCGGTGAACATGAACTGAATCCCGATGATCTTGTGATCCATCGAGAAAATGTACTTGCCGATGAAACCCGGCTCGTGATGTCCGTGATCCGCGTGTTCTGAATGTGAGTCCGACATGCTGTTCACCGATTGATACCGTTCGTCCGATCTATCCAATTCCCTAGAGCGATGCTTCGCCCAAAGCGAAACGCCACCTCAACGCCGACGCCCTCGGGCCGCCGGCTTGAACGTTACCGTCTCCGCCTCGGCCGCGCTGTCGCCGAGTTCGACGTCCACCTTCTGCTCACCCAGCGTCTCATGCCAGTAAGTCAATTCGTATTCCCCGGCGGGCAGGCCGGCGATCTCAAATGCGCCCTTCTCATCCGTGACCGCGTAGAACGGGTGCTCCACGACGTGACACCACGTGCTCATCCACGCGTGGACGTCGCACTTGATTTTAAAATCCTCAGGCTTCGCGAATCGAAGCGTTTCGGTCATACCGATCTTCGGCTGACCGAAGTTGAAGATCTCGTTCTTCTTTGCAAGTCCGTGGACGTTGTGGTTCGTCCTGTCGCTGTTGCGGATGAGGAGGGGTTGATCGGCCATCACGCCGAAGACGTGGGGGATATAGCGGCACCCCAGCTGATCCAAGACCACCGGCTCTTCGGGAACCGGCCACTTCTTGTCCGGGAGACCGCCGGTGACCTCCACGAAGACATTCTGCAGCACGTTGTCCGGTCCGAGCACGATCGACTCATCGATGATCGGCTCCTGTTCGTGCGCTTTTGCACAGACGGGATCCGTGCCTGGATTAATCGGCTTCTGCCGTACCGGTCCTTCATAGAGAACTCGACCGACGATCGCGTCCTTCGGTGTCTCCGTCCCGATCAGCGAGGGAAGATCCGTCGCGGCCTCAGGTTCAGGCTCGGGTTCAGTTTTCGCAGTCGCCTCGGCTTCATCCTCGGCGGGCGCTTCCGCTTCTGGCTCGGCGGGCGCTTCCGCTTCAGGCTCGGGCTCCTCGCTTTCCTCCACCGGTTCGTCCTCGTCCGGCCAGGCTTCCTCGGTGCCGCCTTCGCCACCGCCCCAATCCCCCCCGCCGACCTCGATGCCGTAATACGAGAGAATGTCGCGAATCTCGGCGTTCCGCTGACCGAGCCAGGCGTCGTAATCCTCCTGGCTCATCACGTACAACGCGCCCGACATCGAGTAATGCTGCGGGCCGCAAAGCTCCGCGCAGAGCAGGTCGTACTTGCCGACCTTTGTCGGCGTGAACTTCATCGTTCCCCGGATGCCGGGCACGGCATCGAGCTTCTGACGCATGTTGGGCAGGAAGAAACTGTGCAGCACGTCGCGCGACATCAGGTGGACACGCACGGTCTTGCCGACGGGCACGTGAATGTTGCCGGGAATGGCGGACTTGTCCGGGTCCTGCTTATCGAAGGTGCCGATGTCGTCCATCGTGCCGAACTTGCCGTCCATGCCCGGGTAACGAATGTTCCACTGGAACTGTTCGGCGAGGACCTCCACCTCGGTGACCTCCTCACCGAAGGCGGGCTCGGACATGCGGATGTCCGCCCAGGCACGAATGCTGAGGATGCCCATGATGACCAGGATCACCGCCGGGGTGATCGTCCAGATCATCTCCAGGCGATGGCTGCCGTGAAGAAAGATCGCCTTGCGGCCTTCCTGGTGGCGGTACTTGTAGAGGATGTATCCCAGAACGGCGAACACCGCGATGCCCGTAATCACGGTCACGATGAAAATCATCGTGAAGATGCCGTCGACCTTGCCGCCGTGCTCGGCGGCATTCGGGGGAAGCCACCAACCATCGGTGGTCACCAGGTCCAGGTCGGTTTGCGCGAGAAGATCGCTCTGCGCAACGAGTGTCCCGGGGAACAACAGTCCCGCCAGCACCACGATCATTCGCGTTCCGCAGGTGCGGATCGCCCGTTGGATTTGCACGATGCTTTCAAGCACGATGCGCCCTCTCCGGCCAACTTCTTGCATGGGACCAGCACCTCGCCGACGAATCGCGTGCGGATGCTCATCCCAATCATTCACCATCCACCGACGGCCCGCGGCCCATGCGGACGATCGATGACGCCGCGCCGCCCTCCGAAAGGCGGCGCGGTGTTGAATCACCATCTCGAGCGATCAGCGACGGCGTCGCTTCTGCTCGATCTTGAACTTGACTTCACCGACGTCCGCCGGCTTGCCTTCCTCGACCTTGATGCTCTTTTTCTCGACGGTCGTTTCCGATTCATGCCAGAACACCAGGTCGTACTCACCCGGGGGCAGCCCAGTGATCTCGAATTCTCCCTTCGAATCCGTCGTGGCGAAGTACGGATGCTCCATGATGTGGCACCAGGTGCTCATCCACGCGTGGACGTCGCACTTGATCATGAAGGTCTCTTCTTTTTTCAGGTCGGTGAGCTTTTTGACCATCCCCGGCTTCGGCTGACCGAAGTTGAACTCCTTGTTCTTCTTCGGAAGGCCGTGCACGTTGTGGTTCGTCTTGTCGCTGTTACGGACCTCGAGCGTCTGACCGCTCATCAATCCGAAGACGTGAGGCTCGTACTGGCAGCCTTTCTGATCCAGGACGACCGGCTCCTTGGGCACTTCGAGCTTCTCGACGTCCATCTCCTCCTCGAGGCTGCAGGTGGTCACGTAGACGAAGATGTTCGACAGCTCGCCCTTGCGGGTCATGCGAAGCGAATCGTCGTAAATCTTGTGCTTCGCGCAGTAAGGATCCACGCCGGGATTGATCTTCTTTGGCGGCTTGGGCTTGTCGTCGTAGATCACCTTGCCCTTGATCGCCACGGGTTTCTTGGATTCTTCCTTCTTGGCGTCTTCCTTCTCGTCTTCGGCGGTCACGGCGCCGACGGCACTGAAGAACACACCCAGGCTTAGCATCAGCGTCAGCATTCTGCGGTTCATGGAATCGATCTCCTCATTGCGGTTCGGCTGATTCAACTCTCAGCCTTCGTCTTGTTGCGGTGTCTTATTCTTCGTCGGGCCAGCCGTCGTCGTCCTCTTCGGGCCAGCCATCATCCTCACTCACGGCTTCTTCAGCAGCTTCGTCGGACCGCTCCTGTTCGGACGTCTCTTCCTTTTCGTCCGGCCATCCATCTCCGGATTCCTCTTCGGGCCATGCGTCCTCCGAAGCCTCGGCACCGTCGGACTCCTCGTCCGGCCACGCGTCTTCCGACCCGTCGCCGCTTTCACCCACGTCGGCCCATGCCTCGTCGCCTTCGGTGTCCACCGCCTCGGAAGCGGCATCCCCCGTCAGGGTATCCGGATCATCCCTCAACGGCACGTCCAGCGCGCGCTCGTCCGCGGGAGGTATCTTCGACAAGGGAATCTGAATCTTGTCCAGGTTCTTCTTGCCCGCGTCAAAGATCCAGTCGGTGATCGCCTGCATCTGCTCGGGACCGCTGCCGAGGTACTGTTCGTGGAAGAGCCGCACTCGCAGGTTCTCGCGATCCTCCTCGGGGAACGCGGCGAACGCACTGGCGTCGCCCTCTCCGAAAAGATTCGGCATCTTCGTACCCGGCTGAATCCGCGCCGGAGAGGCCAGCCAATCCTTGACCCAACCGCGACGAAGGCGTTCCTGCGTCAGCAGAAGGTTCGGCGCAGTCGGATTCTGGTTCGCCCCCGGCGTGTTCGGATCGCCGAAAACGTGACACTTGAGACACTCGAGCGTCATGAACATGGTCTCGCCGTCGGCGAGATGCTCCATCCAGGCCTCGGGGCTTTCCACCGAGGGCGGAACTTCGGAGAACGGGTACTGCACGTCGTAGAGATCCCGCAGGAACTGGGCATCCTCGACGATGCGGGCATAAGCTTCGGCGAGACCTGCCGGATCCGTTTCCGTGGGATCGAGCGCGATCGGCTGGACGAGACGATTTTGGACGGCGTAATCGCCCAGAAGGTCGGCATGCGGCGCCAGATCTTCCTGCCGGATCCAGTCCGACCAGCCGGGGCCCAGGCCCTGTTCGACCTCAACGCCCCCGCCCATCTCGTCGTCACCCTCACCGGCAGGGGTACGCCCCGGCCCGGCCGCGGCCAGCCGATCCGCCGCCGCCTTTTCCTGCGCCGAGACAATGTACTGCTCGACCGGCTTGAGCTGTTCGTTCAACCACTCCGACTCTTCCAGGCTCAGCCCCACGAAGTATTCTACGAGTTCCGTCGTGCCATCATGTTCCAGATGGAAACTCGGCATGCGGACTTTCAGCCAGGGACGCAGCATTTCCACGTTGTTCAGGAAGGTGTAGAACCATTCCGGCTGAACCTTGGCGCCCTGCCCGCGCAGCCACGGGGGCGCGTTGACCTCGTCAAAGACGAAGTCGCCCCCCTCTTCGCGTTCGATGTACTGATTGATCACGGGCATGTTGCCGTCGATCTGATGGCAGGAGACGCAGTTCAACTCCCAGGCGGCGTCGCGACCGTCGGCGACCATCCCTTCGTGCGTATTGGAGTAATCCACGCGGAGATTGTCGTTCACCCGCGCCGGCTTCCGCGACAGCAGGTACGTGGTCAGCGCGTCGGCTTCATCGTCCGAGAGATAGAAGTTCGGCATCTTCAGCTTCTCGTACGGCGCCTTGACCTTTTTGCGGTCCCACATGCGCGGGTTACGCAGCTTGTGCCAGGCAAAATCCGCCAGCGTATGGCCGACGTGAAGCTCGGGATTGGTGCGCGCCCAGCGGATCAACGCGTCACGATCGCTTGGAAAGAGATTGCGGAAGAGCGGATCCTTGTTGCGTTCCTCTTCGAATGCGTGCTCGAAGAAAGCGAAGTCCAACTGTGAAAGTTGCTTCTCGCCCCAGTTGGTCAGTTCCGTCCCGGGGCGCGACGCGTTCTCAAAGCCGGGGATGCTGTGGCAGGAGTAACACCCGTAGTGCCCGATCATCTTGTCGCCGAGGAAGAACCACTGCTTGCGATTCAGATCCATACCGGCGGCGATCTCGGAAGCCTTCACTTCGCCGAAGCTGGAAGTCAGCCGAGCCTCGATCCGCCGCGTGAGTTCATTGCCTTCGTCCGCAATGATCGCCCTGGCCCGCGCTTCGGAATTCAGCGCGCCCAGCAGCTCAAGGAGCAACTCTTCGCGCTTGGCGGCCAGTTCCGAAGCCTGCGCTTCGTCGGCATCGAACGGCTCGACCTCGAAATCCTCGTTGTCCGCTAGTGTGCTCAGATAGACCGCAATATCGAGCGCTTCATCGGCATCGACCGTCTTGCCGGTCGGTTCCCCCGTCGAGGGATCGATCACCGGGAAGTCGCCGCGTTCCAGGCGCATTCGCGGCATTTTCGTATAGCTCGAATAGTGGCGGGGATCCTTCAGCCAGTCGTACAGCCAGAAGACCGCCGACTCACGATCCGCGAACTTCGTCAGGATCGACGAGAGTTCCGGACCGAAACGGGTAAAGATCGGCTTGTTCACCGCGTCCGGCGTGAAGATCGAATCCTGCGCGCTGTCGAAGTTCACCATCGCGT
This sequence comes from uncultured Planctomycetales bacterium, assembly GCA_964618455.1. Lineage (GTDB taxonomy): Bacteria > Planctomycetota > Phycisphaerae > UBA1845 > PWPN01 > CAZUAQ01. The sequence continues at coordinate 26,869 of CAZUAQ010000028.1, read as the reverse complement.
ACTCGACGCGGTCAATGTAGCTCATGGCGTCGAACCGGTCGTACACGACGTCGAGAATCGCATCATAGACGTCGTCGGTCGTCCGGGTGACCAGCTCGCGTTCATCCTCGCTGAGTGTGACCGCCTGCAGTTTCTTCGGGGACGTGCCGAGGATTTTCTCGAACGCCTCACGCCGGGCCATCATGACGTCGTAGTCCGGTCCGTCGAGGGCGTTGTTGAAGGCATCGGCGATGGTCTCAAACGAGATGTGCCCGCCGTCATCGTCTTCCAATGATACTGCCAGCCGTTTCTCGACAAGGGGCTCATACTCGTCGGCGGTGAGATCGATTTCCGCCTCACCGAGTCCTTCCTCGCCGGCCAGCGATTTCTTCAACCGGCGAAGCTCACCGCGCTTCACGTCGAGAACCAGATCCTCAAGCGCCCTGATAAGGTCGCCGGTAATCCAGCGCTCGCCGAGCGGCATGCCCGGCCCACCTTCATAAGGATCGGTCGGCGCATAGGACAACGTCGAGTGGCACGCAAGGCAACCGACCTCTCCGAACAGGCGCCGGCCGCGTTCCGCCGCCGAGGCGGTTGCCGCCGAATCCTCGTCGGCCATCGGCTCCCACAAATCCGACGGGGGAACGACCTTGTTGTACTCGGTGCTGGCCGCGAAGAGATACTCGGTCATGCCCACGACTTCGGCACGCGTCCGCAGGACCGGGTCGGAATCCCCGCCCGTCGTCGCCGAACCGGGGTCGTTGTTCTCCTGCATGAAGTAGTGCGGCATGTTCGTCGAGGGGCGGTACTCCTGCGGCGAGAAAATCCAGTTGTGGGCAAAGCCCTTGGTCAGTTTCTCACCGACATGAGCCAGATCCGGACCGACCTTGCGCGAGCCCTCCAGTTCCTCGACGAGGTGGCAGTTGATGCAGCCCAACTGCTGGAACAGGAATCGCCCGGTATTGATGGTCGAGGCCGCCGGCTCGCCGTTGTACGAGACGATGTCGGTGGCCTTCTCGTGGCACTTCGTGCACGACGCCTCCGAGTACTTCGGCAGCAGCATCGGTCGGTTCCAGTGATGCTCCGCCGTCTCGAAGTTCTGTTGGGGCATCAGCCCCGCCGTCTTGATGTAGTATTCGTCCTTCCACTCCTCGCGGACTTTGTGCGACGGCGGCGTATGCGCGGCAAGAACGAAATCCGTCTCCTCGCCGTTCCCTTCGTGGCACACCGTGCAACCCATGGAACTCATCGGGTGTGCCGAGCCGTTGGCAACGTACAGATCGAGGTTCGGATGGGCCAGGAGCGGCTCACCGAACTCGAGTTCCTTGTCGCCGTTCATGCGCTGATACTTGTTGATCGTGCCGACCAACTCTTCGAAGAGTGCATCCTGCTGCACGGGATCGAGGGTGTACCACCCGGAAGTGACGTTACCCTGGGCAAGATCGTCGCGCCCTTCCACCACCGGAAGCTCAAACCGTACGGGCTGCTTTTCGCGGGCCATCTTTTCGTTGATGGCAAGCAGCGCATCTTCGAGCTTGCGGGCGATGTTTTCCTTGGTGAAGTCCTTGTTATCAATGGCAACGTGGCAGGTGATGCAGCGGTCCGTCTGGTAGCTTTCCACGAAGTTCAGGTCCACACGCACATCCGGAAGCACGACCTGCTTGACTTCGTTGCGGCCCGGCACGCCTTTCGGCGCCGCGAAGTCGCCCAGCGGTATGTTCATGATGCCATGCTTGATCTTGTCGGAGAGGTCCGCGTACTTCTTCTCCGCGTCGGCGAATTCCTTCTCGATGGATGCCAGATCGCGCTCGGCGGAATCCACACCGTCGCGAAGATCCTTGATGCGCTGCTCGATCGCCTTGCGAAGATCCGCCAGTTCATCGTACTTCGTACGGGCTTCCGCGAACGATTCCTTCAGGTGGCCCAGCTCTTCTTCGAGGGCGATCGTCTCCTCATCCTCAGCCCCATGAAGTGCCAGGGCGTGTTCGTAGTGCACCTTGGCGGGGCCGATTTCGCTCTTGAGATTCTTCTGAAGAATGTTCGCTTCTTCATACGCGCCGCGGATCGCCATTTCGCGTTCTCGCAGCGATTCGAGATGGAACCACTGCAGCAGATCCTTAAGATGTTCGGCGTGTGGACTGTCGGGCTGGATCTGGGAGGCCAGGGTCTCGGAATTCGGAGTCTCGATCTGCCCCTGAATCAGCGTAGAGAATTCCAGGTCGACCTGTCGGGCCTGTTCCACGAATTCCGAGGACATCGGTCCGGTAACGAGTTCCAGGACCTTGCCGGCGTAGGACTTCGGATCGGCCTCCAGACCTTCCCCCATCTGGACCAGAAGCGTTTCGACCTGCTTCTGCTGTGAAGCCAGCGCTTCCTTCTCCGCCGCCACACGCGCCTTCGCGGCTTCCAGGCGGTTCTGACTGGACTCCGTCTCGAACGTCATCAATTCGAGTCGCGCCAACTCCGCCTGGAGTTCGGTGTATTCGTTCTGAATTTCACGCCAGGGACGAGCGTAGTCCGTCTTGATCAACCAGATGAGGCTCGCCAGGAGCGCCACGCTGGAGATCGCGAACCAGAGACTCACCTTCCTGGTGTTGTATAACGTTTCCGTGGGTACAGGCATCGTCGACCGCCCGGAGCGAAAAGAGACCGGGGAACCCAGGCAGCTTCTTCCAGCCCCGCAGGATCCGCCGTTACACCGCTAATCATGTATTGCCAAAACGTGGGGGAGCCTGTGTCGAGCCGGCCTCGTCAGGAGGCACGGGGAGGCTCCGTCAATCAGCCCGAATCTAAGTTTTCTGCTCTTCAATTCACAGCCGGTATCGAATTGTGAATGATATCACAAGCTATCCGGTTCGGGAATCCAGGTCAATCCCGAACGCCTATTGGATGGGAATTCAACATCGTATCTCTTCATGGCGTCAGGATTTCTTGGATTTCGACAACGGTCATAAGGACTCGGAATTTGATCGCCGTCATCGCGCGAACCACTCAATCAAGGCTCAGTATAGCGCCCCATTTCCGGAACGCACACATCCATAATGGTTCATCTGCCGGAGTTGTCGCTCACCGGTGCGGAAACCCGAACGTGCCCGGGATTCTCCAATCTCCTGCCAAGGTTGTCAAGCCGGGGGTCCCTGCCCGATCCGCCACAATGGGCTTGGGACCATAACCCTAATTCTCATAATCCTTTATCGAAATCCACACCTGTCTTCCCAGATCGCGAACGAGATCCATCTCCATTGCCAGAGCAGCCGGCGTATTGGCTCAAATCATGCTGCTATGCTACATTCTCAGCCCGCATACTCAGGGCTTGTGGTTTGACGAATCCGCAGCCGACTGGACCTCAGGCAATGACCCCACTGAAGGGAGTTTCATCCATGTTTCGTTTTCTCATGGCATCGATGGTGACTGTTTCGTCTCTGGCCTCCGTCTCAACACTGGATGCCGGGACCGTGACCACCGGAACGCTGGCCCGCGAGATGGTCGACATGCACCGGCTGACGCGTACCGCCGCCCCCTTCTACCATACCGTTCAGTACGCGTCGTACGATCACCGAAGTACGCTGCCCGGCGGTCCCGGCTGGTTCGACAACTCCGACGGTTTCGGTAACGAGCCGGTTCCCAATTTCGAGGCCGTGCTCGAGGAGCCCGGCGACGATGGCGTGGGCACCTACCTCGTCTGCGACATCCAGGGCCCCGGGGCGATGGTCCGCACCTGGACCGCCGCCATCACAGGCACCTTTCGCATTTTCCTCGACGGCGCGGACGAACCCATCTACGAGGGTAAAGCCCAGGATTTTCTCGTGCAGCCCTACCGCAGCTTCGCGGCCGAAGTCGGATTCGACAACGAGTTGCTGGGCCAGACCTTCTATCAGCGCAATGCCGCGTACTGTCCGATTCCGTTCGCCAAGGGATGCCGCATCGAGTACGTCGGCAAGGTGAAGGAGATCCACTTCTACCAGATCCAGTTCCGTGTCTACCAGGATGCGGCCGACGTGAAGACCTTCACCGCCGGTGACCTCAAAACCTACGCCGACGACATCAAGCGAACCGCCCGCATCCTGGGTTCCCCGGAACAGGAGTGGCCCTATCGCGAGAACGCCGAAGAGGTGGCGTACAACCTCCCCCTGATGCCGAACTCGCTTCTGGAACCGGACCCCATTCCCATCAAAGGTGGGAAGGCGGTCGAGCGATTGGCGGTGCGCGTCACGGCGAAGGACATGGATAAGGCTTTGAAGCAAACAATCATGCACATTGCCTGTGACGAGTATCCATGGGGGCAGGTCCAATCCCCGATCGGCGATTTCTTCGGCGCCGCTCCCGGCATCAATCCTTATGAGTCGGCACCGTTCACCGTCCGACCCGACGGGGTCATGATCTGCCGCTACGTCATGCCTTTTGAGAAGTCCTTGCAAGTCAAACTCGAAAACAAGGGTGACCAGGAAGTGAAGGTCGAGCTGACACTCGCCCTGGTGGATCACGAATGGGATCCGGAGAGCTCCATGCATTTCCGCGCGCGATGGCGCGCCGATCATGATCTGCTCGCCTCCAACCGGCACATCCAGGACATCCCGTATCTCATGGCGAAGGGCAGCGGACGCTTTGTCGGCGCCGCCTGCTACCTGCTGAATGCGAATAACATCCCCTCCAGTGGCGGAAACTGGTGGGGGGAGGGCGACGAAAAAATCTTCGTTGATGACGACAGATTTCCGTCAACCTTTGGGACAGGCTCCGAGGATTACTACAACTACGCGTGGTCGTCGCATGATATTTTCCTGCACCCGTACTGCGGTCAGCCGGTCAACGACGGCCCCGCCAACCGCGGCTTCGTCACCAACTACCGCTATCATGTGGTGGACGACCTGCCCTTTGCCGACTTCTTCGCGTTCTACATGGAGCTCTATCACCACACGCCGACGGACGACTTCTCTTACGCGCGCATCGCTTACCACTATGGGAGGCCGGGCCTGATCGATGATCACCTCCCGATTACAGGCGAGGACGTGCGGCACCTCGAACTCCCGCCGAACTGGCAGCCGGAATCGCGGGAAGCCGCGTACAACTCGGAGTTCTTCCAGGCGGAGGAGTCGATGGTTGACGGGGAGAACACATCGATTCTGGAGGATCCGATGTGGTCCGGCGGCAAACTGCTGGTCTGGAGCCCGAAGAAAAAGGGCGAGCAACTGAAGTTCAATTTCTCGCTGCCGATGAAGGGCCGCTGGATCACGATGCCCGTGTTTCGTCGCGACGGCAGTGGCGGCAAGGTCGGGATCCTGCTGAACGGTAAGGCGGTCGGATTCGGCGGTGAGGAGAACGTCACGGAAACCTTCGTTCCTCATCGCACGCTGTCCCGTGAATCTCGAGGACCCAAGATCGCGATGGATGAAGGTGAGCACTCGTTGACGCTGATCTACAAGGGCCCGCCGGAAGGCAAAGACAAGGCGGAGGTGGGGATCGACTTCCTCTGGCTGCAGCGGCCCTGAGCCCGGTCCGGCGAGAGTTCTCGCACGGGCCCGCTCACAACGTGACGCGCATCAGGTCTTCGCCCACGGTGATCTTTCCGTCGAAGCCGCGCGACCTCGCGTGGTGCTGCAGCTTCTCGGCATCCAGTTCGCGATACAAGTGCGTGCAGACGAGATGATCCGGCCCGGCCTGGACCGCCAGTTCCACGATCTCCTCATCGCTGATGTGGCCCGAGTCGATCACGGCCAGCTGCACCCCGCGCAGGAACTCAATCTCCTGGTCGTGAAAGTTGGAATCGCCGGTCAGGGCGATGCGTTTCCCCACCATGTCGAAACGCAGGCCGTGGTTGCCCGCCGGCGGCAGGTCGATGAACTCGAATGAACATTCTTCGATCTCGAAACGTGGCTCACGGATCTCGTGGACGCGCAGCTTGTAGCTTGGGCGGACCAGTTCATCCGGCCCGCAAAGACCGAGCACCCGCGCCATCTGCACTTCCACCCCGCGCGGTCCATACACATGCAGATCCTTGGTCCGCGCGTCGATGCGCGACCACGATGCCGCCTGAAGGAAGGGAATCAGGTCCGCGAAATGATCGGCGTGAAAATGTGACAGCACGACGTGCTCGATGTCGTCCTGACGCAGCTTCAACTCCGTCAACCGCTGCGTGATGCCCCGCCCCATGTCATACACCACGCGCAGCCCGTCGCGTTCGATCAGCACACTCGACGCCATGCGGTGCGTCTGTAACTGGCAGGTGCCTGTTCCCAGAAGCGTGATTGCGTCCGCCATCAGAGCCTCCTGTGACCGTGCTGCTACGCTATTACGGAATCAGCACGATCTGGCCGTAGGCCTTCTTTTCCATGATGTCGTGGTGCGCTTTCGGTGCATCCGCGAGGGGCATCTCCTTTCCGACGACGGGCTGAATCGTACCGTCCTCAATCCGCGCGAGAAGATCCGCATGCATGATCGCCGACTCCTCCTCGCTCGCGTTCATCAGGGTCATGCCGAGGATGGAGGCGTCCTTGCCCATGGTCTGCCGCGGATTGATCTCGATCGTGCCGCGACATCCGATCACCACCACGCGGCCATACTTCGCCATCAAGCCCAGATCCTGATCGAGGTTCACATCGGCCAGCATTTCCATCACGATGTCGACACCGCCTTCGGCAACTTCCTTGATGCGATCCAGATATCCAGGCTCCCCGTGATCGAAGACATGTTGCGCCCCGTGTTGCTTGACCAGATCGCGCCCCTCTTCCGTACCACCGGTCCCGATGACGTTCATGCCCGCTTTTCCGGCCAATTGCACCGCCGCCAGGCCCACGCCTCCGGTCGCGCCGTGAACCAGAACCGTCTCGCTCGCCTGCGCCTTCGCTTTGAAGAACAGTGCCCGCCACGCCGTGGCGTACGGCACGTTCATGCATGCCCCTTGCGCAAACGTCAGTTTCTCCGGCAGCCGATGCACCTGCGTCTGCAGGCAGAGCGCCTGCTCGGCGTAGGTGCCCGTCTTGGAGAAGCCGACGTAAACGCGATCGCCCAGTTTGAAGTCGATCACCTCGGCGCCCACGGCCTGCACCTCACCGGCCGCGTCGAAACCGGGCGTGAACGGCGGATCCGGCGCGACGGGATAGAGCCCTGAGCGGATGTAGGTATCCACCGGATTCACTCCGACCGCCTTGATGCTGACGAGCACGTCCTGTGCCGACGGTTCAAGATCCGGCACATCCTCGAGTTGCATCACCTCGGGATCACCGAATTGATGGATGCGTATGGCTTTCATTGTGAAACCTCCTTGAACGTATCGAGTGCGGCCTGAATGGGTACGGACGGTGATTCTTGAATCAACCGGCCGGCAGGGTTTCGGTGATGTCCTTGATCGGTTCCATCGCTCCCGACACATCGACCGCGGGCCAGAACAGAAGCAACAGAACGCCGATCACCATGCAGGCAGCGAACATCGCCGCCACATAGCCGAAGAGTTTACGGTTCCCGAGTACCGCCGCGATACCGCCTTTGAAGACCAGGTTCGAGAGATACCCGATCAGGATCATTCGCCACCCGGTATCCACGGTGAGCTGATTCTCCTTGATCAGCCGGGCGGTCGACAGCGTGATGGCATCCATATCCGTCAGGCCGGAAACGGCGGCGATAAGATAGAGTCCGCGGTCTCCGAGGTGTTCGCGCCCGGCCGCGACTGCCAGCAGCACGAGCGCGTACATCGCCCCGAAAATGATGGCAGGTTTCAAGCTCGACGGCGCGCTCTCCACCGGAAGCGTCGACTCACGCTTGCGCACCAGGACATACTGAACCGCCACGATCACCGCCATCGCCACCGCCATAACGGCAATGGGCGGCAGGATATCCATCAGAATCTCCGAGTGGATGACCCCGATGATCACGATCACACGCACGAAGACGATCGTGGAAGCGATCATGATCACCATGGTGGCCAGACTGGCGGAGGATGGCTTGCTCTGCGATTGTCGCGCGTAGCTGACCGTGGTGGCGGTGCTCGAGATCAGCCCTCCCAGCAATCCGCCCAGCAGCGCGCCGGCCCGCGCTCCGAAGAATCTTTGCGCGATGTACGCCGTAATGCTGATACCGACGATCAGGACGACCAGTAGCCAGATCCGGTACGGGTTCAGGACCTCGTACGGGCCGTAGTCCTTATCCGGAAGAATCGGCAGGATGACCAGGGCGATCAGGACGAACTGGAAGATGGCACGGATGTCGCCTTCGGCGAATTGGCGGACGAATGAATGCAACGGCTGCTTCCACTGCAGCAATACCGCCACGACCCCTCCCAGGATGATGGCGGTGACGGTCGACTCGATCATGACGAGCACGCCGACGCCGTACATGACCAGCGCTGCCACTTCCGTCGTCAGCCCGGGCGTATCCTCATCATCACTCGCGCGGAAGACGCCGACGGCAATCAACACGGCCAGCGACAGCCAGCCTGCCGCCAGGATCCAGCTCCCGGCCTCGTCGATCAGCAGGCCTGCGATCGCCCCGAGCAGCGTGATCAGGGCGAAAGTACGGATGCCCGCCTTCTCCGGGGAGGACCACTCGCGCTGCAAGCCGACCAACAGACCAAGTCCCAGCGCAATCCCGAGATTTTGAATCTGCTCGAATTCCATGCAGGTCGCCCGGTTGGCGAATAAGGATGCCAGTTGACGGCTCTCACGCGAGAACCCCAGTAAGCACTCTACAAAGACGGCAAGACTCTGCCCAGTTGATGAAGGATCACCTTCCTGCGTGCTCTGCTGCCTGTAAACGCACACGAGGCATTCGAGCGCCGGTAAGCAGATCGAATGCCTCGTGATCGTCTATGCGGAGCAGGCTTGAAACCCGCTCCTTTATAACCGGTCCCTTCGGACCGGGTCGTTCGCCATCAGGCTGAGGGAGAACGGAACGGCTTACATCATGCCGCCCATGCCACCCATGCCTCCCATTCCGCCCATGCCCCCCATACCGCCGCCGGGCGGGCCAGCCGGAGCTTTCCTGTCTTCCTTGATCTCGCTGACCACAGCGTCGGTCGTGAGCAGCAGCGAAGCCACCGAAGCCGCATTCTGCAACGCGACACGCTCGACCTTGGCGGGAACGATGACACCCATTTTCACGAGGTCGCCGTACTCATTCGTAAGGCCGTTGTAACCGTAGTTCACTTCCTTGGACTCGAGCACCTTCTGGCAGACGATCGAACCGTCATGCCCGGCATTCTCAGCGATCTGCTTGATCGGTGACGACAGGGCACGACGGATGATATCCACGCCGGTGCGCTGATCGCCCTTGAGTTTCTTGCTCAAGGCATCCAGCGCCTCGAGCGCCCGAAGCGGAGCCACGCCACCACCTGGAAGAATGCCTTCCTCGACCGCCGCGCGGCACGCGTGCATGGCATCTTCGACGCGCGCCTTTTTCTCTTTCATCTCGACCTCGGTGGCCGCGCCGACGTTGATCTGGGCGACACCGCCGGCCAGCTTTGCCAGACGCTCTTCCAGCTTCTCGCGATCGTAATCACTCGTGGTGACTTCGATCTCGTTCTTGAGCTGCTGAATTCGGCCCTTGATCGAACTGGTTTCGCCGCCACCTTCGATGATGGTGGTGTTGTCCTTGTCGACGGTGATCTTCTTGGCCTGGCCGAGATCCTTGACGTCAACCGACTCGAGCTTGATGCCGAGATCCTCAAAGATGGCCCGCCCACCGGTCAGAATCGCGATATCCTCAAGCATCGCCTTACGACGATCACCGAAACAGGGCGCTTTGACTGCCGCCACCTGCAGCGTACCGCGAAGCTTGTTGACCACCAGCGTCGCCAGGGCTTCGCCTTCGATATCTTCCGCCACGATCAGCAGCGGACGCCCCGCCTTGGCCACCTTCTCGAGCAGCGGCACCATGTCCTTGACCGTCGAGATCTTCTTCTCGTGGATCAGGATGTAGGGCTTGTCGAGCTCGACCGACATGGTCTCGAAGTTGTTCACGAAGTGCGGCGAGAGGTAGCCCTTGTCGAACTGCATGCCCTCGACCAGTTCGACATGGGTCTCGAGGGCGTTGCCCTCTTCCACGGTGATGACGCCGTCCTTGCCGACCTTGTCCATGGCATTGGCAATCTGCTTGCCGATTTCCTCGTCCTGGTTGGCGGCACAGGTGCCGACCTGCGAAATCTGCTCCTTGCCCTTCACCGGCGTGGCCATCTTGCCGAATTGCTCGACGACCGTATCGACAGCCGCCTCGATCCCGCGCTTGAGTTCCATGGCGTTGGCGCCGGCGGCGACGTTCTTCAGGCCTTCGTCGTAAATCGCCTCGGCGTAGACCGTGGCGGTGGTCGTGCCGTCACCGGCGATGCTGGAGGTCTTGCTGGCCACTTCCTTGACCATCTGGGCGCCCATGTTTTCGTAGGCGTCGTCCAGTTCGATTTCCTTGGCGACCGTCACACCGTCTTTGGTCACCGTCGGCGAGCCGAAGGACTTTTCCAGCACGACGTTGCGGCCGCATGGACCGAGGGTCACCTTGACCGCGCGGGCCAACTGCTTCACGCCCCGGCGAATCGCTTCGCGGGCTTCCATTTCAAATGCGATCTTCTTCGCTGCCATATGCTCTGCTCCGTAAGGTTATGCTGACTTTCGGTTGTGGTCCGTTCTGATTCCGTGGGATGCGGCGACCCTCTCGAAGGGCGATTCAGCCACGAGCAACTCAGCCGACGACCGCCAGGATCTCGCTCTCGTCGAGAATCAGCAGCTCGTCGCCGTTGACCTTAATCTCCGTTCCCGCGTAGCTGGTGAACAGCACCTCGTCGCCCTTGGCGACCTGCAGCTTACTCCGCTCACCCGAGTCCAACAGTTTGCCGTCCCCGATGGCCTCGACCGTCCCGCGCTTGGGCTTCTCCTTGGCACTGTCCGGAAGCACGATTCCCCCGGCTGTGGTCTCTTCCGCCTCCAAACGCTTGACCAGCACTTTGTCTCCCAACGGACGAATCTTCAGCTTAGCCATCGCCTGCTCCTTTTCATGGTGACCTTCACAGGGGGTCGTCTCGTAAGTCTTCCCGGTTACTACATCCGCCGTCCCGCATCCGAAATGGCAGGGACCCCGAAACACAAGGGCGCGGATTATTTGCTTCCGAGCTAATGAGGCAATGCGGATGCCAATTCAAATCCGTATGGGATCCGACGCGAAGCAAAAATCGTAAGATCCTATCCTAAATAACCTTACGAACGCGACCCTTGGCGAGACTCTGCGGTGATCCATCGGCGGGCGGGAGGTCCGAATCTGCCAGATCGGGCGGGATGAAGGGCCGGCCTGTCAGTTTGGCACGTATCGGCCGAATGTCTGGATGCGATTCGCGGGTCGATCTTGGAGATGCTCAACTCCGCCGGCGAGAACTCAGCGCGAGGCATCTGGAATACGCACAAGCTCGACGCGGCGGGTCGAATCTACAGGCACGGCGTGCCCCAGGATCGCGGCCGACAGTTGGCTCAATCGATCACGTGGGGGGTTGGCCTCTGCAATCCGTTCAAACGACGCCAGACTGTCGGCAGCGGGACCGTACAGCGTCAGTTTCTCATGACGGCCCTTGGAAGGTGGACGCCGGTCGATGATCGTCACCCCCACGATTCGACCGGGATAACGCGACACCCACTCCTCGGGCGTCGCGGGGAACGGCGGCGTCAGGCGCTCGAACCCGGGCAGGTCAAGCCAGTTACCGAGCGGCTCGAAGCGGTTCGCCGAGAAATGACTGGTCAGTATGGGTGCGTCATCAAGCAGGTTCGAATCCGTGTTGGCGAACAGATCGTGCGCGGCGGTGAACGACGCGGCATAGTACCATCGTCCTGCCAGACGATTCGGAATCGTCAACGTGACCAGTATCATCGGAACAGTAGCCAGGAGCATCGCTTGACGCATCCGGGGCCCGCACCCTTCCCAAATCCGGACCAGCATCGCCCCCGCCAGGATCGTCATTCCCGGGAGTAGCGGCACGAGATAGCGCGGCTGATGCACGATGGGCTGGTAGTTCAGGATATCCGTGGTGCCCACCGTCAGATACGCAAACGGGATTGACGTGACGATGAGCAGAAACACCGTAAGCGGCGTCCGCTTCCATATCGCCCAGGCGCACCCGATCAACAGGATCGGCCCGACAAATCCGAAATCCTTCATCGGATGCACCATCCAGCGCACGTAATCGGAAAAGTACTGCAAGTGTCCTCCGAGCGAGGGATAAATCGGCGGCGCTTCGTAGCCGCGGTGGGAACGCATCACACCGTGGGCATGAAACAGCCAGTCCCCCGTCCATCTCCACAGCACGAGGGCTTCGATGGCCAATCCAATCCCGGCTCCAATGCACAAACCCAGAACGCCCCACCAGCGCCGACGATCACGTTGCCGCAGGATGATGACCCCCAGAATCATGGCCGGGATAAGCAGCGACACGATTTCCTTCGCATTGTAGCCTGCGGCGATCACCGCGCCGGCAAGAACGCAACGCAGTACCGCCGCACGCACCGTCACATTCGCATCGAAAAAGGCCGTCGCCGCCAGAAAGACGCCGACCCAGGCCAGCAGTCCGGCAAGCGGGTCCGGCACGGCCACGGAGGCGGAGTTGACCACCACCGGAGTGATGCCAAAGAGCACCATGGCGACGAATCCGACGCGGCGGCTGAAGAATCGCGAGGCAAACTGATAAACAATCAACGACGTCAGCAGTGTTGCGATCAGAGAAGGTAAGGCCAGCGCCCATGGCTGATGCGGCAGGATCGTCACCGCCGCTTGAACCAGCTTCCAATGCACAAACCTTGCAAAGAAGTGACAATCGTAAGCTTTGATCGTTTCGGGCGTCATCACGTGGCCGTCGCGGGAATCCACGGCGGGCGCAAGATAGCCCATATCATCCGAGGAGATCACTCCCGTGAAGTAGATCCACTGAAGCAGAAAGAGCCCGACCAGGACGCCTGCCCATCCAAGCCATGTGGGTCGCGTCGTCGTCACAGGCTCCGCATGCGGCCGCGAATCGGACAGGATCATCGTCGTCGACATCGGCTTGATCTCCAGGACATTCCGCCATTCGATGGACATTCAGTTCGCCCGGTTTCACATGCCGGGAAACGTGCTCTCAAACCGCATCGCCCGAAGCTCGCGGATGGTGCGCTGATAGCGCTCCAGTTTTTCGAGAAAGCCCGTCGGCACGGCAAGTTCAAAAGGAACGCGGCTTGCGTGTATCGTGGCGTCGTAGCGCGCGTTGGCGATGACCACATCTTCGACAAGCCGTTCAAGCCCCGCGCTTCGCCGTGCATAGACCTGACGAACCGGCACATCATGCCGCGTCGCGGTATAGACACGCTCCCATTCGGGCAAGCGGCTGACCAGATGTTCATCCTCCGGCTCGACGATCACCACATCCACGTCCTCGCGCATCGCCTCCCACAGCGGTGCGACCGCCTCGGGCAGCAAATCGTAGTGAGCTAGCACCTTGCGCCCGAGATAATACTCTGCCACGGGCACCTCCATACCCTCGTTGGTGTGCAGCGTCATGATCGTCGCATCGATCGGCACGTACGCGCGAACATACGCCCCTGCCGCCTTGACGCCACTGTCCGGTCGGACGTCGCCCCATCCCGTTTGCACACCGGTGAATCGGCTGAGTTGATTGTGAGGCAGGATGACATCGAGTGAAGCCAGGCTCAATTGCAGGAAGGCCAATGCACCGATCAGCCCCACGGCCCATCGATGTCGCGACCAATGCTCCCAGAGCCGGCACAGCCCGAGCACACCGAGAAGCGAGGCAGCGTACACCACCTCGAACATGAAATACTGGGCGTAGCCCGTCGAATTCCAATCCGCGATCAGCACGAAGGGCAGGAGTCCCATCCATGCCCAGATGCCGAGGAGCCCGATCCGCTTGCCGCGCACCAGCGCGGCGGCCGCCCACAGCATCGCTCCAGCGGTCACGAGGCCGAAGACGAAACTGAACTGCCCCAGCCACATGGCGGGCAGCGCAGGGATCTGTTCGACGTGGAGACCGTAGGTTCCGACATCGCCCTTTTCGAGAAGGTGCCCGATCTGTCCTCCGCCGGTCTTCTGCCATGAGACGAAGATTACAATCAATGCCAGGATGCAGGGCAGGACGTAACCGATGAGCGCGTGCTTGAGCGGGACACGACCCGCATCCCGTTTACGACTGGTGTGTTCGTGGCGATACGCCATCCACCACGCCGCCATCAGCGCCAAGGGTAATGCAAAGGCATAGAGGCTGCTGAGGCAGTGGGCGAAGAGCGAAACCGCCCCCGCCGCCAGATAGATTCCGCGCCGTGTGTCCAGGTAGCTCAACATGCACCACAGGGAGGTCGCCCCGAGCAGGACCCACACACCGTGATCGCCCCACGCGTAGCGTGAATCGACCACCAGCGCCGGCACGACAGTCATGCACATCGCCGCGATCCATGCGACGGACCGGGGCATGTGCAGTCGTCGCACGAGCAGGTAACTCATGCCGACCAGAAGCATCCCCATGACGGCGACGGGCAGCCTCGCCGCCGTTTCGTCGTACACTCCCCCGACGCCGCACCAGGCGGTTGCCCAGACCTTGTGAATCGCGGGCAGAACCGGGCCGTAGTCGTGGGCAAAGATCCAATCGACTCCGTAAAAGGTGCAGATCATGTGCGGCATCGCCGCCTGATCCGAGGTCTCGAATGTAGCGCCAAGGTTCCACGACCTCAGGCCCACCGTCAGCAGAACGAGCAGACCGACGGCGAACACGTTCCACCAGGACAGACACGCGCGCAGCGACTGCATTTTCTCGGAGGGCACAGCGAAAAGATCGATCGGACTGCTCTGCACGCTCACTTCGTCACCTCGCGTTGTTCGTCAATGCGTTCCAGTGCCACAAGGCAGCGGAAGTTGGTCAGCGGCCCCAGCCACTCCAGCCGACGGTCCAGCCAGCGAAGCAGCGGGTTTAAACGCGCCGGTATCCGCTCTTTCATGCCGAATCCGCCGCTCAGTGGCCAGAGCAGCGTGCTGAGCCGCTCACGATGAACCATGCGCAACTGTGGGAACTGGCGAGCGAGCAGATGACTCTGTTTGTAAAACACCGCACGAGCTACGCCCTGGTCGCTGTTCCATGGGCTGGACGGGTCGAAGAGGGCTTGATCGGTGTCGTGATCGAGCGGCCGGATGGAGAGACTCGCGGGCTCGGGATGCAGGAACCGGAACACGGGCCAACTGGCGGCGGAGAGATAGACATCCAGGATGACGATGCGACCCCCGACCGTCAGAATACGTTGACACTCGCTCAGGAATCGCTGGGGATACGGAAGATGATGGAACACGTCCACGAGCACGAGGTTCCCCACGGACGCATCGGCAAAGGGCAATTGACCGGCATCAGCGGCGAGATCCAGCCAGGGCGTGGACACGATGTCGCTGCTGATCACATCGGGCAGGAATGTCTTGAACGTGCCCGGCCCGCCGCCAATCTCCACCGTCGGCTGCGTGGATCGGACCAGCAGAGCCGCCATACGTTCATAAAAGTCGTGATAGATCGCGCGGAGTGTCGGCTTTTGATCCCAGATCCGCCGGTGCGCGATGGCGATGGATTCGCAGTGAGCGCGTTCGAGTTGATCGAATCCTTCGTACGGCAGCGCGGCTTCGGCGACGGCCTGGGAGATCTCCCGCGGCGCGCTGGGCTCGGAGGTGTGGCTCACCGGTATCCGAGAGGAACGAAGTGTGGTGGCGGATCCGCTCATGGTGTTGGTTGATTGACGACGCGTTTAAACCCAGCGGAGCTTCCGGAAAGCGATTCCACACATCCGAAGCATGATCCAGGCGTTCCGCAGCCGCTTGTTCATCTTGGTGACGCCGGCGATCCGCTCACGGTAGTGGACGGGAAGCTCGACGATCTTCAGGTTGTTCTTGGCGGCGCCGAAAATCCAGTCGTAATCGCCCCAGACATCGCAACTGGCGAAGTAATCGCGCGAGGCCATCAGCTTGGCGTAGTCGCGCTTCCAGACGACCTTCGTGCCGCATAGGGTGTCGCGAATACGCTGTTCGAGAAGCAGGCTGAAGAGCGTGGCGAACATCTTGTTACCGAGGATGTTCAGCGGGCGCATCGCCTCGTCTTCGAGGGGATAGACCATGCGCGAGCCGTTGATGAACTCCCCGCGTCCGCGCGTGATGGCCTCGAAGAAACTCGGGAGTTCCTCCGGCATGACCGTCATGTCGGCGTCGAGAATCATGAAGACGTCGCCTGTGGCGGCATCGAAGCCGGCCCGACACGCCGCCCCTTTGCCCTGCCCCGGTCCGCCGACGAGTTTGATGTTCTTCCCGGGGTGTTCGGCAATCGCCTGTCGTACGCGCGCGGCCGTGTCATCCGTGCTCTTGTCGTCCACGAAGACGATCTCGGTCCCGGCGCCCATCTCCGGGATGCGCCGCACGAGTCCTTCAATATTGCCCTTTTCGTTCTTGCAGGGCACGACCACCGAGGCGGTATATCGCTCCGGTGTTTCCATCGTGACGATGGGACGGGCGACGACATACGAGATGAATCCCATTTTCCGGAACCCGTGCAGCCGGCCGAGAAACGAGTTGAACAGCATGTTCAAGCCGGGCAACCGGATCGGCAGCGGAAGACTGTTGCCCGTGCGCACGGTTTCGTACCCCGACAGTTGCAGGACACCGTCGATATCACGCGGCGCCAGCCAGTTGGGGGTCGGGTTGTTCAGCTTGAGTCCGAGTCGCCCCGCCAGTCGGCAGACCGGCTCCCAGAGGTAGTTGTACTGCACGATGATGATGCGGGTTTCCGAGGAGCAGTAACTGTGCAGACGGCGCAGCGTAGTACCGATGTCCGCCATCTCGCCGATGGAGTTGACGAGCGTGATGAACTGGTACGGCCCGGACGAAATGTCCATCTCGGGAAGGTCCTCGCCGAACCCTTCGACGAAAGTCAACTCCGGATGCCGTCGGCGGGCCAGTTCGACGATTTTTCCGCTGCAGTCGACCCCGACACCCTCGGAAGGGTTCAAGCGCGCCAGCGTATCTCCCGTGCCGCAACCGATATCCAGCACCGATGCACCTTCGGGAATGAAGTGGCGCAGCAGATGCGTCAACCGCTCCCGAAAGTAGCGGTAGCGTCGGTTCCAGGCAAGTTGGTTTTCGCCCAGTTCGTTGTAGAACCCGCGGACGCGTTCGCGCTGCCCATGGATGAACGACTCATACGGCCCCGGCGCCGGCGATGGCGCGGGGAGGGATTCGGCGGTTAGCAACGTCATGTCGTGTCACTCCCTGCGACGCCCATTCCGAAGCCAGCATCTCCTCCAGAATGGAGTCGAGGCTGCGCGAGACCTGCCAGTCCGGATAGTGCGCGCGGAACTTACTGAGGTTGGTGATGTAACAAATATGATCGCCCACGCGGTTCGTGGGTTCGTAAGCGGTAGACATCGATTTGCCGGTCATTGCCTCGAGCTTGGTGATGCATTCGAGCACCGAGGCACTGTTCTCCCGGCCGCCGCCGAGGTTGTACGCCTCACCGTTTCGCGGATTCCGAGCGAAGGCATGGGCCGCCGCCACCACGTCATGCGCGTGAAGTTGATCGCGCACCTGCTTGCCCTTGTACCCGATGATGGTGTACTGCTCGCCGCTGACCGCCACCCGCGCGAGGTAGTTCAGGAACCCGTGCAGCTTCACGCCGGAATGGCGCGAACCGGTCAGACAGCCCCCGCGGAACGTACAGGTCGGCATGCCAAAGTATCGCCCGTATTCCTGCGTCATGATGTCGCCGGCCACCTTGCTCGCTCCGAAGATCGAGTGCGTCGAGTGGTCGATCCGGCAGTTCTCGTCCACGCCGTCGAATTGTTCCGGGCGGGCATAGTCGTAACGCGTTTCCTTCTCGACGAGCGGTATCTCGTTCGGGGCATCGCCGTAGACCTTGTTCGTGCTGAGCGTGATGAAGGGCGTTTCCGGGCAAGCCTGCCGTGCGGATTCCAGCAAGTTGATCGTGCCCACGGCATTGACGTCGAAGTCGTCCAGTGGGCGCTGCTTGGCGAGATCATGCGAAGGCTGCGCGGCACAGTGCAGGATGATGTCGAAGCGTTCCCGTGACATGAGCATCGATACGGCACGGCGCGAACGGATATCGACGTTCTGATGCTCGAAGTAGCGGGTGTCCTCCTGAAGACGTCGCAGGTTCCAGGTCGTGTCACCGCCGGGGCCGAAGAAGTCACGACGCATGTTGTTGTCGATGCCGACGACCCGATAGCCGAGCTGGTCGAAATAGGTTACCGCCTCGCTGCCGATGAGTCCGCTGCTGCCCGTCACCAGAACCGATTTCATGTTGTCACTCCAGGATCGATCGGGATTCATGCTGAGACCGAGGTGAGGGGTAAAGTGTCAAGGATGAAACCGACAACTCCACCCTTGAGGGATCGCGCATTGCTACTCCCCGGGATCGCATCTTCACGTCCTCTCACCGAGGATTTCGTCGGATGACGGGTGTGGCCACTTGAGTTAACGGACGTGGAAAACCCTTGAAGGCGTTTCGGGGCAGGTCTTCGAGAGAGAGCCGCGACCGATAATGTCCCCCGTCTCAGTACTGCCCGTCGACCCGGTTGATTGGTGCAGACGTGGGATTCACAGCGGTCATTTGCCCTGCCCCAAAAAGCCGGTTGTCCGATCGGGTGGGGAAAAGATTTCCTGACCATGGCGCATGCTCGAATGCGGATGGAAGATCGACGAGGAGATCGTGTGATGCGCTTCAAGCTTGCGGCAGCGCTCGACTCACGGGGTATTCAGAAGCCCCGAAGTGGAGAATCCATGAGTGTGCGCCCAAACTGCCATCTTTCAATTTTCACTTGAATCATCGAGGGCCTCTCGATATGTTGCAGCGATATCGGGATTGCGAACAAATCATGGGCCATTCATGTCCGGCGTCGGTTTCGAAGCTGCGTGGACTTCGTCGGAGCAGGAAAGGGAGTGCTGTCATGTTGAGAGACACAAGCACAACTTACGTGGGGCGATTCCTTTCGGCTTTGCTGCTGTTGTGGCTCTGTGCGGGGCAGACCTGCGAGCTTCCAGGTGGCTCGGATTCCGGCGATACCGGTGACTTCGCCACAGATTTTCGCGTGAACGTCAACCCGAGCATTATCTCGGGCGTGCCCGGCGAATCGATCGACATCGCCATCACCGCAGAAGCCACCAGCGGGTCGAGCGACGCCGTGCAGTATTCACTGACGGGCGATGTCCCCAGTGGTGTGACATTGGATCTGCTCCCGTGCTACGGGGATATCCTGGGAGAACCCAAAACGTCCATCAGCTTGAACACGGGCGGGTTCTCTCCGGTGACATGCACGGCGACGCTCGTTCTCGGGACGGAAACACCGCCCGGAGATTACGAATTGCGTGTTCTCGGCGAGTTCCTCCTGTCGGAGGCCGTGGACGATCATTCCCTTCAGCTCGAAGTGCTGCAGGCGGACGAATGCCCGGATGATCCGGACAAGATCGAGCCGGGCGTCTGTGGTTGTGGCGTGCCGGACACCGACAGCGATGATGACGGCACACTGGACTGTGAAGACGAGTGCCCGGACGACCCGGAGAAGACGGAATCTGGAGAATGCGGCTGCGGCGAGCCCGAGACCGATCTCGACGGCAGCGGGACTTCAGACTGCATTGAGGAATGCCTGAACTTCACCGGCACGTGGGATGTGATTCTGACGAACATCACCAGCTCCTGCGGCGACGAAAGTTTCGACGACATGACCGTCGTAATCGCTCAAACCGACTGCACAGCGGATGTGACGGGAGTGAAGGGGACGAGCGATATCATCGTCGCTGCAGTCACCGGGAACATGATCGTGATCGGACCGCATGATTTCAGCGAAGTTGGCGGGACGACGACCAGTACATTCACCTACATGTTGACATCCGAAACGACGCTGACGGGCGATGAAGAATGGAGATGGTCCAACGGGGTGAGCACTTGCTCGAACGGAACGGCGGACGTGGCGGGCACAAAGAACTGATCGGGACCTGCAGTATGACGCTGAGTGCGTGGGTCGAAATCGACGCAATATGGTACGCAGTTGATGAACAATGAACCCGGACTTCTCGACATCGAGAAGTCCGGGTTTCGCATGGATTGGATGGGCTGAACTGCGCTCCAGATCCTCAAACGGCATACGTGGATGCCATCGCCTGCAGGTCTCTCGTCCTCAAGACCTCAGATCATCCCGTTGCGCCGAAGACCAGCCCGCAGGATCAGCCGCCCGATACGCTGATGCTGATATTCACCCGATCGTCACTGAAGCAGTTCGGCCCGTTTGTGAATGTATCCGACATCGAGCTGATGGAGTTGTAGTCATAGCTCTTCGTATCGATCCACGTCGGCGGCTCATCGAGACTGCTCACATCGTCCTCGTCCATCTGGATCCGAACCGCGAAGCTCTGACCCGGTGTCAGCGAGAACGAGCCGCTCGACAGGTTGAGCGTCCGTACCTCTCCTGAGCCGATCTTCACATTACTGGCAGTGAAGGGACCGGCAATGGTCTGGCCGTCGCGCGTGACGCGGAGGTTGTACTTGAAGTCTCCGTCGCCCTTGGTGAGGCTGTCGCAATCGTTGTCGCCGACATCCCAACTGTTGAAGACCACGCGAATGAGCTTCCCGCAACTGGCGGGGAACGGATCCATGCTGTCAATGCCGCCGCCGGGGGCGTTGATGTCGTCATCGGTGTCTGCGTTGTTGGGGTCGGTCCGGTTTTCGAGCTCGACATCGTCGTTCCAGCCATCAAGGTCGTTGTCGGCCTCGGTCGGGTCGGAGGTGACGAAGTACGGCACCTGGTTGCACGGGGCCACGATCCATCCGCCGAAGACTTCGTCGGCGTCGGAAATGCCGTCCGCATCGGTATCGACGCGCACGAGGCTCGTGCCATACGGTTGCGGATCCTCCGAGCCGGGCGGAATGTACGCACAGCGTTCCGCGGGATCGCAGATGTCCTGGAAGTCGCGGAACTCGACGAAGCTGATGCTCGCATCCGAACCGGAATCGAACTCGTCATAGTCGAGCAGCGAATCACCATCGGTATCGCGGTCGCGGGGGTCGGTCCGAACGACCATCTCCAGGGCATCGGGCAGGCCGTCGCCGTCGGTATCCGGTTCGAGCGGGTCGGACGTGTTGATCACGCAGGAAGCGGGTGGCTCCTCCGGATCCGGCACGACGATGAACTCGCCGTCTCCGTTGCGACAGAACAGCGCGCCGCCCTCGTTGCGATAACCGACGTACCATCCGTCCTCCTCTTCGCCGTCGGTGAGACCGTCACGATCGGTATCGAGGAACCGGCCACGATCCAGGGCGTCATTGGGGTTCGCACCAAGTTTGCGCTCGAGACCATCAGGCAACGTATCGTCATCCGTATCGGCATCGAGCGGATTCGTCGCGAAGAGCTTGAAGTGCGGCACGACCCTGACATCGTCGCCGCCGGGTGAACTGTTGAGCGTGGTGTTGTTCCCCGGGCGAACGACGATGCCGCCCTGGCGGACGGTCCCGCCGGCCTTGATCGTGTAGACGAAAAGGTCCTCATCGAGGCAGCAGTTACAGGCAGGGTCGGGGCCGGTGACCTCACGCGTGATCGTTGTGTTCGTGGACAGGTCCGTAAAGAGGACCGTCTCCTCGATCACCCACGGATCCGGTGTCTCGTTCCCGGGCAGGCCCTGCTCGAACGCGGAATCCACGCCGGCGTCCTCCTCGGTGATCGTCGTGCGAATCGTGAATGCCTCGCCCTGCATCAAGGCAAAACTGGTCGGAATCTGGATGATGACGGTGCCATCCCCCCCGTTGATGGGCAGGTTCTGGATGAAGTCATCGAGAATAATCTCTTCGCTACCGCCGCCCTCGTTCTTAACCACTTCGAATTCAAACGTGTACTCACCGGAAGGCATACGGTTCGGGAGCGAGATGCATGTACCTCCATTGCAATCCCCATCGCTGGTGCAGGTGACGTTGTTATCGTTGCTGCAGACCATGTCCGGCAGTTCACAGGCACCGGGCGTGGGCGTGCATTCGTTGTTCTGTGTGCAGGCGGTCCCGGCGTTCAGCGAATCGGCATCGCAGACGAATTCGCAGGTGCCGTTGTTGCACTCGGAGTCCAGAAAGCACGCATCACCGTCGTTGTCCGAGCCGGCGCTGCATCGGCCTTCGCACATGCCGCCGACTCCGCCGAGGCAGTCGCCGTCGATAGCGCATTCGTCGCCGTTGTTCGATGAATTGCCGTCGCAACTTCCAACGACGGCATCGTCGGCGTCGCAGTCGTCGTTACCGGCATTGAAGCTGGCGAAGTTGACCGTGACGAGCACACTGCCGGCCCCCTGGGCGAGCACGTCGTCTCCGGCGGGCGTCGTGTTCACGATTCCATTACCGCCATCCATAATGAGCTGCGTCGGCACGATCACGTCGTCGCCGACGGGGAACGAATCGAGGATGCCGTTCGGCCCGGAAACGATCACGACGTCGCCGGCGGAGGCGGGGCTGTTGTTCACGAGAACGTCATCGCCGGAAAGGAACGTCTCGACGTTGCCGTTTCCGCCATCGGCGATGGCCACGGACTGATATGGATCCACGTGGCGAATGACCGTGGTGCGATCCTTCTCGAAGATCGTGTAGCCGTAGATCTCGTCACCGTCGCTGATGCCGTCGTCGTCGGTATCGGCCTTCAGGGCATCGGTGCCGTAGAGCCATTCGTCGCCGTCGAGCACACCGTCGGCATCGGAATCCGCACGGCTCGGATCGCTGAAGGCGAAGTACGTCGACCGGCCTTCCACCGCCACTTCCCATCCGCTACGGACCTCTTCGCGGTCGGTCAGGCAATCCGTATCGAAATCGTCACAGCTTGGGTCGTTGCAGATGAAGCCCGGGCCTGCGGGATCATTCGGATCGGGGCAGCCGTCGGTATTGATACGCGAGTCGGAACTGCCATAGAGATACTCCTCACGGGCATAGAGCTGATCCTCATCCTTGTCCTGGACATAAGCCAGTGTGAACGTATCAGTGGACTTGAGAATGATATCATCGAAATCGGCGCCCTGATCGAAGTCCGCGTCGGTGAACAGAACCCAGAAGCGCGATTCATCCAGGTTGTTGGAGACGCCCTTGAACCGGGAGAGGATTTCGACCTGGCGGCAGGTACCGTCGGGGCAATCCAGTTCGGACGCACAGGCGAAACCGGGCCCGGTGAGCACGTCGTTGCCGGTGGGTACCGAATCGATCACGCCATTCGGACCCGGGGAAACGATCACGTCCCCGGCAGCGACAGGCTGGCCCACCACTACGGCTTGCACGTCATCACCAGAGGCCACCGTCTCCGCCAGACGCGGGGGTTCGACGATGGTCTGATCGATCGGATTGATGACATCGTTACCATCCGGGGCCGTATCGAGGACGCCATTTGGGCCGGCAGTGATGAGGATAGTTCCCTCCAGCACTTCTTCGCCTAATGGCACGACCTGCTCGTCATCACCCGTCGCCATCGTCTCGGCGGTGAGTACTGTGTTTTCGATAATTGCATCGAGCGTATCGGCATCACACTGGGTCACGAGGCTTGTCGCGTATCCGCCGACCACGGCGATTTCGTCATCAGCCCTCGGCGTCGAATCGATCACGCCGTTCGGGCCCGCCAGGATGACGATGCCGTCCTGGTCACCGCTGGCACAGGCGCCCTGCACGACGGTGAGATCATCGCCCGACGCCACGGTATGGGCACACCCGTCGCCGCCGTCGATAATCTGATTGCCGACACGCAGGTCATCGCCCCGGGGAATACTTTCGACACGATTGTTCGGACCGGCGGTGATGATCACGCCGCCTGGGGTCACGTCGGGACACACCGGGGTGACCACCTGGACGTCGTCTCCCGAAGCGGAAGTCTGTGCACAGCCGTCGGGCCCGACGCGGATGGCATCGGGCTCGCCGTTCTTTTCGAGTTCCAGGATTTCCTGCAGCACGAAGCCCATGGGCAGGCCCTTCTCCATGGCCTTGTCATCGAAGCCGCCGACGTACACCGTGTTGTCCGCGTTGAAGCGACCGGCGGTGGCGACGCGAAAGCGGTCAACCGTGCCATTACCGTAGTCAATGGTCAGTCCGGCGGTGCGGTCGTTGACTGTCTGCGAGGTGAAAGCAAGATTGCGACCGAATTCGTCGGTCACGTCGAAATTCGCGACCTTGAAGATGAGCCCGCGCGGATTGCGCATGAGATCCTCGGCCAGCGAGGGGAAGATCTCGCGGCTACGGAAGATGAACGGCCCGCGTTCGGGAATGAACGGACCGGTGGTGTACTCGGGGATCTCGCCCGTGCTCAGGGTCGAAGCGGGAATCAACGTCGCCACAGGCAGGAAGCGCGTCTTGTTGTTCGGGTCCTGCTGAAGCGCGGTGATCTCCAGGTTGGTCATGGAGAAGGCGGTGTCGGAAACGTTGCCGATGGTCACGACCACGTCCATCAACGCGCCGACAACCTCACGGGTGACGGACTGCGTCTCATCGACGGTCTCGGAAAGCGTCAGCGATTCCTGATACGCCTGCTGTGATTGCTCCGTCGACTCCCGATTGACCGTCGAGGTCTTTTCATTGGAGTAGCTGTATCCGGCGGAGGCCTTGAACGACACTTTCCCGGAATTCTGGCTCAAGCCGAACGTCTTCTCGACGCCGATCTCCGCCGAAGCTTCCACGGTATTGGTGTTCGTGGTCGAATCCGAGAAAGCGAGCGTTCGCGATTCACTTTCGGTGAGCGTGGTCGAGGTGGACTTCTGCGACGTCTGGGACTGGCCCTGCGTGTCCGTGTACGTGAAACGTGTATCCAAGCGTATGCTCGTATCGCCGACGTCAATCTGCGGGCGTGGCAGGTCGGCAATCCGGGGATTGCGATTGATGAGGAACACCTCTTCCCGGTCGGTGAAATTGTCGCCGTCGGTATCCTCGCGGATCGGCGAGGTCTTGAAGACCATCAACTCGGAGGAATCGTTGATGCCGTCCCCGTCGCTGTCCTGATGACTCGGGCTGGTGAAGAAGAGGGCGAGTTCGTCACCGTCATGGATCAGGTCCGCGTCGGTATCGACGTTGCGCGGGTCGCTGGCGCGACGCAATTCCTGTTGATCATCGAGCCCATCCCCGTCCGTGTCGATGACGAAGGGATCGCTGCTGACGTCGCGCTGGAACGAACTGCCGTCGGCGCGCACGATCGTCACGACCCATCCGCGCTGCTCGATATCGTCAGCCAGCCCATCATTATCGCTGTCCTGGGGAGCCGGGGCACCCCCTCCACCACCTCCGCCGACAAGGCTCGGACCCTTCCCGAGGAACTCGGCGGTGGTTGGATCAATGATGCCGCCACCCGGTGTCAATTGTTTCGGTGCGAGGGAGTTGCCCGCGAGATCCTTTACACCCACGGCCGTGACGCTGTACTGCACCTGGGCTTGCGAGAGCGTGGTGAGTTCGACGACGGTCCTGTCGCCGGCGGCGAAATCGGCGCCGGTCACGATGAGGCTGCCGGCTTCCGGGACGAGATTCGATACCTTGATCTGGTAATTGTCGCTGTTGGTGGCGCTGTCACCCATGCGTTCACTGAAGGTGACCAGGACGGTGGTGTTGCCGGTCGAAATCGCCCCCACCACGCGCGGGAGTTCATCATCGGCGGCGGGGATACCTTCGAACGTTGCGTCGTTCAACTCTTCATCGATGGGGTTGCCGCTGAGGTCTTCCACGTTCTCGACGACAATCAGGTATTCCTGCGCGGCCTGCGGCAGCGTCGTAAGGAGCACTTCCGTGGCGTTGTCCGTGAGATCAGCCTTGCTGATCACCAGGGCCGCATCCTCGGGATCGTTCGCTCCCGCCAGCGATATGGTGTAGTTGGCGGCGGTCTCCGCCTCGGGTCCGACGGGCTCGCTGAAGGAGACGAGCACGTTCGTATTACTCACGGCGGTCGCTTCGACGATGAACGGAGCGGAAAGGTCCTCTTCCGCGATGCCGAAAAAGACCACCACGCGTTTGGCGGCATCGATAATCTCCCCCTCGGCGGTCAGCAGGTCACCGATGTTGAGGTTGTACTCGCCGTCCTCCTGGGGCGCGGTGGCCAGCGTGACCGTCATCCTGTCATCACTCAACACGGCGTCGAGCACGCGTAGCGAGGGAGTAATACGGTAGAAGCCGACCTGATCGGCGTCGTCTTCCATGGGATGGCTGAACGTGACGACTACGGTTGTTCCGTCGAGTGCCACCGCGCGGACGACGGTCGGATCGGGCTCCGCATCATCATCCACATCGGGTGCGTCCTGCCCCGCATCGTCCCCGCCATCACCATCCTGCCCCGCGTCCGGCGTCGTCGGCTCGTCGTCCATGGCATCGTTCGGTGGACAGGTCGTTGCAGAAAGAAGAGCCAGAACCAGGACGTACATCCCGAACCGCCAGATCGATCGCTTGATATTGTCGTTCATTACTTCCGCCTTCGCTGAGAAGTTCATAGAGATGACATCGCGCTGCTCTAGGACCCGGAAGAGGCCCCGAAGCACGATCCATCGATCCTGTGAATCCGTGTTAATACAAGAACGGTCTGAGAGGAAAACTGAGTGCCCGTTATTCTCGCATCGTAACGGATCGCCCGCGTCATTGCCAGAGATCTTTGGGGCATTCGGACTGCGGTCGCACGACTGAAAGAGGGAGGGGTCCCCTTCTGATCGCACAGCGCAAGTCATGCGGGGTTATCGGGTTGTGCGGAGTGAGCAAGTGACCTGATACGGTAACCATGACACTCTCCCGGACACTGGCTTCAATGGGCTGCCCTGGAACGCCCTCGATACTTGTCTGCATCGAATTGTCATTTGTGCGAACAGTAGTCGCAATAAAGGAAGCGCCCGGCTCTGTAGAAAACCCTTGATGTTCGGCGCCTGTTAGGTTGCGCCCTTGGAG
>CAZUAQ010000027.1:0-75131 GCA_964618455.1 uncultured Planctomycetales bacterium | reverse complement strand
ATAGGTGTAACCCAAATGACGGATTTCTCCAATTCCGACTGAAGCAGGACAGTTTGCCTTCGATTACTTTACTTGTATTTGGGTCAATGCACTTCCCGTCGGGTGTCTTTGGTGAAGCATCTTCTACAGCCTCTCGGAACCCCTTGCGTTTGTATGGGCGACGTAGTTTGGTGTTTGGGGCCTGACAAGTATTACATCCCGGTGGATCCAGTATCACATCATCGGCGAGATCTCTTTGTTTGGCAATGGCGGCTTCTGCCGCATCATCCGCTTTTCTGCCGCTTCAGTGGCCGCTCTCGCGCTTCTTGCGATGACAAACGCATCCAGCCATCCAACACGCCGATTCCTGAATCGATAACGAGATTTTCGGCCATCTCGGAAGGGCTGTCACCTGTGAAGTAGCTGACAACTGCGGATGAACCCGCATTGGCAATCGCCCCTCGGCTTCCGTAACTTGCAAGTAAGCCCCATCCCGTTCCCCCCATGATTGTCTTCGCGACCTGGAAGCCTGTGAGTGTTCCGATCGCCAGTGAGCCTTGCTGCTTTACGATGCTGCTGACGGCTTCATCCGTTGCCAGATCTGCCAGGCCCGTAGCTCTGTCGTCGATCTCACCACTTTTGAGTGCCGCGATGATCGCGGCATCGGCTGCACAGCGGGCCTCGATCGGGGTCAAAGTTCGCGAGACCTTTTTCCGATTGGTGAAGCCCATCGTTGTCGTAATGTATGACCTTCACCGAAGACCGGGGCATAACGACGATGGTGTTTGCACAGACGGGACTACGCTCCGTCCAGTCGCGAGATTCACATGGAGAGGGCTGGAGCGAGGCGTTCGAAAACCTTGCGGCGCATCTGCAGCTTTCTTCCTGATGCTATCGAAGGGGTTTGTTGACCCGGGTGCAAACCGACGTGTGTTGCGACCGGGATTCGCTCAGGCGGTATCACATCCGATGTCGCTCAAGGCGATGCCGACGACCTCCGGCAGCAGTCGAAGCATCTTGATGGTGGCAGGCGTCTCGCTCATGCCCAGGTGCCGGGCGGCGGGCATGGCCAGCAGGTCATACGGGCGTTCTGGAGCGTAGCAAAGCAGCGAGGTTGTGGCGTCGGTGAGCTGAACGGCGGCGCGCAGCACGAGGTGCGGATCCTCCGGATCCAACTCGCCATGGTGCCGGGTCATCACGGCGCCGGCGCCCTCCGGCATCTGCCATCGATCCGCCACCAGTTCACCGAGCAGTTCGTGGTATTCCTGGCAGAGGTAATCGAACATCTCACGGGTTACCTCTTTTCCGGATTGCTGCTCCGCTTCGTGACAGGCACGCAGCACCACGACCTTGCCGATATCGTGGAGCAAACCCGCCAGGAAAGCATCGTTCGAATCGAGATCAAAGAACTCGGCCAGGGAAGACATGACGTAGGCCGAGGCCAGCGACTCCCGCCAGAGCAATTCGCCGCGCGACCGGCGCGCTCCTCCGCCCATGCGGATGGTCAACTGCTTGATCGTCTGGCTGATGGTGAAGGAACGAATCCCGCGCATGCCCAGTCGCGCCAGGGCCGATGATAGATCCTTGACCGGTGTGCGACCGCCGTACAGGACGGAGTTGGCCTGGCGAAGCAGATCCGCGCTGAGTACCTGGTCCTGCGAAATCAGCCTGGCGATCTCCTTCATTCCGACATCTTCACGCCGCGTGAGAAGAAGTACCTGCTGAGGGATATGCGGGAGTGACGGCAGCTCGATGTGGGGATCGCTCAAGGTCTGATCGAGGGAGCGCAGCACGATCGCTTCGCCCGTCATGGAATCCGGCGAACAGGGCCGTTCGAATATTGGCGGCGCGGTGATCGTATCGCCCCCCGGCTTCCACCAGGGAGGAAAGTCCAATTCCGGCGCCGGTTGATTCGCGACCTGTTTCGAGTTCACCTTCGGGCCGGATTCCGTAGAAGCGTGGGCGGCGGGTGATGAATCCAACGTCATGACACCGCCGGAATCCCGTGGCGAGGAGTCACTCTCACTCGAAAGCCAGTTTGTCAATTGGGACCACAAACCCATGGATTCAGTCCTCTCGCCGGAACTCCGATAATGTCGGTCGAATCCGCCCAGATGCCGTGGCAGTTTCACCGACTAAAGAAAATGTACGATACGCCCCTCTAAGATTCGGCGATTTCAATTCCCGGAATTCGCAGATACTGACATGAAATCGGACCGATGCATGGAGGGTGCGTGGGCGCCGTGCCCCGAGTGTCCGATAAGGAGTAACGACGCGATGAATTTCCGGGTCAACCTCACCATTGAGATGGACAAGCCCAGCGGCTCCATGGCGGTGAAGACGTCCGTGCCGATGATGTTGATTTACCAGCACGGGCGCTGGCAGGCGCAGTCCGTGGAGCCACCGGTCATGACAGAAGTTTACAGCACCCTGGAGGAAGCACTCGTCGCGGGCGCCAAGGAACTCAAGACCCTCTTGTAATCAGTACAAGAATGCCATCTCCCCGGGATCATCTCTTCTCGGATGACTTCATCGCATTTGCCACTGGGAGACTCTCTTAACCGGTCGCTCGATCCCATGCTTGCTGCAGCTCGGTTGCGGCATCACGTAATCCCCGCATCACATCCTGGCTCGCCTGCGCCCCGGCTGTCTTCAACTCCTCCAACCGTGCGCGAACGTCCTGCATTTTCTGTTCCAGTTCCTTTTGAGCATCGGCACTCTTGAATTTGGCATCGGACTGAGCCGCCTTCAACTGGGCTTCCCATTCGAGTAATTGTGCTTCCATCTTGTCGCGATACGCTTCAATCGTCATTTTCGCAGGGTCCATCTCGCACCTTTCTGGCCGTTTATCGACCAAGGAGTATTTGTCACAGTTACACGTCTGACCGTTCTCGCCGCGCGCGTCCCGGACGTCAGACTCTTGCATCTGCGGGCCCTCTTCCCACAAGAAGATAAAACACCGATCCGATGGCCGGCAGACACAGAATCAACAGGATCCAGGGGTGTTTGTGGGCTGCCGAACCGGTACACGCCAAGACACTGTCGATGGCCCAGAGATTCAGGGCGAGGATAACGAGCCAGGGCAAGTCATGCATTGAGTTTTTGGCAGCCAGGAAATCCTTAACCGGCGACACAGTGTCATTGGTATCCAGAATGGCGTGAACGCACGTTGACATTCGAGGGCAACAAGCGGCTTCACCATTGCCCCAAGGACACAATAATTGACAGTCGTTGACCGGATATGACCACGATGGCTTAGACTTATGAAACTCTAGCGCGATAATCGAGAAAAGCCAATCCCTCGCCGCAAACCGACGCAATTGGGATGAGCGGCTCTCTGTTCCTCCGCTGTCCCTGAGTGAGATCACTGCGGCATACGCGTGCCTTCGCCGTTTGCGGATCTTCCCGGACTAGATCTGAATGGAGCTTTCCTCGTCACCTGCGGGGTGTTACAATCTTTTGCGAAAATGCCGCTTAACGAATATGAAAACGCTGATAAGCATCCCCCGCCCCGGATGATCAACGGCAAGGAGACAGAACAGATGAGCAAGAGAACGACGCGAGTATGGATAATTCCCCTGTTGTTTCTGACCCTCTTCGGAGTCATGGGTGGGGATTGCGATATCAACATCCCGAGCATCCCGCTCCCGGACCCCAATCCCGTGGATCCGCTGGTCACGGTGGAGTTGGTGAACACGACGGACTTCTTCGTCGATCCGTTCATCTACGTGCATCCCGACGAGGCCGTGCCTTTCAGCGTGTTGACGCGCGACGAGAATCTCATCGTGCTCGATCCGCCTGAACTCGAACCGGGCGAAATCGTCGAACTCGATTTCGAGTGCGTTGATATCGGGGCGGTGATTACGGATCGCCCCCTGCTGCTGGATGGCGACGTGGCCTTTGAGAGCACGAACTCGCCCCTGCTCCGCTGGGCCACGGATTATGAGTGTGGCGACCTGGTGAGTTTCGTGTATGTGGATGACCTGGACACCGGTGAGTTCTTCGTCCAGGCGGAGGTCAACGGCTTTATTGTCGCGGACTGATCCTGCCTGGCCGGCAGGCGCTTCGAACTGAATTCATGACGACCACAAGCCCGCCCGGCACGTGCCCGGCGGGCTTTTTCTTTAGTGCAGAACATGTTGCTTTGTGAAGAGCGGGTCAGCGGCCGACGAATCGGCGATGCTCGGCTTCGATGCGATCGGCATCCGCCGGACCACCGTGAACGAAGACCCCCCACCGGACGGTGATCGGTGCCTCGGCCGGCAGGGTCCACATTCCGCCGTAGCTTCGATTGGCGGCGAGAAAGCCGAACGGCTCATTCATGCAGAACCACTTCACCGGGTAGCCGGGATTATCGGGGTGATCGAACATGGCCAGCCCCGCCTCGTACGGTTCGCCGTATTCCAGACAGCCGTCCAGATAGCCGGAGTAGTCCGCCCACTTGGCGGGCTGGCCGTGGGCTTTGCGCATGTCGGTCGTGCGCTCGCTGTTGAGAATGCGGCCCTGATCCATCGCACGTACGCAACGGTAGCTCAGTCCGGAGTAATTCCCATGCTCCGACAGCGACTTCAGGACGCGGTCCGCCTCCTGGGCCGTCAGCGTCATGGTCCAGTCGATACGATAGCCGCCGTCCTTCGGCGGGTGGACGACAATCTCGCGCTGCTCCCGTACCCAGATCTCCTTAATGGAGCGCTGCCACTCGATCTCATGCGCGAAGCTGACCGCCCCGTCGTCGCGCGCTTCGGTTTTCATCTCCCCCTTGTGCCTGAAAACGCCGTGCGGCTCATTCTTTTTGGCCAGGGGCTCGGACTCCCAGAAGTTGATGTCGTCGATGTACTTCTGCGAGAAGAAGAGGCCGAAGTGCCAGACGTGATCATGCGGCGCGTTGAGGGCGATGTTCTGACCCGCCGCACGCGCGCCGGCGGGAAGATTCACCACATCGAAATGCGGTTTGCTCGCCGGCGTTACGTACTGGTAGTGCAGCAGCGGTGCGCCATCCGAGGCGATCCGAATCGTCGTCTTGTCTTTTTCCAGAGTCAGCATGGGAATGGGTCGAACGCATTCGCCTCCGTTGGATCCGAGTTCATGCCCGTCAGAGCAGGCTCTTCATATGATCGATGCTCGCCGCCGCCTGCTCGATGGTGCCGCACTCGACGCTGAAGCAGATGGTGCGGTCCACCGGCTTGAGAATGTCCATGGTCCGCGCCCAGTCGATGACACCCTCGCCGCAGGCGCATCCCACCGGCGTCCCGGTGACTTTGCCGCGCTCCTCGTCGGATTGCTCGACGCTGATGTCCTTGGCATGAAGATGGACCACCCGGTCGCGGATCTGTTCGAGCCAAGTGTAGGGATCCTCACCACAGAGATACGCATTGCCGGAATCGTAATTGATCCCAAGCGCCGGTGAGTCGACCAGCCCGCAGATGCGATCCAGACCCTTCGGTGTCTTGCTGTACTGCTGATGGGGCTCGATGCCGATCAGGATGTTGCGTTTTTCTGCCGCGCGCGAGGCCATCGACAAGACGTACTTCATCATGACGTGGTCCTCTTCCTCCGTCGTCCATTCCGGCTTGGGGCCCTCGTCCGTGTTCACGACCGGAGCACCGATTTCGGCGGCGAAGCGGATGGCGGAGCGGAGATAGTTGACGCTGATGTCCGGTTTGCAGAGCGGAGTATGCGTGCTCAGCCCGGAGCATTTCAAGCCGTGCTTTTCGACCAGGGCACGAATGTCCCGGGGATCCTCCCACATGGAGACACTGTGGAAATATCCGGCCTCGCTCAGAAGTTCTCTTCCTAGGTGAACCATCGGTTCGATGTGCGTGTAGCCCAGTTCCGCCGCCTTGGCGACACCGGCTGCGAAGCCCATGTCGTGGTGGCGGACGAATTCCATGTTGATGCCGATCTCGATGTTGGCCATGATGCCGAGTTCCTCCGCGATTCGAGTTGGCCTTTCCGCTGAGACGGTAAGTCAACATCTTAAGCGAGACTGCCCCGGATTCAACTTAGGTCAGGAGCATGGTAGAGTCCGACTCGGACGGGACACACGAGATCGTTACCGAACTCCAGCGCCTGGAGGGTTTTCAGATGAACACAGACGTAGCCGTGAATACAGACAGCCACATGCTTCAATGCATGGAGATCTGGGGCGGCAACGAGCGGATCGAGCAGGCCATCGCCGTGGCAGGTGTGAATGCGTGGGTCTACAGTCGTCCCTACCAAGGTGAATCCCAGGGGGGCGATATCCATTACGTGTCGATGTGCGGCGGTGCGAAAATCTCCCGTTTCGTGGTGGCGGACGTCTCCGGCCACGGACTGGAGGCGGGCCCCGTCGCCAAGCGTCTCCGCTCACTCATGAAAAAATACATCAACACGGTTGATCAGGCTCGATTCGCCCGAGCACTAAACTCCGAGTTCAGCGCCCTGGCCTCCGGTGGAACGTTCGCCACCGCAGTGCTTGCGACCTATTTCGCACCGACCGACCATCTCGTGATCTGCAATGCCGGTCATCCGCCGCCGCTCTGGTACCAGGCCTCGCGCGGGACGTGGCAATTCCTTCAATCGGAAATGAACGAGACCGTGGACCGTATGAGCAATCTCCCGCTCGGAATCATCGAACCGACGAGCTATGCCCAATTCGCCGTGCCGCTCGAGAAAGATGACCTGGTCATCCTCTACACCGACTCCCTGATCGAATGTACCAATGCCGACGACGAGCAACTCGGCGACGAAGGGCTCTTGCGGATGGTGGAGGCGATCGATGCGAAGCAACCCCAGCACGTCCAACGCCGATTGCTGGGGGCCGTGGAAGCCTATAACAACAGCGATGATTCGCAGGACGACGTGACGGTGGTCGTCCTGCATCACAACGCCGCTTCGCCGCCACGCCAATCGGTCGGCCAGATGATCAAGACCATCGGGAAGATGGTCGGCGTGCTCAAGGTCTGACTCTAGCCTGTTTCAGGGTCGATCTGATGATGAAGCTGGTTCAGCAGTTCATTCCATCGTTGGGTAGGTTCCTCGAATTCATAGCGAAGTATGTCCGCCACCATCACCGTGTCCCGGTTCTCCATGGCGTCCTTGAGTTCGTTCAGCAGGCGTTTGACATCCTTGAGGATGGAGGCAAACCCGTCGCCCTCGACTTGAATCTCATCCAGGTTCAGGTGCATGGCCGCCGCCGAAGCCCGGATCGAATCCTGCACCTGCTGCCAGATGTCGCAGAAGGCCCGAAGGTGACTCATCGCCTCTTCCGATCGCCCCTCGGAAAGATGGTCCGCGCACTTCATGCGGGTCTCGGTCGACTCACCGAAGATCGACATCGCCTGCTCCACGGTGCTGCGGGCGAGATGGCGAACGGGCATCGTCGTCAGATCGAGACGGCTGTAGCTTTCCACGGGAGTGGAGAGAACCGACTCGAGCCGCGTTTGATCGATCGGCTGACCGTCACAGGCTACCGCCACGACGAGGTATTCCTCACAGTCACCGCGATCCGCACAGACCTTTCGAGCAACATCGCCGACCGTTTCATGCGCTGAAGGCTGACAGGTCACATGTTCATCATCCACGAAAAGCTGCAAAGTTCTATCC
The DNA here is from genome assembly GCA_964618455.1 of uncultured Planctomycetales bacterium. GTDB lineage: Bacteria > Planctomycetota > Phycisphaerae > UBA1845 > PWPN01 > CAZUAQ01. The sequence goes on along the minus strand of CAZUAQ010000027.1, from coordinate 67,568 downwards.
TCATTAATATCATATAGTTAAACCACATTCGCCAGCGTCGACCACTGCAGAGCCGACGTTCGCGCACTGGTCCCATCGGCGGAGTATAATCCGCGACTCGAACGAAAATGGGCAAATGCGAAGAGAGCGGTGGCGGCATGTCGGAATTTCAGTTGCGGGTGAACGGGATTTACGGGGCGTGGATGGCGGAGTTGGGCCATGACAATCCCCAGTCCGACGAGCTTCGGGCGACCGACCCGTACCGCATCGCCAACGTGTCCTACTCGCTCGTCCAGCGCGATGCGTCTGGGCACCTGCTCCGCCATACTCTGATCGACGCCGGGTTGGGCGTCATGCAATCGCTGCTGGACTTCGAGCATCACCACGACGTTCGCGTGGTGAATGAGGTGCTGCTGAGTCATTCGCATTTCGATCACGTGGCCCACCTCGACTGGCTGAGCAGTGTGCTCGACCGCAATGGGCGCACCGATCAGCCTCGCCCCCTGCCGGTGCACTGCACATCGCCGTGCTGGGAGGTCGGTCCGGGGCGGCTGTTCCCCTGGCTGGCGGGATCGAAGATGGAGCATCGGCCCCTCACGCCGGGACAGGCTCTGACGCTCGGCGATCTGAGGGTCACGCCGATGGGGGTGCAGCACGGGCCGAGCGCACCGGGAGCCGTCGGCTTCGTGGTTGAGCATCGGCCGGCTGGCGCGGATACGCGACGCAAAGTAATCCTGACGTGTGATTTCCTGACGGTCGATGATCCGGACGATCCGTTGTGGCGTGACGCCGATTTGTGCTTCATCGAGTCGAACACCTGGAACCCCTGCCCGCACACGGGGCATCAGTCGATCCTGGACGGGATCGAACTGATCCGGCGGTGGAACCCCGGACGCACCTTCCTGATTCATTATTCGGGTTTCGAGGACGCCGAGCATCCGGAGGCGGACGTGAATCGGGTGCTGACGTTCGATGAACTTCAGCGCAAGGTCAGCGAGCACGCGCCGGACCGGGATATCCGTATCGCGCGCCATGGGATGATCTTTCCTCTGGATGAGCCGTGGCCGTGAACCTCAGTCGATTTCCCTGCGTATGAGGTAGGAACATGAATCTCCAACGTATCATCATCGTATCGGCCTCCATCGCGGTCATGGTGTCGACTGCGTCCGGACAATCCGACCACTTCGTGCAGGATCGGTTCGCGATCGGGCTGTGGTTCGATCCTCCCGCCGACGAGCAGATGGACAAGCACTACGCGGACATCGCCGACGCCCATTTCTCGATGGTCATCGGTGGATTCGGGGCACGAACGCCGGAAGCGGTCAAACGGCAGCTTCAACTCTGCGCGAAGTACGATCTCAAGGCCATCGTCTCCATGGCGGGGCTGAAGCCGGAAGAGCTGCTCACCGGACCCGCCTGCTGGGGTTATCTGGTGCGCGACGAGCCGAGCGCGGACGATTTTCCCGAAATGCAGTCCTACGTCGAGGCGATTCGTAAGGCACGGCCGGGCCACCTCGCCTATATCAACCTCTTTCCCAATTACGCCAAGCCCCAACAACTCGCCACCGATACATACGAGGAGCATGTCCGGCGATTCATCGCGGAAGTGGACGTCGATGTGCTCAGCATGGACCACTACCCGACGATGACGCCGAAGGCGGATACGCGAGAGGCGTACTGCGAGAATCTCGAGTCCATGCGCACGGCGTCGCTCGAGGCGGACATCCCCTTCTGGAATTTCTTCAACACGATGCCCTTCGCACGGCATCACGATCCGACCGAGGCGCAGATTCGCTGGCAGATCTTCACGTCTCTCGCGTACGGGGCCAAGGGCGTGATGTACTTCTGCTACTGGACGCCGCCCTCCCCCCGTTTCGAGAAGAACGGGGCGATCATTACACGTGAAGGCCGCAAGACACGTCACTACGACCAGGCCCGACGCATCAATTCTGCCGTCAGGAACCTCGGTCCGACGCTGATGAAACTGACATCCACGGCAGTGATCCGCGTGCGGCCGGAAGACGATCCGGAACCCCTTTTTCTCCTGGCATGCAGTCCGATTCGCGTGCTCACGCCCGACGACTATCTTGTCGGCATCTTCCGGCACGAGGATGGACGCCAAGCGGTCCTGCTGAACAACTACCGGTTCGCCTACACCGCCTGGCCGACGGTGGAGTTCGACGCCGATCCAAGCGCCGTCGTCGAAGTCTGCCAGGAGACCGGCCAGGAAATCCCCCTGCGTGACGACAGTCCCGCCATCGAAGGCGTGCAGCTCTCCCTCGACGCAGGCGCCGGGCGATTATTTCTCCTGCCCACCGGGAGCAACTTTTGAGCAGCTTGATCCCATGCCATTCCTGCGGAGCCTTGATTGGGGATCCCCCAGGCAATCCGAACTCTTATATTGGAGTCCCTGCCGGTGTTGATAGTTCGAGGAAGAGAGACTTGCTGATACCTGACGCTCACGTCCAGAATCTACGAACATTGGCGATCCAAAGGGGATGACCATGAGCTCAAGCGAGTCGCTGTTGACTCTCATCATGTTGCTATTCCTATTCGCCACGCCGCCTGCCGGTCTGGTCCTGCTGGTGGTCGGCCTTCGCGGACGACGCGTGGGGGACGAGCCGAGATGCCGGCGGTGCCGGTACAACCTCACCGGACTCACGTCGGAGATCTGTCCCGAATGCGGTGCGGATCTGAAAGCCACCGATGCCACGATCGCCGGTTTGCGAAAACGACGCACGGTCTTCCTCATCGCGGGTGTGGCGTTGCTGCTCTTCGGCGTGGCGGGATGGGGCATCCGCATCTACGGACAGGCCAACCAGGTCGACTGGTACCGCTACTATCCGGCGGGCATGCTGAACACCGCGATCGCGGACGGCGATTCCAAAGCCTTGGACGAACTGGATCGTCGCTACTTCGCCGGTGAACTTTCCGAGACGGCCATCGTAAGTTACATCAGGGCCGCATTGGAGATGCAAGGTTCCGAACAGCGGCATCCTTTGAATGACCCCGTCATGAATCTCTTCTGTCAGATGCTGAAGGACGGCCACGTCTCCAAGGAAGAGGAGCAACGCTTTTTTCAACAGCTCGTGCACATCACGATGGACGTTCGCCCGCGAATTCGGCATGGGGAATCCCTGGTGATCCGGCAAAACCTATCCCATCGCGGCGGACTGAATTGCAATTTCCCTGCGTTTGAGCGGAACGCGCGTGTGATGTTGGATGAGCGGATGGTTGGAGAATGGACTCCTGAAATGTACTCGGGAACGACCATCGGTTCAGGCGGAGGAAGCTTGACACGGTGGCAGGACTACGATCCCAACGAAATCCCTCCCGGCACGTACGTGGTCACGCGAACATGGGAGACTCACGTGTATTCCGCCTCTGGCAATGGTTCGGCATATATCGATCCGAATGCGATCGAACCCATTGCCGTTCTCCCGTTCCGCTGTACGGCGCCGGTTGAGATTCTCCCTGCGGATGCGCAGGATCTGGTGACCATGGTAAACCGCGAGGGATTGCAGCAAGTCTTTGAGAGAATCATTACTATCGATTTCAACCGAATCTATGTCTACCGATCGAGCAAAGAATCAGAGGTTACGATCAACCTCAACGTAAGAGGCGGTTCTGCTGGCAATGGTGAGAAGCTTCCTGTGGCAGTAGCCTTTGACGTGATCGTCCGCGACGGCGAAGAGGAACACCGCCTGGGAGGCGTGTACAAAGCAAAGGGGCTTGTTGGTAACTGGGGCGTGATCGGTAACGTACCTGCATTGGATGGCGATACGATCGACATCATCCTCCGCGCCAATCCGGAGGTCGCCAAGAAGTCGGTGGATATCTACGAGATCTGGGGCGGTGAACTGTGCTTCGAGGATGTGAGGGTCGAATGAGAGGGTAGGTTTCAGCGAACATGTTGATCGCATTCAACCTGATCCTGTTCGCGACGCCGCCGGTCGGCCTGGTGCTGCTGGTGGTTGGCCTGCGCGTTCGGCATGTGGGGGAGGATGGACCGCCATCAATGCAACCCTGAGTTAGGACCGTACTCTCGCAGGGTTGGGCGATCCCTTCCATAGACTGTTCTGGCCGGTACATGTCTCGCTACCGATCCTGTGGAATAATGGCGTGCAAGCGCGGGTCGCTTCACTCTTCGGGAATCAGGGTGACCGTTCCATTCGAATTGATGATGAAGGTGTCGCAGTCATTTGTGCGAAAACGTCGGGCGCATCGACTGGCTTCGACGTCACCTACCGGGCCATCGGCATATACTTCGACTTCCACAAAGAAACAGAGTGTGTGTGTGCCGGAAGCAGCGTCTATAGAGGCACCTTTTAATGTATCCTCGTGCCGGAACGCGCTGATGGTCTCAGTGATCCACGGGGACCACTGTACCGGTTTAATTCGGTCGATGGTGGTGGCCTTCCGAATACGGAACCAGAAATCATGTGTTCTGCCAAGATCACTTGACACATGACGCATCACGAGATCCGTGTCGTAGATGGCTCTTCCGTCTCTAGCGGAAGTGACCTTCACTTCGCAGACGAGGACCATTTGTTCGAAGAACTGTTCGGACTGTGCCGGCGACAAATCATTCTGCTTCCAGCGTTCCGTAAGGTATCGGATTGCGTCTGCTGTAAAGCTGGAACCGGTCGGCAGGACGACCTGTTCCGCGAGACACAACGCAATAAATTGATCTTCTTGCGATTGGGAGAAGGTGCCGGCGCTGGCTCGTCGTTGCAGTTCGTTCCACGCTTTCTTCTGGATTGCAGGTGTAGTTGAACGGAAATCAGCCATAACCCACGAGGTGGGGTGCAAATGATACCAATTGACCTGACGAAGTGAGGACAATAGCGGAATACACGCCAGAACGATCATCAACACTCCAGTTGCCGTCACCCATTGTCGACGGGGCCGCTGCCCCTGTACGACCGCATCGGCCGTGAGCGTCGTTCCACATTCCGAGCAAACTCCCGTGAGCGTACCGGTCAGATTGTATCCGCATTTCCGGCAATAGGGGGTATCGCCATGGCGACGCGGCCAAAGTCCGAACTTCAGCAACAGGATGCCCATGATTGACAGAACGCCCGCCGACAGAAGTAGCCAAATCATCGGAAGAGTGAAAAAACTCATAAGATAGGCAAGAACCTCGTAAAACATGGTGGCCATCGTTGCTGCTCGTCACGGCAAGACTGACCCGCCACTCATCGTATTCCTCATTCCAAGAATGTCTTATCGCCCTGGGATGACTCCCATACTCTCGAAGAAGGAATGACGCTTGGCGCACAGGTGAAGACATGCATGGAAAATGCATGCCGGCGCAAGCCTCCGGTTGATCTCGCGAAGTACTTTTTGAATGCCAGGGAGCTTCCTATTGTGAGGGTGCTGTGGCGCATAAGACAAGGTAATGGCATCGATCATGCCAGCGAACACCCAATGAAGGCCCACGATACCCGGCACATCTTGCTTGATCAGAGTCACAAAGCGAATACCTCACTATGAGACTGGAAGACTCCGGTCCGTTCTGGCTGAACTCACAATTTAACGCCAGTACCCCCAACCATCTCTCCGAAGCCATCATCGACCGCCGACTTGAGCGGCGATCGTGATGTATGGGTTGTCAAATACTCATGAACGCATAAACGGCATTATACATATTGGATTTCAGCGTCCCCAGGAACCAGCAAGAATTACTGATTGGGCGGTATCGCCGTCCCACATTCCGGGCAAACGCCGCTGGTGTTGCCGGTCAGGTTGTATTCGCACTGCGGGCAGGCGGGATAGCTCGGCGTGGGGCGGCGGTGGGCAAGAATGATCGCCGGAATGGACACCAGCGCCATCAGCAGCGCCCACAAGAGCATGTCGTTGCTGAAGATCGTTCTCAGTCGGAAGGGTTGATTGTACCCGAAGAGCCACATCGTCGTGCAGATCAATGTCATCGCGAGCATGACATGCGTGGCGGGGCGGCGGGCGGCGGGCCAGACCAGCGCCAACCCGAATGCGATGAGAAACGTGACCGTTCCAATGCCGAGGCTGAAACTCCCGGCAAAGAACCGGCGAATCTCAGCAAGGTCGTCCAGTATCGGCGGCGCTTTCGGGTGAGGCGGAGTCGGCTTTACGCGCGACGGTGTGTCACGCGAGAGCCACTGCTCGCCCCGGAAGTGCAACGTGGTGACTGAGCCCGACGCCGCATGATACCACTCAATCTCCTCGATCGGACCGTCAGGGTGATCGACATTGTGCCGCCCAACCACTTTGAATGGCTCTCCCCGATTGATCCGCTCGCGCAGCTCGCTGCGGCTGAGCCGCGCCTCGCGGTCCTGACGGGAGTAGTAGGCCTCCATCTCCAGCACAAGATCCTCCCGTGCCAGTTTGATCGCTCGTACCAAAGCATCTCGTTTCGTCTGCGCCTTATGGTGTTTGTATGCGCACCACATCTCCGTCACTCCCCAGCCGAGACAGAAGCAACCGACCAAGAGCCAGAAGAGATAGGAAAGCGTTCGTGATGATGAAGTGTTCGTCATACTTGAACCGACATATCCCAAGTGACCTCCATGACCGTACTTCAGTCGCCCACCAATGCCGCATTTTACCTCCCAGACTGTCTCACCAACAGCCAAATCCTCGCCTGAACGTCCGTTTTCTTGGCGTCCAGGCGCCACGAACGCCCGAAGTTCGCCCGATTTTAGGTTTTGCCCATCCTCGGCACGTTCCCGCCCAGGGTGACACGACGAGTTCGTCGGTTTTTCCAGCTGGGCTTCCTGGACAGCCGCTCTCAAGCATCACCGGAGTCGAGCGAAACCGACCGATTCGGTCCAGAATCGCGCGGAATAGGTCACGGGGCACCGCCATCTCTGCCAGTTGAAACGTTATGTGCCGAGCGTGACGACAGTCCCGCCATCGAAGGCGTGCAGATCTCCCTCGATGCAGGTGCCGGGAGATTATTCATTCTGCCAGATCAGGGTTGAGCATTACAGCCCTTAGCCAGACACCGATTTCGGACTTGATCAAGCGGCGAACGACTTGTTGACTCGAGTCGCGTCACATGCCACGCAATAATTTTCTCGTTGGTGGAGCCTTGACCATGACAAGAGTAGGAGTACTTCCCTCTCTTGTTCAGACTTGTAGTTTGATGCTTCGGCCAGCATTGATGCCACTCATTTCGGCTCGACGCTGCACACTCCTCAAGGCTGATCTGCGTCACTCGTCGTGCGGAGGCACCTCATCTTGCGGCGTTTGAAAACAAGTCGTCGATGGACAAGACGCAATCGCATACCGTCCATGATGAGGTCGATGAGTCCCCACGCCAGGCAAGTGACCAATAGCAATACACAAGGGATGGCGAACAGAAGAGAGATGCCGATGGCGGTGAACAGGAACCGGGGAGGGAGTTCGAGGAGGTACCGCCAGCGCTCGGACAACTCATCGTCCATGAAGCCGTAGAAGCGAAGGGCGTCCAGCACACCCAGAACCCCCGCTGTCATCAACGAGAACAGAAAGAACCATTTCCAGGCTCGTGGCAGGACATCCATGATACGATCGAATCTGGATCGCTTCTCATGATCTGGAATCGCATCCCTCGTGAGGAAATCATCATTTTTCGTCATCATCCCGTTCCTCAGGCTCCAGGATTGGGGCTGCTACCGTTTGAGCCATCCGGAGGTAGATACCTAGCCCCCCTCAGGTTGCCCTCGCCATATTACACCGACGTATGAGAAAACAAAGATTGCAAAGAAATCGATCCCCCACTCGCATGTTCGTATTTTGTTAGGTATACTATACTCCCGATGGGACAGTTGTGGAAGACAGTCCGTACTGGGGGAAATGATGCGTAACGTTATCCACAAGAGGAACTTAAAGGTAGACACGCCCAATGCATCGTCTCTGATTCGGCCCTCCGGGGATCGATCTCCGGTGATGACGCCGGAGGCCAGGAGTCTCGTCGAAAAGCATATCGGCCTGGTAGGCATGCACTTGCGAAAGCGCGTGCCCACGCCGCCGTCGCCCCGGCGGGACCGGGAGTACGAGGATCTCTTTCAGGAAGGGTGCCTTGCGCTTGCCCGGGCGGCGATGGAATACGATCCCGAGCGTCACGGCGTGTTTGTTGCCTATGCCATCCAGCGGATCCGCCGGACCGTCCACCAGGCACTTCACGAGCAGTTTGCCCTGATGCGCGTACCGCCGAACCGCCTCCGCGAGGCGAAGCACTCACCCGAAGCGCGCAGGCTGCAGACAGTGGTTCAGCTTCCGGATGAGGCGATGGTCGCTAGCGAACATGCCCCTGGCTCGCTTGGCAACCCGCACGGGCGGGAGACGTTCGGCCATCGCCTGCGCCAACGGTACGAGCGCGCGGTGCGCCTGGCGCTGCGAAGTCTCGAACAACGTCCATGGCCCCGCCGCGATCCCACGCCCATTCTTCGGCGATTCGCCGAGGAGCGGATCCTGATCGAACACGAGGCGTTGCGGACGCCTTTGCGGCAGATTGCCCGGGATTTCGAGATTTCCAGCAGCCGGGCGAGCGCGTACGAACGACGCCTGACTCAGGAGGTCGAGAACCAGGTCCGCCAGGATCCCCAAATGCCCCTTCTGATGCGGATGATCCGCGAGAACGAAGGGCAAGCAGATGGCCTGCTTGATGAGCGTCAGTGCCGCGAACTCGAGGACAGCGAGGAGCTGCAATTCGCACGCCGGTTCGCACGGATGGACCGAACGGACAAGGCGGGCACGTTGATGACGCTCCTGGAGCACGCAAACATCGAAATGAACGAGGTGGCAAGGAATCTCTTTCGGCTCTCGCGGGCGAGCGACGGCGCAGAGATTGCCCTCTCCGTATGAACGCACGCCCGGTCGACCGAGGGGAGATGGACCGCCTTGACGACCATTCGGTATCTTCTTATGTTACCGGCTCTTGTGTCAGATTAAGGACTCGATATCTCCCGGCAGGAATGAGAAGACGCGATGAATCTGGTGACAGGTGCAACCGGTTTATTGGGCAGCCATATCGTCGAACAACTCCGGCTTCGGGACCGGCCCGTACGCGTGCTGGTGCGTCCCGGCAGTGATCGAAGCTGGCTGGAAACGCAGAACGTGGAATTCGTTGAAGGCAGCCTGAACGATGTGGCGTCCCTGGAGAAGGCATGTGAGGGTGTGACCACGGTCTACCACTCGGCGGCGCGCGTCGGCGACTGGGGTCCGTGGGAGGACTTCGTCAAGATCACGATCGAAGGTACGCGGAACCTGGCGGAAGCGGCTTCGAAAGCGAGTGTCGATCGGTTCCTGCACATCAGTTCAATCAGCGCGTACGGTCACCGCAACGGCGAGGGACTCGAACTCGACGAGTCCGCCCCGCTCGGCATGAATCTCAACAAGTGGTCGTACTATTCGCGGGCCAAGGTCCAGGCGGAGCGCGACCTGTGGGAGATGCACAAGGAAGGGAAGATCAAGCTGACCGTGATCCGGCCGAGCTGGCTGTACGGCCCTCGGGACCGGACGACCATCTTTCGTCTGAGCCGATTGCTTCACCGCGGCAAGTGCAAGATCCTCGGCGACGGCGAAAACCGGCTGAATGTCGTGTACGCGGGCAACGTGGCGGAGGCGAGCATCCTCGCGGCCGAGAATGAGAAGGCGATCGGCGAAGCGTACAATGCCTGCAACGACGGTGTGATGAAACAGAAGCAGTGGATGAACCTGCTGGCGTCGGAAATGGGCGCCCCGCCGGTCAAGCGCCACATTCCTTACAGCGTCGCCTACAACATGGCGTTCTTTCTCGAGTGTCTCGGCCACGCGTTCAAGTTCAAGAAGCCACCGATGGTCACGCGGTATGCCGTATGGCTCATGGGACGGCGGTGCTTCTTCAGCGCCGAGAAAGCCCGGCGTGAACTGGGCTGGAAATCGACCGTGTCGTACGAAGAAGGCGTGAAGAAAACTATCGCCTGGCTACGCGAGCAGGAAGCTGAGAAGGCGGCGTAAGCGACCCTTCGCAGCATCACGAGTCGCTGTTCGCGTCACCGGCGAGGTCATGAGTCATGATTCGGGGAGTCGCGCATGCCGGCACCATCTCGCCGTCGCGAACGGGAACGGGAACGCCATCGCCGGGAGATCCTGGAAGTGGCGCGAAGCCTGTTCCTCGAGCAGGGATACGAGACGACGACCATGGCCCAGGTGGCCGAAAAGGCGGAGTTCGCCGTCGGCACGCTATACAATCTCTTCGCCAACAAGGAAGACCTCTACGAGGCATTGATGCTCGAGGCCTTCCGCACGGCGCACGAGAACATCCGCCAGGCCATTCTTCCCCCCGGTAATGCCATCGACCGCATCGAGCGTCTGATCGATGCGACCACCGAACTCTTCTTCGAGTATCGCGAACTTTCGCTGCTGTTCTTCTCGAGGACCTCGTGCTATGCGTGCGCGCAGCGTTTTGAACTGAAGGGCGAGGCTTTGGCGTTGCATCAGGAGAACACGCGGTTGATCGAGGAGGTGTTCCGCGGAGGCATCGAGAAAGGCGTGTTCCTGGACGCCCCGCCGCGGATGCTGGCCATGTCGTTCCAGGGCATCACGCACGCTATTTTCACCGAGGCGCTGTCCGGTACGCGGAAATACACATCACGGGATTTGTCCACGTGGCGCAAGCGGATCTTTCTGGATTCGGTACGCATCAAGCCGCGAATCCGCCTCGATGCCGCCGGCGCGCCCTGATCCCCGGCTCTCCGGCCGGGTCGACTCTGCGCAAACAAATCGAACGGAGCAACGCATGAAATTGTTACTCACTCTTCTGATCCTGTGCGGTGGACTCGTCGCCTCGACGAATGCCGTCGCCGCCGAGAACGATCGTCCCCCGAACATCATCTTCATCCTGGCTGACGACTGGGGCTGGGGAGACCTGGGCTGCTATGGCCACCGTCACCTTCAAACGCCGCACCTGGATCGTCTGGCTGCGGAGGGGACCCGCTTCACGCAGTTCTACGTCTGCTCGGGTGTCTGCTCGCCGAGTCGCGTGGCGTTCATGACCGGCCAGTTTCCCGCGCGCCTGGGCATTCACGGCCATCTCGCTTCGGTCGAGCAGAACGAGAAACGCGGCATGCCGAATCACCTCGACCCGAAGGTGACTCTGCTCCCGCAACTGTTGCGGGAAGGGGGTTACACCACGGCCCACTTCGGAAAGTGGCACCTTGGCACACACCTGCAAAGTCCTCTTGCCTCGGAGTACGGTTTCGATGTCTCCGGTGGTTTCATGCTGTGTGAAGATATCTGGGAATACGATCCGGAGCGGTATCGTGCGGATTCAACCGGAAAGATCGTGGATGAGTCCATTGCGTTCATGAAGGCGCATCGCGATGCGCCATTTTATCTGCAGGCTTGGTTGCTGTTGACGCATGCGACGTTGCATCCTTACGAGGAGGAGATGGAGCCCTATCGTCGGCTCAGCCCGACGAAGGTACCCTATAAAGGTGCGATGGCGGTCTACTACGGTTCGGCCACCAGCGCGGATCGAGAGATCGGACGGCTGCTCGACTTCCTCGATGCGTCGGGCCTGGCGGAGAACACGATTGTCATTTTCAGTTCCGACAACGGCCCGGAGGATGTGCACATTGCCAGCGCTGCCCACAGCGCCGCGGGCAGTCCGGGACCGTTTCGTGGTCGTAAGCGAAGTCTGTATGAAGGTGGAATTCGCGTACCCTTCATCCTGCGCTGGCCAGGGGTCGCCCCGGCGGGTGAGGTGGATGACACGACGGTGATGAACGCCACGGATCTGCTGCCAACGCTTTGCCACATCGCCGGGATCCGCGTGCCTGACGAACACCCACTGGACGGTGAAAGCGTCTCGTCTGCGTTTCGCGGATCGCCCATGCGACGCCGCACGCCGATCTTCTGGGATTGGCGCTTTCGGGTCTGGGGCCACGTCCTGAACAAGAGCCCGCAACTGGCCATGCGCGAGGGAGACTGGAAGCTGTTGATGAACCCCGATCGCAGCCGGATGGAACTGTATCACCTTCCCGAGGACCCTTCGGAAGTGGACAACCGGGCGAAGGATGAGCCCGAAATCATGGTGCGTATGGCGGGGAAGTTGCTCGCGTGGCGGGAAACCTTGCCGAAAAGTCCCATTCAGGCGGAGGCCGGTGCCCATGCATATCCATGGCCGAAACCCCAGAAATAGCGGGGGACAGACTACATCGGTTTCGACCGCGCGTCATTTTCGGGCCCCACGAAAGCATTGATCCCGTTTTTCCTTGCTCTGACGGCGTGAATCATTCATAATACTTCCGGGATTGCTTATTGGGTCTGGTCGAACCGAATTCATTCTCGTCTACGAAGCGCCATCGGTACGGAACTCGTGTCGGTCGGTGCCATACAAGGAACTTAACCGATGCTGAACAGAATAGTGTCACTCGTGGTTGGCTTCGTCCTTGGATGTGCAGCCTTGACCTTGTATGCCCAGAGTGGCGGCGGGTATGACCTGAGCTGGTCGACCATCGACGGTGGCGGCGGGGAGAGTTCGGGCGGCGGCTACACGCTGACCGGGACCGTCGGTCAGCCTGATGCGCAGGCCCCCGCCATGACGGGCGGATCCTATTCCCTGCAGGGTGGATTCTGGCCGGGAACGCTCCCCCCGTGCAACGCGTTCGCGCCTGTCGATTACGATCAGGATTGCGACGTGGACAACAACGACTTCCAGTTCTTCGAGTCCTGCGCGACGGGGCCGGAGATCCCACAGGTGGATACGAACTGCAGCGGCGCGCTGCTCGACGGCGATCCGGACGTGGACGGGGCGGACTTCGCCGTGTTCCAGCTCTGTCTCACGGGACCGGGCATCGTGGCGGACGCCAACTGCGCGAACTGACGAACGAGTCGAACCTACCATCTCCGCCCTCACGGCCGAGGGTGTGAGCGGTAAGCGCCCTTTTCTTCATTTGAGCAGTTCATCCGGCCCGGATGTCTTTTCACGTTCGCCTTCCGGACTGAACCATTTCCGCATGAGATCACCGGGGATCGTGGCATCGGGGTGGTGCGCGTCGTTGGCAGCATGCTCGGCGAGGCACTGGAGCAGGTAGCGTGCTTCGATGCGATCGGAGAGGCGCGGAAGAATGCTCAACGACGTGGCCAGCACTTTCCCCTTCCCGCATGTGAACTCGAGCAGGTGCGCGTTGTTGCGATTGGCGGCGTAGTGATCGATCATGCGGATGATCGGTTGAACGCCGTGGGCGCGGAGCGGTTCGAACTCCATGGGCAGTGCATCGCGGAACATCCAGACGAAATGCAGGTCGCAGTAGTCCGCGTGAGGATACTTCGCCAGCGCGGGATGCGACGTGATGACGGTGCCGGAGTTGCCGCTGGTGCCCGCATTCCAGGGGATCGTGCGGAAGTTCGGATAGAAACTGACCGTGCCGTAGTAGATGTTTCGGTTCAGGATGGCGACATCGCTGAGGAGCAGAAGCGAACTCCCCCCGTTCTCGATGAACTCGGCCAGTGGTTCGTCCATGCGTTCGGCGATGACCAGCGATGTTTCCGAAGGGATGGCGTGACCGGCTTGCTCAGGTGTGCGAACGCGTATCCCTTGCTCGCGGAACCATGCGGTGTGATCGCCCTTTCGGGGATCGTTCCATGCTTCGGGGGTTTCTGGAAATGTCCAGAACGACCAACGGTTGGTATTGAGTTCCTTCTCGCCCTGGATCCACGCAACTTCGAGGGTGATTTCAGACGCCTGTTCGCCCGGGGGAAGCTTGAAGAGGACCTCCCCCGCCGGCGTCAGCTCACCACACGCGGCACTGGGGACATTCAATCGTCCCTGCTCGTTCACGCCATTGCCTGAGACTTTCCAGCGAAGGCCTGCCTTCTCCAGCGGCTCGGGGCCGTAGTGACTGATCGCCAGCGGAATCCGCGCCTCCGTGCCGTTGGTCAGGCAGCGGTGCCCTTCCTCGGCCAGGACGATGATCGTGTCGCCGTTAGACTCGAGGAACTCATCGGCGGTGACGTTCTTGGGATTCCAGAAATCGTCCAGCAAGCCTTCCGAGTACTGCCCGAAGTCGATCAGCAGCCAGAGGATGTAGCCTTCGGCGTCGGGATTGCGGCGGGCGAACTCGATACCGTCCTTGCGCGTGACGGGCTGCAGCCAGAGCGAATTCCTGCGATAGATCGGGAGGAGATCCTCCTGGCCGTTCTTGCGCGCCGTCTCGACGAGCGTGTCCAGCCAGAACGGCTTGAGCTGCATGCCCTCGTACTTGGCCTTGTCGGCAGGATCGGGATAGCAGCTCCACCAGTTGTACTCGTGCAAAATGGTTGGCCGTTTCCGGTCGGTGGCCACGGGCGTCTCGTCGAGTGTTCGTTTCATCCAGGTGGGGATGATCGAAGCGTAGAGATCGGTGTCGCGCGTCCCCTTGTCGGTCTCCAGCGTGTTGACATAGCCGGTGCAGTCGATGGCCAGGGTGTGCGGGGCGAGGTTGCGCGTGAGCTTGACCAGATCGCGGCTGAAGAAGTTGAAGGACTGCTGGGTCTGGTTATGAAACTCGAGTTCGCTGGACATGCTGTAGGAGAGCACGCAGGCATGATTGCGGCTCACACGAATCAGGTTTTCCAGTTCGGCGGTCTGGAAATCGATGAAGGGCTTCTCGATGGTGTAGCGATTGGCGCGCAGCGCGGAGAGGCCGAAGGGCATTTCCTGGATGATGATGATACCGGCTTCGTCGGCGGCGTCGAGGTATTCCGGGGGCATCGGCTCGACGCATCCCTTGGCGGCGTTCATGCCGTAGGCACGAGCGCGCTGAAGACGCTCGAGGTACCACTGCTTGTCGGTCGGGGGGCTGAGCGTCTTTGGATAGTAATGATCGTCGCCGAAAGCGCGGAGAAAGATCGGCTTGCCGTTGAGATGGATCTTGGTGCCCTTCCGCTCGATGTGCCGCATGCCGAATCGTGTGTTCACGCGGTCCAGGGTTCTGCCGGTCGTGCGGTCCTTCAGTTGGATCACCAGTTCATAAAGCTTGGGATTCTCCGGCGACCAGGTTTCGTAGTCATCCAGAGCGACCTTCGACCGAATCACCGCCTGTCCGGCCGACATCATTATCTCCGAGGACGCCACTTCCCGATCGCCATCCCGCACGTTGAGAATGAAGACCGACTCCACGGGAGGAGGCTCGTGCATCGTGGCAGTCACATGCAGCGTATCCTCGGCCAGGTCAGTCGTGAGGTAGTAGTCGATCAGGGCGGTCTTGTCGGTGATTTCCAGATGCACCGGCCGATGCACACCGGACCAGTACAGTCCGCATTCCGCCATCTCCCACAACCCGTCGAGGCGAACTTCCGGGAAGTCGCAGATCTTGATCGCGATCCGATTCTCCTCGCGTGGTTTCACGTATTCGGTCACATCGAGGCGTTGCGGCGTGCGGGAACTCTTGGTGTAGCCAAGGTAATTGCCATTGATGTAGATTTCCGCCGCGGGCTGGATGCCCCCCAGTCGCAGCCAGATGCGTTGATCCTTCTCGACCGCCGGGCCCTCAAACGTCCGACGCACCCAGAAGGGTTCCATGAAGAATGACTTCTGGCGGTAAGTCGGCTCGCCGATGCCCTGGGCCTGCGGCGCGCCGGGAATGGTGATCGAGCGATCGAACTCACCGCGGCCCTCGTGCCAGCCCTGCTCGGCGCCGACGCCGTCGGGGTCGCGCCGGAATTCCCAGGATCCATCGAGACTGATTTGTGGCCGACCGTTGGTGTGCATGTTGAAAACGTCGGGAGCGAACGGAACATGATTCGGTGGGCGTGAAACCTTCGGGACCTCCTCCTCTGCCCGCGCCACGACGGCATACGTGACGAATGATGTCAACAACAAGAGCGCTCTGATCCCTTCACCGCATCGCGTCAACATCGAACGACCTCCAGGAATGCGTTTCCCCCGGTTTCTCATCGGCGAGCCTCATGGTATACAGTGTGCACGCGATTGGAAATGGCGCCATGCCTACCAGGGCTCTCGCCGCCTGGACGCTACTCCCTCAGATCATCAAAGGATGTGGTTTTCGTGAGCAAATACCTGATCAACCGACGCCAACTCATGCAGGCCGGAGCGATGGCCGCCGGCAGTTCCCTCGTCGCCGCGCGTGATACCGAAACGCCAGGTCGTCCCGACATGTCCATCGAAGGGCAGCGTCGCCGTGGGCGGCGGATGGTGGAGATTGCCGCCCGGCAAGGCGCTTCACGGTATGACGATGAACTCGGCCTGATCACGATGGACAGCGAGGCAGGGCCATACGAGGAACATAAGCATCGTGCGAAATACCGCAAGGGAGGGCGTGTTGCCTGGTGGTCGCCGGAATATGCCATCGCCCTGCTGGAAACGAATCAGCAACTCCCAAGGGCTAATCGTATCCTCTCGAGTATCTGCGACTACCTCGAACGCGACGCCGGTGAACCGCAGTACGGGAACGCGATCGGCTATTCGCTCTGGGAAAAGGTGGAAGACACGAACGCGATCGTGTTCCTGATCTACAAGCTCGCGCCGGTGTGGATGAAACACCGCGACAAGCTGGAGCCCGAGGTCCGAGCCAAGCTGCAAAGATTCCTCGAAGTCGGCGCGGTCGGACTCGTACGACGCGCGCCGATCTGGTGGTACAGCAATATCTTCATCATGACCATGGCGGGGACGCTGATGCTCGCCCGCATACTGCAGCGGCCGGACCTGGCGGACCTGGCGACGGAGCAATGGAAGCGGTGGCTCATCGATACCGCCGAGTGCAGTCTCGTGGAATACAACTCGCCGACGTACTACGCGCATCAGATCATCCCGACGATCGCCATCGGCAAATACGCGGTCGATGAGACGATGCGTGAGCAGGCCCGCAAGTCGGCGGACTTTCTGTTCACTTTGCTGGCGGGCAATTACCATCCCCCCACGCGATCCCTCGGCGGAGCCACGACACGCGCATACATGGGCAGTTGTCTCGAGGCAACGGGCAGCTACAGCCATATGCTCTACTACTACTTCGACGTGCCGTTCCCCGAGGCGGAGAACCCGGACATGGACTCCATGAGCATGATGGGGGCGGCGGTGATGGCAGAGTACCCGCACGAACCGAGCGATCACGTCCGCGCGCTGATTCACGATCGTCAGTATCCCGACACATTCGTCACGCGGTACGCGTCGTACTTCGGCAAGGATTACAACCCATCCGTCGTGTCCTGCACCACGCATCACACGGAGGACATGACGGTGGGAACGCATCGCGGGATCTGGGCGCACTATCACCAGGAAGTCCCGCTGTTCATCGTGCACAGGAAAGAGGGGCCGCGGCCGTCGATTTTCATGCGCGGCGGTCCGACCAACAGTCTCATCGATGCACACCTCGCCCAAGACCGGCAGCGCATTCTCGGCATTCTGTACTGGGACCCGCCGACATTTCGCATGATGAAGACGTGGTGGTCGTACGGCCCGCCGTTCCAGGCGGAGCATCGGCTCTTCCTGGGTCCGGCTGAGATGTACGACCGCATCCTTGTCGATGGCCAGGCGGTCACGAAAGATACGTCGTTCCATGCTTCGTCCGCGCTGGTTGCCGAACGGGACGATCTTCAGGTCGCGCTGCGATCTCTTCCGACGCCTGACTCCGTTCGTCAGGCCACGGCCCGGCTGACGATCGACGAGGAGGATGAGTTGAAGCTGGTGATCTCCTACGTGGAGACACACAGCGCGGACGCCTTCCTGGTGAGTTCGCCCTCGGCGTTCGGCCTGTATCTTCAGGTCACACGCGACGGCAGCGCCACGGCGGATGTCAAGGCCACATCATCCGTATCCCCGGAAGACCACTGGTCGCTGCACGTGGATGACGACTTGAACGTCCGCGCGCCGATCTCGCCCGAGTCCCGACAGGCTCACTGCGAAGCCACCCGCCCACCGATCCGCGACGCCGTAGTCGAGCATCCGCGAGTGCCGTACCGGACGGTCGAGCAGATCAAGAAATGGCTCGGAGCAGATAAGGTATGAGTTTCCTCTATTTCCGTAAGTACGCTTTAACGAGGTGATACCACCGTGGCCATTCAGCTTCACACATTGCCCCTTGCCCTTCTTGCTGCCATCTCAGTTCTGATCGGTAGCCCCAAAGCGGAGGCCCAGACTCTCACACTCGAACGTCCCGTCCTCGACTGGTCGCACTGGCAGCGGCCGGATGGTTCGTGGGCGTACTGGTCCCCGGACGCGCTGGCGAAACATCACGCCACCCTCGCGTCGGTCTGCTATCGACCGCTGGATGAAAACGGGAAGCGCATCACCGCCGTCGGCATGATGCCGCCCAAGCTGCTGGCGAAGGTTCTCGCCAATGCCAAGCCCGAGCTGAAGCGCAGTCATGAACTCGGGGTCAAGATGATCGGCTATTGTGATGCAGTCATGTTCAGCCGGGAGATTCTCGAAGCCGAGGGCATCGCCTTTGACGAGATTGCGGCGTACCGCCCCGATGGAAAGCCCGGCGGCAACACCTACTATGAACCGTCGGGAGTGAACTGCGGCTGCATCCGAAAGCCCCGCTGGATCGAGCTTCAAAAAACCGTGACCCGGATGACGGCGGAGGCGGGATTCGATGGTCTCATGTTCGACGCCTACCCCCTCGCCTTCGAGCCATACAACCAGTGCCATTGCTCGGTCTGCAAGAAAGAATGGAAGTCTTACAGTGCATCCGTTCTTGGTGAGGCGGTGCAGATACCCGGTGACGACAAGGGCACGCTCGACTTCGCCCGACAAGCCGATCGGGAGTATTTCAAGTGGCGACTTCAGAGTTATGTCGATTTCGTCAAGGCCATCGAGAAAGACATCCATGCCGACTATCCCGACTTCCGTATCGTGATGAACCACAATGTCGATACCCTCGATTTCGGCTACCAGGCGATTCACGGTGCGTTTGAGGTCCCTTCGTCCGAGATCAACCATTTGAAGGTCGGTGAGGCTTCATCGATCTACATGTTTCGGTTCTGCAAAGCGTTGATGGAAGAACCGTGCCTGATCGTGATCAATGCGGGAGTGCAGATCGAGCCGGTTATTCGTTATCGCATCCTGATGGCAGAGGCCCTGGCGGGTGGCGGCGCCATCTACGCCGCCGGCTATCGGGAGCCAAGCAATGTCACGCGCCATTACCATCCCTTCATGATGAAGCACGAAGACTGGCTGGCGGAGTTCGAGTCCGTTGCTGAGACCGCCATTCTTTACTCGTGGGAGGATCACGCGTTTGCTCAGACGCAGCACTTCGGTCCGACGTTCAGCCTCGGTCAGGGAAAGAACTATTACCGCAAGGCGGGTGAGTTCCTCGAACGGCACCAGATCACTTACGACTGCGTCGTCGTAGACAAGGGACTCACCGCCAAGGCGCTTGAAGGCTATCGCAACATCGTCGTCCCGAACATCCAGCGCATTGCGGATGATGACGTCGCCGCCTTGAAGGCGTATGTGCGGCGCGGCGGTCATCTGGTGGTTCTCGGTACACTTGCGGGCCGTGACGATGAACATGCGCGCATCCACCCTCTTCCGATCTCGATGCTCGAGGATGCTTCCAGCGATCCGCCGCTTCCTGAATCACTCGAGGCGTGCCGAGTCCAGGTCACGCCCGCCAAGAACCTGGTGGTCACAGTCCGCCGCAAGGGAGATCGTATCGCGTTGCACGTGATTCGTCGCGGGGATTTCGACCCGGACCCGAGCCGGACGATTCGATTGCAATTTCCCCTGCCAGAGGGCGCACGCCTTGCCACTGCGTCTGCGGACTCCCCGCATCCCGACCCGTTGCAGTTCGACTGGCGTGTGGTTGACGGAGAGCTTCAGGCGGAGTTGAAGGGGATGGATGTGTACGCCCTTGTGGCTCTGAAGCTGAAACCGTGATCAGAAGTCGGGTTCGGCGGGAAACAGTGCATCCCGAATCGCCATGAGTTCCTCGCAGGTATCGATGTCATCGGGGATGGGAATCAGGATGATGGGGTTCAGTCCGGGATCGTCCACCTGATCCGGGTCGTTGGGGACGTTGAGGAGTTCCAGCGACGCACCGATCACGAGCTGCTCAGAATCGTCGATCACGTGGCCACGCAGGCTGCCGTCGGAGTAGAGCGTCAGGTCGTTCTGGAAGATCTCACGACGGGCCAGGTAGATCTCCCCTTCGATCAGGCCGAAGAGCGTCACGAAAACGGTCACGCCGGGTTTTCCATCCATGTCATCATCGTTGATCCGGGGATCGTCAGGATCCATGGTGAGTGGGCTGTCCGGATCTCCGTCGATCCCCAGCAAGGTGGGCGTCGCCGGGCGATGTATCTTCCACACCCCGTTCTCCTCGAATACGTCGACCACGGCACTTCGGGGCATGATGGCTTGCGTGGCGGCGTCGGGAAAGGTGGTCACCATGTTCTGATTGGCTTTGTGTTCGGCATGGCAGAAGCGGTCGACTTCGATGAGTTCGCCGTCCTCGATGATGAAATCCGTGAAGCCGTAGGAGATGACGAACGTGGACAGCGGTCCATTGGGTGTCTGGGCCCGGTAGGCGACGACGTCGTAGTGGGCATAGTGGCCGGCGATGGCTGCCATGGCCTCTTCCCTGCTCTGCGGCGCAACCCAGTCGGGATCGTTGCTCGGTGTTTCGTACAACGGGCTTTCCGGCCAGGGCAGCGGCGCCGAGCAACCGACCATGCCGAGGGCTCCCAAGACGCCTGCAGCAATTGTGAACTTGAAGGGGATGTTTTTCTTCATCGGCTGAACCTGTTCAGATGGACTTCTCATACTGCGCGAGGGGGGAGTCGAACCCCCACACCTTACGGTACAGGAACCTAAATCCTGCGCGTCTGCCAATTCCGCCACTCGCGCTGCTGGATGGAGCCGCTCTTGGGTGAAGCGTGCTTGAAATCATGCTAGGGTTTTGCATGGGTGAATGCAATTGGCGGTTGGTTGTTTCCCGACGTGCTGATGCGATCATGGCTTCGCCGGCATCCGGTTACGACGCGGCTGGCCCATGCCCACGGGTCAGGCGTTCGAGAATGAGCGTATAGAGCAGGTCAAGTTCCCTGCGCTGCACGAACGCATCCGCTGCCGACAATCGTGATGTGATCGTGGCGTCGTCGATCTCGACACGGCTTGCGATCTCCCGGGCCTGATGCCAGAGCGGCAGCCAGGTCATGCCCCGCTTCAGTTCATCGATGGTCCCGCTGCGGCGGAGAAAGTGCTTCAGGTCCAGTATGAAGTAGACGCGTTCCTGAAATGGCGAGGGCGGCTCGATCATGCCGGCCTCGTCGTAGACATAGTGGCCGGGCCGCGGCTGCCATTCGAGCCCCGCCTGCTTCAGCCGGCGAGCCAGGTCAATCTGCTCATTTGTGAACACCGGTCTCTCGCTCCTCTCGAAGGCCATCAGATGGGTCAGGGCTTTTTTGTAATGCCTGTGCCCAAGGACGTGGTCCCAGCGTTGGAGGACCGACTACCATCACTGATATTAAGATTGTAGGCTCATGATTGACGCAGTGGCGAGAACTACACGACAACGCAAGGGATCTCGTGAATTTCACAACACGATCACCGACAAACGAAACCTTGTCATCTACCGTCGCGGTGATCGGCGCCGGACTGGCGGGCGTCAACGCGGCCCGCGAACTTCAGGCCCGCGGATGGGATGTGACGGTCTTTGAGAAGAGTCGAGGGGTGGGTGGCCGGATGTCCGTCCGTCGGCGGGAGCCCTATGCCTTCGACCATGGAGCACAATACTTCACCGCGCGGGACGAGTGTTTCGCCGCCTACGTCGAGGGGGCTCTCGCGCGTGGTGTCGCGGCCGAGTGGCGTGGACGAATCGTCTCCCTGGAAGATGAAAAGATTCGCCCAAGCACGTCACAGACGCGGTATGTCGCCGTTCCAGGCATGAATGCTCTCGTCAAAGATCTGGCGGCGGACCTGAATATCATTACTGAAACGCGGGTGCGGCGTTTGGATCGTCGCGATGGCGTGTGGCAACTGTACGGCGACGAGGGCCGACTGCTCGGCCCGTATGAAAGCCTCGTGCTCGCATTGCCCGCTGAGCAGGTGGCGGAGTTGCTGCCGCATGGTCATTCCTTCGTGGAATCGGTCCGCCAATGCGTGCTTCTGCCGTGCTGGGCGGTAATGCTGGGCTTCGAGAAACCGCTCGAGATCGATTACGACGCGGCGTTCGTGCACGACTCACCGCTTTCCTGGATTGCGAGGAACAATTCCAAGCCCGGCCGACCCACCAACGAGAGCTGGGTGCTCCATGCGGGGCCGGATTGGTCGCAGTCTCATCTCGAACGTGATCCCTCGGAAATCCCACCGCTGTTGCTCGATGCCTTCCGCCGCCTGCCGGGAGTGCCTGCACTGGGTCCCGTTTACGCCGAAGCTCATCGGTGGCGTTACGCCCTGCCGGAATCGCCGCTCGAGGCGGGATGCCTGCACGATGCTGAACGTTCCCTTGTCGTCGCCGGTGACTGGTGCCGCAAGGCACGCGTGGAGGGAGCCTATCTCAGCGGCCGGGATGCCGCCCAACGCTTATTGGATACACGGACTCCGTTTTCCTGTGGATGACATACCGACGCCAACTCCGATGCCTTGCCATGCTGCACTAGGGCAAGGACAAAGCCTGAGTCACTATTTTTTATTTGTGTGTCTTTCTATCGACTTGATGTGATTGAATGCCTTCCCTATCCTGACGTTTTCCGTTGAGGTGCTCCGTGTATTACGAGGTGGCAACATCGTCATGGATCCATTACAGCTGACCTATTATCCGCTAAGTTCCTACGGCCCGCTGATGAAAGGTCTAATCATCGGCGGCTTGGGGATTTTTCACGTATTCATGGCTCAGTTCGCCATCGGTGGCGGCTTCCTGATGTGCTATTTCCAGTGGTTGGCCATGACCGGCCGATCGACGCACGCCCGGCACTTCCTCGACAGCTACTTCCGCGTCCTGGTGCTGCTGAGTTTCGTGCTCGGGGCGGTGACCGGCGTGGGCATGTGGTTCACGAGCATTCAGATCAGCCCGCGCACAATCGGTGTGATGATCGATGAATTCCACTGGCTGTGGGCGACGGAATGGACGTTTTTCTGCCTCGAGGTTGTGGCGGGTTACGCCTTCTATCGCTACGCCAGGGTCCTGAATGATCGGGCCCGGATGACGCTTCTGGTTCTGTACAGCGTGGCGGCGTGGATGAGCCTGTTCTGGATCAACGGCATTCTCTCGTGGCAGTTGACCCCCGGCGGATGGCTGACCGGCGGAGGTTTATGGGCGGGCTTCTTCAATGCGAGTTTCTGGCCGTCGCTGTTCTATCGCACGGTCGCGTCACTGACGATCGCTTCCCTTGCAGCGTGCATCGTCATCAACACACTGGAGACCTCGCGTGAGGCCCGGGCGGAGCTGATCCGCAAGGCGGCGCACCTGCTATTGCCGATCGTCGCCATGCCCGTCATGGGCATCTGGTATCTACTCGCCATACCGGAGGACAGTCGATCGTGGGTGCTGGGTGGATCGGCGACGATGACGATCTTCCTGAACCTGACCGTCGCGATGTCGGTGCTGGTCGGTGGATACGCCGTGGTCGGTCTCGTTCGTCAGAAGCTCTACATCAACGGGGCGACGGCCACACTGCTGACTGTGCTGGCATTCTTCGCCACGGCCGGCGGTGAGTTCATTCGGGAAGGCACACGCAAGCCCTTCACCATTCGTGAGTATCTTTACTCCAACAGCATCACGCAGGACGAACTGCAGTACATGCGAAAGGTCGGATCCGTCACGTACGATCCCTACCCGTTGCGTCAGGGCTTGACGCCCGAGCAACCGCAACTCGTTCTGGGCGCCAAGGTCTTCCGAAAACAGTGCAGTGTCTGCCACACCATGGATGGCGTGAACGGACTGAATCACCTGACAGGCACGTGGAGGCCGGATCAGAAGCGGATGATGATCGCAAAGCTACAATTGACCAAACCTTTCATGCCACCCTTCGCGGGTACGGCAGAGGAACTCGAAGCGCTAGTTCAGTATCTGGAGTGGCATCAAGCGGATCAGCCTTCGGAGTGGGCTGCAGCAGTGTCCGAGGAAGACGATCCCGTTCTGAAGAGAATCCAGGCGTGGCTGGACGAGGCGGGAACGAAGCCGGGTTATCTTCAGGACCCTGAATCGGAGGATGCGGCGGCAGAAGTTGATCGCATGCCACGAAGCTGAAGGCCGACTCACGAGTTGAAATGATGCATTGAGGGTCATGTCATGGACAGTGTTTTTCCGATTGGATTTCCCCCGGCCACGATCATTTACCTGGTGCTCTACGTGGTGACGTGGGTCATTCACGTGATCTTCATGAACTACGTGCTGGCGGGGACGGGCTACCTGGCCGTGGTCAGCCTGTTTACCGGCGGAACGCTGCAACGCCAGCGCAGCCCGATGGCGTTGATCCTGCGCGACTGGATGCCGTTCATGCTCAGCGCCGCGATCACGGCGGGTGTTGCTCCTCTGCTATTCGTTCAGATTCTGTATCAGCATCGATTCTACACCGCCAATCTTCTCGGCTCGCATCGGTGGATGAGCATTCTGCCCGTACTGATTGTCGCCTTTTACTTGTGCTACGTGTTCAAGAGTAAGAAGATCGGCGCGTGGTCCGTGGTTCTGCGCCTGGCTGTCGGCGTGGTGAGCTTTCTGCTGTTTCTCTACATTGGTTACTCCTGGACTGCCAACCACCTGGTGAGCATCTCTTCCGCATCGGCCTGGAATACGGCCTATGCCGAAAGCACCTCTGGCTATGAACTCGTACAGATGGCCCCGAGACTGACGTTCTGGGTGATCAGCGCCGTACCCACGATGATCCTGTTCGCGTCGTGGCAGCTCTGGTACCAGCAGAAACATGGGCAACCCGATGCCATGTTGGAGGCACGACGTTGCAGTACGCTGGCTTTGATCGGTGTCTTGGGTACGATGTCGTGCGGAACGTGGGTTTACTTTTCATACGAAAACGTGACGCATATCGCGATCTTCGGCATACTGGCGAGCGTGTACACGGTCATGTTTGCCGCCGGGCTGGTCATTCAGATCATTGCATGGATCGGCCTGCTTCGCCGAGGCCGATTCGTCACCGGGTGGCTGACACTGGCGACGATCGGCAGCGCAATCGGGCTGATCGGATTGGCCGTGGTACGCGAATCAATCCGCATGCATCTCGTGAATTTCACCATGCTGACCAGCCAGCATGAGATTGCCTTCCAGGTCGGTGGCTTTCCCGTATTTCTCGCTTTCTTCGTCATCTGCGGCGGACTGTGTGCGTGGTGTTTCCTGATCGTGAGGAACAACTACGTCACACCAAGCGAGGCGTCATCAGATGCGCCTGCCTGACAACCCATCGCTTCAATCATTTAACGAAGAAACGATGTGCATTGAACACCCGTCTTGGAAAGCGTGACTTCGATCGCGCCGTGGTCGGCGGTGTTGTAGTAGGTCCGCCCCGCCACGAGATCGAGCAGCCCGTTACGCGTCTCGTCATCGCGCTGACCACTTGAACGGATGCAGATCGCCGGGTTCACGGCCTCGATGAATGCGGTGGTCGTCGGATCGACGCCGCCATGGTGTGGCAGGAGCAGCACGTCGGCTTGGAGATCTGCTGACATGATCAATTGCGATTGTGCCTGTTCCTGGATATCTCCGCACAGCAGGATCCGCTGATTCCCATACGTGATACGAAGGACCAGCGAGGACTCGTTGGCCTCGCTGAAGCCCCCTTCTTCGATGGGTGGCGGCCACAGCACGTCAATCGTGACTTCACCCTGTTCGATCAAGCGATCGCCTCGAACCCGTTCACTCCACGGGATGTGGCGTGCGATGACTTCGCGATGCAGCCGACCGGGCAGGCTGTCGGGCGTGCTCAGATGGCGGAAATACGGTGTGGTGACGATCTGCAAGACTTTGCGGCGCGGCAGGACCTCGAAAAGACCACCGTAGTGATCCCAGTTCGGATGGCTGAGGAACACGGTATCGAGTCGCGCGACGCGTTCATGGGCAAGATACGGACCGAGTGTCCACTTCTCGACGTCGTAGGGAGGATGTGAACCGATGTCGTACAGCATCGCCCGGCCGTCCGGGAGGTGGATCACCGTGGTTGTTCCGCTGCCGACCGACAGCACCTGCAGTCGGAGCGCCCCGCCGGTCCACTTCGGCCCTTGAGCGAAGATCAGCAGCACCAGCCATGCAAGCCCGGCCGGCACGATCCATCGGGATGGGAGTCGCAGACGACGTTTCACGCTGACGACGCCCACTATCAACAGGCCCGAGATCACCAGCCACGCGGGTACAGCGGAGGTCCGCATGCCCGAGCCCGGAAGCGCGGCCACCGCCTGAACGAGGGCGATGAGACCGTCGGTCACCAAGGTCAGCAAAGGCGCCGGCAGCGCCCCGAGTGGTGGCGCGATCATCGAGAGCACTGTTTTGATCAAGCCGAGCACGAGCGCGAGCCACACCAGGGGCATGGCCAGCAGCGACCCCAGCCAGCCCCACATGGACACCTGCTGAAAATGCCACGACGCGAGAAGCACACTGACGCTCCATGCGGAGAACGCCACCGCCACGTACCAGCTTAACGCATGACTGATGTGTTGAAGCCACGTGGGTTTCGTATCGGTCACGCGGCGACGCAGGTCGAGGAGGAGGTCTGCATGAGGCCCGTGACGCCATCGCTTCCAGATCGCCGATCCCCATGCGTGGACATGCGGCGAGAGGAAAATCACCGACCACACGGTGACGAATGAAAGCTGAAAGCCGGCGCGAAAGAGCTGACAGGGATCGAGGATGAGAAGCATGATGGCGGCGGCAGCCATCCAGTTCACGCTTCGCAGGGGGCGTCGCAGAAGCACCGCCAGACAGAAGGTGTCGGCCATGACGGCGGCACGGATGATCGGCGCGCGAGGCTCGGCCAGAAGTGCGTAGGCGGTGATGGTGCCCATGGCGATCCAGGCAATGGTGCGGCGATCGTACCCCGCCAGCAATCCTGCTCCCCAGACAACCGACGCGAGCATGCCGACATGCGCCCCGCTCACGCTCAGGTAGTGGACGGTGCCGGCGTCGACGAATGCCTGGTTCAAGTCCGGATCCACGCGGCTCCGCTGGCCGAGCACCATGGCGGAGAGAACCTGCGATCCGGGCACTTCACGCGGATACAGATCACCGAGCAGTGCGACGCGTGCCCGGCGGCGAAGTTCGGCGAGCGTCCAGGGGTTGTCCGGCGCGGGCTGCTGGATCCGCACGGAGGCGGCGTGTTCGGCGGAAGCTTCGACAAGGATGCCGTTTTGTCTCCGCAGCAATGCCCAATCCGTACTCCCCGGGTTCGAGGATGGGCGGGGACGGTAGATCTTACCGGAGAGTTCGATGCGGTCGCCGGCCCTGAGCGTCAGGTGCGGTTCGCGCAAGACGACGGCCACCTTGCCGGAGACGGGGATGTTGCCGTCGCGGCCGCGAATTGACTCAGCCCAGAGCACGAACCGCGTTTGCGGGAGTTGGGCGAAAGCGGGTACGTGACCGGTGGATTCGCGAATGACCGGCGGCGTGAGTACGCGTCCGGTCACATGCGCGTGGATGGGACGGGCCTCGGTGTATTGAACGAGATGGTCGACGGGCCAGCGGCGGAAGTGCATGTCATGAAGTATTGCCCCGGACGCCACACTTGCCAATACCAGTGCTGCCGGCGAGAGATACCACGGACCGCGGCGAAACAGGATCGCGAGTGTGGACGCAAGAAAACAGGTGAGCACAAGCGGGAGGGGTATGGGCCAGGCTGCGTCGAGGGCGATGCCGATCGCCAGCCCCGACGCCACCGCCAGCAACGGGTTGGAACGGACGAAGGTCATTACGATGGCGGCGCGTCCGGGTGAGGGACGCCTGCTGCGACTGAATGCGGACTCGGATTCGTCCATCCGCTCATGCATGGAGGTTATCTCTCTACGAGAACCAGCTCCCTCGGGTGCAGGAAGACGAGCCACGCATTGGTGACCGGCTTTTGATAAACGGTTTCAACGGCTCGTGTGTAAGCGAGAATCTGCGATCGATACAGGGCTGCGCGTTCGCCGATGCGTTCGGCCGGAACGCGGTCGGTCTTGTAGTCGAGGAGCTCCAGGGCTTCCTCGCTCACCCGCAGCGCATCCACCATACCTCGTACGAGCATCGCATCGCGCGGATCATCACTGGAAATCGCCGAATCGTAGTGCTGTGGTGCGATACGCGCGGAGAAGCCGATCTCGCGCCGTACCTGTTGAGGCGTTGCCCGCAAGCGCCGGCCTGGTTCCGTCTGAAAGAACCAATGGATCGCATCGAGATCCAGGAGTTGCAGGTCCTCGTGGCTGATACGACCGGCGGTTGCAAGCGCTTCGGCCTGGGAACGCAGACTGGATACGTCTCCGGCAATCTGGAGTTCCAGAAGTTGAAGGTAACGATGCATGGCCAGGCCGCGCGCGATGCTTTCATTATCCGCCGAGGCATCCATGAAGGCGGGGAGCGCCGGCAGGTCGCTTCCCGCCGTCGGACGTGTCGCGACTGGGGCAGATGGATCTTCATCTCGACGTTCGAGTTCGGTGACGGCGATCGATGCCGGCAGTGTGGTCATCTCCTCGTGGGCGTAAGGGCGACCGATGCGATCGATGATGTTGCGGACCTCGGCAGCGTCGGCGTCGCCGGGCTCGGAGCGGTCCAACGGCCTGCCTTCCGCGATCTGCCGAAGCCGATCGTCATGCTCGGTCTGCACACGCTCCGGTAATGCCCAGGCGTCCGTTTCGGCGCGATCGTAAGTGCGTACTTCGGCCAGCGGGGCATCAGGCCCCTGCCGCTGAGACCCCCACCACACCTTATCGATCGGAAAGGTCTGCAACGCCGCCACCAGCCACCCGAGCGGGTGCCCCGCCTCTTCACGCGACATCAGCGAGATCTCGGAAGTGGGCTCACGACCTCCCGCCTGACGGCACGTGTCCAGAAGCGCATCGCTCGCCCGGCCGACGACCATCACATGCTCGCGGGCGCGCGTCAGCGCCACGTAGAGCAGTCGCACCTCTTCGGACAGAGACTCCCGCCGCGCGTTCTCCGAGGCCAACTGGTGCAGCAGCGTATCGTAGTTGACGCGGCGCTCGCCGTCGGCGGCGCGCATCGCGATGCCCCACTCCCGATCGATGAGTACCATGCCCTTGCGGTCGTCGGTGTTGAAACGCTTTCCGGCATCGGCGAGGACGACGACCGGAAACTCGAGCCCCTTACTGTTATGCACGGTCATGATCCGGACGACATCTTCACTACTGCCCGGCGCCCCACTCGAGGATCGTGGTCCGCCCCCCTCCTCCAACTCGTCGAGGTAGGCCAGGAAGTCAAGCAGCGATGATTCTCCGGACGCCTCGAATTGACGGGCGAGGTCCTGCAGTCGGATCAGGTTTTCACGCCGGCGCATGCCATCGGGCAGACCCGCCACATACTGAAGCGTGTGGTGATCCTCGCAGACCAGAGTAACGAGTTCCGCCAACGACACCTGCTGCGCGCGTCGGCGGTAATACTCGACCCTGCCAAGTACCGTGCGTACGCGGTCGCGGAATTCATCCTCGTCGTCACCACAGGCATAGTCGAGAATCGATTCGTGAAACGGCAGGTCCTGCTGATGTCGGCGGAGGCGGACGAGTTCGGTCTCGTTGAACGGATCTCCCAGGATCGGCGAGCGCAGTACCGCCGCCAGCGGAATGTCCTGCCGCGGGTTGTCGATGAGGCGGAGCAGCGCGATGACGTCTCGGCATTCGGATCCATCCAACCGGCCCTGCTCGCGCCCGATGGCAACGGGAATCTGCATACGGCGCAGGACTTCGGCGATGGGTTGAGCTTTGTGCGGCATCGCCCGGAGCAAAATGACGATGTCACGGTATTCCACCGGACGCATGGCCAACCCACCGTCCGGGCCACGTGTTGCTACCTGCACCCGCGAGGCGCCGGCCTGTCCCATCCATGACTGGATCCGCGAGCCGATGAGGTGCGCCTCGCGATCGATGCCCTCGAGTTCCTCGTCCCACGCCCCGCCTGTCTCCTTTGATCCGGCGTCCTCGTCCTCCTCTGCGTCGACGCGCGTGTGCTCGGTCACGGCCTGCAGGACGTGCAGTTCGAGCGCCGTCCTGTCGAAGCTCTGCTCGTGCTCGGGATACGACAGACCCGCGAAGAGTTCGTGCTCCTCGGTATAGTCGCAACCGCCGAAGGGCGCACTCATGAGCGGTTTGAAAACTGCGTTGATCGCCTCGACCACGTTCGGGCGGCTGCGGAAGTTTTCGCGAAGATGTATCAGCCTGCCCGCCTCCGCATGCTCGCGGAAAGTCGAGACCCGCTCGCTGAAGACTTTGGGCTCGGCGAGGCGGAACCGGTAAATGCTCTGCTTGATGTCGCCGACGGTGAAGAGATTCCCCGGGCGATCGGGATCGGACTCGCGGCTGACGCGTTGCAGAATCGCCGCCTGGAGTGGATCCACATCCTGGAACTCGTCGACCAGGACGTGTCGGTAGGCCTCCTGAAGCTGTTTCGCAATGGATGACGGCCCGCCCGTGTCGGGGTCGGTCAGCAGCGTCAGCGCCTTGCGCTGAAGATCGTTGAAATCCATCGCCGCCCGGCGCGACTTCGCGTCATCGTAGCGCTGCTCGAAAAGGCGGGTCAGCTCGACCAACGCCTGAATGTGGGGAGCGATCTGGCGTAAGCCCAGTTCGAAGTGATCACGCGTCAGGTGACACATGCCGAGCAGCCGCTTGTCGAACAGCTTCTTGACCTCCCCACGCACGCCCTTTGCCATCTCGTATTCCGTTTCCTGCGACTCCGTCATCTCTTTCGGTCGCCCCGAAACGCGATTGTATTTCGCTTCGAGAAGTTCGGTACAGACGGATTCCCATGCCGTGTCATCCACCAGCCGTGCGCGTGTTGCGACCAATCCTTCGCCAAAGCTGTCCAGAACATCCGCATAGGGTGATCCGGCCGGCCACTGTGTGCGGATCATGTCCGCCATCTGCGCGTGATGGGTGACTTGCGCCTCGAGCTCCCGGCGCAATCGTTCCGCCTGCAAGGTATCCATCCGCGCGAACAAGCTCTCCGGCTGCGCCGGATCTACGCGTCGCAGGCTCTCCTCGATCCACACCTGCGGATCGGCCAGGCTGCTGCAATAGTGAACCATCCTCAGGACGTGAGGCATGATCTCCCGGTCGTTCCCTCCGCCATAGACCTCCACCATACTGCGGAAGGCGTCGCCGGTGGCGCTGGTGTATTCGTACAGTTCAGTGAACAGTTCCTCCAGTACCTGCTGTTCGAGCGCGGCCGCCTGATCACCGGAGAGCATGTGCGCCTGCGGGTCGATGTCCGCCTGGGGGAACCACCGCCGGATGAGCTGGTTGCAGAACGCGTGGATCGTGGAGATGGCGGCCCCGTCGATGAGGTAGAGCTGCTCGCGCAGGTAGTGGTCGTTCGGATTCTCGCGCCAACGGGCATGGATCGCGCGGCGGATCCGGTTGCGCATCTCTGAGGCGGCGGCCTCGGTGAACGTCACCACGAGGATTTCGTC
This sequence comes from uncultured Planctomycetales bacterium, assembly GCA_964618455.1. Taxonomy (GTDB): domain Bacteria; phylum Planctomycetota; class Phycisphaerae; order UBA1845; family PWPN01; genus CAZUAQ01. Next base: position 36,083 of record CAZUAQ010000027.1, on the reverse strand, counting down.
CGCCGTGCAGCGCTGATCGCGTGGTCCGTCGCAGATCAGGCTGGCGCAGCGCTCGGCGAGCACAGTTGTCTTGCCCGAACCCGCGGCGGCGGAGACGACAACACTCCGATCGACCGTCTCGATGGCTTCCCGTTGGGCCGGCGTGAGATGAGCAAGTCGATCAGTCATCGCGCACCTCAAGCTTCATCTGATCAAGCACGTCCGACCTGTCCCCGGTGTCCAGATGCCGCGCGGGCTCAAACTCCGACTCAAACCGGCATACGGAAGAGTAAGGGCAGAAGCTGCACGGCATCTGTCGTCGAAGGCGGAACGGGCTGACGGCAATCTTCCCGTCGAGGATGCCGTCCGCCAGTTCGCCCATGCGCGACACGGCATGGTTGATGGTCGCGTCAAACTGTTCGTTCTCAAGCAGATCGCCACCCTTGTATGGCTTACCCTCCTTCGTGATCCGGGCCGACATGAACGCGGATTTTCGCTCGGCGGCGCCGTCGCGGTCGAGATGCGGGAAGCCATCCAGCCGCAGGAGACCGCGATACTGAAACTCCTGATTTCGAGGTGCATCGGGATGCGCTACCCGCTCGTTTCGCTGAAGCAGGGGCAGAAAGAACGCCGCCACCGGCTGAATCGGGCGGCCCGTCAGCGAAGCTCCTACCTCACGCAGCGCCAGGAGATACCCCGCCAGTTGCAGCGCCAGACCGTAGTACGCCTTGACGAAATCCTGCGAACGCGTGAGCGACCGCTTGTAGTCGATCACCATACCGAGCGTGATGTCGCCCAGTTCCGCCACGTCGACGCGATCGATATAGCCGCGTAACTGGATCGTTCGCCCACCGGGCGTGTGGATCGTTACCGCCGGCGCGTCGCCTTGTTTACCGCCGAACGCCCATTCCATCGCCATGGGGCGGAATGCCCCGGCGCGGGCGGCATCACGCTGCCAACGGGCCGAGCGACGCAGGAGCGCGCGGCTCTGCTCAAAGAGGTAGGCGGAGCGCGGATCGAGCGAAAGCATCGACGCCGTCATGCGCGGCAACACGTCGTCCGCCGCCGCATCGATCCGTTCGGAGATCGCATCGTCTTCGAGTTCACCGAGCACGATGTTCTCCGCCGCCAGGCGTTCGATGAACGTCTCCAGCACGGCGTGGCAGATTGTCCCCAGTTCGACGTCCGCGACTTCGGGCTCGAGGCGAGGTCGAAGGCGGAGCATGTATTCGGAAAAATGCGCAAACGGACAGGCGGCGAAACGTTCGAGCCGGCTGATCGAGGTGGTGTAGTGTGAAGGGATCAAGTCATCGACCGCTCCAGCTCGCAGTTCTGCCTTGTTCACATACGCCAGTCCCGCCATGGCCTGCCTGAGCGTCGTCTGCCAGGCTGTCTGCCGACACGCGGCTTGATACATTCCGTTCCAGAGCTTACGCAGCTTAGGCGAATCGTCCTCGTCCGGCGAGGCGGCCCGGGAGCGCATCTCCCAGGCAAGGCGTCCACCGAGATCACTGACCCCGGCCGGCATTGACGGGCGGCGTGTTTGCCATGGATCGGGAAGCGACTCGACCTTCAGGCCCGGCAATGCCTGTACGAGCTCCTCGAGAAATGGCGAGGGTTCCACCGTGGAGCCATCTTCATCGCATCGCGGCAGACTGATCCAGACCTGTTCGCTCGCCCGCGTCAGGGCGATGTAGGCCAGCATGCGCTCATCGAGAATCTGCACCTTCCGAGACGGGCCGATCTCCCTGCCTTCCTCCTCCAGCAGTTCGCGCTCCCGGTCGCCGAGCAGCGGATCCTCTGATCGGCGCTTCGGAAAGTGCTTTTCGTCGAACCCGAGAATCAGCGCCGCCCTGATCTCCGGATGTCGGCTGCGCTCGATGGAACCGATCAGCACCTGGTCGACGGTCGGCGGCGCGAGCCCGAGATCGAACTCCGCCAGCCCGGCATCGAGGCTCTCGTGAAACACGTGGATCGTCATGGGATCCTCGCCGAGGGCGCGCACGAACTCATCGATCAACTCCAGCCAGTCATGCCATACCTGCAAGTGCGCATTCGCTTCATCCACCCGTCCATCGGACTCGGATTCGCGTGCCCACTGAGTCAACCGTTCGGCGATGCCGAGTCGATCCAGGCAGCGCACGAACCCCTCGGCCCATTCGCGTCCGCGTGGCTCACCCTCCTGCCTTCGACCACAATCGAGCCATGGTCGCAAGAGAGCCCAGAGGCGTTCGCGCAACATGTTGATGTGCTGAAGTTGCTTCTTCTGGTACGGCTCGAGTTCACCATCACGCCGCGTGTGATACATCCGCTGAAAAGACCACTCGGACGACCAGACCGCGCGTCCCTCGATATTGTGGGCGAGAAGGTAGTTCTCCAGAAGGTCGGCATCGTCGCCATCCAGGGGGAGCAATCCGGTCTTGAGGATCTCTCGAACGTCATCCAGCCGCATGTCGTTGTCATACAGTTCAAGCAGCCCCCGCAGGAGCATCACGAACGGGTGATCCGTCATCGGGCGACGACGATCCAGAAAGAAGGGAATGCCCTCGACGCGCATTGCCGAGGTGAGGAGATGGTGATAGCTCTCCAGGTCGCGCACGATGACGGCGATCTCCCGATAGCGCATCGGTGCGTCGCCCTCGCGCGTCAGACGACGGATCTCGAGCACGGCTTCGCGTACCTCGGCGCGGCGGTCTTCGGCTTCCACGATCCGGATGCGCTCGGGTCGGGCCGACTCCGTCTCCGATGCCCCACCCGATTGGGACCGGAACAGGAATTGCTCCATACGGCGCAATGCGGGTTCGGCGAATCGGGGCATCTTGGAAGGATCCAGCCGAAAGGTATCCTCCATGGATATACCATGTGTCGTAAACGCCTCCCTGAGTTTGACGAGCGTACGTTCGGTTCGTGCAAAGAGCGAGGACGTGGCACCAGGCAGGCTGGAGGACGTTGCGGCGGAGGCGCGCGGATCCATCAGCAGCGTGATCTCCACCGATCCTGCCCTTTCGGCCAGCGCCACCAGCACCCCCATCTCCTGCTCGGTGAATCCCGCGAAGCCGTCAACCCACACCTCGGCCTCCCGCAAGGTCGGGCACTCCTTCAGGCGAGCGGCGGCGAGCGTCAGAAACTGCGCGGGATCGATACGATCCTGTTCGAGGTAGTCGAGATAGGCGGCGTAAAGGCGGCCCATGTCATGTAATCGCGCGGCGGCCAGCGGTTGATCTTCATCCAAGCGCTCTGCCAGCGTCAGCAGATCGTCGGGCACGAGTTCGCGCCGCAGGAGTTCATCGAGCGTATCCGAGACGCGGCGAACCAGCCCCGGCTTGTCCGCCACACGACCCAGCATCTTGAGCTGGTGACGCTCGAAACGAATCAGACGACGGATCACCATGAGACGACCGAGTCGGCCGATGGTCTGATCCGTGCGTCGCGGATCTGAGCCGGTCTCGACGAAGATGCGGTGGGCCAGTCGCTGAAAGCCGAGCACGTCGCATCGCGCGTAGGCGGCGATGTCTGGCGTTTCGATGAGGGCGCGTTCGATCTGGAAGGTGGATTGCTCGGGCACGAGCAGGATCAGGCGCGGGCCTTCGGTCGCGCTTTCACGCAAGCGCTCGCGCACCGATTCCAGCAGCCGGTGCGTCTTGCCGCTGCCCGCGCGACCAATGATGAATCGAACCGCCATGCCCACCCCTTGTCACGTGCCGGATCACCGCGCCGGCCGAGATCCCAGATCGAAGTGTCCATCTCTAATTCGAAGGATCGAGTGGGACCGTGATTTCACCGCCCTCGATTCGTATGTCCCCATCCCGGCCATTGGCATACACCACCCGCAGGCTCTCACGCTCGTACCGATCCGAGATCCGAACGTTCTCACCTTCCACGCGAGCCGTACACCCGTCAATGCCGAACGCCAGCTCTCGACTGGTATCGATGTACACATCGCCGTAGGTCGCGTGGATCGTCGCCGCCGTCGCCAGTGCCGCTCCGTTGCCCCAGGTGTAGATCGTGAACGGGCCGATGGCGCTGCCATCCGGCGGCGCGGGCCCGCTATGAGCGATGTTCTCCATCATGAAGCCGTAACTCTCCTCGCCGAAGAATGGGTGCTTGAGTTCGTACTGCCGGCGGACCTGTTTGTTCTCCGGGCAATACATCATCGCGAACGAAGCCCGGACGGCGGAGATCCCACGCTCGATGTATTCGGCTTCGCCGGTGGCATCGTAATACGCGAAGTAAAGCGGCGCGAAGAGGCTCTGCCGGGCGTCGTTCCATTCGCCGTCGGTGTTCATCACGCCCCATCCGCCATGACACGGCGCGGCGATGAATGGAGGATCCCAGACCTGCTGCTGCAGTGACAGCTCATCGAGACATCGTCGCCCAAGTGCGAGATACGCCTCGTCACCGGATGCCTTGTACCCTTCTAGAAATGCTTCTGCGCACCAGTAGATCGAGAGTGTGTTCTGCTTATAGATTCCGTTGGGCTTGAACCGCTTGCCGATCAGGTCATCGCGGCCCCAACTGTTGCAGGAGAAGTAGGTTTCAAAATCCTCCCAGCGTGCGTCGGCGACCGGCCCTCTGGCCAGATAGTCCAATGCCTTCTCGGCAGACGCGCGATACACCGGCTTCTCAAGGTGTTGTACGAGCTTCAGCAGGAACGTCGCCCCCATGGCCGACTCCGGCCCTTCCATCAACGTCTTGATGACTCTGCCGTTCGGTTCCACCCACCCCGGATATCCGCCGAATTCACTTTGCAGTTTCACGAGCCGATCCGCGAAGGGTTCGAGATAGTTCAAGACCTCGCCCTTGTCTTCGCCGGTGATTTCCACCCATTCGAGCAGCAGCTTGGCGGTGAACGCCGCGTCGAGGAGATGGATCGCCTCCTCGCTTGCGTCCGGTGGCCGCCGATCGGAATTCGTCCAGCGCCCTTGCGCCCAGTCGGGCGTGTCCTTGTAGAGCTGGTACCAGCCGCCCTTGCCCGGCTGTGCGGTCGTATACACGGAGGGGAACAGGCCGTCGTCCTGCGGTGACGACAACGCCAGCGCCGTCATCATGCCCGCACGTTTCTTGAGCTCCGGCTTGTCGTGCTGGTCGGCGTAGAGCCACAAGCCGTTGGCGCAACGCTGCGTCGAGAACCAGGCCTGGTTCCAGATGGATCGCTGTTCACGCCAGCGCCGCTCGTCCATCGGCACCGAGGGATGCTGAGCGACATCGACGATGAATGCCGGTGCCCCGACCCTTCGGCCGCCCAACTCGAATTCCTGCCAGACGGTTTCGCCCCAGCCGGCGTCCGTAAACGCCCAGCGGTTGACGTAGTCGCAGTAATGCGTGAGCGGCGCCCGCTGGCTGCCGCCTTGCTCATAACCGGGCTGTCCCCATTTCCGCCACATCCACCGGGCGACCATGCCGTACGGGTTGGCCAGGTCTTCCGGCGCGCGGCTGGTCAGCAGGTGCATCGTGAGCTTGACCTCCTGCCCGCGGTACGGCACCGGCTCCCGCTTGTAGAAGACATGGCCGTAGGTCGAGTAATTCCCGGCGGCGAACGTGATCGCGCGCTCCGGGTGATCGTAGTCGAGCCAGGGCCGCCAGCCGGCCTTGTAGCCCTGCGCGATGTCGTCGAGATCAGGAATGACTGCCAGAGCCATCCGGTCGTCGGCAACAATGAAGGCGGGCGAACGAAACGCATGATCGCCGATCACGAAATCGTCCGCCGGCGTGAGGTGAGGAATCCAGAGATGGCGGGGTTCGGTGATGGGATACGTCATACGCACCTGCGCGCCGAAGCCTTCCTCTTTCGAGGGAAAGGTGCCATTCAGCGTCAGTGTCTCCGCCTCGTCGCCGAGATGAAGCTCGATTCCCGGGGGCGCGGCCACGTTGATGACTTTCAGAATGGTTTCACCGTCGCGCTTGATGTCCGCGCCGCCGGTGTATATGAGCGATGCTCGAAACGTCTCAGAAACCGACTCCGACGCCATCGCCACTTCTCCCCAGAGGAACAGGACCAAGAAGAATCGGGCACGATACATCCACGAGAAGTTCACGATGCGGATCCTCCAGATGAATGGGTTGCCCTGCCAATTTACTCGAACCCGCTTGCATCGACAATCGACACGGCCCTCCAACTGCCTCCTTATTTGTGGATGATCGCACGCGGCGATGTTACATTACCGTCGCGAAGACGGCTCCCTGTTCGTCCTCCTGAAATGAGGCGCCCCCATGCGATTCATGATTGCCCAGTTCACTCTCGTACTACTCGCCCCTCTTGTCATTGTGGGTGCGCCGAACAGCGCCGACCTCGTACGGCATGTCACCGACTTTCCGGAAGGTCAGGACGACGCCTACCTCGGCAACGGACTGATCGGTTACCGCGTCAAACCCAATCCGTTCGTGAGTTGGAAGGCGGCGGTCTCGGGCTACGTGATGGACCATGAAGGCGGTGGATGGGAGACACTCGCCTATGCCCCCTACCCGTTCGGGATGGACTTCCAACTGGATGATGGACCCGCCATGAGCGCGGCGGGCGTCGCCCTGAAGGTCCATTCGCAATCGCTCGACATGCGAACCGGCGAACTGACGACGAAACTCTCGTTCCCGATGGGTGAAGGGACGGCCCGCGCCGATGTATTGCAGTTTCTCTCGCGATCGAGCCCGACGATCGCCTGCCAGCAAGTCACCCTGACCGTCCCCGCTGCCGGGAAGCTGACCCTTTCGGCTCGCATCCACCTTGGGCCGCACACGGAAATCGATCAGACCACGCCGCCCGGTCATGAACGGGTCACCGATGTGCTCGTCGGCATTACTGCCGCCGGGCATCGCGCGCGCTGCGGGACGTCCATCAAGCTTGACTTCGACGACACCAAGGTCGAGCGGCACCTCATGCCCGACGATCCCCTGCTCAATCGCTACACCGCCGACGTCGAGGCGGGGCAGGTCATCACCGTCCGTACGATTGCGTCCACGCTTTCCTCACTCTATCACCCCGAGCCGTTGCTGGAATCGTGTCGTCTGGTCAACTGGGGATCGGCTCTCGGTTTCGACAAGCTGCGCCGCCGGAACCGCGACGCCTGGGCCGAGATCTGGAAGTCACGCGTGCGCGTCACCGGTGATGATGCGGCTCAGGAGTACCTCGACTGCGCGTTGTTCTACACCTTCTCCAGCGTCCATCGCTCCTGCCTCACGAGCATGCCGCCCTTCGGCCTCTCACAGGTGCAGAACTACTTTGGGCATGTCTTCTGGGACACCGACACCTACACGACGCCGACGCTGCTGCTCATCGATCCCGAGTGCGCGAAGATGACCATCGGCTATCGGCGAAGGAACCTCGATCAGGCGATGAATCGGGCGAAGGTGTACGGCTACCGCGGGGCGATGTATCCCTGGGAATCCGGCGTGCATGGTGAAGAGGCAACGCCGTCCACCGTCGATACGGGATGGCTCCAGCAACACGTGAACATGTGCGTGGCGGTGGCGGCGTGGCAGGTGCAGCAGGTGGCGGGCGACGCTCGCTACGCGCGGGAGGTCACGTGGCCGATCGTCCGCGAAGTGGCGGAGTGGGTGGCTTCCCGCGCGGAAAAGACCGAGCGTGGCTATGAGATCCGCGACACGATGTCTGCCCATGAAGGCATGCCCGTCCACAACAACTGCTACGTCAATGCCATTGCCGCCGAGGCACTGCGCATCGGGAATCGCTGCGCAAAGCTCGTGGGCGAAGAACCTCGGCCGCGATGGGCGACCATCGCCGACGAACTCCTGGTCATCTCCGGCCCGCCACCCTCGGACTTGGGCATCGACGGCGACATCATCTACATGAGCGAAGCCGGATGGCCCGAGGAAGGCGCGAGCGTCGACATGTTCATGCTTGGATTCCCCTTCGACCTGCCCTTCGAGCGCGACCTGCTCCGGCGTACCTATGATTTCTACATGACCAAGCATGTACCGGTCCTGTCAATGGGCGTCGTCTTCTTCATCGGTGACGGAACATTTCTCGGCGATCGCGATGGGCCACGGCGGCTTTTTGAGCGCACCATGAGAGAAAAGTGGGAACCGGTATGGGGCATGGGGCTGGAGTACTCGAACGATAAGACGACGTGCTTCGTCACGACGCAGGCGGGGATGCTCCAGGCGGTGATGATGGGCATGACCGGTTTGCGCTTCACGCCGGACGATTGGACGAAATACGACGCCTGTCTCCCGGCCGGGTGGGAGAAGTTCGAAATCGACCGGATCTATCTCGGTGGGAAGGCGTTCGCGCTGGAAGCGGTACACGGAAGTCAGGCCACGCTGACACGGATTGACACGCCGTGAGATGAAGGAGGGGCAACCTCGATGAGTGCGATCATTATGACGGCCATCATCAGTGTCATCGTTTCACTGTTCATCGGAACGCTGACATTGTGGCTGCTGGGGCAAACGAATCTGTTCACCCCAATAGGGGTTCGGCGCGCCGTACTCGCCTGGCTGATCCCCTGGCTGATTATCCTTGGCGGAAATGGGCTGACCCTGCTCGTCCTGCCGGCCGACTATGCCGCCCTGGCTCTCGTGATCTCACTGATTCTGGCCGTGCTGGCCATGGCCCTGGTGCTCAAGGCGGCCGTGTGGCGGGCCATCTGCGCCTTCCTGATCGTGGCAGTCCTGCAAGGGCTGATCAATACCGCTGCCGGGCGCTTGATCAAGTCGACGGTCTTTGACACGTACGCCTCTCATGGGGCGGCGATGATGCCGACGCTGCTGGGAACGCATCGTGAATTCGTCTGCCCGAACTGTGATCAACCCTGCCTGCTGGCTGACCCTCCTTACCTTCACGACGAGGAGGTCGTCCGATGTCCCTATTGTTACCAGGAAGTGACTGTCAACGACGAGTGGATCGCCGAGCCGGATCGAATCCTCGGGATGCGTGGGGAGACCATTCAGCGATGGGATCTCATCAGCTTTCCTGATCCCGCCGATGATAAGACCGTCTTCTGTATGCGTGCCATCGGTATGCCCGGAGAGGTTGTGCAACTGATCGAAGGAGATGTGTACACTGTTGATCTTGAAGACGTCATCGCCAATGATCCGGATTTCCCCGAACGTGAAAAGGAGTGGCGTCGACAACTTCACGACTACGAGCAATCCCCGGACGAGGCGCGACGCCAGCAGTTGCTCGACACCGCCCTCGAACGCGCGAACGATCTCCGCCCCCTGCTCTCAATCCAACGCAAGCCCGCTGCGATCCAGAACGACCTCTGGATCCCCATGCATCATCACGAAAGCCATCTCCTCGGCGGTGCGCTCACGCCCTACTCCTGGGTTCCGCTCGATGCGTCTCCCGGCAACGCGTGGGACACGACCACGACCGAGATGGCATTTGCCCCTCAGGATGAAGAATTCCATTCGATTCGGCTCAACGAAACGATTCGCCAGATTTCCCCCTACGACGTGATGGCACAGATGCACGGCCCGCGAAATCCCGCGATCGTGAGGGATCTCAGGTTACGGTGCGAATGGACACCGGACGTCGACGAAGGCCACTTCGAGTTATGTGTGGACCGTCGTGAGGGTGCGATCTGCGGGGTGATCGATACCGAACATGGGGGACGCATCGAGTCTCGACGCGTTGATACCGCCGCTGAGGTATTGATCTCAAACGCTGAGTGCAGGCTGAAACCGCAGACCGCAAACCGGTTGACGTTTGGCGTAGCGGATGAGCAAGCTTCGTTCAGCGTGAACGGGAAGACCTTGGATATCCTGCTCGACGCTGAACCCCATGCCTCATCGCGCTCCTCTGATGAAGAATCAAATCCCGACGCGCGGATCTCTGTCGAAGACTTGTCGCCGGAAACCCCGCGGCCGCAAGTGACGATCGGCGCGTCCGGCTCATCGGGAACGCTGACCTCGGTATGGGTCGATCGTGATGTTCATTATGGGAACGTCATTCAAAACGAACCGGGCCGTCGGCCGCAACTGACGCCGAACTCTCCGAGCATCGCCAATCCCTACCGAGGCTTTCCCGGCTGGGGTACCGACAGCATGCCGATCGTGCTCTGCTCTACGGAGTTTCCCGAGTGCGGCTCGGGCCGGGACGAATACTTCGTTCTCGGCGATCATTCCTCGCTGAGCAAGGATTCCCGGCTCTGGTGGCAGCGTGGCCCGACCGCCACCGAACTCGGCCCGGCTTATCAGCCCGGCACGCTGACCGCCGACCAAATCGAGACCATCATCCACTACATCTACTGGCCGCAGCACCGCTGGCGAAGCTTCCCCGCCGCAAGACGCTGACCTCTTCCGAACGAGTTGATCGCGCGTATCAACGCGGGCACAAAAAAACCCGCCACGCAGGCGGGTTCATGTGAATCTTCATGCTCGGAAACACGACTTTTAGCCATTAACCATGTATGCGGATGAGAGGATTCGAACCTCCACTCCCTTGCGGGAACTGGCACCTGAAGCCAGCGCGTCTGCCAATTCCGCCACATCCGCTTCGGGCGTATCTGAAGAATCGTCTAATGTAGAGCAGGGTCCCGGGAGGTGTCAACTTCCGCCCGTTTCATCGCCGTGGAGACGGCTCGCCCCGCCGCCGGATACCCCGCCATTCACCTTCATGCATCGTCTTCTGCGAGACGGGACTGAACCTCGATGAGTATCTGGCGGAAAGCCGCTGGGCCGGCACTCCCGCTTCCAGAGGACCCTTACGTCCGCCCTGAGACCGGATCAATGGCCGGTTGTGCGGTCAGTCGAGGCTCTCCCGCGGGTCGCACGCATTCCTATCCTATTGACGAATCTTAACGCATGCCGTACATTCAGAGTCGAGGTTCGGGCAGGGATTGTAATCTCTTATCCGAACAAGATTAAGGGTAATCTGATGCAGTCGGCGATCCGGGTAACCGATAGAAGGGTCGCACAGGAGAACAGGCCAGCCGGCCCGGTCGGAGATGGAGATACGGCCGGGAGGATCGCCCTGGCAAACGGGTTCTCTGCCTTGATCCCCGACTGATCGCAAAGGAGGTTTGCCCGTGCAGCTTTCTGTAACGGGTCGTCATGTGGACGTGTCGGACTCGATGCGTCGGTATGCGGAAGACAAGGCCGGAAAGTTGCCCCGGTTTTTTGATCGGATCGAGTCGATCGAGGTGATATTCGAGCAGGAAGCGATGCAGCACTGTGTCGAACTGGTGGTCCGCTCGGATCATAAGGACACCTTCGTCGCCAAGGAGGCCAAGGGCGACTTTTACGAAGCCATCGACCTCGTCTGCGACAAGATGGGGCGTCAACTGACCAAACACAAAGAGAAACTCCGCAATCGCAAGCATCCCGGCCAGCAGAGTTCCGGTCCGGATAAGACGATCGCCCCGTGAGACAATTCGTGATGCGGGCACCCCAAGTTCCCGTGGTGAAGGACAATCCCATGAAGCTTTCAGATTTTGTCGTGGCTGATGCCATCATCCCGGAGTTGGATTCGACGGATCGCAACGGCGTGATCCGCGAGATGGTGGATGCCCTGGCGGCATCTCTGGAAATGGACGAGAAGGCGGCTTCCAAGATCGCCAACGCGGTCATCCAGCGCGAGAACCAGGGAAGCACAGGCTTCGGCAAGGGCGTGGCCGTGCCCCACGCCAAACACGCGGACGTGAAACGAATCGTCGCCACTATCGCGCGATCGAGCAAGGGCGTGGATTTCGCCGCCCTGGATCGTGCCCCCGTCTATATCGTCGTCCTTCTCTTGAGCCCCACGGACAACCCCGATCAGCATCTGGCCTCGATGGAAAACATCTTCCGCCACCTTCAGCGCGACAACTTTCGGCGATTCCTTCGCCAGGCCACATCGCGCGAGGAGATCCAGGACCTGGTCGAGGAAGCGGACGAACTTCCGAACGGGTAGGCTCGGAAAGCGAACTGCGGCAGCGGGTCTTCCCTCGGGAGGAGGGCATTCTCTGAAGCGAATGCTATTCCGGATCCCGCAGTCTGGTGTGTCGTTTCATGTGATCTGCAGGAATGAGTACCGAGTTGGCGGTTGAAGCGCAAAAGGTAACGGTTGAAAACCCGCAGGGACTCCATATGCGTCCCGTCATGCGCTTCGTGGACACCGCCAGCCGTTTCAGTTCGATGATTCATGTACGCAAGGGTGACTTCCAGGTCGACGGCAAGAACCCCATGGAAATGATCCTTCTGGAAGCCACGCAGGGTACGCAACTGGAGATTGTGGCCGACGGGCCCGACTCCTCCGAGGCCCTCGAAGCCCTCTCGGCCCTGATCAAGAACGGATTCGGCGAAAGCTAGCCTGACGACGCGACTGAGCGCCAACATCGAGAAGCAACGGACGAATGGAAATCAAGAAAGGAATCGCAGTCTCTCCAGGCATCGCCATTGCCAAGGCAGTGGTGCTGGATTCCGAGGAGTACCGCATTCCGCGCCGCGCCGTCTCCGCCGATGCCCTGGAACGCGAGATTCAGACCCTCGAAAAGGGCTTCCAGTCCTCGTTGGATGAAATCCTCGGCCTGCAGGATGCGATGGCCCAGCAACTGGGCCGCGACATCGCCGCCATCTTCGATTTTCACCAGGGTGTGCTTTCGCAGCCGGGCCTCCGCCAGCAGATCGCTCAACGTATTCGGGAAAAGAACTACACCGCCGCCTACGCGGCGCGCGAAGTGCTTCAGGGTTACGAGAAGCGCTTCATGAACATGAAGGACCCGGTGCTTCGCGAGCGCATCCGGGATATCCAGGACATTGAACGGCGGCTGCTGCGCCATCTGTGCGGTGAGGGCGCAGAGAGCCTCGCCCATCTCGAGACGGAATCGATCCTGATCGCTCATGACCTGACGCCGACACAATCGGCCAACCTCGCTCAGACGAAGGTGGTCGGTGTCGGCATGGACGCCGGCGGCCTGACCAGCCATACCGCCATCGTGGTCCGTTCGATGGGAATTCCGGCGGTCATGGGCCTCAAGGACATTTCCAACGCCGTCTCCATGAACGACACGATCATTCTGGACGGCACGAAGGGCTTGATCATCGTCAATCCGGACGATGAACTCCTGGACGAGTATCGTGCGGCGGAGCTTCGCGCCCGCGAAGTCGTCTCTGAACTGATCGAGCTGCGCGACAAACCTGCCGAAACCCAGGACGGCGCGAAGGTCGAACTGCTCAGCAATATCGAGTTTCCCTACGAAGCCCAGACGGCCCTGGACAAGGGCGCTTCGGGCATCGGCCTTTACCGCACCGAATTTCTCTATCTGCGCAGCGAGATGGAGCCTTCCGAGGAAGAGCACTACGAGGCATACAAATCCGTGCTTCAGACGGTCGCCCCCCGGCCGGTCACCATTCGGACGCTGGACCTCGGGGCCGACAAGTATACGCAGTCCCAAGCGCGGGAGCCGGAGCGAAACCCGTTTCTCGGATTGCGCTCGATCCGGTACTGCCTGCAGAACCTCGAGCCGTTCAAAATCCAGCTCCGAGCGATTCTCCGGGCATCGGTCGAGGGGGAAGCGCGGATCATGTTTCCACTGATTTCGGGGCTGATGGAGCTTCGCCAGGCGAAAATGGCCCTGGGGGACGCCATGGAGGACCTCGAGGAGGCTGGGGTCCGCTTCAACCGGGACATCCCAATCGGTATAATGATCGAAACGCCGGCGGCGGCGCTACAGATCCGCGAATTGATGCGTGAAGTCCAGTTCATCAGCGTCGGAACGAACGACCTGATTCAGTACACCCTGGCGGTGGACCGCGGAAACGAGCGCGTCGCCGCGTTGTACACGGCCTCCCACCCTTCAGTGCTCATGATGCTGAGGGACATCTTCCGCCACGCGGCACGGTCCGATATGGATTGCAGCCTGTGCGGCGAAATGGCCGGCGAACCGATGTATACGCTGTTGCTGCTGGGCATGGGGCTTCGCAAGTTTTCCATGGCCCCGAGCGACATTCCGGAAGTGAAGAAAATCATCCGATCGACGACGATGGCCCATGCGACCCGTGTCGCCAAGCGGGCCATGACATTCGAAACGGACCGGCAGGTGACCAACTACCTGCGCGACGAAACACGAAAAATCTCCCCGGAGTTGCTTTGATACGTCGAGGCGCGAGAGCCCGACCGGCAACCCGGAGGAGCCGACGGATCCCTGATCGAGGATCCCCGGATCACGAAACACGGTGATCATCGCGAGCGAAGATCACCCCGAATCGAAGTCGGTCCGTGCGTTGCGAGACCGAGTACACCGAAATCGACGAACTTGAAACGAAAGGAACTCAGAACGAGTTGCAGCCGAAGGTAGCCATTCGCTTTGCGATTCGAGGCGACCTGCGATTTATCTCGCATCATGACACGATGCGCCTGTTCGCGCGGGCCCTGGCCCGAAGCCGGCTTCCGCTGAAATACAGCGAGGGATTCAACCCGCACTTGCGGATGTCCCTGCCGTTGCCCCGCTCCGTGGGGATGGCCAGCGATGCCGACCTGCTCGTGATCGACCTGCAGGAGACCATGGATCCCGACGACGTGCGAGACCGTCTGGCTCGAGAGATGCCGGATGGATTGAGCTTGATCGATGCCTGGAGCGTACGTGAGAAGCGCGCGATTCAACCGGAGACGGCCACCTACACCGTCCCGCTGGATGAGGACCAGGCAGATATCGTCCGGGAACGACTGAATCGATTATGCAGCCCCGACGACTGGACGATCGAGCGTGACCTCGACGGTCGGAAGAAGAAGATCATCGACGTCAAGGCCTGCATGGTCGACGCGCGTGTCACCGAGAATAGCTTGGCATGGACGCAACACCTCTCACCGACGGGTACTCTCCGGATCTCCGAGTGGCTCGAGGCGCTCGGCCTGGATGCCGCCACGATGAATCATCTCGTGGTGCGTCGGGAGGTGCGATGGTCGTCCGATCGCGAACTCAAGGAGTGAGGCGCGAATGGATGCTCCCACCGTGCGATAGCGAACCGAGAGCTGCAGCTCGAACTGACAAGGACGTCAGGAGAGCCCATTCCCATGTCAGACACAGAACAGACTCAGGCCCCGAAGCGTCGTACGCGACGCCGCCGAAAGACCGCCAAACTTAACTCGGACTCCGACACCAAGGGATCGGAGACGCCGACCGAGTCGGTATCCGCCCCCGGGGAAACGAAGACCGATCGGAAAACAAGCAACGGCGAGAGTTCCGAATCCGACAAGAATTCCAGCGAGGAGGGGCGACGCAGTCGCGGCCGCCGAAGACGAGGACGCTCGAAACGCGCGGACTCCGATGCGTCCAACGGACCATCCGAGACCGGCACGAGCCAGGAGCGTTCATCGGCGGAGAATCGGAACGAGCGGGGCCCGGCCTCTTCCTCCAAGAACGAAGAATCCGAGAAAAACAGCAAGGCTCCAGCGTCGCGTCGCCGAACGCGCCGGCGTAGCGGATCCTCCGCGCCGTCGACGTCGGCCGGCGGGTCGGCATCCTCGGCTTCGAAGACTTCCGACGAACCCAGGAAGATGCTCATCAACGTCACCGAGGAAGAAGAGTGCCGCATCGCCGTGGTGCACAAGGGACGCCTCGAAGAGTTGTTCATGGAGCGTTCCAGCGCGGAATCGCACGTGGGCAACATCTACAAGGGGCGGATCACCAATGTCGAGCCCAGCATTCAGGCGGCCTTCATCGACTTCGGCCTGGCCAAGAACGGTTTTCTGCACATCTCCGATCTCCAGCCGCAGTACTTCCCGGACGGCTCCGGCAAGGCGGAGGATGTCGGACGCAAGACCCCGCGGCGAGACCGCCCCCCCATCCAGAAGTGCCTGAGGCGCGGGCAGGAGATCATCGTCCAGATCATCAAGGAAGGGATCGGCACCAAGGGGCCGACCATGACGACGTACATCTCCATCCCCGGGCGCTACCTGGTCATGATGCCGGGAATGAACCGCCTTGGGGTCTCGCGCAAGATTGAGGATGAAGACGTCCGCCGCAAGATGCGCAAAATCCTCGAGGAACTGGATCTGCCGCGAGACATGGGGTTCATCCTCCGCACGGCCGGCGTGGACCAGACCAAGCGGGAACTCCAGCGCGATCACCAGTACCTCATGCGGCTCTGGAAGGTCGTTGCCAAGCGGATCCGCAACGAGCGCGCCCCCTGCGAGCTTTATCAGGAGTCGGACCTGGTGATCCGGACCATCCGGGACGTGTACACGTCCGACTTCGACAAGATCATCGTGGACGACCCGGAGACGGGAGAAAAGGTGCAGGATTTTCTCTCCCTGGCCATGCCGCGCAGCACGATGCCCGTGGAGGTCTATACCGGGAACGAGCCGCTCTTCTTCAAGTATGGCGTCGAACGGGAGATCGAACGCATCTACGATCGTCACGTTCCACTGCCTTCCGGCGGATCGCTGGTCATCGACTCCACCGAAGCGTGCGTGACGATCGACGTGAACAGCAGCCGGTTCCGCGAGATCGACGATGCGGAAGAGTCCGCGTTCAAGATCAACCTGGAAGCGGCGGAGGAAATCGCCCGGCAGCTGCGTTTGCGCGATCTCGGTGGCCTGATCATCTGCGACTTCATTGACATGCGGATGGATAAGCACCGGCGCGAGATGGAGAAGGCCCTGCGGGAAGCGCTGAAGAAGCACAAGGAACGGGCCAAGTGCCTGCGCACGAGCCAGTTCGGCATCATCGAGATCACACGGCAACGGATGCGGCCATCGATCAAGCGAAGCATCTATCACGACTGCCCGCAGTGCCGGGGGAGCGGCCTGGTGAAGAACACCGAGTCCATCTCCCTGGACCTGATGCGTGTGCTCCGCCTGGCGGTCTATCACGACCAGGTCGCCAAGGTGGAGATCCGCGTACCGACCGGCGTGGCGGGGATCCTGCTGAACGAGAAGCGCGGCGCGATTCATGCCCTGGAAGAGAAGTCCGAGCGCCAGATCGTGATCCTGCCCGAGCCCCGCATCCCCGAGGGGCGGTACCACATGGAATGCTTCGACCATCGAGGCAGCACCGTGCAGGTCCTTCCTGAGCCGGAGGAGGAAAAGTCCCCGGCCCACCACCGCCAGCGATCGGCGCCGCACGATTCCCGGAACCGACCTCCCGAGCGCGAAGCGCCGGAGTCGCTGTACGACTGATCGCGAATCGCGCGCAGGCAAGCGTGAAGCTCACAAACAATTCGGGCCGACCCCACCTCGGGGCCGGCCCTTTTCTTATGGTCAGACGTGCGTGTTCGCAGCCGATGGGCCACAGTCCCGTTGTTCAGCCTGCCGACTTCAAGGCTTCCAGCGCCGCATCGTAATTCGGATGGTTGGTCACTTCGTCGACATACTCGACATGCTTGAGAGTGCCTTCCTTGTCGAGCACGAACAGCGCCCGGGCGTTGATCCGCAGCTTCGGTATGAGGGTGCCGAACGCTTTGCCGAACGCCGTGTCGTAATGATCGCTGAGCACGAGAAGCTTCTCGGTATCGATGCCCGCGTCACCGCAGAATCGCGCCTGCGCCGGGGGAAGGTCGACACTCACGGTGATGAACTGCACGTCCGGCAGCTTGTTCGCTTCATCGTTGAAGCGCTTGGTCTGATCGGCACACACGGGCGTGTCGAGCGAGGGGACGACGCTGATCAGCCGGACCTTGCCGTGCGTGCCCGCAATATCGACGGTGTCGGCAAGGGATTTCTTAAGCGTGACGTTGGGGGCCGGATCCCCTGCCTTCAGCTCGGGACCTTCCAGTTCAATTGCATTGCCTTTGAGGGTTACCTGTCGCGCCATGGTGGATGCGCCTCCTCCAGTTTGTAGGTTGTTGTGTTCATCGCCCTCCGGCACGATCCGGCCGGAAGGAAGGCTACGTCCGGGCATCACGGCCCGGGAGCCAACTGCCAACTATAGGCCCCGGCCCCTGAAGCGACAAGAAGGCCCGCCCGGGCCTGGAGGTGCTCCCCCCGGAGGAATGAAGAATGGATCCCGACTCAACTGCTGTTGTTCTCGCCGCCCCCGCCCCCGCTGCCCCCACCGGTATCGCCGGTAAAGCCACCGGTGAATGCGTTGAGAATGAAGTCGCTGAGCAATGCCGTGTCGAGGGAATTCACGACCCCGCCACGTCGGAAGTAATTCACGAAGCCATCCACCACGGACTCCTGAAAGACCTGGACACAGCCCGGCCCGTAGAGGCAGCCCCCCATCACACAGACGGCCATGATTTTCTTCAGACCCTGCAACCGTTTCATACACTCATGCTCCTGCCGGATGGTGCCGGCCGCTCATGGATGCGCGCTCATATCCCTGTTCAAATCTGATTATAAAGGCAATCGCGCGTCGGCCGCCAATCCCCGACACCTCGTCGGACACATCGACCGGTCGACTTACCTCTGCCCACCGTAGCCGCGGTACTTGAGGCTGATCACGTAGGCTGCCCACCGACGTTCGAAGCGAGGGTCGATCTTCCCGAAGCGCGTCTCGAACAGGGCCCGCTCCTCCCCGGGCGTGAACCGCTGCCCCGGGCGTCGTGCCTGCAAATCCCGCACGTACGCGGAGAAGGCCTCACGCTCGTGACGGAAGAGGTACTGCACCAGGGCCCAGGAACTGGCATACACGTTTGCCAGCTGCGGGCCGCGAATTTCGAACAGCGACGCATCCTCCACCAATTGACGGGGCGATACGCACCGGCCCTCCTTCATGGCCTCCACAACATCCTTCGTCTTGAGCTTGCGTTTCTCGTGCCCCGGGTCGACGGCATCGCGAAGATCGTCGAGGCGGTACTGGTTGATGACGCCAAATCCCCCCCCGAATCGGCTGGGCGGGGTCTCGAGCAGACAGGCGACCCCCTCCACGAACCACTTGGGATTCTGCGCCCCGCGCGTGTGCAGGCCGAAGTTGAATGCCACCTGATGGGCGGTCTCGTGCTGAATCACCGTACGGTTGATGTGATCGATGTAGGACGCGCGCCGTTGCTTGAGACGATTCAACCGCTGTCGCGTGTTTTCGAGCTTTTCCAGGGCCTCCGCGCGCGTGAGCGTCTCCCAGGATCCATCGCCCAGTTTGAGACGTATGCGCGTCCGGTCACCGTTCACGCGGTCGATCGATGCGATGAGACGATCCACCGAAGCCTGCGAGTCGGCAATGCCCTGCTGCATCTGAATCAGGGCGGGATCGTTCTCGACGTTGAAAAAAGATGCGCGATTGGAGTCCTCCATGAACACGCCATAGGTGCCCACCGCGCGAAATCCGATGCTCGCCCCGTGCCGGTAGTAGTCTTGCGGCGTGTGAAAAAAGAGTACCTCGAGCTTCTGTTCGGGCTCTTCGATCGGCACGTCCAGCAGGTCCGCGAAGCGCTGAATCCCATGATAGGTATGCTCCAGCCGGACGGTGAACTCGTCCAGGATCGGGCTCTCCTCCTGATAGGCGACGATGAAATGGGGAGTGTGTTTGATCCGAACTTCGCCGCCCATCGTGCGCCGCATGGCCGCTTCCCGGGCTTCGAAATCGGGAGGCTTGGACTCTTGCACACCGAGGTCTTGCGGCGCGTCGTCGCCCCCGGCCGTTTGCCAAGTCATCATCAGGATGACGGCCAACACCCCGCGACCCAGCGCATGAACGTAATGCTGCCCTCTCATCATCGTATTATACACGTTACTTCGCCCCGGTCGCCCGTGACCTCATCCTGAATTCGAGGGCGATTGACCCTCCCAGGCCCGCCCTTTACGATCCAGCCCTGGATCGTCATTCATGCCTGGAGGTCGCCCGTTGAGCAAGCAGAAGAGCTGGCAATCCCGTTTTGCACAGTCGGCCCATCACCTGACGGAAGGCTTCGTGGAGAGCCTGTCCTTCGACAAACGTCTCTGGCGGTACGATATTGCCGGAAGCCTCGCCCATGCCGAGATGCTGTCGGAGGTCGGCTTGATTTCCAAAAAGGATTTCCGGGCGATCAAGAAGGGCTTCAAGGAAATCGCCGAGGACATCGAAGCCGGCCGATTCACCTGGGACACCTCCTACGAGGATATCCACATGGCCCTCGAAGCAGCGCTGACCGAGCGCATCGGTGAGCCCGGGAAGCGGCTGCATACCGCCCGGTCGCGCAACGACCAGGTGGCGCTGGATCTGCGGCTTTACACGCGCGACGCCATCGACCTAGAGGTGCTGCCGCTGCTCTCTGACCTGCAGATCGCCCTGATCGAACTGGCGGAGGGGCTCATCGAAGCGGTGATGCCCTCGTACACGCATCTCCAGCGTGCCCAACCGATCTCGGGGGCGGCGTATCTGCTCGCGTACGTCGAGCAGTTTCAGCGGGACCAGGATCGCTTCCTCGACGCGCGCAAACGGGTAGACGTGTGCCCACTGGGCTCGGGGGCGCTGGCGGGCACGACCCTGCCCATCGACCGGCAGATGACCGCGCGGACCCTCGGCTTCGCCCACGTGACCCGCAACAGCATCGACGCCACGAGCGATCGCGACTTCATCATCGAATTCGCCGCCGCCGCCGCGATGTGCGGCAACCACCTGACGCGCCTGGCGGAGGATTTCATCCTCTACGCCTCGCAGGAATTCCGCTTCATCGAAATCGCCGACGCATTCTGCACCGGGTCGTCGATGATGCCGCAGAAGAAGAACCCGGACGTCATGGAACTGGTGCGCGGTAAGGTCGGACGGCTGCACGCGGCGCTGACGGGCATGCTTGCACTGACCAAGGGCCTCCCTCAGGCGTACAACCGCGATCTGCAGGAGGATAAGATCTTTCTGTTCAGCGCCCACGATACGCTCGTACAGTCGTTGGAGATCACGGCGGCGGTGGTCCGGGCGACGCGCTTTCGAACCGACCGGCTGGCGGAGGCGACGCGGCACGGCTTCCTCGATGCGACGGTGCTGGCGGAGTACCTCGTGAACAAGGGCGTGCCGTTTCGCGAAGCGCATCAGCACGTGGGTCGACTCGTCGCCCAGGCGGAGCAACAGGAACAGGAACTCGCCGACCTGCCGCTGGAGGCATTTCAAAAGACGTGCTCGGCGGTGGAGCAGGACGTGTACGATTACCTCGGGCCGGCGAACATCATCGCCCGCTACGCCAGCGACGGCAGCGCGGGGACACGATCAGCACGGCAGCAGATCCGCTTCTGGAAAACGAAGCTGGGGCAGGGCAAGGGGAAAAAGTAAAGCACACTGAGTTGCCTTCGCGCGTGACACCATCCACAGGCGCAGACGGTCAGTAATCCCGCCTCCAGAAAATGAACATCGCCAGGCCAAGCGCCGCCGCCTCGCAGGCGAGGGATGTGCCGATCGACCAGGGGATGTTGATCTCTTCGAGCCCGCGAAGCTGTTGCTCTTGCGTCTCCTGGAATTGGGGAGAACTGAGGACATCCATGATGCTCGCCGCACCCGAGAGTTCCTGCGCGATGTAGCTGAGATCGTTTGTCTTGGGAAGTACCGTGTAGGCTCCCTGAATCGCCGTCGCCCACGTTCCCTGAATGAGCGGCTTGTTCTGCTGCGGATTCCAGGGATTTGTAATCTGCGTGTACACGTGGGCTGCCTGTACGCATACGATCGCGACCCAGATCAATCCGGTGAAGAGCAGCGAGGCCAGCGCACTCCGCGTAAGCACACCGAATAACGCGCAGAACGCAAACAAATAGCTGAACATCAGAATCACCAGTGGTATCGCCCACAGGTAACCCCAGATCCAGAACCCCCACCAGTTTCCAGCAATGAAGAAAGTGAGGATGACAAAGTACGACACTTGCAACGTGGTGAACGCCATGCAGCCGAGGTACTTGCCGAGAAAGAGTTTCGCCCGAGTGATTGGTTTGCTGAGAACGACGTCGACGCTGCCTTGTTCAAGGAACGCAGGAATAACCCCCGCCGTGGCGATCAACGCCAGTATGGTACCGATCCAACCGACATAATAGTCGCTGACGACCTTCGTCAGAATCAACCCCGCCATCGCGCGACCATCGACATCGAACTCAGGCAGGCCCATGATCGCAAGTCCGCCCGATGCGGTCACGCGAATAGTGAAGAACGATAAGGCCACGACCGTGCTGATCGCGAGCATCACCCAGAACAGCTTCTTGTCCAGGGCGTGCCGGAAGGAATCGATGATGAGTGCCGCGATCTGCATTTGCATGCCGCCCTATTGTGAGCCGACCTCCTTAATGGGAAAGGCCGATACGGTAGAAGGTGTCACTCCCGCCTGGACTGCCTCGAGGTACACGTCCTCCAGGCTCGCCCGCGTCGGCACCACCGAATGAATCGTCATGCCCTTGCCGCGGAGACGATCGATCACCGCGTTGACCGCCGCATCGACCTGGCCGGGAACGATCACCGTATCCTTGTCGATCGTCACCTCCAGATCGGCAAGTGCCTCACGCATGCCCGAAAGATCCTCGCGCGCCGTGATCCGGACCTCGCTCTTCGTCTCGGTCAGTTCCTGCATCGTCCCCTGCCGGACGATCTTTCCCGCGTTCAGGATCGCCGCCCGGCTGCAGACCAGTTCCAGTTCGCTCAGCAGATGCGAATTCAGAAAAACCGTCTTGCCCTGCTCGCGCATCTCGACCAGCATCCGCCGTACGTCCCGGCGGCCGACCGGATCGAGCCCGTCCGTCGGTTCGTCCAGAAAAACCAGGTCGGGATCGTTCATCATCGCCTGAGCCAGGCCGATCCGCTGAAGCATGCCCTTGGAGTACTGGCTGATCTTGGCCTCTCCCCACTTCAGCATACCCACGCGATCGAGCCAGCATCTCGCCCGCTCGCGCCGCACGTTGCGCGGCACCTTCGCCAGCGCCGCGTAGTAATCCAGCATCTGCATGCCGGTAAGGTATCGCGGGAAGCGATGCGCCTCCGGAAGATAGCCGACCCGCGCCAGCGTCGGCTTGTGCCCGATACGCGATCCCAGCATCGTGCCTTCGACGTGATCGGCGCGAATGACCGTCATGAGGATCTTGATCAGCGTGCTCTTGCCCGCCCCATTGGGTCCGAGCAGGCCGAAAATCTCGCCCCGGCCGACCTCGATCGAGACGTCGTCCAGCGCGCGGACCTTGTTCCGGTAGGTCTTGCCGGCGTTGCGAATGTCCAGGGCGGACGAGCTCATGAACGGCGATCCCCGTGTTGCGATCTGCGAACGGCCTGAAGCACACGGTGATTGTGACGATTCCGCGGCAGATGGCAAGCGGGCAGAGCGCGTACCGCGAGGCTTCATCCCGTGCGGATCGACGGATATGCTGTAGGGCATGGCTGGAGGCGAAAACCAACTCGTGGCCTGGCTGCGCGAGCGGCTCAAGGCGGATTCCTCGCGCGTGCCGATCGGGATCGGCGACGACATGGCGGCGATCCGGCTCGACGGCCCCCTGCTCACGATCACGTCGGACATGCTGCTCGACGGCGTGCATTTCGACACCCGGGAGCACGATTACGCGCGGATCGGGCGAAAGGCACTCGCCTGCTCGCTGAGCGACTGCGCAGGGATGGCGTGTGCGCCCCGCGCCGCCGTCGTGAGCCTCGCCCTGTCGACTTCAATGTCGATGGAGGATGTGCAGGCCCTGTACGCGGGGATGGTGGAACTGGCAGACCGCTACGACTGTCCGATCGTCGGGGGTGATACGACGAGCTGGCCCGGTGCGCTGGTGGTGGACGTCGCCATGGTGGCCGAGCCGATGCACACGCGTGGACCGATCCTCCGCTCGACAGCTCGGACGGGCGATGCGATTCTGGTCAGCGGGCGGCTCGGCGGCAGCCTGCGAGGCCGTCACCTCGACTTCGAGCCGCGGCTGGATCTCGCGCGGTCGCTGGGCGGGCACGAATCGCTCCACGCCATGATGGATCTCACCGACGGGTTGGCCATGGATCTGCACCGAATGTGCGAGGCCTCGGAATGCGGGGCACAGTTGGACGAACTCGCCTTGCGGCAGGTTATCCATGAGGATGCCGCCCATGCCTCGCGTTCCGATGGCCGCTCACCGATGGAGCATGCGCTCAGCGATGGTGAGGACTTTGAGTTGCTGATGGTTGGCGACGCTTCGATGGCAGCGGAAGGCCTCACGGTAGTCGGTCGCATCGTCCCGTTCGAGCGATCGATGCCGACTCGCATCCGGCTGCTCCGAACGGACGGTAACGAGGAGGATGTTCAACCGGAAGGCTACGAGCACTTTCGCTGACTGGATTGAGCACGACTCGAATGAAGAATCAAATCGAATGGAATTGTGACACCTTGGACGCGACGCGTCAGGCCGGGCTTCGTCTGGGGGCATCGCTGACATGCGGGGATGTCGTCGCCCTGGTCGGCCCGCTGGGCTCGGGCAAGACGACACTCACACGCGCCGTGGCGGAGGGGGCCGGCGTAGAAGACCTCCGCCAGGTGAACAGCCCGACCTTCGTCATCGTCAACGAGTACATGACGCGAACAGGGCTTCGCATCCACCACATCGACGCTTACCGTCTTCGTGACGGCGCGGACCTGGAGGCGCTGGGTTTCGAGGAGATGCCCGAAACCGGAGCGGTGATCCTGGAATGGGCTGACCGCGTCGAGGCCGTCCTCCCCCCCGATCGCCTCACCCTCACACTGAGACCGACCGGCAGCACCTCACGCCGGCTGACCTTGCAATCCAACGGCCGGCGTGCGACCCGCCTGCTCAATGCGTCCTCTGCAGACTTCACCTGATCGTCGGAGCGTCGCACTTCGTGAAGCGTGGCCGAGATGCAGTTTCCAGACTGTGGTCCAATCCGAGAGATGAGGCCCGGTGGTGTGCTTTTTGCGTACAAATCCGAAGCCACCGGCATTCCACCCTCGAGTGGCCTCCGCTACAATGCTTCCCGGAAGGAGAATTGCCGATGCCATGCACGTTGACTGTATTTGACACGGAGTCCCGGGAGAAGACCACGTACGTCTGCGACGAAGACCACACCGCCAGGATGGTCGAGGACGATCATGCTGCCGGGGGAAGCGGGGAGTACGCCGACGTGGACGGGAAAGCCTTCAGCATCGACTGGACCCGCAAACGACTCGTGGCGTTCAACCGTCAGGGCAAGGCCCCGGAGAACTGAGTATTGCGGCGGATTGGTCCGCATGCCCTTCAGACGGGAACGCACGGGGCCGGTACGCACGCGGCGGGGCCGCCATCACCGTAACGCAGTCGATGCCCAGTGCCTCTCCAAAGTCATTGCCCTGTGCTTCTCGATCCCTGCCGACAGGCAACTCTGCCGAGAAGATCGGATGGCACGAAGATTCGACTCGGCCTCCCGGCCATCCCATCCCAGATCCAGCCGCCTCCGACTTCAGACCGGCTTGCCCATGATCCGATGATTTCCTATACTACTCTGCTTCGTCGAGCGGCCGATGGAGTTCGTCCGCTCATTCACCGGCCCCATCGTCTAGAGGCCTAGGACACCGGCTTTTCACGCCGGCAACACGGGTTCGAATCCCGTTGGGGTCAGTTACTGTATTCAGATCCCCCCCGTTGGGCATTCCCATCTGCGTGATCCTCGGACGTTCACTCGAAAGAATGGGATGAGTTGATCACACCGATTCGACTACTCTGCATTCTCTTCGTGGCAATCCTGGCGGGCCAGGATTTCAATGCTTCGCAGGCGATCCTTGTACGTGTTGTACTCATTGATCTTGGCTTCGGGCAGCGCGGCGTCGGTGTTGTCTTCCCAGCGGCGGCAGAGGTAGATCGGATCATAGATGCGGCCGACCCGATAACTGCGGGAGAAGCGAAGACCGACGGCGTAATCCTCTCCGTAGCTGACGTTCGGGAAAGGGTGTCGGCGGACCAGGTCGGTCCGGAAGGCGCGCGGTGCCCCGAAGCCGTTAACGCGCAACGCATTGTTGTGCCCGTTCTCGGACGTCCATTCACGGTGGGCCACCACGCCCGGGGGAAGCTCGTTCAGGTCGAAATCCACGACCCGGTAGGCGCCGATGACCATGCCGACGTGATCCTGCTCGAAGGCGGCCACCATCCGCGCGAGCGTCTCCTTGCCTGAGTAAATGTCATCGGAGTCGAGTTGCACCAGGTACCGCCCCGCCTTCGCGGACCGAGCCGCGACATTCCAGCATCCCCCGATGCCCAGGTGAAGTGACTCCGGGACAACATGGACGAGACGGGAATCCTTCCGGGCGATGTCCTCGAGTATCGAAGTGGTCTTATCCGTCGAATGGTTGTCGACGACGATGACGTTGAACGAGTACGGGACCTCCTGGCCGAGTGCGCTGTGCACGGCATCGGCGATGGTGCGTTCGCGGTTGCGTACCGGGATGACCACGCTGGCTTGCATGTGGAAGTCCGTGTCGCACACAGGCGGATCGGTTGACACCGGCGGCAACCAGGCCCGGATCCGGCGGAGATGCTCGGTGGCGATCTGCTCGAGTTCTTTCTGATAGGGCTCGTGGCGAGGATCGAGGTAATCGAAGTGCGAGTCGCCCGGCGACGCGGATTGTTCACTCACCATCCCCAGAGGTTCCGGCAATCGCATCACACGGGCAATTTCGGAAACCTTGAGTCGCAGTTCATACGCGGCGGACCATCGGCTGTCGCTCAGCGCGCCGGCCTGGGCGAAAGCCCGCTGAATCATCGAGGTGGAGTAGAGCATCATGGGGCCGAAATCGAAGGAGTCCCGAAGACTTCCGAGTTGATGATCGATGGTACGCACGACCCGGAGTCCATCTTTGCCTTCGCGATACGTATCCGTGTAGACCAGACCGGCCTGTGTCTGATCCGCCACGTGAACCAGGCGTTCCAACTCCGGTGAGGTGACATGGAACGCTTCCTGTGCCGCGATCAGTAGGCAGTAGTCGCTCGCAACGGACGCGAGAGCCCTCCGGCAGGCACCCCCGCCATGTGGCTGATCACTGTGAATCCAGCGCACCCCCAGGTGTTCGGAAGGTTGAGCCCTGGACGCCATGACGATGAAGTCATCGACAAGCTCATCATTCTGCAGTGACTTCTGCAACGTTTCCCACCCGGGAAGACTTTCGTGAACAACAATGGAAACGCGTCCCATGGATCAACCTCTTGGCAAAGACATGATTTCACGAATCGACTGACAGTATCCCGGACACTGCCTCATGCGGCAAGATGGGAATCGTTCGGGCTCGATGTTCCTCGATGTCGCCAGTATAATGGAGGACCTGAAGGTTCTACCGGCCTTCGGACTGAAGCATGTCCCCTTCTTGATCGACGCCAACGAAGGAGCCCTACCGTGTCCAACACCCATGATCTTACCCATCGTTTCTGTCTGGTCCCCGCGATCCGTGGAATCACCCTGCTCTGTATCGGCATGATGATGTGGATCCCCGGCTGCAGGGAACAGGAGAGCAAATCGACACCCCCCACCGGGCAGGCGGTCAAGGCACCGCCGCTGCATGATGCCGTGAAGCGGAATGATCTGGAGGGACTGAAGTCGGTTCTGGACGAGATGCCCGATGCCCTCGACAAGCAGGATGATCTCGGCAG
The DNA here is from genome assembly GCA_964618455.1 of uncultured Planctomycetales bacterium. GTDB lineage: Bacteria > Planctomycetota > Phycisphaerae > UBA1845 > PWPN01 > CAZUAQ01. The sequence continues at coordinate 8,755 of CAZUAQ010000027.1, read as the reverse complement.
AACCCCCTTGCACTGGGCAACCGAAGAGTCGCAACTGGATGCCGCCGAACTGCTGCTGGAGAAGGGCGCGAATCCGAACATCAAGGCCTCCACCGGCGCAACGCCATTGCACCTGGCCTCGGATTCCGAGCTGATGGACATGGCTGCCCTGCTGACCAAGCATGGGGCGGATCTGGATGCCGTGGACGAGAACGGCTGGACTCCACTCCATTTTGCGGCGGTGCGGGGGCAGGAGGAACTGGCGGATCTGCTCTTGAAGGAAGGTGCGGATGCCGACGTCAAGGATGACAAGGGGTGGACTCCGCTTCACCTGGCTGCCGTGCAGGGCAATCGTCGCGTGGCGGAGGTGCTGATCGAGCATGGCGCCAAGCCGGAACTGCGCGACGCGGACGAGAAAACGGCAGCCGACCGTGCCTTGACGGAGGGTCACCAGGAACTCGCCAACTGGCTCAAGGAAGCTCAGGAAGAACAACAGCAGTAGTATTCCCCATGCGGAAACTCTGCACCGTCTCAGGGTAAGCTATTGATGCTCTCCAAGACCGCGGGTGCTCAGCAGGGCCGCCACGGCGTGCGATGCCACGAGAAAGATCGGACTTGGTCTCCGATCATCGGCAGCCCTACTTCGCCGCCACGGCCTCCCCTTCGATGAAGCCGAGCATGGCCGGTCCGTATGCATCCCACAGTTCTTGCGGCGTCAGCCGGTCCGCCGATCGCGGCAACTCCAGCGTAATGATCGGCGTATTTCGGGTGATCCCCACATACGAGCCCAGCGATCCCGGTCGGCTGCCGAGTCGACGGAGGCGCAAGCCCGTGGCCTCCGCCATCGCTTCCGCCAACGGGCGTCCCGGGCCGTCATAGTCCACGCAGGCCACCGGCTGGTGAAGGGCAACCACGCGATTCGGCCCGTACACCTCGATCAACCGATGCAGTGCCTCGCTCTCAGGTTCGGACAGCGGCTCGGGCCCGTGGCGTTGACTGCTCTTGAAGTTCTCTGCGGGGAAATTCCGGTTGAGATCCACGCCGCGAACGTTGAACCGACGATTGCCCGCCATGCCGTCGGGATTGGCTTCAGGCACGATCAGCACGCGACGACCTTCAACGTGGGACGCGCCGGGTGCCGACAGGACCTCGACGAGTCGCATTACCAGTGGCGTACCCGCCGTTTCATTGCCATGAATGCTCGCGATGATCAGCACGGTATCGACACCGTCGCCCACGATGATGCAACGGATCGGACGATTTTCCACCGAGCGTCCGATCTGGATCTCCCGTCGGGGGATCGTCCGGTGTGGCGATGCTGTCGTCATAGGCGGCGCCTGCGGTGCAACCCGCGGCTTCGCTCGCGGCTCCGAGGGTTCCATCCGTACCCGTTGTTCAGGCTGGCGCTGAACCGGAGGCTCTTCATGAGGCTGACATCCCATGAAGGAATAAAGCATACCGACGATCAGAATGAATCGAAAAGGATGTGCGCTCGTCTGTGCCATGGCCTCCCTGCCTGTTCGTTTGCACCGATCCCATTGTCACATCAAAGTGAATACTTACAAACACGGGGATCGACCCGAGGGCCGATCCCCGTGCATTCATCGTGGTTGTCCTGAAGCACGTGACTTCGTCACGCCTTTGTCGCCTCAGGGACCGCAGCTCAGTGTCGGCAGATTCGGTCCGCCGGCACATTCGCTGAATCGATCGAAGTCATGGATCGTCACCGATCCATCCGGTGTCCCGGTATCGTCGACATTGTCACGGTCGAAGCAGCCGCAATCGTATCCCGGCACCGACAGCAGGGGCTGCCCGAGATCCGTGAAGCACTGCTGCATGAAGGCGAAGTCCATCGCATCCGCATCGCCATCACCATCGGCATCGGCAAACGGATCGTTGCACTCAAAGCTCGGTAGCAGAAGCACGCGAATGGTGACGGTCTGCGTCAGATCCACGGAGATGTCCTGCAGCGGCGAGCCGGAAGTCACCAGCCGCAACCACTGATCGGGATCGTCACCCGCAAACTGCCACTCCACACGGTACGACTGTGTACCCACGTCCGCCTGCGTGTCATCCACTTCAGAGACGTTCGGTGCGCTCAGCAGGAAGCCGTCCGTCGTGCCGGAGAAGCTCGGCTCCTGGAACCACACTTCGTCGCCCGGCAGACCGCTCTCGAATCCCTGCAGCGACGTGCTGCCGTTCTTGATCTCGTCGATGTACAGCGTATACGGACCGGTGTCCGTGTTCGGGGCATCCCGAGTGATCGCAAGATGATCGATGCGGACCAGCCCGATATCGGGATCCACCGTCCCGGGATCGACGATCCCGTCACCGGTGAACTGCTGTACGAGGCTGGAGCCATCGAACGTCAGTGTCTGCCAGCCGGACGTTACCGCCACCGTCTGTGTCGGCGCCGGCGGGCCACCGGCCGTTCCAGTGGCACCGACCCATTCGAGGTCGTCGCCCGCCGCGGAATCCGGCTCGCGAATACCGAGTGCGATGCGTAGTGCGCCGTTGGAGCCCGAGCCGACCACGGGACCACTCGTTCCGACGCAGCCCTCCAGGCCGCTGAGTGTCTGCGTGGCGACGATCTGCTGACCGGCGGCCAGATTCGGCGTCACCGGCACGCTGAGCGTCTCGACACCGACGGGCGCCAGCGATCCAATCGGCGTGGCATTACCAACGACGTACACCTTGACCAGGGACGCATCCGGGTCGATGCCCGTCACAGTCACGGAGCTGTCACCACTGACCAGCGGGCCGCCTACGCCCACTTCAGCCACCTGGGTACAGTCATCCACGATCGTGACTGCTCCGGTGCACCCTTCGGCACCACCGAGAGTCTGCGTGACGGTGATTTCCTGACCGGCAGTCAGCGTCAATCCGGTGACATCGACCGTATCGGTGCCATTGCCCGGCGCACTGCCGATCGGCGTGGGATTCCCATCCGCGTAGACCTGAACCGAGTCCGCCGCGAGGCTGACGCCGGTCACCGTCACGGTATCGCCACCATCAACGAGGATGTTACCCACCGAGACTTCGGGCGCGCCGCACAGCAGCACCCACAGGGTCACCGGCTGGCTCAGATCCAGCAACGGATTCCCCTGGTTGGTCACGTTGAACGTCGTGAAACGGAACCACGAACTCAGGCTGTCACTGAGCCAGGCCCATTCCACCTTCAGCGAATTGCTGCCGGTACGTGCCTGCTCGTCGGTGACGAACGAGGCGTCGGGCTCCGATGCCAGGAAAGAGCTGCTGGAACCACTGAATGTGGGATTACGGAAGATGACCGTGCCCTCCGCCGTGGGCGGCGTATAGGCTTCGAAGTCACCGAAGTTCACGCCGTTGGATTCGATGTCATCGATGTACAGCGTGTAGGGCCCTGGCTTGGGATCAGTCTGGTCGATCGTGATGCCGAGTGACTCCATCACGTACCATGGCGCCGACGGGCCATCAAGTATACCGTTACCGGTGAACATGGCATTGATATCGTCGGTCAAGGGATCGAACGTGACCTGCTGCCAGTTCGGACCCGGCAGAATCTGCTTGCCGTTCGGAGCGGAACTCGTCGTCGACGAGCCGATCCATTCCAGATCGCCGGACGTCCCGCCATCCGCACCGACCGGGCCGCTCTGTCCGGAGACTTCGCGCACACCCAGTGACAGGAGAATCGGACCGATTCCCTGCGTGAACACCGTCACCGGCGGCGTGGAGATCGCGCTCTCGAAACCGTCGATCGTCTGGGTCGCCTGGACCTGGTCGCCGTTGATCAGGGCCGGCACCGTCACATCCACTTCCGTCAGCCCGACGGCATTCGTCGGAGGCAACACCGGGGTATCGTTCACATAAACGGTGACCTCCTGCACATTGGCATCCAGATCCGTCACAGTCACGGTCGTCGCCCCTGCATCGATCGGCGCCTGTACGGTCGGTGCCGGGAAGGCCGCCACCACACCACTCGATGCCGAGCGGCAACTCTCACCACCTGGAAGAACCTGCGTCGCGGTGATGACCGCGTTGTTCGGAATCGAGGAAACGTTCACGACCTTCGTCGTCTCCGCCGAGAGCGATTCCGATCCGATGAGCGTATCATCGGCGTAGACGTTGACCGTCGTCGCCGTGGTCTCGAGATCGTTGACCGTCACCGTCGTCGGACTGGCCGTCGGGGTGAGCGGTCCCGCCACTGTCGGAACAGGCAGCGGAGGACCGAACGGGTCGATGGCTGCCGGTCCGAGCGAGATGGACAGGTTGTCCCACCACGCCGCCGCCTGGTTGCTGGTCAGGCCCGCACCCAGGATCACCGTCGTGAAGCCACCCGAGTTCGATTTGGGTCGCGTCAGGGCGAGCACGTCGTTGACGTAGTATTCGGTCGTGCTGCTGTCCACGCGGATCTGCAGCTTGTTCCAGGCATTGTTGATGCGCGGAATGTCCGTGTCGATCCAGGACAGAGCGTCGCGAACGACGTAATCGCTGGTGGCCCCGGCGAGCCCGTTGTAATTACCGAAGGCGATCAGTGTTGAGGGGAAACCACCATCGAAGCCGCCACTGGCATAGCGATTGAATTCAATCCAGTTCCGCTGGTTGCTGCCGGCTTCGTGATAGAAGTAGGCGGTGAACCAGAGGGGAACCGTATCGGAACCGTCGAGCGGCGTACTGAAATTCTGGAAGCGGCGGTTGGGATCGCCGGAACCGACCGCTGAAATCGGTGCATGACTGGAGTTTGAACAACTCGCGGCCTGGGCACTCGAAAGAACGATTTCCGTGCTGTCATCACCATCGGCCTTGGGCCACGCTGCCGCGAAGGCGGTCTGATCGGCATAGCTGTCGAAATTCTCAGACCAGGCCACCGCACTGACGATGGGCACGCCCGCCGAAGGATCACTCTCGTTGCCGCCGATGGTCTGTGTGGCGGTCAGAATGTTGCCCAGCCTGGTGGAGAGATCCAGCCCGCCGAAGGTCACTTCCGACGCTCCGCCAGGATTCACAGGACCCGCCAGAACGACCGGTCCGCCGCCACTGTCTTCGTACAGCGTCACCGCCGTGGCGGTGGGATCCACGAATTTGACCTTGACCTCGGTCGCCGACTCCAGCACCGGCGCCTCGATGGCGACGGGATCCAGAATCGCGCCGGAATCGATCACGACATCGTCCACCCACACGAACCACTTCTTTGAGACGCTGTCGTTGGGTGACTTGATCAGGACGAGACTGTCCAGGATGCCGCGGAGATTCGTCTCGCAGGGGCTGCCCGCTTCGCACAGTTCGCCGTTACCCGCGAAGTCCACGACCGACTTGACCTGCGGATTGGCCCCGTTCACGGTCACCGTGACCTGCGTCGGGCTGTCGATGGTCCATTCCAATGTGGTGAATGAACTCGTGTTGAACGGAAGTTCCACACCGCCGACGGGGACGAGGCCGATGTTCGTTCCGGGGGTGGTGCTGTCGATGCCCAGGAACTCCACTGCGCCGCCGCTGCCGCCGGGTTCACCAAGCGGAAGGTTCTGCCCCGTCTCACGGAAGGCGAGTGCGAACTGGAGCTTGGCGTTGGGGTTGATCTGCTTGGGGCTCTGGTCATCGAACGCGGCGAGGGCGATCTTCATGGAGATCTTGCTGCCCACGCCGACATGCATCGTCGGCTCGGGAAAGAGCGGGGTCACCCCACCGGCGTTGAACGTGACGACGCGTGCCCAGTTGTCCGTGTCCGTGGGATCTTCCCAACTGAACGTCAGGCGATCGGAATTGCCCGATGCCGCCAGCGTCGCCGTGAGGTAGCTGTCGCTGCCTTCGGTGTTGTTGATACCGTCCTGGATACCTTCCCCGCAGCCCGCCGGATCCACGATCAGATCGGCCGTCTGCGAGCCGTATTCCGGTCGGTTGAACATGGGAGGCGTCGGATTGTTACTGCAGTCGGTATCCGGCAGCCCATATTCCGAGCTGTTGAAGTCAAACGTGCGCTGTGCAGAATAACTCTGCGAGGCGGCCATCATCAGAAGTGCCGCCGCCAGCAATCGGCCCGAGCAGCTCAACGATTTCCATGTCATTTCTGAGTCTCCCGTCCACCTCCGGAAGCAGGTGGGAAAGCAAGTATGAGATTTTCTCGTGGTGATGAGCGGGATCCCTCCTCGAGGCACAGCTCACCCTGGGGACGTACGACACGTGTCGACGCGCTGTGTGGGGGTAGAGGTCCCGTATCCCCCGCGCGATTAGTTCTACTGCCGGAATCAAGACTCTCGTGCGGCAAGAAACACCGCAGAGGCTCTCCGCAATGCAAAGTGGCTGAGAGCAGATCCCCCATGTCCTGAGGGATCTGCCCGTCAACCGATTTTCTAACGCCTGCCGACTCAGCGACGGCGGCGATAAGCCAGCACCAGACCCGACGCCAGCAGCATCAGGCTCGTGGGCTCGGGGACCTGGGCGAGGTAGATATCATCGAAATTGCCACCGCCACCGTCAGACGAGAGGCTGGAAGGGCCACCGAGGCGGACGGCACCCAAACCCGTCGTGTAAGCTCCGCCAAGGGCAAAGACAGTGGTCGACTCGACCGAAGTATCCGAACCCAGGTCGACCGTCACTGTGATGTCGCTGCCAGTGAACGTGGCTTCAAAGGTATGCCACCCCTCCGTAACAACGTTGCTGCCTACCTGGAAATCCAGTGGCGTCCAGCTCGGGTTCAAGCCAGGGAAGAGCGTGGCACGAGCGAAGTACTGCGTGCCCGAAATGCTGTTGTACATGCCCATCTCGAACAGCGGAAAAGTGGACAGCGAGCGGAAGCCGATGGTAAATCGCTTGTTGTTGCTCGTGCCGTCGTCGTAGATCGCGCCGCGGAGAACCACCGGTTCCGCGTCGCTCGGAATCAGGTCGGCGCCGAGGGCGATGATGTTGTCGGCTCCGGCCGGATGGGCCATGGATTGCGACCCGCTCAGCGAGTTGGTGGTGTCGAGCGTTCCCAATCCGGCGGCACCCCAGACGGTCTGCATGTCCGCCGTATCGGTGTAGCTCTCAAAATCGTCATCAAGGTAAACCATCGGCACGGCGTGCGCGCCGGCAGACAGGACACCTGCCATCAAGGCGATTACCAATGCGTTCTTCATCTCCTACTCCTTCCCGTAAAACGTCAAATCGAACAGGCTCCCATTGGAGCCACTCTGAATATGCGATCATGAAGCGGGACCTTCCCGCCTCGCGGTTCTCTGTCTCTCTCATCCTGTGAGTTACAAAGCGATTCATCCGCTTTGCTGCGATCCGTCTCGAATGATGTAGCTTTCAGATCGGCCGGTGATGTTCGCCAACACAGGCCTCGAGGGAACTTCTCCTCCCTCCCGTCACGATCAAAACGCGGGGTTCACGGTGCCCTTCCATATCCTCACGGAATCGGCGTGGCCGTCCATGTAAATCGCATTGGTCCGACCGGTTTTCAAACGATCCGAGTCCGGACTGTTGTCCGTGCCGAGATCGCTGCCAAAGGACTTCGTCGTGTTGTGGTACGGATACGTGGGCACTTTGAACCCGGAACCCGCGAGGTAGACCGATGTCGTGGATCCATTCTGATAGTGGGGCCACGTCCCGACCGGTTTCTCGGATCCTCCGCCGAAGATCCCGCCGCCACCGCTGGCGGCCCAGTACCAGAGGTCCGCCATCATCCATTCGCGCGACTGATTCTTGATGCTCTCGATCTGCTTGGGCATGCGATCGTAGAACGTGGAATCCCGCACATACAGACTGGTCGGCGCGGCGGGCACGAGTGTCCATCCGAAGTAGTTCGAAGGACTGGTTTCGTAATACGGTTGATTGGGATTCGAGGCGGTACGCGGGGCTTCGTTGCCGGGACCGGGACCCGAGTTGGCCACGTAGTGTCCTGGATCGAGGTTGTACGCCGTCAACGCGCTTGGGCTGGCCGCCTCCGGAGCGGGCACCACGCTGATGCGATCCGCCGTCGGGCACGTGGCCACCTTGTCCAGCATGGCCGGCGTGTTCCGATCACCCATGTACTTGGCCAGATACGCCGGCAGGTTCACGCTGTACCAGAACCGGCCGTCCGCCACCTCGCGGTCCTTCAACAACTGGCTGTCCTTGTAGAGCAGACCATGAATCGGGCCGGGAAGGTAGGAGCGATTCTCCACCGTGTACATGATCACCGCGTTGCCCAGCTGCTTCTGATTCGAAAGGCATTGCGCCGAGCGCGCCTGCTCACGTGCCTTCGAAAGGGAGGGCAGCAGGATCGCCACCAGCACAGCGATGATGGCGACCACGACCAGGACTTCGATCAACGTGAATGCTTTGTTTTTCGGGCTTCGGTAATTCATTTTGGGGAACCTGCATTGATCGTAACGGACGGCACTTCCATCCTTCATGCGTACCCCTGGCATGTCATCCGTAACGAGGGACTGACCACATCCATCGGCGCACACTGCACGCGATGTCCATGGATTGCTCGTGCATCCATTCCAATCTGCCATACTCATTCCTTCTACCGCCGCCCGTGTAAAGACAATCACAATGCAACAAAAACTCAGGCGGCCGTGCTTACAGACGTGTTTGCACACTCTTTCGCGTGTGCGTCAGCGTGTACTCCAGCAAACATTATCTTTGCTGGGACAGGGCTTGTGTGTCAAGAGAAAAAGCCAGGTATGCCTGATATTCCATCGATTACAATGATGGTTGATTTATTGTTGGGGAGCATGAGAATTTATCCTTATACAGCAGCCCAATGCACGGCATTTCCGGGTGTGTGATTATGTTGATTCCTCACATTATCAGGATCCGATATGCATAGAAT
>CAZUAQ010000026.1:44947-76314 GCA_964618455.1 uncultured Planctomycetales bacterium | reverse complement strand
AGTGTGTATTAGGCGCGTCGCCTGACTCTCCAATTCAGGCTGAACCATTACAAAGTGCAAGGGAAGCGGACAACAATCTCCGGGGCAGGCTTCTCGCGAAGCCTCCCCGGAGATGTGCGTTTTTACATTGCTGCAATGCCGGAGCGCGGGAAAGCCATCGCCCGGCCGCGTCGATTGAAATCGAAGGCCGGCGCGATGTGATACCCCAACGTCTCGGCGCACACCCTTCCTCGGCGTCATGTTCACGCCTGGCGATTCTCTGCTGAAACTCACGTCTTGCGAAGGTTGAGAATGAGTTCGACTTCCCCCGGAGTCTTGCCCAGTTGACGGGCAATCTCGATGGCAGACTTGCCCGCGTCGGCCATTTCATACACGACGCTGTGGCGGTCCTGCGGATCGGTGGAGGAGGACTTTGCCGCCATGTTCGCGGTTGAGCGTTCACCCTCCTTCGCGTCGCGCGATGCGGGACGCTCATCGAGATCCGCCATTTCAATCAACCGCTGCAGCGTGGCGATTCGCCGATCGGCATCACTGATGGCCGCCTCGAGCCGGGCGAAACGCGTGTCGATTTCGGAGCTGATGCGGCGGGAGAGATTCTGGAGTTCCACGATGGCGGACTCGACTTCCGATCGAAGCCGCTGAGCCGACTCGCGAGAAGGACCGGAAGCTGCCCCCGAAGACGCTGGTGGCATCTTGGGGCCTTGCGTGTAACGCTTCCTCAGCGAGGACACCACCAGGGCGATGGCGATCACGACGATGACCAGCGGCACCCAGTCCTGGCTGAAGAAATCGCTCCAGTTCGCGAGAAGCATGTGCATGGTTCCCATGTATTCCAAGTCGATCGATCTGGCAAGAGCCGGCCCGGTCACGCGCCGGAAGGGCGCGCGTTCCAGGCGTTCATGGCCTCGTTCATGACTGCGCGAAGGGGCCGACCGGTCGCCTCTGCCACGCGGCGGCAATCCTCGTACTCCGGTGCGGCGGTGACGATCCGATCGCCGCGACGCCCCACCTTGATCCGGACGGTGCCCGCCCCGGTGTCCACCTCCTCATGGGACCGCGCGAGTTTGCGCCGGCTGACGGTGGTGCTTCGTACACCGAACGTGGTGGTCTCCAGGAAGAGCAGGTCCTCGATCGCCTCGCGGCGCTCCGGCGGCGCGATCACCGAGATCAGCGTGGCCGGGCGGTTCTTCTTCATAAAGATGGGCACGGTGAAGACGTCCACTGCCCCGGCATGGAAGAGGCGATCCTGCACGTAGCCGATGATCTCGGGCGAGAGGTCGTCGAGATTGGCTTCGAGAACGAGCATGGTGTCCTGCTCGGAGGGGTCGACGGCTTCGTTCGCCTCACCGATGAGGAGCCGGAGGATGTTCGGGCGGTTCCTGCCGTCACGTCGGCCGGCGCCGATGCCGGTGGCCTGAATCGTCATCCCGGGCATGGGACCGAAGCGTGTCGCCAGCGTCGTCAGGATGGCAGCGCCGGTGGGCGTCGTGAGTTCGCCGACTTCGTCGCAGTCGGCCAGCGGGACACCCTGCAGCAACGCCGCCGTCGCGGGCGCGGGAACGGGCATGACGCCATGTTCACACTTGACCGTGCCTGAACCGGTGGGAATCGCCGACGCCGTCACGCGTTCGACACCGAGTTCGTCCAGGGCGATGCACGCACCGACGATATCCACAATCGCATCGACGGCACCGACCTCATGGAAATGAACCTTCTCGATGGTCGTACCGTGGGCCTGCGCCTCCGCTTCCGCCAGGCGCGTGAAAATCGCCAGGGCCCGCTCGCGGACCGTGGTCGACAGGTCGCTCTCATCGAGGATCTTCTGAATGTGGTGCAGGTGGCGATGCGGCTGATCCTCGGAGAAATTGAGGGCGACATCAAACTGCGTGGCGGCGAAACCCTGCTTGCGGATCTTGTCGGCGCTGAGCCGGTACCCGGACACCTTCAGCCCCGCCAGCTTCTTATGGAGGGTCTCCAGCGCGAGCCCGGCATCCAGGCAGGCACCGAGAATCATGTCACCACTGGCGCCGGAGAAACAGTCGAAATACGCAATCCGCATGGAAGTCGCCTTCTGGCGGCAGGTTACGGTTCGTCACCGCCTCTAACGAGTCTAGCCCCGCCGGCGGCGCGATGCAATCGCGATGAGAGCGGCTCCCCCCCTCACAGCAGCGGACCGATCCCCAGGGAAGGTGAGGCGTCAGTTCGAAAGCGAGCGCAAGCAATATTGACGGAGTTGTTACACCGATTTCCGCTCTCTGGAGAGGGCGCGCGTTATAATAATGTTATACGGGCCTTTGATCGACAACTCTATACGCCACGAAAAGGGGATGCCATGCCTGTGCTGAAACGCTTTCCTGCGCTGATCGCTTTGCTGACGCTCTCAGCCGGCGTTCATGCCGACTCCTCGGATCTGATCATCCACGAGTGGGGGACGTTTACTTCGTTCCAGGACGAGGATGGGATCACCATCTTGGGGGTCAATGTGGACGACGAACCCCTGCCTGATTTCGTGCATCGGCTGGGCGTGGTGAAGATCGACAACGGCGCTAAACACTCCCTCAAGTCATTCATTCCATTGAATGGTGGCGTAACCATGCGACTGGAAACGCCGGTGATCTACTTCCATCCGCCCAAGGGCATGGAGACGCCCTTCGAGATCGACGTGCATGTAGAGTTCAAGGGCGGCGTGCTGACCGAGTATTACCCCAGGGCCGATGCCACGACAAATGGCGTCGGTAAGGAATTGAAGGAACTGGAGTTGTACCCAGACGAGCCGCTGAATCTCGCCAGGTCGGAGTTTCGCGCCTTGATCTCAAGACTTGCGCGTGAGCGAGCGAGCGAAACACACGGAACGCTCTCCTGGGATAATCTCCGCGTCGGAGGTGACTGGCGCGGGCCTCAACTGGCGGGCATGTTTCCGGTCTGGGATGCGCCGCGGCACGTGAAAGCGGCGCCGGTCCGGGCATCGAACGGCGAACAGGAGAAGTACCTATTCTATCGCGGCGTCGGAAGCCTGGAATCACCGTTGCGTGCGATCGCGCAAGAGGAGGGCAACGAACTCGAAGTGTCCTGCACGATCGTCTGTGAGGATGCGCAAGGTCGATATCCATTTCGCAGGCTGTGGCTGGTACAGGTCAAGCCGATGGCCAGGATCGCCTTCCGCGAGATCGATGGCTTCACCTGGACTGCCTCCAAGAGCACGCAACTCCTGACGACCATCCCCCGACGTTTCAAGGACGATGACTTCGACACGAAGAATCTGGCGCCGTTGCGCGCGTCGATGCATCGCGCGCTCGTGGAGGAAGGGTTGTATGACGACGAAGCCGAGGGCATGTTGAACACGTGGGAGGCGTCGTACTTCCTCACGCCCGGTTTGCGGCTGTTCTATACCGTTCCGCCGAAATGGACGGACGAGGTGCTGCCCCTCACTTTTTCGCGCGAGGCGGAAGTTACGCGGGTCATGATCGGGCGCCTGGAACTGGTCAGCGATGAGCAGCGAAGGTTAATCGACGAGTTGAAGAAGCCGGACGCGTCGTTCTTCACCAGCCTTCCCCGGCTCCGGCGCGTCGTTGGTCAGCTCGGGCGCTTCGGCAGGCCGCTGCTTGCCCATGAGAATCAATTCGTGGAGAGCCATTGGCTTGTCGAAGCGCAGCATCATGCCGCCGTGTATTACTTTGGATTCCTGCAGATCATGCCCTGGGCATACCAGATGCCCGAAGAGTCCCGACCGCCCTCTCAGTTTTACAAATGATCTCTTCTCACCGAAAACGAAAGCCTGGAATCGATGATCCCGGGCCTTCAGTCTTGACGTGCCATGGGCTGGGCAGATGGTTGGCTGAATTGCAGAAGCCGCTTGCGTTGGATGTTCATGCGCGGCGGCGGCGGACAACCAGAGGGGTGAGGGTGAGCATGAGCCAGGCGGTGGCAGGCTCGGGCAACGTAAACCTGATATCGAGCAGGCTGTGCGAAGTGGCGTTGCGCACTTCCCCCTTGTTGCTGAAGAGATTGACGCTCGTGTAGACGTCGGCGAAGAAGCTGTAGTCGCCGGGAGGCAGCACGCCGCCTTCAGAGATCGCCTGCGGATCGCTCGTTGCACTCAGATAGTTGAGGATGTAAGGACCTCCACTCGTTTCCCGGAGAGTGATGCTGAGTCCCGGACGGATGAACAGTCCGCTCTGGTCCGTGGCGGTGCCGGTGACCGACCAGGGCATCTCCTCGGTGAGGGTGAACTCGACATGGACGCTGCTTGTGGCGAACGCGTCGGCCGAGGTGTCCTGCTGGGCGGGCGGTGGAATCAGCGAGGCATTGGCCAAACCCTCGGCGTCGAAGGTCAGGCCGATGAAGTCGCCATTGCCGGCGTCGGTGTTGATGTTGAGTTCCTGCGTCGCCTTGGAGTCCGCGGAGGAGTCGGGCGTGACGGCATCATCGATCAGCGTGGAGGACAACCCGGTGTTGTCCACGTTAAACTCGTCCTCCGCGTAGCTGTCGGAGAGACCACCGGACCCGGCGAAGCCCTCGATATCGGTCATGGCATCAAGTAGAGTGAGCGTACTGGCGGCGTGGGCGGTGGAAACTGCCAAGCCCAAGAAGATCACCAGAACGGTGAACTGACGGATGTCGCGAAGTTGAGGCTGCATCTTCCCTTCCTTTTGCAGAATTTCCAGATTGACTCTGTGCTCGTACTTGCCATTTATTGTCTTGATTTGCCCTGTCAAGTCAACTCTTTTTGGACGTTGCTACGGGTTGACCGGGACAGCGCAGACCTCAGTCCGGCCATGGCCCCATAATCCCATATTTTACAGAAGTTTAGCCACAGGCTACGCCCTGATCGATATGGCATGAGCCCTCTGATGATATGGGCAAAGTGATCATTCCGGAGACGCCGCTTCGAATCAGGCAAGGACCTCCGCAGCTCAGCCTGCCGGCGTGATGCGCAGGATGCTGGTGCTCGTCGTGACGTAGAGCGTGCCGTCGGGGGCGAAGGTCAGGTCGGTGATGCCGCCGGCGATCTGATCGGCGAAGGTCGACTCGGAGACGACGGCGTCGCGGGCGTCATTGAGCGTGTAACGGATGATGCGGCCGGTGATGAACTGGCCAACAAAAAGCTGCTCCTCTGATTCGGCACCAAATGTATCGTCCGGGGCGAAGGCGATGCCGGTCGGCACGACGATGCCGGGGTACTCGACGAAGGGTTCGACGTAATTGCCGAAGCTCACCGCCGGGGGCGCCCCTTCGGAATCGCCCTCGACAAGCGGCCATCCACCGTTGCTGCCGGCGGGCAGACGATTGATCTCGTCGTGCAGGGACGTCCCGTTCTCGGTGGCGAAAATCGTGCCGCTGACCGGGTCGTGCGTAAAATCGAAGCTGTTGCGCAGACCGAGCACGTACATGAGCGAGTCGGCGGCGAAGGGATTGTCGGGCGTGCTGCCGTCATCGTTGATGCGCAGGATCTTCCCCGGCAGGACGTCGATGCTCTGGGAATTCGTGGTATCGGCGAGATCGCCAAGGCTGATGTAGAGCTTGCCGTCCGGGCCGAAGTGGATATTCCCGCCATTGTGGTTCGGACCGGGCTGGACGGGCAATTGCAGGATCAGCGTTTCGTCGGTACCGGCGTTGCCGTCGGCGGTGAACCGGACGACGCGATTGTCGGAGGCGGCGGCATCGGTCCGCGTATCCTGTGTCGTCGAGGAGCGGGTGTAAAACGCATACACGTAGCCGTTGACATCGAAGTCGGGGTGAATCGCGATGCCGAGCAGGCCGCGTTCGCTGTTGGACACGACGGCGACATCGGCGAAGGGCTCGTCGAGCAGTTGGCCCGTCGCATCGATGATGCGGATGCGGCCGGTCTCCTTCTCCGTGAAGAAGATGCGGCCGTCCGGGGCGAAAGCCAGGGCGATGGGGAATTCCGCATCGGAAACGAGCGTCGTGATCGCAATGCCCTCACCGCCCGGGTCGCCCGGATCACCCGAACCGGGATCGCCCGGCATGGTCCCGCAGCCCAGAGCACCCAGAGTCCATAGCGTCGCCACTCCGTACATAAAGCCTCGCGTCATCGAATTCTCCTGTTGCATGGGATTCCGCCCGCACCAAATGCGTGAACGAGGTATTTTATGGGTCCCCTACGTGCGGGCAAGTCTGTCGCGAACCCACATTGGCCGGAAATGATGCCCTGCGTATAATGCGGTCATGGAATCTCGATCCAGCGGCTACCGTTCTTCCCCTCTGCCCCAGGCTCTCGGGCCGGGTGCGCCGCGAGCGAACTGTTCGTGTCCAGGCGGGGATGACGCGTATGGCCGGGGATTGTGTCGCTGACCCGCTTTTTTTGATGCCCTTCTCCGCACCGGCCCGGTGAACCTCCTGGACGACGAACGACATGACGATCCGAACCAGATTGAAAATCGGGTCGCGACTCTGAACACGACTCATGCGAGGAGCATGCCATGGCTGAATCCTTTTCGATCGGCGAGAAACTGCCCCACCTCGTCGACCGTATCGTCGAAAGCTACAACGGCGATGAGCGTACCCGCCATATCGGCCTGGGCTACCTGCCGAACCGCGACGCCATCGTGGAGAGCATCCAGCTCCTGTTGGAACTGGCGTATCCCGGTTACTTCGGGCGGCAGAACCTGAACGCGCACAACGTGAAGTACCACGTGGGAGAACTGGTGCCGCGCGTGGGGGAAAAGCTCTTCCAGCAGATCTACCAGGCGTTGTGCTACCAGGAAGAGCAGGAAGGCCGCACCGATCCGAACCGCGCCCCGTGCGACAAGAAGGCGCGGCGGATCACGCTGGAGTTCCTGGACCGGATCCCGGACATCCGGTCGACGCTGGCGGGTGACGTGCAGGCGGCGTTCGACGGCGATCCCGCCGCCATCAACACCGACGAAGTAATTCTATCGTACCCGGGCGTGATGGCGGTCAGTATCTACCGGTTCGCGCACGAGCTCTACAAGCTGGAGGTGCCGCTGATCCCGCGGATCATCACCGAGTGGGCTCACCTGCAGACGGGCGTGGATATCCATCCCGGGGCGAAGATCGGCCGGAATTTCTTCATCGATCATGCCACGGGTGTGGTCATCGGCGAGACATGCGAAATCGGTGACAACGTCAAGCTGTACCAGGGCGTGACGCTGGGGGCGTTGTCGTTCCCGAAGGATGAGCGCGGCCGGCTCATACGCGGGTACAAGCGGCATCCGACCGTCAAGGACGGGGTGACGATCTACGCGAACGCCACCGTCCTCGGCGGCGATACGACCCTCGGGCAGGGTTCGGTCGTCGGGGCATCGGTGTTTTTAACGAGCGGTATCCCGGATTCGGCGACGGCGTCGTTGAAGTCGCCCGAAGTCAAGGTGCGCAAGCGCCGTGCAGGCCGCTCCGAAGGCGAGGATCGGGTTCACGATTTTCAAATCTGAAACGGGTCCGGACACGTGTGACGTTGATCATGCCGTGGTGACCGGTTCGACATCCGATTCGTGGGGCCGCGCGGTACCGTACCAGATGCGATTCACGAAGCGTTGCAGATCATCGAAGATCAGATAGATCGAGGGCACCAGCACGAGCGTCAGAACGGTGGCGAAGGCCAGCCCGAAGCTGATGGAGATGGCCATCGGGATGAGGAAGCGCGCCTGGAACGAGGTCTCCGCCAGCATCGGCAGCAGGCCGAGAATGGTGGTCATCGAGGTGAGCAGAATCGGCCGGAAGCGACGCCGGCCACCATGGACGACGGCTTCACGAATCGGCTGTCCGGTGGCGATCTCCTTGTTGACGAAGTCGACGAGAATCAGCGCATCGTTCACCACGATCCCGGTCAACGCGACGACCCCGATCAGCGATAGAATCGTCAAGGGATAGCCCATGGCGTAATGCCCCGCCACGGCGCCGACCAGGCCGAAGGGCACGGCGGTCAGCACGACCAGCGGCTGCACGTAGCTCTTGAACAGACCCGCCAGCATCACGAAGATCAGCGCCAACGCAATCAGGAAATCGCGCTGCAGCGAGCCGAAGGATTTCTCGGTCTCGCGTTTCGATCCACCGAATTCGATCAGAATACCGGGATAGTTATCTTCGATCGCGGCGAGGTCTTCGGCCATGGCGGTGATGATGGCATCGGCATTGTTGACGGACTGGTTGACATCGGCGGAGACGGTGACGGCACGCCGTTGATCGACGCGGCGGATGGCGGAGTAGCCCTCGGCATCCTCCACTTTCGCCACCTCCCGCAGCGGAACGCGAAGCCCCGCCGCCGTCACAATGCTCATCGACTCGAGTTCATGCAGCTCCTTGCGGCGGTCCGCGGGGAAGCGCACGCGGATATCGACATCCTCACGATTGCGTTGGATGGTGCGCGCCTCGAGGCCGTAGAACGCCCCGCGGACTTCGGTGGCCAGGGCGCGGGTGGTCAGCCCGAGGGGCCGCGCGGAATCGAGCAGCGTCAACTGGACCTCGCGACGCCCTTCCTCGAAGTCGTCGCCGATATCGTAAACGCCGTCGAACGAGGAAAGCTTCTCTTTCAGCGTGTCGGAGGCCGCCACGAGCTCCGAGATGTGCGGGCCGGTTATCTCGATTTCGATCTCCGGGCCGCCCGGGCCGCCCTGCATGGTGATGTACTTGATCAGGTTGACCCCGGGAATCTGATTGGTCGTCGCCCGGAGTTCGTCAATGACCTCCTCGCTGCTACGCCCTTCGCCCTCACGCTCTTCCAGTGGGGCGAGTTCGATGATGCACTGCCCGAGATGCGAGCGCTCGTTGCCCATCGTGTCCCCCGCTTCGAGATCGAGGGTGGCGCCGACGAGCGCGTAGATGGTCTTGACCTCCGGCAGCGTGTTCGCCTTACGCTCGATGGCGCGGATGACCTCCTCGGTCTTTTCCGCCGGTACGCCTACGGGCATTTCGGCATTGACGATGATGGTCTCGGAATCCATTTCCTGGATGAAGACGAAGGGTACGTGCCCGCCACGGATGAACCCCAGTGTGATGATGAGCAAGCCGACTGAAACGGTCACCGCGACATAGCGGTAGGATACAGCCAGACGCAGAAAACGCTCGTAGTATCCGCCGGCCACGGTATCGAGGAGGTACTTTTGCTTCTCGCGCAACCGGCGAATCAACCCGGGCTTCTTTGTCTCTTTACCGCGATCCCGCCGGACGGGCTTGAGCCAGTCGGCCAGGTGCGATGGCAGGATCGAGAAGGACTCCACCAGCGAGATCAGCAGGGCACAGGTGACCACCACGGGAAGAATTCCCATGAAGTCGCCGATCTGGCCCTCGATGAATCGCAGGGGCGCAAAGGCGCCGATGGTCGTCGCGACCGCGATCAGGACAGGCCAGATGACCTCCTGCGTGCCGATGATCGCCGCCTCGCGCGGAGATTCACCGCGCTCGACACGCGCGTAGATATTTTCGCCGACCACGATCGCATCGTCCACGATCAACCCGAGCACGACGATGAGTCCGAACATGCTGATCAGGTTCAGCGTCGCGCCGACCATCTGCATCAGCACCATGGCCCCCGCCACGGTCAGCAGCAGGCCCATCATGACCCAGAACGCGACCCGCCAATTCAGGAACAGCAGAAGCGAAATGAAGACGAATGCCAGCCCCCACGTCCCGTTGCGCTTGAGAAGATCGAGACGTCCCTGGATGAAACGCGAGAGATCACTGTGCAGTTCGATGCTCACGCCCGGCGGATAGGGATTGCGCTTCGCCTGGCGGTAGACCTTCTGAGCTTCGGTCTCGCCCGCGAAGGAACTCTTGATGCGCGTGGCCAGATCCCACTTGAAATCCTGGCCGCTCTTGCCGGCGGCGAAGGCCTTGACCATCTGGGCGATCTCGATGGCGTCCTGATCGGGGGTCTTGTACACGGTGACGTCCACGGCAGGCTTGCCCTGGAAGCGGCCGCGAATGTCGCTGTCTTCGAAGCCGTCGATGACCCGCCCCACATCGCGGATGCGTACGGTCTCGCCCTGCATGGCCGTTCGAATCACGGTGTCGGCAATGCGCTCGGCTTCGTCCGTTTCACCGAGCGTGCGCACGGCGACGTTCTGCGCGGGAGTCTTGACCTGTCCGCCGGGCAGATCGAGGTTGCTCTCGGAAATCGCCCGGGTCACCTCCGCCAACGAAAGTTGATACGCGTAGAGATCCTCCGGCTCGACCTCGACGGTGATCTCGGCCTTGCGCGTGCCGCTCATGATGACGTTGCTGATCCCGGGCAGAAGCAGCAGGTCATCCTGAAGCTGGAGTCCGAGTTCCTTGAGCATCTTCTCGTTCACATCGCCGTACAGCGCCACGGAGATCACGGGAAGCTTGGGCTCGAACTTGGAGACGATGGTCTCCTCGGCATCGGCAGGCAGATCGTCGCGCGGGATGGAATCGATGGCCGCCTTGAACTCGTTGACCACCTGGTCGAGATCATCCACGTTATTGTCCATTTCGACGAGGATCAGGCTCAGCCCCTCGCTGATGGTCGTCTCGACTTTTTCGATGTTCTCGACGTCGCGTATGGCTTCTTCAAGCCGAATGGCCAGCCCTTTTTCGACCTCCACCGGCGTGGCCCCGGGGTAGACGGTGGTGATCATCACCTGGTTGGGGCGCGATTCGGGGAACATCTCGCGCACCAGGGTGGAGCCGCTGTATGCGCCCCCGACCAGAATGGTGATCATGAGAACCCCCACGAGCACCGGGTTCTCCACGCTGAATTTGGGAATGAATTTCATGGGGATCCGCTGACGGCCTCGCTGGTATCGGGGAGATGCGCGGCGGTGTGAGTGAGCAGGTCTTCAGGCGCCTCCTCCGAATCCAGACGCACGGACATCCCGTCCGTCAAGGTATCGAGGTTACTGGTAATGACGATCTCGCCCTGCTGCAGGCCGGAGATAATGGAGCGGTCCTCGAGGTGCCGAACGATCTCGATATCGCGTGGGCGGGCGGATCTTGTTTCAGGATCGTAAACGAAGACGCGTCCCCGACGGTTGGCCTGACGGGGTACGAGCATGGCGTCGGGAAGCGTCGCCCCCTCGACGCGCCCCGTCACGAACGAGCCTGGAGTCATTCGGTGGACCTGTTCACTGTTGTCGACCAGCACGTAGGCATCAAACGTGCGCATCTGACTGTTGGCGGTCGGGGAGATGCGATGCACGCTGCCCTCCCAGACGTTGTCGGGGGAGGATTCGTATCGCAGTGTACACCGCGCACCGACGCGGACGCGGTCTCGCACGGAGAGCGGAAGTTCGATCGGAATATCGATCAGGCGGGGATCGGTCAGTGAAATCAGCGGTTTCCCGATCGGCACGCGCTCGCCGATTTCCGTATTCAGTGCGCTGACCTGTCCGTCGAACGGCGCTGTGATGGTACAGCGATCCAGATTCAACCGGGCCGTCTCGACTTCCGCTTCGCTGTTGCGGATCATGGCCTGCAGTTGTTCGCGACGCTGGGGAATCAGGGCTTTCTGATTTTCAAGCTGCTGATGGATACGCGTGGTCTGCTCATAGAGGCGCCGCGCCTGGGCATATTCGCGCTGAGGTGCATTGCCCGAATCGTAGAGCTCTTTGACCTTCTCGTACTCCCATTTCATGCTCTCGAGTTCATTGGAGGAGGTCGCCAGGAGACGATCGAGGTTGGCGAGTTCGATTTCGAGCTGATTCAATTGGGCACGGTCCGCCGCCAGCTTGCTTTGAACACGCTGAAGGATCAGGCGGTACTCTTTCTCATCAATCCGCATGAGGAGTTGCCCCTCACGCACGGAGGTTCCCGTTCGCAACTCCTGGGGAAGTTCAACGATGCGGCCCGCCACCTCGGCCGAGATGTCCGCGTGGCGATCGGCGGTAGCGGTACCGTAGCCTTCAAACCATTCCGTGACGGTCTCGTAACGGACCTTGACGGCATTGACCAGCAGTGGCGGGCGCGAGACCTGCTGGCGCGGTGGCGGCTTGCGGATACTGACCAGCCACTGGGAAACCCCCACAGCCACGATCAGGATCACGGCGATCAAGATGAGTGATACGATCAACTTACGCTGCATGGTGCGGGATCCCTGTTGAAAACCACCTTGTTAGTCAGGAATTATAGGCCAGGGCCAACCGCCGGAAAACAGGCTCGAAGCGGATATGTTTCGATCCTCGGACGTATATTCGTGCAAGGACTGAAGTTGTCCCGCCCGCCTTGATGGCACGACATCCATCACGTACGATCGATGGGAACTGGTCCTGCTGACGCGGGACGGCCCGGTCTTCCTGCCGATTCATGAACACGAGCGACACCGCATCCCGTCCCGAGGACTCACGCTCGACCGTGTCCCCGAGCCTCCTTTCCGAGGACGTGCCGACTTCCGGTGCCCAGGACCCTGCGAAACCCGAATGGACGGAGAAACAGAGGGGGCAGTGGGCATGGCGAATCCGCCCCGCGTGGCTGAGCAGATGGCAGGATTCGGTGCTCGCCGCCGATGAGCTTTCCCTGCCTCCGTCCGACGCCACACCGATCAAATCCAACGATGAACGAATCGTATTCCGGATGCCGTGGGGGCGTGCCAGGGTCTTCGTGAAATGCGCACGGGCTCCGAAACGCGGGGCATGGATTCAACACTGGTGGAGGGGTTCCAACGCGCAGCGCGAACACAGGGTTATCTTGTATGCCCGTCGTCACGGCATCGCGACGGTGGAGATCGTGGCCACGGCGGAGTCTCCGATCAACGGCCGGGCCTATCACAGCCTGCTGGTTACGGCAGAATTGCCTGATGCGCTTCCGCTGAATGAAGCCTGGACGGCTTGCGCGGCTACGCGGGCGGCCCGCAACGCTCTCATCGACGAAGTGGCCCGACTGATTGCTTACGCTCACCAGAACGGCTTCTGCCACCACGATCTGCATGCGGGCAACATCCTGATCCAGCGGAGCGCCACCACGGGAATGGCCGGCGTGTTCGTGGATCTTCAGAACGTGCGGATCGGGCGTCGCGTGGGGCGTGACGCGGTGCTGCGTAACCTGGCGCAGATCCACCAGTGGTTCAGCTTTCACGCGAGCGTGATGGACCGCTGGCGATTCTTCAAGCGTTACCTGCAATGGCGGAAACGCTTCGAATCCTCCGGACGTTTCGCGCAACCCCTCGACGGCGACGCCCGCGAACTCTTACCCCGGTTGCGGCGCGCCATCCGGCGTCATACCGCGCGCCTGAACGCCAAACGCGATCGGGTGGCGTTGCGAAGCGGGCGCTACTTCGCACGGCTCGATCTGGATGACGGCTGGTCCGCCCGCGTGGCGCTCTCGACGAAACACCCGGTCCCCGACTCACGGGTCTCGCAACTCCGAATCGGCAAGGCGGAGTGGAAGGCGATCCTCGCGGATCCCCGCGCGGGGCTGAACTCGGCTGACCGAAAGGATCTGCTGAAGAACTCCCCCACCGGGATCGTCGCGCGCGGTACGCTCAGCTGCTCGGAAGGCGAGCGGCTGAGCGTGGTTCGAAAGGTCAAGCGGCCCAGATCGCGGTGGAAGCGGTGGCTGTCTTCGTTCCGTGTCTCCCGCTCGCTGCGTACCTGGAAGCGCGGCCATGCGCTGCTGCACCGGCGCATCCCGACACCCCGGCCCCTGGCCGTCCTGGAGCGACGACGGGGAGGGCTGCTTTGTGAAGATATCCTGATCACCGAGTTCATCGAGCACGGTGTCGACCTGGACACGTTCCTTACGCTCACGCTGCGTTCGCAGTCGCCCGAGCGTCAACAGCGTCTGAAGTCAGACCTGATCGACGCGCTGGTTCGCCTGGTAAGCGATCTCGATGCGCACGGTTTTGTTCACGCCGACCTGAAGGCGCTCAACGTGCTCGTGCAGTGGAAGACGGAGGGGTCGGAACCGCTGCGGGTGTGGCTGATTGACCTCGACGGCCTTCGCCGGCAGCGCGTCACGGATCGTGTTCGCGCGCCGATTCGGATGATGATGCGTCTCAACGTGAGCCTCGACCACGTCCGCCGGCTGACGCGAACCGATCGGCTGCGTTTCCTCCAACGCTATCTCATGAAGGTCGCGCGATCGGATGGCGACTGGAAAACGCTCTGGCGGGAAACCGCGCATCACTCGGCGATCAAGCGGCGACGAAAGCATCGACGCCAGGAATCCCGCATCGCCCGAGGCCAACGGGCATGAAGCGGACGTGACGTCTGCGGCATCAGGCAGAGCGGCTGTTCTCCGAATCGTCCTCCTGCTCATCCTTCCCATCCTTCTCCGTGCCCTGTTGAACTTCGCCCTCCGAAGACTCCTCCTGGATCGCGATGGGATCGGCCATGGGGATGTGTTGACCGTCCACGACGATCGTCTGGGCCAGGAGGTCGCCGATGCGCTGGCGATTGCGCGTGAAGAAGACGACCAGAAGAAACGGGCTGATGCTCGGCTCGAGCTCGAGGAAGCGGGTCACGTTACGAATGATGATCTGGACGGTGTTGGGCCGCTGGAGGCTTTCGGTGGCGACGCGCGCGCCGAAGAGGCGCTTGCCCGGCGTCGACCGGGTGATCAGTTCGAACCCGATGCAGTGCAGGATGTAAATGCCCCGCAGGGTTACCCACCAGAGAACGACCGCCGTGGGCACGGGGACGGCTTCGGGCTCGACCGCGTCGGCGGCCCGGGCGGTCTGCATCACCTCCGTGAAGAATGGCAAGATCTCACCCATCCAGATCAGCAGGGAGATGATCAACGCGGGCAGCATGTCGATCAGGGTGGCCAGCAACCGTTTCCCGAGGCCCGCAAGCTTGACGCCGGGCGGCATCGCGATCGGCTGCGAAATGGACTCCTGCCGCCGCCAGAACAACAGCAGGACCAGGGCGGCGACGATGAGTGTGGCAGCGAAGTCGCGAAAGCCGCGCTCGGAGGGGGTTTCCATGGGGACGAGGCGAATGACGACGGGCTCCGGCTCGCGGGTCACCTCTCCGGTGCTGGGGGACCAATGGCCCCAGAGGACTTCGCCCTGCTGCACGTACATCACCGCCACATGTTGCCCATAGGGCGTGATCTGCGGCAGTGCGTCGGTCTCAAAAACACGTTCCTGTTCCAGGAGCAGATCCTGGGGTGCAGAGGACGCTTCGGTGTTTTCGCCCTGGCGAATGATCCGGGTGCGCACGCGAAATGCTTCGGTTGCCTCATCCCTGTAGACCGTCGTCAGGACCAGTTGGCGATTGATGACCGCCGCCAGCAGTGTTTGCGGCTCGTGGTCCAGGAGGATCTCGGTCGGCGTCGTCCAGGTGTCGTCGCGGAGCGCCTGGTGATTCCATCCAAGCGGATCATCCGCAGTGGCCCAGAACAGATGCATGATGCCCGAACCGCTGTTGCAGAACACCAGTCGATCGGCATCGTTGCAGGATTCCGGAAGTTGCGAGCCCGGTCGCCATCGAAGCCCATCGTAGATCGCGATCGCCCACCCGGGCTCGGCGGATGAAGCGGGCGTGAAGCCGTCCTCTTGCGGGGCCTCGTCCGAATCGGGGAGTTCCCCCTCATCCGATGCGTCGGTCTCCTTCTTCGGGTCCGGGCGGGATCCCTTTCGACGATCCGACGCGGCATCACGATCGCGTTCCCTCGCCCACGCCTCGGAGACACGTTGCCACGTGGCGACGGGCACGATGGCCATCAGCACCTGACGCCCGTCGAGCGTGCCCTCCGCCAGGGCCTCCGGCAGCGTGTACCCGGGCAGCCGCACCTCACGGTAGACTCCGTCAGGAAGATACCGCTGAT
This sequence comes from uncultured Planctomycetales bacterium, assembly GCA_964618455.1. Lineage (GTDB taxonomy): Bacteria > Planctomycetota > Phycisphaerae > UBA1845 > PWPN01 > CAZUAQ01. The sequence goes on along the minus strand of CAZUAQ010000026.1, from coordinate 60,615 downwards.
GGATAATGTCCGCATCGTTGGGGCCGGTGCGCAGGAAAGCGTGCATGCCCTCGCCAACGGCCTGTACCCGCTCGAACGTGCCGACCTGCGGACGAATCCGGGCCGTCCTCGGCTTTCCGGAACTCCGTGACAGATAGGCGAAGGCCTGGACAAGATCGTCCACCTCGGGATCCATGCGGCCGAGCGTCATCCACAGCGTCTCTTCGTTTCCGGTCATATGGATGTCGACGGGGCTTCCCGTTTCGGGCTGCGTCGTGGAAGCCGTATCGGCCGGCTGCGCGGCAAGGCCGGACACGAAAACTCCGACCCACAGTGCTGCGACGGCAATGAATCGGACGTTGAGATTCGAAGATGAACCGACGGGAACGCGCATCAAGGCTCCTCATCCGAAAGGCTTCCCTCGGCCGAAGGGGGTGAACCAGGGCTGACGAGAGGAACCTGATCCACACGCTCGATGATGCCGACATCTTTCCCCTGATCCAGCGGGGTCTGAAGGATCAGGGTCTTTTCGGCTTCTTCCTTGTCGAAGCGTTCGACCCGGTTGAACTCCAGCTTGAGCCGTGCATCAGCTTTTAACCATTCGGCGCGGATCTCGTGCGGAACCTTGATCTCGCGCTGCGTCTCCGCCATCGGGCGATAGTTGCTCAGCTCCGCCTTCATGACCGGGTACCCTTCGGGATCGTAGATGAGGATCTCGTTCGGGAACGGCGGATTCCGCCGGTCGATGCGGACTGACTGATAGAGATACCACTCGCCATCCAGGGTTTCATCGAGATAGAGCAGTTCATAAAACTCCGGCTCGGCGCGGAAGATCGGGTCCTTCGGGTTGTTCGGCAGCATCGGCACGTCGATCAGCCCGGTCAGGCTGGGCAGATGATCCGGGCGGATAGGCAGTTCGTCATGCTCGACCGAGTGCATCAGCTCATGACGCCCCCAATAGTAGACCGGACGTCCCGGATCCATCTGGTTCCACATCCAGAACTCTTCTTCGTTGGATCCGAGCTCCACACGCCGGGGGCCGCCGAGGGCGTGCTCCATCTTCATGTACAGCTTGCGGGGACGGCGATGCAGGACGGTGATCTCGGCGGTGTGCGACTCCTTCCGGCCGTCCTGCGTGAAGCTGAAGGTGGCGTCGCCCTTCGCCTTGACCAGGAAGTCGGTGTGCGCGGCGTTGGAATTCAAACGACCGATCACCAACTGCTTCGGCGCGGTCTCCAGTGTGCCTGGTTTACCGTTGCAGCCGACGAGCACGACCAGCGCGGCGAGCACGGCCGCCCTGCCCGGCTTCCCCCAGGATTCATGATTCCGCACGGGTGGCCTCCGTTTCTTCATCGTGTGAAGTCTGCGGCGGGGTCTCTGTAGCTTCGGAATCCGCCTCGGGTTCGCCTGCCGCATCGGCCGACTCCCGTGTTGCCTCCGCTTCCCCTTCCGAAGGCGTATCGCCCTGTTGTTCGAGCCGGTCGATGGCGTCGGGTTCGCCGGTCAGCAGTTGCGTCATCTGCACGGAAAGCTGCTCCACCTGCGCCGACGTGAGCTCCGGGTTCCGCAGGCGGTGGGTCGACTGATCCTTGACCAGGCGCAACTCCCAGAACTCCGCCCCGTCTTCGCGCTCGGTCTTTTCCAGCTTCAGCACGCGCTTGCGCATCAGCAACAGGGCCAGGATGAAACGAAAACGCTGCCTGGGCTCCGATTCCGTCTCTTCCAGTTGCAGGAAGATCTGCGTCAGCAGTTCCTGGTTGATCACGAGCGGCTGACGTTTCTGATCGCGTACGGGAATGCGCGTTTTCCAGAAACAGAAGCAGCCCTCCGGCGGCCCGTCCCATGCCTCCACGGAAAAGTCCCGCCGCTCGAGATGATCCTCCATCTCGAACAGCGCCGTGAAATAGGGCTCGCCCTCTTCCAGGATACGGTCGGTGGCGGCGCAACGCCCCGTCGTTCGTGCAATCTCGTATTCCGTCGCCATGACTACCTGCTTCTCGACCTCCACACTACGAGTCCGGACGGTGGAAATGCCGTCCGACTCCTTGCGTCAGGCATCCAGGAAAAACTCATTCCTTCGTGTCACTCGAGTCGCCGGATTCCGTCGACGCGCTGCCACCACCTTCGACGACGGGAAGGGACACGCCTTCACCGGCGGGGGCGGAATCCGTGGCATACGCGTAGTCCTCACCGTCGAGATCTTCATCGAGATAGACGTCCTCGAAGTCGATCGCATCGACGCGCTGCCGCAGCAGGAAATAGATGATCGTCGAAGCCGAGAAGTAGAAGGTCACCAGAAACGCGCACATGAGCATCACGAGAAGGAAGACCCACACGTGGATGCACTTGGCGCTGCCGATCTCGAATAAGCCGAGAAACGACCATTCCATGCCGAAGGGCGGCGCGGTCGGTGCGAGCTTCTCGAACGTGGGCATCTGCCACATGGCGTCGAGCTTGCCGGCGTCGACATCGCCGGTTCCCGGGTAATCCTTCCAGGGCGCCAGATTCATACTGAAGCCGACGAACAGGTGCGTGACGCAAAGGATCAGCCACACGAGAAAACGCACGAACAGGTAACAGATCGATCCGTAAACGAAAGCGACGGCGGCATAGAACGCCGCGTGCCAGGGACGCGGCAACGTGTAGCTGTAGCTCCGCGTGATGGCGTCGAAGCCGTCGGAACCTTCCACTGCCACCGTCGGCCACCACAGCGGACTGCCCACGGCGCCGCCGATGATCAGGATCGACGCCACGAATCCGCCGGCCAGGGCCACGAACATGAGAATACTGACGATGAGATCACCCAGCGGCAGAATTCCCACCAGGCCCCAGAGCGCCATCAACAACGCCAGGACGCCGATGACGATCATCAGCAGAATCGGCACGCTGGCGAAGCAGACGAACTTCCGCGTCGAGAAGGCCAGGGCGGACTTCATCGAGATGCGCTCCTCGCGGGCGACGTTCAGCGCCGCCATGCGGCAGATCGCGCCGCCGAACAGCGACCAGATCACCAGCACATCGAGACCGAAGAGGATCGCGTAGAAGGGATGCTCCAGGAACATCCACTGCTTGGCGCGGACGATCAACACGAGCCCGGACACCACCCCGATACCGCGCAACTCGGCCCCGGGCGGAAAGGCGGCCGACCCTTCGCTGCCGGCCAGCACTTCCTGCAGGCGACCGGTGAAATTGAGGTCCCGCGCCGAGGCCAGCATCTCGCCGACCACCTCGGTGTAGAACCCCAAAAAGCTGCGAAACACGCCGCCGGGACGCAACTCCTTGAGCGCCGCGTGCCGGGCGTTGTACTCGCGGGCCATGCGCGCGATCGCCTCCGGACGATCCTCCTCGGCCAGATCGGGATCGTCGAGCAACGCCTGCCTGGCGTCGGCATACTTCTCCTCGAGTCTGTTCACGACCTCGTTCCAGGTCGATTGCGGCGCGGATCTGAACCGCTTCGTAAAGGCCTCGAGATCCTCCATGGATTCCTCAGGCCCCATCATCTGTTCTTGTATGCCGTGCAGCGCCCAGGCCTGCGACGCGTACGCCCCGTCACGCCATTCGTCGATGTCCGACGTCTGCCAGTACGCATGCAGTTCCATGGCCACCGGCTCGTGACGCTGCATCCAGATCCAATCGAAAACCGCCCCCGACACGCCGGTCAGCAGGATGGCCCCCAGCCCGAGCAGCAGCATGTTGGGCTGCGTGGCCACGCGAAACGTTTGAAAGATGCGGGTAAAGGGAAAACAGGCCGACCAATCGATGCGCTGAAGTTCCTGGGATGCGTCCTGCATCAGTGGATCCTCCCTTTGCTCCGGTGGGCCCGGAGTTTGTCGAGTCCCGAGTCATGGTCGCGTTCGCGCGAAGTGGCGCGGTCCTTCGCGTCCGCCTTCGTAATCGAGAATACCCTGTTGTGGAGATCATCACCCACTCGGGCGACCCGCGCCATCGAACATGAACGCCATTATAGACCGCGCCGTCCGCCGAGCAACCGGCCACATGCGACGCGCCGAGACCACGCAGCGCTCGACCGATCGGCAAAGGGCCCAACCTGCCTCACAACTTCAAATGTCGAAAAGGGACCCGTAAGCAAGGGGGCTATCGTTGGGGATCATCGATGAACCGTCCGCCGTCTCCGGCCGCCCTGCCGAAACGCTGTTCCTCGTATTCCTCAGAATCCGCCGACGGCTCCGGCACTTCCTCACTGATGCGGTATTCCTCGTTGAACCATCGGCCCAGGTCGACAGCGCGGCAGCGGGATGAGCAGAACGGACGGTGCGGTATCTGGTCTCTCGTCTCGTACGCAACCGTCCGTTGGCAGATGGGGCAGTGCAGTGTGGGCATGATCGTCAGGAAGTTTCGCTTTTGCTGGATCCGGAGGAGGTGTCGCCACCGCTCTTGGTCTCGCTCGCGCCTTTGGATGACGCGTCGCTCTTCTTCTCCTTCTTGCCGGAGGTGGCCTCGGACTCGGCCTGGGCGGCCTTCTTGTAATTCTCGCTGCGGTAGTCCGTCTGGTAGAAGCCCGAACCCTTGAAGATGATGCCCGAGCCTGTGCCGATCAATCGCTTGACCTTCGGTTTGCCGCAGGAGGGACACTTCTTGATCGGCTTGGCGGTAATGGATTGAAACTCTTCAAATCCATGCCCGCAGGCTTCGCACTCGTATTCATAGGTCGGCATGCATTGCTCCTTGTTTACGCGCCTGTGGCGTGAAGGCACGCCTCAGGAGGCGTCATCCTCGGAAGGTTCATCGCCTTCGGCCTCAGGCGCCGGCTCACCCTTCGACACGATCACCTTGCTCGGCCGCAAGACGCGATCATGAAGGCGGTATCCCTTGCTCAACTCCTGGAGAACCGTCCGGTGCGGGTGCTCCGCCGAGGGCTGTTCCATCATCGCTTCGTGGCAGGCGGGGTCGAACTCCTGCCCGGCGCAATCAATCACCTTGACCTCGTACTGGTTCAGCACCTTGAGCAGGTTGTCCAGCGTCAACTTGACCCCCTCGCGAATGGCGTCGGCACTGTCGGTGTGCTCGTCGCTTTTCTCCACGACGCGTTCGAGGTCGTCGATGACCGGCAGTAACGCACGAATCAGCCCGGCGTTGGCGTACTTGAGCGCGTCGCTGCGATCCTTCTCCGCACGGCGCTGGTAGTTGACGAGTTCCGCCTTCGCACGGAGAAACTTGTCCTTCCAGTCATCGGGCGCCTCGGAACTGGACGCCTGCCCTTCACTGGATTCCTCGGCCGTCGGCTCCGGGGTCGTCCCCTCGTCGTCGGACTTGCCGAACTGCTCCACTTCCTCTTCGCTCGGAATGACGATCTTTCCCTTGTCCTCACTCATCTTGCGTTGCCCTGACTCTTCGCGATCCACCGACTCTCGCTGCTCATCTCAGTTCACTTCTCTTCATCGTGGCCGCCCCCGGAGAAAAAGTCCGCCAGCCGGTCGAAGAAACCTTTCGATTCCGGCAGCACCGACTTGTCCTCGGATTCGGCATACTGCCGCAACAACTCCTCCTGGCGCTTGTCGAGCTTCTTCGGCACTTCGATCCAGACCTGAACGATCTCGTCGCCGTACTGCCCGCTGCGCAGGTCCGGCAAGCCCTTCCCGCCCAGGCGGAACATCTTGCCGTGATCCGTCCCGGGCGGAATCTTGAGGTCGATCCGCCCTTTCAAGCTCGGCACTTCCACTTTAGCGCCCAGCGCCGCCTGAGCAAAGCTGATCGGGACACGGCAGACCAAGTCGCGCCCGTGTCGCTCGAAAAACGGATGCTTGGCGATACGCACGAACACGTGAAGGTCGCCCCGGGCGCTTCCGTTCTCGCTGGGTTCGCCCTCTCCATTGACGCGAATGCCCTGCCCCTCGGCGATCCCGGCGGGGATGTTGACACTCAGCTTGCGGTGCACCCGCTCGCGACCGGAACCTCTGCATGACTTGCACGGCGTCACGATCAGCGAGCCCTTGCCTTTGCAGCCCGGGCAGGTGGTGATGACGCGCCCGAACAACGCGCCGAATCCGGACGACTGCTCGACCTGGCCGTAACCACCACAGCTCGGGCAGATCCGCTTCTCGGAGCCGGGCTCACTGCCGCTTCCGCCGCACGCTGAACAGGGATCGTGGCGATCGAATTCGATACTCTTCTCGACGCCCTCGGCGATCTCCTCCAGGGTCAACTGGATCTCCATCTCGAGGTCGACACCACCGCGCCGCCGACGCCCGCCACCACCGAAGCCGCCCACGTTGCCACCGAAGATGTCGTTGAACATCGAGAAAATATCTTCGACGCCCATGCCCGAGAAGTCATGGACCCCGGCGCCGCGGACACCCTGGTGACCGAAGCGGTCGTAACGCTGGCGCTTCTCGCTGTCCGAGAGCACCTCGTAGGCCTCGGCGGCCTCCTTGAACTTCGCCTCAGCCTCGGCGTCGCCGGGATTGCGATCCGGATGGAATTTCAACGCGGATTTGCGGTAAGCACGCTTGATTTCATCGGCGGACGCTTGGCGATCCACACCCAGGACTTCGTAATAATCGCGCTGTTCCGCCACGTTCATCTCACGTCTGTGCTATTCTGGAAAACCAGTCTCCGCCGTCGCCATCGAACTCTTCCGGCAAAATATATCGAACGGCCCGGACCACCGCCCTGAGTTCAGAATGACTTCCTCCGAGGTCGGTGCTCCGGGCCGGCGATTCTTGGATCCCGCACCGCGATTGCGGTGGTTGATATCCGTGCTTGATCGATTCCAGGGTCGTGCCTCAGCGTACGGCGTTGGCGATCTCCTTCTTCTCGTCCTTCAGGTCGGTGACGAGGACCTGCGTGGTCAGCATCAGCCCGGCCACGCTGGCGGCGTTCTCCAGAGCCGTTCGCGCCACCTTCGCCGGATCGATGATTCCCGCCTTCACCATGTCCACGAATTCGCCCTTGCGGGCATCGTAGCCGTAGGATCCGGACTTCTCGAGAATCTCACTGACCACCACCGCGCCGTCGCGACCGCAATTGTCCACGATCTGACGTGTCGGCGCCTCCAGCGCCCGCGTGATGATGTCGCAGCCGATCTTCTCGTCGCCGCGCGCCTTGTCGCGCGCCTTGTTCACGGCTTCGATCGCACGCAGAAAGACCACGCCGCCACCGGGCACGACGCCCTCTTCCATGGCCGCGCGAGTCGCGTGAAAGGCGTCGTCCACCAGGTCCTTGCGCTCCTTGACCTCGGTCTCGGTCGCGCCGCCGACGCGGATGATCGCAACACCACCGGCGAGTTTCGCCAGCCGCTCCTGGAGCTTCTCGCGATCGTAGTCGCTGGTCGTCTTCTCGATCATCATGCGCAATTGATCACAACGGCCCTTGATGTCGGTCTTCTTGCCGCCGCCCTCGATGATCGTCGTTGAATCCTTGGTGATGACGACCTTCTTCGCGGTGCCGAGTTGATTCACCTCGACGTTTTCCAGCTTGATGCCGAGGTCTTCGCTGATCGGCTGACCGGCGGTGAGAATGCCGATGTCGCCCAGCAGGGCCTTGCGGCGATCGCCGAAGCCCGGCGCCTTGACCGCACACACGTTCAGCGTACCGCGCAACTTGTTCACCACCAGCGCCGCCAGGGCTTCTCCCTCGACGTCCTCGGCAATGATCAGCAGCGGCTTGCCGGCGGTCATCGTCTTCTCCAGCAGCGGCACGATGTCCCGCACGTTGGAGACCTTCTTCTCCATGATCAGGATGTAGGCGTCCTCGAAGACGCACTCGAGCGTGTTCGGGTTCGTCATGAAGTAGGGCGAGATGTAGCCCTTGTCGAACTGCATCCCCTCGACGACCTCTTTCTCGGTCTCGAGGCTCTTGCCCTCTTCGATCTCGACGATACCTTCCGTGCCGACCTCTTTGAGGGCATCGGCAAGCAGCTTGCCGACTTCCTCGTCACCGTTGGCACTGATGGTGCCGACCTTGGCGATATCGTCGCCCTTCACCTTCACCGCCATGTTGCGAATGCTGTCCACCGCCGCCGTGACGGCGAGGTCGATGCCGCGCTTGATGGCCATCGGGTTCGCCCCGGCGGTCACGTTCTTGAGGCCTTCGCGGAAGATCGATTCGGCCAGTACCGTCGCGGTGGTCGTGCCGTCGCCCGCCACGTCGCTCGTCTTGCTGGCCACCTCGTTGCACATCTTCGCGCCCATGTTCTCGAAGGGCTCGGGCAGTTCGATCTCCTTGCTGACCGAGACGCCGTCCTTGGTCACCCGCGGGGAACCGAACGACTTCTGCAGGATGACGTTGCGACCCGTCGGGCCCATCGTCACCTTCACGACCGCTGCCAATTTGGACAACCCGTCGAGAATCTCCTGCCGGGCGGCGTTTTCAAACATCATTTGCTTGGGCATAACTGTCTACTCCTCGCTTTGTGCGATTGTCGTCTCACTTCGCCCGACGTCAGTCAATCACCGCCAGAACATCGCTTTCCCGAAGGATCATGTACGTGCCACCATTGACGCTCACTTCCGAGCCGGCGTACTTGCCGTAGAACACTTCGTCGCCGACCTTCACGCTGAGCCCGCCGCGATCGCCGCTGTCCAGCAGCCGACCCGGTCCCGTCGCCACGACCTTCCCTCGCTGCGGCTTTTCCTTCGCGCTGTCCGGCAGGACAATGCCGCCCGCCGTCGTCTCTTCCGCCTCGCTCTGCTCCACCAGAATGCGGTCATCCAGCGGCTTGATGTTGGGTTTCTTTGCCATCGCGTCTATCTCCTGATTCCTTATTCCGGAATATCGTTTATGCGCTGTCTCGATTCATGCGGGCTCGCAACCCGCGGTCTTGCCTCTATGTTTTCTGCGTCCGGGGCTTACATCATGCCATCCATGTCATCCATGCCCGGTCCGCCGTCATCGTCGTCATCCTTGGGCTTCTCGGTCACGATGCAGTCCGTGCTGAGCAGCACACGGGCCACGCTGCTGCCGTTCTGCAGCGCGGTACGCACCACCTTGGCCGGATCGAGCACGCCGTCCTTGACCAGGTCGGTGTACTCGTCGGTATCGGCGTTGTAGCCGAACGAACCCGTCTTGGCCTGGATCTTGGCGAGGACGACGCCGCCCTCCTTGCCTGCGTTCGCCGCGATCTGACGCAGCGGCGCGGACAGCGCCTTGCGAACGATCTCCACACCGGTCTTCTCGTCGCCCTTGGCTTTCACCTTGTCCAGTGCGGGAATGCAACGGACCAGCGCCACACCGCCGCCCGGCACGATGCCTTCCTGAATAGCGGCGCGGGTCGCGTGAAGGGCGTCTTCGATGCGGGCCTTCTTCTCCTTCAGTTCGGTCTCGGTGGCGGCACCGACGTTGATCTGCGCCACACCGCCGGACAGCTTCGCCAGACGCTCCTGCAGTTTCTCGCGATCGTAGTCGCTCGTCGTGACCTCGATCTCGTTGCGGATCTGCTCGGTACGGGCCTTGATTTCCTTGCTGTCGCCCACACCCTCGATGACCGTCGTGTTGTCGTTGTCGATGCGGACCTTCTTGGCCTGGCCGAGATCGGCAATCGCGACCTTGTCCAGTTCGAGGCCGAGGTCCTTCATGATGCATTTGCCGCCGGTGAGGATCGCGATGTCCTGCAGCATGGCCTTGCGACGATCACCGTAACCCGGCGCCTTGACCGCACATACGTCCACGATGCCGCGCAGCTTGTTGACCACCAGCGTCGCCAGCGCTTCGCCCTCGACGTCCTCGGCAATAATCAGCAACGGACGCTTGGCCTTGGCCACCTTCTCGAGCAGGGGCACCAGCTTCTGAATGTTCGAGATCTTCTCTTCGTAGATGAGGATGTACGGCTTGTTGAGCAGGCATTCCATCGCGTCGGGATCGGTCACGAAGTGGGGGCTCAGGAAGCCGCGATCGAACTGCATGCCCTCGACGAGATCATAATAGGTTTCGGCCGACTTGCCTTCCTCGACGGTGATGACACCGTCGGAGCCGACCTTCTCGAAGCACTCGGCCAGCAGTTCACCGATGGCCCGGTCGTTGTTGGCGGAGATCGAGCCGACGTTGACCACGTCGTCCTTCTTCGACACCTTGACGGGCTTGGCGAGCGTGCCGAGTTCCTCGACCACCGCCGTCACAGCCTTGCCGATGCCGCGACACAGCGCCATGGCATCGGCGCCGGCTACCACATTTTTCAGGCCTTCCCGGTAGATGGCTTCCGCCAGCACCGTCGCCGAGGTCGTGCCGTCACCGGCGGCATCGCTTGTCTTCGTCGCCGCCTCTTTCACGAGCTGGGCGCCCATGTTCTCGTACTTGTCCGTGAGGTCGACCTCCTCCGCCACCGTCACGCCGTCTTTCGTGACATTGGGAGATCCCCAGCCCTTGTCGATCACCGCGTTCCGCCCGCGAGGGCCCAGCGTCGATTTGACCGCCCGGGCCAGTTTTTCCACGCCGCTCAGCAGCCGATGCCTCGCGTCCTCCTCGAATACCAGTTGTTTCGCCGCCATGATGGTCGTTCTCCTGTCAACCGCTTGCGGATCCCCGGGCCTGACGCGGCCCGAAGCCACTTACAAAAGTCCTGATGGGGAATCCCCTCACCCGGGTCCGAGATAGCAAGACGGGTGCCACGGCGGGCACCTTCCCGGCCATTGAACTTAACCCCAATCAAAATATAATCTTAGACTACCATTCCCAGGGTTGCACGACACCCGCTGCTCATGCCACCGTGGCAGCCCGGACCGAAAACGTGCCATCCTGACAGCTAGGCATGACAGCCCCGGGCTTGGAACACCGGTGCCCTGATGAGCCTCGGCGAGAGTCCACATTGTGTCATTTACGTTTGCCATACCAAGATTGTCGATGTATATTATACCTAGACAGCCAAGGCACACTCAGAGGGTCCAATGATGTCCACCAATCCCGACCTCGTTCGCGGCACGCTGACCACCATGCTCCTGGAGGTCATTTCCCATCGGCCCCGGTACGGCTATGAGATCTGTAAGCAGGTCAACGCCCAGACACAGGGGTATTTCGACCTGCGTGAAGGCAGCCTCTACCCGGCGCTGCACAAGCTGGAGCGGGATGGCCTGCTCAAGGCGTTCTGGGAGAAGACCGACGCCGGGCGGCGGCGTAAGTATTACGAGATCAGCGAGAAGGGGCTTAAGGAACTCGCCCGCCGCAAGCAGGAGTGGCAGGCGTTCAGCCTGGCGGTCGAACGGGTGCTCTCCGCCGGACGCGCTGGTATTGCACCGCAAGCGATTTGACCGACGACGGGACGCACCCTCGGTCCGCCGCGCTTTTCTGGGAGATGCGGTACAAGGAGATGCATGACTCCAGGGGACTTTCGCAACGCATTCGTGGAGCGGATCACCGGGCACGTGCGCGGTCCGGATCGGTTGCGCGAGGACATTGCCGACGAGATCGGTGATCACCTGGCGTGTCACGCCGAGGAAAACGAAGAGGCAGGATTGGAGCAGCCGTGGGTCGAAGCCGAACGCGCGTTCGGCGACCCGAAACAGATTGCACGCGAACTTCGTCGCGTTCACCTCGGGGAACTTCTCATGTTTCAACGCATTCTCGCCATCTGCATGATCGTCGTCGCGGCCGGCACCGCCGCCACCGTCTACTTCTCCTGGTCCAGCGCGAATGATATCAGCGAGCACATGTCTCGCATTACCGAATCCACCAATCAGCAATTGGCGGCGCTGGCGGAGAAGCTTGACTCCGTCGAGTCCGGCACTGCGCCCCCACGTCCGCCGGAACTTCACGTCTACTGTTATGAAGAAGGGAGCGGCGCCCCTCAGGGCCAGTATGCCATCCACCTGAGAACCATCGACGGTGACGACTTCGAAGGAACATTCTACACGGGCCGGGATGGCTGGTTGGAGACCGGCCCTCTGCCTTTGGGAGTCTACCGGATAACCGGGAAGTTACCGATCCAATCCGATGAGTGCGCCAGCCGTGAAGGGTACTGGCATCGTATCGTCGCTCTTCAGCAGGTGGGGCTGTCCGAGACACTCCGCATCCCGGTCGAATACGATTCGAAGTACACCGTTCGCGTGGAGATGCCTCCGGACTGGAACTGGGATCGCGAGGTCATGGGCAACGTTCTCCTGGTCTTCGGCAAGAAGCGTGATGTCGAGATTTACGATCAGTTGGAAGAGGTATACATTGGCAGGCATCAGACCATCTCCCCCTTCAAGCCATCACCCGTACACGGTCTTCCCCCGGGTGATTTGACGGTTTGGCTCCGCTATCCCGCCGGTCCCGATGCGAGCGGACGAATGCGATACAGTGGCTTCCATGACGCCTTCGAACCCATTCACGTCGACACACGCCACGAGGAGATCACTCTGCGTTTTCGTGATGATCCTATGGCCTTTACCGGTGTCGTACGAGCGGATGCGAATACACCGATTCAAGGTGGTGTGATTCGAGCGAGTATGGACGGCAGCCCCGGCCCCTGGCATTCCGACCTGAAGACCTATCGACCTTACCCCCTCGAAACGGGCGACTTGATCGTACGAACCGACGCGCGGGGGCGATATCAATTACCTCGTGTGCCGGGTGAGCTTGAAATCGTACCGTATCCGGATCAGCCAGACGGCGGAGTATTCAACAGTCGGTTCCAATGGCCCCTTTTTTTGTGGAAGTCCGACGACGAATGGGTATTGCGGCTCGATCATCTCTGTCGAGCGCGGTTCGTGGTGGACACGGAGGAGCAATTCGAGATCACCGAGATCAAGGACGATCAGCTTCCCGTCCCTGAGCACTTGCGTATTTCATACAGGCGATCCTTTGGGGCCGGGATAGGGATTTCGGATGCACAGTCCAGCCTGCTCGATCCACGTATTCACCACAATTCGGGCACGATTCGATGGCGTGACTACGATGAGTCCGAGTTCGTGCTTCTCGTTCCTCGTGATGCCAACCAATTCGGCTTGTGGCCACCACGGGGTAACTCCTCTACAGGTTGGCGTTTCGATATGCTCGACAACGTGGATTTGACTGGTCTGGATGATGTGAAGTTGTATGCGCAACTCAAGACACTGCGGCTCGGTATGTATCTGGGTCAACTCCCAGGTCGGCGGACAGGTCGATCGTCCATAGGGACATCACCCCGCGCTCGAGACGATCGAACGGTGTTGGCACTTGAACCCGCGAGACCGGATACCTCCGAGGCGATGCCGTAGCGAAATCTCACCGAAAGGCGCCGCGCTCGACGTCACGACTCCCCGCGGGTCGAGCCATGACCGGATCCGCCGAATGGGTTGCTGCCCAGCGTTGTGTATCCCTCTGCGGATGTACGATTACGGGCTTCGCCTATTGCATCCCCCTCACGCTGCAGGTGCATTCATTCTCAAACCGTGGCGGGTCTTCTACCTGCACCCGGCAGTCGAATTCCCTTGCGGTTTCGCTTAATCTCTGGCGTTCGAGCGGCGGCGGGCGGTGGACTGCCGGCGGGTCTCTGACGGAAAAGATCGTAAATGCCGAAACGAGAAGAGCTTAAGTGTGTCATGATCATCAGCTCGGGGCCGATCGTCATCGGCCAGGGCTGCGAGTTCGATTATTCCGGGACGCAGGCGTGCAAGGCGCTGCGCGAGGAAGGCATCCGCGTGGTGCTGCTGAACAGCAACCCGGCCACGATCATGACCGACCCGGAGATGGCGGACCGGATCTACATCGAGCCGATCACGCCGGAAGCCATCGACAAGGTGCTGGCGGCGGAGAAGGCCCGCGGCACCCCCATCGACGCCCTGCTGCCGACCCTCGGCGGGCAGACCGGCCTGAACTGCGCGATGGAGGCGTCGGAAAAGGGGATTCTCACCAAGCACAACGTGAAGCTCATCGGCGCCAATGAGGAAGCGATCCACAAGGCGGAGGACCGCACGGAATTCAAGAAGGCGATGATCAAGATCGGCCTCGACGTGCCGCAGTCGGGCATCGCACACACATGGGAAGAGTCGCAGGAGATCATCCGCGAGATCGGCCTGCCGGTGGCGATCCGTCCGGCATACACGCTGGGCGGCACGGGTGGCGGCTTCGCCTTCACCGCCGAGGAGTTCGAGACCATCGCCAAGCGCGGGCTGGAGTACTCGCGCGTCAACGAGATCCTCATCGAGGAAAGCTGCCTCGGCTGGAAGGAGTACGAGCTGGAGGTGATGCGCGACCGGGCGGACAACGTGGTCATCATCTGCTCGATCGAGAACTTCGACCCGATGGGCGTACACACCGGCGATTCGATCACCGTGGCGCCCGCGCAGACGTTGACGGACAAGGAATACCAGCTGATGCGCGACGCGTCGATCAAGATCATCCGCGAGATCGGCGTGGAGACCGGCGGCTCGAACATCCAGTTCGCCGTGCATCCGGAGACGGGACGGATGATCGTGGTGGAGATGAACCCGCGCGTGTCGCGGAGTTCGGCGCTGGCGAGCAAGGCAACCGGCTACCCCATCGCGCGGATCGCCGCCAAGCTGGCCATCGGCTACACGCTGGACGAACTGCCCAACGACATCACGCAGAAGACGCCCGCCAGCTTCGAGCCGACGATCGATTACGTGGTGACGAAGATTCCGCGGTGGACGTTCGAGAAGTTTCCTGAAGCCGACGAAACGCTGACGACGCAGATGAAGAGCGTGGGCGAGGCGATGTCCATCGGCCGGACGTTCAAGGAGTCGCTGCAGAAGGGCATCCGCTCGATGGAGATCAAGCGGTTCGGGCTGGGGCTGGACCGGAACGACAAGTGGCTCAAGGCCAAGCGGCACGACGAGGCCCTGGCCCGGATGGCCGAAGACGGCGAGGAGAAGAAGCGTACGCTCAAGGGGCGGCGCTCCGGCGAGGCTCCGGCGGATATCCTCGAAGAAAGCGCGAAGGCGTATCCGATCCCGCTGGACATCCTGCGCGACAAGCTGGAGCGGCCTTGCCAGGGGCGACTCTACTACATCCGCTACGCGTTTAAGATGGGCTGGACCATCGAGCAGGTGCATGAGCTGACGAGGATCGATCCGTGGTTCCTGGACAACATTCTGGAGCTGGTGGAGTTTGAGGATGAGTTGATGAAATGCGCGACGGAACACGAGGACGCGCTGCAGAGAATGTTCGGTTTCATGTCGGAAGCGATCACGAAGGTTGATCGGGTTGCGCTTGATGAAGCATGCAGCATGTTTTCTCAAGAAGATCCGCCATCGATGAATGAAGTGCTCAGAAAAATGAAGGAGGACCAACAATGGCTCCGAGATGGATTCGATTCTTTTCATCCCGGTATGGAGCCTGTGTTCGAGTTGATCGATCAAGCCAAGGAGTGGGGGTATTCCAACGTTCAATTGGCTACGGTATTCAATGTGTCGCCCGATGCGATACGGGCGTTTTGTCGTATCAGCGAGCGAGAGCCGGTCTACAAGCTTGTGGATACGTGTGCAGCGGAGTTCGAGGCGTCCACCCCGTATTACTATTCGTCCCATGAGAATCCTCCCGCCAGGATGGGCAAGATCAAGGACCAAACTTTCTTTGCGCCCGCTCCCGACGACGAGATTCGGGTGAGCGAGAAACCGAAAGTGATCGTGCTGGGGGGGGGACCGAATCGAATCGGTCAAGGCATCGAGTTCGATTACTGCTGCGTGCACGCGGTGTACACCGCCCGGGACAAGGGCTTCGAGACGGTGATGGTGAACTCGAACCCGGAGACGGTTTCCACGGATTACGACACGAGCGACCTGCTCTTCTTCGAGCCGCTGACGCACGAGGACGTGCTG
>CAZUAQ010000026.1:0-44937 GCA_964618455.1 uncultured Planctomycetales bacterium | reverse complement strand
ACAACCTGTTCGCCCAAGCCTCGGGCGAATCCCTGGTAGAACATCTGCGAGCGGCTGAACAGCAAGCCGTTTGCTCCCGACCGGGCTGGTGACGGACGCGTCAAAGGCGTGATCGTCCAGTTCGGCGGGCAGACGCCGTTGAATCTGGCGATGGGGTTGAAGAAGGCGGGGGTGCCGATCCTGGGCACCTCGCCGGAATCGATTCACCTGGCGGAGGATCGCGAAGCGTTCCAGCAGATGGTGCAGGATCTCGGCCTGAAGCAACCGGACAACGGGATCGCGTTCAGCCTCGAGGACGCCAAGCGCATCGCCGCCGAGGTCGGCTACCCCGTGCTCGTGCGGCCGTCATACGTGCTCGGCGGGCGGGCGATGGAGAAGTGCCACCTCGAAGAGGATCTCGTCCGCTACATGAAGCACGCCCTGCAGGCCACGGACCGCGCCGCCTCGGTCGATGAGGATCATCCCATTCTGATCGACCAGTTCCTCAGTGAAGCGATCGAGGTCGACGTCGACTGCCTCAGCGACGGCAAGCGGACGGTGGTGTGCGGCGTGATGGAGCACATCGAGGAGGCGGGGATCCACAGCGGCGACAGCGCGTGCGCCCTTCCGCCCTACTCGCTCTCACCGGCGGTGGTCGACGAGATCAAGCGGCAGGCCGAGTTGCTGGCGCACCGGCTGGAGGTGCGCGGGCTGATGAACGTGCAGTTCGCGGTGAAGGACGACGTGGTGTACCTGATCGAGGTGAACCCGCGGGCGTCGCGGACGGTGCCCTTCGTCAGTAAAGCCACCGGCGTGCCGTGGGCGAAGCTGGCGACGGAGGTGATGCTCGGCGCGACGCTGGACGAGGTGATGGCGGCGCATGGCCTGGACGACGCCCCCTGGCCGAAGCACGTCTCGGTCAAAGAGGCAGTCTTCCCCTTCACGAAGTTTCCGGGCATCGACTGCGTGCTCGGCCCGGAGATGCGCAGCACGGGCGAGGTGATGGGCTTGGACGAGACCTTCCCGCTGGCCTTCGCCAAGGCACAGATGGCCGCCGGGACGATGCTGCCGACCGAGGGCACCGTGCTCATCAGCGTGAACGATCACGATAAGCCGCTGATCGCGCCGATCGCGCGGGACTTCGCGGCCATGGGCTTCACGATCATCTCGACCGCCAAGACGCGTGACATCCTCGCCGAAGCCGGGGTCGAGGCGAAACTTGTCAGCAAGATGCAGGACCCCGACGGCCCGTACCTCATCGATATGATCAACAACAACGAGGTGGACCTGCTGATCAACACGCCGATCTACTGGGGCAGCAGCGCGATCGAGAGCCGGATCCGCTCCGCGGCGGTGATGCACAACAAACCGCTGGTGACGACGATCGCGGGCGCGCGGGCGGCGGTGCGGGCGATTGAAGCGCTGCGCACCGGGGACTGGAGCGTGAAGGCACTTCAGGATTACCACGCGAAGGTGTAAGCGATGGCATCGTGCATCATGGCGCTGGACCAGGGGACGACGAGTTCGCGGGCGATCGTCTTTGATGCGCGGGGGGAAATCGTCGCCCAGGCGCAGCGCGAGTTCACCCAGCACTTTCCGCGCTCCGGCTGGGTGGAGCACAACCCGGCGGAAATCTGGTCGTCGCAGATCAGCGTGGTGACCGAGGCGCTGAGCAACGCCGGGCTGAACGCTTCGGACCTGGCCGCCATCGGCATCACCAATCAGCGTGAGACAGCAGTGGTGTGGGATCGCGCCACGGGTCAACCGATCGGCAACGCCATCGTCTGGCAGGACCGCCGCACGGCGGGGATGCTCGATCGCATGAAGGCCGACGGACATGAACCGGCAGTGCGGGCGAAGACGGGTCTCGTGCTCGATGCTTATTTCTCCGGAAGCAAAGTGGCGTGGATCCTCGAGAACGTCCCGGACGCGCGAGCCAAAGCCGAGCGCGGAGAACTGGCCTTCGGCACGGTGGACAGTTGGCTGATCTACCGGCTGACCGAGCGACGACTGCACATCACCGACGCGACCAACGCGTCGCGCACCTTGCTGTACAACATTCACACCGGCGACTGGGATGATGAACTGCTCGACCTGTTCGGCGTGCCGCGCAGCATGCTTCCGGAGGTGCGATCGTCCAGCGAGGTCTACGGCGAAGTGGCGACGACGCTCGGCGCGACGGGCGTACCGATCGCGGGCATTGCCGGGGATCAGCAGGCGGCGCTCTTCGGACAGATGTGCGTGGATCGCGGCATGCTCAAGAACACCTACGGCACCGGCTGTTTCATGCTGATGAACACCGGCCCCGAAGCGGTCGCGTCGAACAACAAACTGCTGACCACGGTGGCATGGCAGCGCGGGGATCACGTGGAGTACGCTCTTGAAGGCAGTGTGTTCATCGCCGGGGCGGTGGTGCAGTGGCTGCGCGACGGGCTGCGGATCATTCGCGATGCCGCCGAGGTCGAGAAACTCGCGCTCAGTGTCGAGGACAATGGCGGTGTGTACCTCGTGCCCGCGTTCTCCGGGCTCGGCGCGCCGCACTGGGACCCCTATGCCCGCGGGACGATGTGCGGCATCACGCGCGGCACGACGCAGGGGCACCTCGCCCGGGCGGCGTTGGAGAGCATCGCCTTTCAGATCGTCGACCTGGTTGAGGCGATGACTCAGGACGCCGGGCTGGCGATCCCGGAGCTGCGCGTCGACGGCGGCGCGTCGGCCAACGACCTGCTGATGCAGCTCCAGGCGGACCTGCTGCAGATTCCGACGGTGCGTCCGCGCGTGACCGAGACGACGGCCCTCGGCGCCGCCTACCTGGCGGGGCTGGCGGTGGGGTTCTGGAAGGATACCGATCAGCTTCAGGCGAACTGGCAATTGGACCGCCGCTTCGAGCCGTCGATGTCCGCCGGTCGCGTGGAAGAGATGATGGCCTCGTGGCAGCGGGCGGTGGAACGCGCGCATGGCTGGGAAGTGCAGGACTGAGATTGGGTCAACGATTGTATCTCGCGAAGCCGCGAAAACGCGAAGGCAAAGATGCGCCGACTGTATTATTGCTCTCCGCGGCTTCGCGCGCGTCAATTCGACCGGCATGACCCGCCGTTGGGTCTCGGCTTCATCGAAGTAACGAGCATTACGTCCACGATTTCAATGGTTCCGTCGCTGAGACCGACGCCGATCGTTCGGCCGGGAGGGGTAACGGCCAGAAGTTCAGGATGATCGACCGGCAGGCTGCGGCCGTCGGCCATGTGAATTTCGAACGGCTGAAACGGACGTGCCTGATGCATCCTGCGCAGTTGATCGATGAGATTGTTCATCATCCATCTCACAGGAGGACGATCGTCACGCCCTCGTTATAGCCCTTGAGGTCGGCATCACGTTCGAGCGACGGGCACGCTTCGAGGATCTCCTGCGTCGTCGCGTCGAAGGGATCCCACTCTTCACCCGGCACGTACGCGCGAATGACCGACTCCTTGACGCGTTTGCGGAGTGACCGGCGGATGGCATGTCGCAACGATCCACCGAATCCCGAAGAGCCGTAGCCATGGATGATCTTCATCGCCGACGCGCCGCCACTACGAGCGCGGTCGATGTCGGACTTCAGCCGCGCGCGGGCTTCCTCGACCGTCGGCATCCCCGCCTTCAGATTGACCGTCACCACGCGACCTGCCATGCCACCGACTTGCCTCAAACCCCGACTGCCTGTCCTCGGACCGACAAACGCCTCGTCACTTCTTCGCCTGGGGACCGGACGGCTTGTTCGCCGACGGCTGCTGAAGCAGCTTCGCCGCGCCGGCTTCCTCGAAGCGGCTGAGGTCGGTCCAGAACGTCCCCTCGCCCGCGAAGAAGAGCTGAATCGTCTGCGGCTGGAAGTTCTGGGCGAACGTGTACAGGTTGTATGCCCGGGGTGAACCGAACGCTTCGACCAGCATCTTGTAACCCTCGGCCTCGGCGTTCTGACGCATCTTTTCTACCTCCGCCCTGGCTTGACCGAGAATCTCGGTCTGCTGGGCTTCGAGCTGGGCCACCTGCTCCTGGATCGTCGCCACCTCGAGCTGGCCCTGGGCCTCGATCTCCGCCGCCTTCTTTTCGCCCTCGGCCAGGATGTCCGCCACCTTCACGCGGGTCTCCGCGCGGATCGTCTCTTCGGCGATGTCGATCTTCTTCTTCTCTTCTTCGAGCTGGGCCTTCACCGCCGCCGACTCGCGCTGCTTGATTTTCGTCTTCTCGTTCTCGATGGCGATGAAACTCTGCTGAATGGTCTTCTTGAGATCCTCCGTGACATCGCCCTGCTGAGGCGAACTGGACGCCGGATGGACCTCGATCTCATGCACCAGCGCCAGCAGGACTTCAATGTTTTTGGCCCCGCATGTGCTCTGAAGCTCGGCGGTGAGTTCCCGCTGGAACCGCTCCCGCATCTCGCCCTGGATGAAATCGCGCGCCGCGTACGTCTGGCCGATATTCCGACAGATCGATCGCAATTGCGGGCCGATCACCATGTCCATGACACTGTTCACGTCGCCGAACTCATTGACGATCTCTGCGGCGTGCTCGGGATGGATGCCCCACACCACCGTCACCCCCGCGCGAATGTTGTACCCGGTGCTGGAGGGGAACGAGATGCGGTAGTTCTCCTCGTCACTGACGCGCAGCTGCGAATACTCGTTGAAACCGATCTCGATCGGCGTCACTTTCTGGAGCTTCGGATTGATGAAGTACACGCCCGGCTGGAGAACATCTCGCAACGTGCCGCGCTGGCCCGGCTTGGCAAGGGGACGCACGTATCCGGTGATTTCCTCGGCCAGCTGGGTGGTCGCCTCTGCCGCCTGTGTCTCGCTCGCGCCGATCTGCTCCGCCGCTTCGGGGCTGGTCTGCTTCAGCGATTCCGCGTCAAACAGATTGGTCACCACGCCCACAAAGCCGGCGGGGATCACCACCGCCTCATGGATCTCCACCTCGTACACCAGCGGATTGATCTTGTACACGCCCGGCGTGAGCACCTCGCGCCAGATACCTTCGTAGCCAGACTCCCTCGACACGATCACCTCACTGCCGGCCGGGCGCTCCTTGCCGATGCGCTTCGTTACCACGCCAACCTTGGGATAGTCGCCCTTGTAGTCATAGTTGCCCGCCCGCAAGTTCTCCCGGCGGTCGGGCTTCTGAGAGCGGACCCACTCCCACGTTTCGGGATTGCCCGAAGGAATCACCGTCAGGTCAACGATCTTATGATCCCAGATGAGCGGGTTGTAAAAGTAACGCCCCGGGCCGAGCACCTGCTCCTGAATGCCCTTCTGCCCCGGTTTTGTCGCGACGCGCTGCCCCTCCGGCAACTCGTCACCCATCTTGCGGACCAGATACGCACACATGTTCTCCGGCACGTAGATCCGGAAGGTGAACCAGTAGACGGCGATCAGTCCCGCCGTGACGACTAATCCGATACCGAGCAAAGTGGTGATGATGGTCTTTTTCATTGGTCACCCCCTTTCGGAGCCTGCGGCACCGGTGGACTTGCTGCCGGAAACGCCTGGAACTGCTTGAAGATCTCCGCGAACGGCCCTTCCGTATTGGAGAGAATCGACTGAATCGACGGAGCGACTTTCTCCAGGAAGAACATCTGGGCATACGTCTCGCCGTCGCCGAAGGCGTTGACGGCCATGGCCAGGGGTTCCGCTTTGGCCTCGTAATCGAAGAGGATGACGTTGGCCTCGGCCTTGCCGCGGGACTTCATGGCCGCCGCTTCCTTTGCGGCCGCTTCCAGACGCAGCCGGGCCACCTCCAACTCACGGTTCGCCTGCGTCACCGCCACGACCTTCTTCTCCTCGGCCCGCTGCGTCAGCGTGACCACTTCCTTGGTCTTATCCCCGAGGGCGGCGTTCTGCGTCAGGAGTTCCTGCTCCTTCACCAGTTCGACCTGGGCCTTGGCTTCCGCCATCTCGTACGTGTACCGCTCGATCTCCTGGTCCGCCTGCTCGCGCTCGCTGATGGGGCCGGCGATCGCGGGCGGTGGAATGATCTCCCGGACCAGCGCCGCCTTGATCTCGATGCCCTGCTGACCGCACTCGCGGCGAAGCTCGTCGTAGAAATTGTTCTGGAACTCGGCACGCGTATCGCCGCTGATGAATTCACTCGCCTTGAGCTTCGACCCCTGCACGCGCGAGATGCTCCGCGCGTTCGGCAGGATAATCTTGTCGAGAATGTCCTGCTCATCCCCGTACGCCACGGTGACCTCGGCCACCTTGTCCGAACGGATGGCCCACTCGATCGTCCCTTCGATCGTGATATCGAAACTGTCGTTCGACGGGAAGTGGATCGCATCCTGGTCGAGCATGTCGTATTTCTTGCTGCGGATGTCAACGATCTCGATCCGCTGCAGGTAGGGGTTGTAGAATTCGAGCCCCGGTGGAAGCGTCTCTTTCTGAACACCCTTCTCGCCCGGCTCGACGGTGTACGTGTTCTTGACTTTGGGATCCTTGCCGCTGAGCAACGTCACCACCCCCACGTGCCCGGGAGGAATCTGGATGGCATCGAAGCGGAGGACGTCGTAGGCGAGCAGGTTGATGTTATGACGCCCGGGCTTGAGGATCTCCGCCACCGGACCGCGCTCGTCCGGTTCGGTCGCGACCGTCTTGGGGAAGGGCAGCGGCTCGCCGAACTTCCGCACCAGCACCCCCATCTCCGACTGACGGATGATCGTGGCTTTCATGGGGATCCGCTTCCACGTGTACGGATTGTAGAAATAGCGTCCCTCCGCCAGCGGCTCGTAGCGAATGCCTTTGAACGCATCGCGAATGTCCTCCACCTTTTTCTCACGGCGCCGGGCCAGTTCCTCGAGCAACTCGGGATAAAGCACAACCTGGTCGTTGTACGTGTCGGAAAGATCCGAGGGCAGCGCGCGGCCACTCTTGTTGACCAGCACGAGGATTTCGTTCGCGTTCACTTCCACGCGAATCACGAACCACCAGACTCCCAGCAAGACCACGACGAGGATCAACCCCAGCGCGATCAGAAACAGGATCCACGGAAAACGTTGGGGGGGAATGGACGGTCGAACAATCGACGGTGGAGATGAGGACATGGAGACTCCCTTCGGTTTCAGGTCGGCACACCTCTTTCCGCCACACCGCGTTCAACAGCGGAAAAAGGCCGATTGGATCATACGGACGAGTTGAGCTTCAGCCCGCATTGCGCGCAGTACCGGGCGTGGGCGATATTCTCATGCTTGCAGCGGCGGCAGATGATCGGCGACTCCGACCGCTCGGAGCGACCGAAACTGCGTACCAGCAGCGCCAGGCCGGCGGCGAGACACACGCCGATGCCCAGAACAACGAGGAACGTCATGGGTCCGCCAAACATGATGCGATCTCCCCCAGGTAAAACGCGCCTTCAACACCTTCAGTATAATCCACACTCTGGCAAGGGAAAGTTATAAAAACGCGGAGAGTTTCTCCTTGGTATTTTCCCGGGGGAGAATGCGGGGGGCATCGGGACAGGATTGTCCGGGAAACACAAGTGCCTGAGGGCGGAACTCATGTCCGCCCTCAGGCATTGACGCGGGAAGGAGGAGGAAAAAAGGAGAGAACGAAGTCAGCTTTCATCCTCTTCTACGCGGAATGCCGTCTGGGGTTCAGGCGCGTATCAAAAAAATCTGCGGGCTTCACCCCCCGGACGCGAATCCCGATAATTCCGCGTGGGATATCGTCTGAAACGCAATGATGACGGGAACCGGGCTGAAACATTTCGGCGATCAGGTTACGATCCCGATGAAACGCCACTGAAATCATCAACGTGCGGGGGTTTCGACCGCTACGACAATCAGGAGGATCAACCGATGGTGGAATGGTATTACGCCAAGAATAATCAGCAGCACGGTCCGGTGACCGGCCAGGAACTTCGTGCCATGGTCGAGCGGGGGGAACTCGGCCCGAACGACCTGGTCTGGAAGGACGGCATGGCCGAGTGGACCCCGGCGTCGCGGATCCACGGCCTGTTCGGCGAGGAACCCGCGGCCGCGCCGCCCCCACCACCGGCAGGCGGGGCCGTGCCCGGCGCGCGAACCGGGGGCGCCCGCCGATGCCACGAGGTGGATTTCGAAATCCTCGGGGATGACATGCAGGTGGTCGAAGTCGAACTCGACCCGGGAGAGACGGTCATCGCCGAGGCCGGAGCCATGAACTACCTCGAGGACGGCATCACCTTTGAAGCCAAAATGGGCGACGGCTCGCAGCCGGACAAGGGCTTCTTCGGCAAGATGTTCGAGGGTGCCAAGCGGATGGTCACCGGCGAGTCGCTCTTCCTCACCCACTTCACCAACTACGGCCAAGGCAAGAAGCGCGTCGCCTTCGCCGGCCCTTATCCCGGACGGATCATCGCCCTGGATCTCTCGCAATATGGCGGCCGAATCAGTTGCCAGAAGGACGCCTTCCTGGCCGCGGCACTGGGCACCGAGGTCGGCATTGAATTCAGCCGGAAGCTCGGGCGCGGCTTCTTCGGTGGCGAGGGATTCATCTTGCAGAAACTCCTCGGCGACGGCATGGCCTTCATCCACGCCGGCGGCTACATCGTGCGCCGCGAAATGAAGGGCGAAACCCTGCGCGTGGATACCGGGTGCCTGGTGGCGTTTACGCAGGGTGTCGACTACGACATCGAGCGCGCCGGCAGTTTGAAGTCGATGGTGTTCGGCGGAGAGGGTCTCTTCCTGGCCACCCTCAAGGGCACGGGCTCGGTGTGGTTGCAGACGCTGCCCTTCTCGCGCCTGGCGGACCGCATCATCGCCCACGCGCCCCGCAGCGGCGGGAAGAGCGCCGGTGAAGGATCGATCCTCGGCGGACTGGGGGACCTCTTCGGCGATAACTGACGGATCGCCCAGAGAGGCTCGCGCGAAGCCGCGAAGGGCGCGAAGGAATATCAATAAAGAGTTACCTGCACTTCGCGTTCTTCGCGCCTTCGCGCGAAAAAAACCGCAACCGGAACATGTTTCAGATGTTCTCGCCGGTCCAGAACGCCGACGCCAGGCGGTCGGCCATCTGCCGATTACTGAAGATCAGGGGCAGCAGAAACTGCAGGTCCGTGTTCGGCGGGCGGAGGTACTCGGCCATCGTCGAACGCCATTTCGTGCTAAATGTCCGCAGCGTGTCCTGTGGATGGGTGGAGTCGCGGGCCTCGATCAGCACCTCGGCCGCCAGTTTCGCCGACCACAACGCGGGGTAGATCCCCTCGCGGCTCGATGCCGCCACAAAGCCACCGGCGTCGCCGATCGCCAGGCTGCGCTTGCCCACGTGCGACTCGCGCTCCAGCGCGGAAGGCGCCGCCGCCGGGCGCATGCGTGCCTCGACCGACGTGGCCTCGCCGCCCAGCCCCAGATACGCCCCCAAGCGGGAAACGCATTCCGAGAATCGCCGGGCGACCTCATCCCGCGATCCCTCCGCCACGAGCCGGATCACCACCTGCCCCGATGCAAACCACCACATGAACCACTCGCGCGCGTCCCCCGCAGCGAGCATCCAGTGCAGGGATGCGTCGGCATTCGCGCCGTCGAAGGCCACCGCCGCCTCGGCGATCCAGAAGGCGGGCTGTTGCCCGTGCCGACGGCAATGCCCGGCCGCGCCGTCGGCATGCACCGCGAACGCCCCGTCCCACGACGCCGCCTTCTCGGATTCCGAACCACCGGCGACGCGCACGTGCGTTTCATCGGCGTCGATCTCGCCCGCGCGACAGCCTGCCACGACATTCACGCCGGTCGAATCCGCATGAACCCGCAATGCCTCCACCAGTGCGGCATAATCCGCGCGATACGCCGGTCGATCGCTGTCTTTGGACACCGCCTGTTTCTTGAAATCCCCGGAGTGAAACGACGCCCCGTCAAAGGCATCCCCGCACCAGGCCGATCTGTCCACGCCCAGCGCTTCCAACGCCTCCACCCCCGCGGCAGTGATCCAATCCGGTCGTGGTGTCGTGTCCTGATCCCCCGGCGCGTCGTCGATCAGCACGACGTTCCAGTCCGCGCGGCGCAACTCCAACGCCAGACCCGCCCCGGCCACCCCCGCTCCGATCACGACTCCATCCACCACGCCGCCGCCCCTTCTCATCAAGCCGCAGAGACATCCCCATGAGGAAGACCACGCGGCACACATCGATTACGGACCGTCCAGCTTCAACTGATCCCACAGAAACTGCTCGGCGCTCTTGAACTTGTCGAAGGTCTGTTGAAGCCGATCCCGAATCGCCTGCAACTGCTCGCTGTCGTCGGCGAAGGCATCATCCTCCGCCTCGGCGATCGCCTGGATGCGAATGATGACGTCGTCCAGGTCGGCGGCCGCCTGTGAGAGTTCCCGCGCGCTGTCGAACACGTTCGCCTGCTCGGCTTCCGCCTGGGTCGGCTGGTAAAACAGTCGCCACGGGTTGCGACGGATGTCCTTCGCGGCGGACTTCAGGTGATCGCTCGTCTGTGCCAGGTTCTCCACCATCGTGTTGATCGACGCCTCGTTGAGCACCACGATTTCCTTGCCCTCTTCGGTGATCGTGTTGATGTCCTTCAGCGAGCGATTCAGGCTCTCGATCGCGATGTGCACCTTGGCGATCAGCGCCGCGCCGTCGGCGGGATCGAGCTGCGCGGCCAGCCGGGCGGCAATCTTCTCCTCGAGAATCTCCGACGTGCTGCGCACGTTCAGGACCGTCTCGTGAATCGGCTCGCGGTTCTCCTCGAGTATCATCACGACGGTGCTCAACCCGCCGTTGACCGTATCCAGGATGCCGTGCAACTTGGCCGCCAGCGTGTCGTCGGCGGTGCTGTCGATCTGGTCGCGCAGATGGCCGGTGGCGGTATTGATGTTCTCCAGGATGCCGTGCAGCTTGGCCAGCAGCGCCGCCCGCTGGTTGGGATCCATCTCGTTCCGCAGGCTTTGCGTCATCGCGTTGATGTCTTCCAGCGAGACGAGCACCTTGCTCACCACCGACCGGCCGTCCTCGCGATCGAGAAGCTGGCGAATCATGGTCATCAGGCTGTCGGGGTTGTCGGCGTCGAGCTGCTCGGCGATCGCCGTGGTGATCTGGTCGATCGAACCGGCGGGCGCGCCCATGACCAGGGCTCCTGCCGCCAGGGGCGTGCCTTCGCCGCGATCGCGGATCTCAACCTTCCCCCCGCCCCCCAGCAATGGACCCGTCGGGACCAGTTGGACATCCTCCCGCAGATCCAACGCGCTCAGGACCTCGATCGACACGTCCACGTAGAGCTGTTCGATCCCGGATTCATCCTCCGCCTCGACGAAGCCCACTTCCTCGACCGACCCGACCTTCTGCCCACCGCAGATGACCGCCGCGCCCGGCTTGAGTGCCGCGCTGATTTCGCTGTGCACGTACCGTACGGTCAGCCCGAGATCGCCATCCACCTCGGGCGCCATAAACAGCAGCAGCCCGACCGCCACCACCAGCATGATGATCAGCGTCAAGCCGAGCTTGAATGCGTTCCGTTCATCGGGCATCGTTCATCCCTTCAATGCGACCGCGGACGCGCGGCTCACTTCTCGCCATGCACCACGATGTTCTCGAACTCGCTCATGCCCGACGCATCCGTCAGCGGGCCTTCCGTCAGCCCGTTGAGAAATTGGTGCATGAGTTTTTCGTCCGGCGTTTCCAGTACCGCGGGATCCGCCTTCATGATCGCTTCGAATTCGCTTCGCGGGCCGATCTTCAACACGCGGCCCTTTTCCAGCATCACCATCCGGTCGGCGATGCGAAACGCCGAGTCCATCTCGTGCGTCACCACCACGCTGGTCACTTTCAGCTTTTTTGAAAGATCCATCATCAGTTCGTCGATGGCCGCCGAGGTCACCGGGTCCAGCCCCGCCGAGGGCTCGTCGTAAAACAGGATCTCCGGATCCAGCGCCGTCGCCCGTGCCAGGCCCGCCCGCTTCTTCTGGCCGCCGGAAAGCTGCGACGGCATTTTGTCCCGGTGCGGCAGCATGTGTACCTGCTGGAGCTTCAGGGTCACCACGATATCGATGATCGACGGATCCACCACCGAGTGTTCCTTCAGCGGCAGCGCGATGTTGTCTCCGACCGACATCGAGTTGAACAGCGCCCCGCTCTGAAAGAGGATGCCGAATCGTTTACGCAGCTCGTTCATGCGATCTTCATTAAGCGCGCACAGATCCACCGGCTCATCGTGCCGACGCGTCTGGTAGAGTATCTGGCCCGACGACGGCGTCAGTTCGCCGATCAGGCAGTTCAGCAGCGTGCTCTTGCCGCAGCCCGATCCGCCCATGATCACCAGCGTTTCGCCCGCGTAGACATCGAAGGTCACTCCGTCCAGCACACGGAAGGGCTCGCCCTGCGCATTGGTGAAGGATTTCACCAGGTCCACGACACGGATGACCGATTTCGACACGCTCTGCTCCCGAGGGCGTCGCCCCGTCCGACTTCCTTACAACTCGTACACGAAAAAGATGGCGGTGAACATGCAGTCCGTCGCGATCAATGCCACGATCGATTTAACCACCGTCGCCGTTGTCGCATTGCCCACGCCGACGGCGCCGCCACGAACGTTCAATCCTTCGTAGCTGGCGATGAGCGAGATCAGCATCCCGAACACTCCGGCCTTGAACAACCCGGTCAGGAAGTCCTTTTCCTTCAGCGCCATACGCGTCGTCTCGATGTACTCGTACGGGCCGATGTCCAGTACGCCCCACGACACCGTCAGTCCCCCGAGAACGCCCACCACGTTCGCCAGCACCGTCAAGCCGATCAGCATGATCACCGTCGCCAGCATGCGCGGCATCACAAGAAAGTGAATCGGGTTCAGCGCGTGCGCCTTGAGCGCCTTGACCTCTTCGGCCTCGACCATGGCACCGATCTCCGCCGCAATCGAGGCGCCCGCGAAACCGCTCAACACGATGGCGGAGATCAGCGGGCCCAGTTCGCGGAAGACCGCAATGGCGATGATCGTGGCCGTCTGTTGAATCTGGCCGTACGCGCGAAGTGTCGGCGCCATCTGCAGCGCCAGAATGATCCCGATAAAGAACTGCACCAGCAGCACGATGGGAATACTGCGTACACCCACGCGGACCATCTGAGAGGCCAGGGCCCCGGTCCGCAGCTTGGTGCCCTTGGTCGTGAGGCTCTTGACGATCCAGGTCAGCGTATCAAAGAAGAGGTAGGCGGTGCCCCCGAAATAGGAAATACGGTCGCGAACCCCGTCGACCGCGCCGTAAGCGGCCTGGCCGACCTGCACCACCGCCTGGGTGATCGGGTTCCCCTTGGAGGACGGCGCCTCGCTCATGCCGACAGCGCCTCCGCCTCGGTGCCCACGATGGTGAAGAACTGATCCAGCTTCGTGATCTCGAACACACTGTGCACGCGCTCGGTCAGACCGCATAGCACCAGTTTGCCGCGATAGCCCTTGACCTTACGCAGGGTCTCGACCAGCGTCCCGATCCCCGAGGAGTCCATGTAGGTCACCTCCTCCAGGTTCACGACCAGCCGGCTCGGCTTGTCCTCGTACGCCTGCGAGAGGGCGCGCTGCACCCCGGGAGTATGGTGCATGTCGATCTCGCCTTGAAGCGACACCACCGTCGCATCACCTTCCCGACGTACCGCTTTCACGTTCGGAGTCGCGCCGTCCAGCGTCATCGGCTGTCCCTCCCCAAGTCTCGTTCACACGTCTCAATTCGCATTGGCGATCCCAAACCTTTCATCCGGCCGTTGTCCACAGCCACAGCCCATCCTGGTGACTCATCGTGATCGGCGATCAGTCCGTGCGCTCCTCGGCCGTGAGAAGTTTGACCATTCTCAATCGCATGCCGCGATCTCCACGCGGGCCATGCTCCACTTCATCCATGATCGTCTTCATGATGTGCAGGCCGAGCCCGCCGGGACGGACGTCGTCCAGTTCGCGCCCCGCCAGCGAGGCCGGTTCCACCGGGTCGCACTCATCCTCGATCGTCACCTGCAAGCCGCGCCCGCGATCGGTGTCGATCACGTGCAGGCGAACCTGAATCGGGTGGCCCGAGGTCCCACGGTAACCGTGCTTGATCACGTTGCACAGGGCTTCGTCCACCGCCAGAGCGATGGACGACGCCACCGATGCATCGAATCCCATCTCCCGCGCGAACGTCTCCACCTGCGCTCGCACTTCGGCGATCTGCGACGAGTCGCTCGTGAGGTTCAGTTCCACCGGGCCGGGGCCGCCCTGCGGATCACTCATCGGAAGCTCCCTCTGCCCGTTCCACGACCTCGGCCTGACGTGGCATCTCGCCCTGATTCTCCCGCAAATAGCGCCGCCATGCCATGACCTGCCGATAGCGCTCGGCCTCCGGGGCATGGTACTCGTAGCCCAGCCGGGTGCCGGTCATCTTCTCCAGCGCCAGAATCGCGAACAAACGGACGGCCTCATCCTCATCCTCGAGGCGATCCACAATGATCCCCACCACCTCGCGATCATCACGTTCGGCCGCCATCTTCAGCGCCTGGATCCGCTCTTCCGGCCGCTCCGACTGCAGCGACGCGGGGTAGGGCGTACGCGGAGGCGAACATCCGACAATCAGCATCGCCACCATCGCGACGGCAGACAACGCGGCGGTCCGGAGGTGCATTGTACATCCTCGGGGCACGGGGCAGTCGCCTCCTCGATCCATGGGCGCAGGTCTCATCGCGGGCAAGTTCACCAGGAGAATCGAAATGGTCGTCTCGAATGTCAGGCGCTCGAACGGAAGTCCAATTCCGCCATAAGGATACACCATGAGCCCCTCGAACCCAACCCTCGGCACGAGGAGCCGCGTCGTCATTATAGCCTGTTCCCGCAGTTGAGAATCGGAAGGGGCGAGCCGCAGGCGTCGGCGGGGCACCAGGAGAGCCTGAGCCTTCCCGTCCGCGCGGGAGGACAGACTTCCCTTTCGTCCTTCGAGAGCAGAACTGCAGGCGATACGGATGCCCAGCAGGGCGCCGACTTGATCTGCCTCCACAATACAGCCAAGATAAATTCAGGTCGCGGATCGCTTTTTCTCGCCCATCCCGGTTGAAACCGGTAACGCGATCCGTCTCGAATTCCAAACCGGAGGACATCATGCGTTCTTCTTCTCGATTTCCCCACGCGTCCGCCATGACAAGCCTGCTCTGCATCCTGCTCACCTTCGGTGGCGCGGCGCTCCAGGCTTCCGAGTCGGCATCGGCCGATCGCGAGGCAAAACCCGGAAAGGCTCAGCCCCCCAAGCCGTGGATCGCACTCGCCGACTACCCCCGTCCGCCCGCGCCGGATACCGGCTGGGGCATTCATGACAACCCCAACTGCATCTGGGTTCCCGACGACCCGGACGCGTTTTTCAAGAAGCTGCGGACTCGCCACGGTTTCACCTGGTTCAAGGTGCTCGCCTGCGGCGCGAACAAAGTCGAGGTGGTGGCGGCGGCGCGGCGCCAGGGGGTGGAACCGGTTGTCCGCATCTATATGGATCGCCCCGCTCCTCATTTTCCGCGTCCCGGTCAGGAAACGGAGGAACTCCGCCGGCTGGTCAAGAAACACGTCGACGCCGGAGCCCATTACTTCGAAATCGGCAACGAGCCGAACCTCTCGCTGGAGTGGAGTCAGGGCGAGTGGGAAAAGGGCAATCTCACCGAGCGCATCTGCGAGCAGTGGTTGCGCGGACGCAAGCCCGTGGACGAAGCCGGAGGCATCCCCGTCTTCTACGCCATGAGTGTCGGGGGTCAGGAGGAACCCGACGGAACCAAGCGCTCCGCCGGCGAGTGGATGGACGATGTCTTCAAGACCTTCAAGAAGTGGGACAAGATCGAGGAGGCCTTCGCCGGGGCCGCCATCGGCGCGCATTTCGGCCCGTCAAATCACCCGCTGGACTACCCCTTCGATCCCAAGCGGAACATGCCCCATGCGACCAGGGAAGAACGCATCGACTCGCTGATGAAGAACAACACCTGCTACCTGGGCGTGGAGTTACTCTCGCATCAGGTCCGCACCTATCTGCCCTATCCAATCCCGATCCTCAGCACCGAGGGCGGCGCGTTCCCCGACAACCACGCCGACCCGAACTATCCGCCCGTCACGCCGGAGCGGCACAAGGATCTCAATCTCGGCATCTTTCAGCGTATGAACCCCGAGCACCCGAAGACCTGGGGCGTCCTGCTCTTTTCGCAGATGTCATGGATCTGGTATACGGCGCCGCTCTCCAACATGACCGAGGAGGAAATGCGGAACAGCTTCGTCTGGGACTCGTGGCACAATCATCCCAAGTACGGCGACCTCCCCATCCTCGAGGCCCTGGAGTCCGAGCCGCGTTTCGATCGAGGCAAGGCGGATGCGCTGAAAAAGAGAAAGTGAGTCCGCCCCGAACCGGAGTGAGGCTTACGGCTTCATCAAGGGTCCATAGGTGTGCGGCTGCCGGTGATGGCGGCCATAGATGCCTTCGGCGCGATGCTTGCGCAGGGCGTTCATGTCGAACGTGGCGGAGAGGATCTCTTCCTCGCGTCCCCCCTGTTGCAGGACTTCGCCGGAAGGTGCGACGATCATGCTGTGCCCTTTGAACTGTGGGCCGGCCCAGTTGGCCATCGCCAGATACATCTCGTTCTCATACGCGCGAACGCGCAGCATCTCCCGGTGAATCGGAAGGTCGCACGTGCAGCTCGTCGCCTGGGGCACGACGATCACGTCCGCTCCCAGCATCGTCAGGCAGCGCGCCGCCTCCGGCACTTCGCGGTCGAAGCAGATCATGATGCCCAGCTTGAACTCGGTCTGCTGTGCCTTGCATGGCCACACGAAAAACCGATCTCCGTTCGTCCAGCCCATCTTGGATTCATACTTGTTGATGTGGACTTTGCTGTAGGTGCCCTTCGGCTTCCCGTCCGGCGCGAGCAGGACGGCAGAGTTGTAATAGCGCTCGCCGCGGCGTTCGTGAAGTCCCCAGACGATGTGGATCCCCAGTTCCTTCGCGAGCCGACCGAACCGCTCCACCGACGGGCCAGGCACCGTCTCCGCCATCCGGCGCGTCTCATCCAGCGTCCAGCGCTTACCGGGTGAGGTATAACCGGTGAGCGTGCATTCCGGCAGGACGACCAACTCCGCCCCCTGCTCCGCCACTGCCCGGCGCACCAGGGCTTCAGCGCGATCCACGTTCGCCGAGGGTTTCCCCATGGCGGGAAGCATCTGAATCGCGCTCACGTGCAGATTAGCCGTCTCTTGGGTTTCCACGTTCGGCTCCTCCAGGTCTCGTTGCTGATTCTCGCCGGTGAACCGGAAAAATGGTTCCCTGCTCACTTTTCTTGGACTTCATGCTACGTGACCCAATCATAAGTTTCAGCACCTTCATGAATTGGCGACCCAATCCGAAGCTCGCGCCCGGCACACCAGAGCGGAACTTACGTTCATTTCTGCGCGGTCCGGCGCACATTTTGAGCTCGCCATGTTTCAAGAAATCTGGATCGCCGGGACGATACTACCCCTCGCCGCCGGGCACCTCCGGCGAGGAAATCACCATGACAGGATGTAACCCCTTGAAAAGGGATCTCAGGTCACCATGAGTAAGCGAGACCTCATCGATCGGATTCGCCGTTACAACCCCACCGCCCAGCCGGAGTTTCTGGCCTCTTTCGACGAAAGCGACCTTCTGGCCTATCTCCATCAGTTGCAGGAGGTTGTGCGTGAGAACCGACGCCAGGAGCAGATGGAACCGGCCATGACCGCCTGAATCTACGGATTGACTGCCGCCGATCGCCGGAATCGGACGTGGTGGTTGGAAACCATCAAGAAGCCGCCACGTCCGATATATAGTGCCACATCCGATGGCCCCATACCAGATATAGCATGTCGCCCCGAACAATTGTGGCGATAATACGTCATTTTCATTTCTTTTCTTCAAGTAGGTCCGAAAGGATCGTCGATAACAGTACTGGCGTTGACCTGACGAGAGCGAGAGAGAGCAGGTCCCCTTCGCCCAGTGTTCACAGGTGTGGCGTTTCATGGAGGAATGCCGGATGCATCGACCTCCGCGCGGGTGCTCGGTCCGAGGCGGACCGGACGCGCCAGAGCGGGTCACCGATGCCTCGAAATGGATGGCGGTCTTGAAAGCGGCAGGACGTCGGAGACGCCTGTCGCGGGGATAGACTGGAGCAGGTGATAAGTATGAGCGACATTCCTCCGATTCACGTGGCCGCGAAGGCGACGGGGCTGAACGGCCTGAAGGGCGTTGCCTCCCGTTCGAACGGCTCACCCGCCGAAGCGACCGATTCGGCGGAAATCTCCGCGCTCGGTCAACGGCTGAGTGCCCTGGCCGGGGACCCGAATCTCCGGCTGGAACGGATCCAGGAGATCCGGCAGGCGATCGACAACGGCACCTATGAAACGCCGGAAAAAATCGAGGCCACCGTTTCGCGTCTGATCGGTGTCCTGCGTGAAGAAAGCTGACCTCGCCCTCGGCGAGTTCTCCCAAACCATCCCCTTTCCCCACAGAAAACCCTGGTTCACCCGGCCAGGGTTTCCTTTTTATCCGCGTCAACCTGCCCGCCTGTCGACTGCGCGGAAGCCCTGCGCATCGAGCCGTACACGAGCACAGGTTACGGGGCAGCCTGCATCGCTGGGGTGCGTGTGCTGCCGGCTGCCGCGCCTGGGGCGGTTCAACATCACCCCCAGAGACGTTAGAATGAGGTCATGCCGGAAAAAAGGGTCTATCTCGAAACCATGGGCTGCCAGATGAACGTGCTCGACTCCGAGCTGGTGCTCGGTCAGTTGTGCGCGATGGGATACACGCCGACCTCCGCTTACGGCGAGGCTGATGTCGTCCTGTTGAACACATGCAGCGTCCGCCAGCACGCCGAGGACAAGGTCTGGAGCCGACTCGGCGAGATCAAGAACGCCAAAAAGCGACGCCCGGAGATGATTGTCGGCGTGATCGGCTGCATGGCGGAGCGTGATACTGAAGGCCTCCGTACGCGCGTCGAACATATCGACCTGCTCTGCGGACCCGGCAACCTGAACGAGATTCCGGGCCTGATCGAGGAGGTTCTGCAGCAGCGCCAGGACACGCCCCTGGCCCGCGCCAATCGCCACCTCGCCCTGGCCCTGGAAACCGATCACTCGCGCAAGCAGCACAAGGCCGAGCGCACCCTCCTCTACGACAGTATCGAGGCGCTCGACCTCTCGCGGGCCATTCCTCCGGAGGGGCAAGTGCTGCAGTCGTACGTGCGCGTCCAGCGCGGTTGCGACAAGTTCTGCACGTTCTGCGTCGTGCCCTTCACGCGCGGGCCGGAACGCAGTCGCCCTCCCGGTCACATCGTCGAAGAGGCGGAGAAACTCGCCGAACGCGGCGGCAAAGAGATCACGCTGCTCGGCCAGACGGTCAACAGTTACAGTTACGCCGAGGGGGATCGGAAGGTACGCTTTGCCGAACTGCTCGAGCGCGTCCATGACGTGGACGGCATCGAACGCATCCGGTTCGTGACCAGCTATCCCGGCGATTTCACCGACGACATACTCCACGCCATGCGCGATCTGCCCAAACTGTGCGAGTACCTGCACATCCCCGTTCAGAGCGGCTCGAACGCCGTGCTGAAGCGCATGAAGCGGCAATACACGGTCGAGCAGTACGAGGCGTTGATCGCCCGGGCACGCGAGATCGTGCCGGGCATCTCCCTGGCGAGTGATTTCATCGTCGGCTTCTGTGGCGAGACCGAAGAGGACCATCAGCAGACGCTCGCCCTGGTCGAACGGATGGCTTACAAGAACATCTTCATGTTCAAGTACTCTGAGCGGCCCAGGACCGCCGCCGATCGCAACCTGCCGGACGATATCCCCGAAGAGGTCAAACGCCGGCGGCATCGTGAACTGGTCGACGTGCAACAGCGCATGTCCCTCGCGCATCACCGGGCCATCGTGGGCCGTCGGGTCGAGGTTCTCGTCGAGGGCTACAGCAAGGCCGCCATCAAGGCGCAGGAAGCCGAACAATCGCGTGGCCAGGAGATCTCGTGGCGGCGCGGCGACCAGATGACCGGCCGCACGCGCGGCGACGAGATCGTCGTCTTCACCGGTGACGCTTCGCTCATCGGCCAGACCGTGGCCATCGACGTCACCGCGGCCACCTCGCTGACGCTTCACGGGGAAGTCGCGTCCTCCACCGGTTCCCTCCTGTCGCTCAGTACGGTATAAACCGGGGACGTGGGTCAGTATCGTCTCCGACCGCACACTGCACGCGGCGTCGACGCGCGCCGAATGACAATCGGCATCAGTTACGCATGATAATCACCATTGACGGACCGGCAGGCTCAGGCAAGTCGACCGCCGCTCGCAAGCTGGCGGCGGCGATGTCCATTCCTTACCTTGATACCGGCGCCATGTACCGGGCGGTGGCGTTCAAAGCTCTTGAAACACAGACCCCGCTGGATGATGCCGAGGCCTTGATTCAACTGGCAAAAGCAACGGAGATTGCCCTGGACTGCGGGCCGACGCACGTGCGCGTCATCATGGACGGTCGCGACGTCAGCGAGGCCATTCGCAGCATGCGTGTCAACGCCCACACGAGTCAGGTCGCCCAGGTACAGGGCGTGCGCGAAGTACTCGTGGAGAAGCAGCGGGAGATCGGCGCCCGTCTCGGCTCGCTCGTCACCGAGGGGCGCGATCAGGGCAGCGTCGTCTTTCCGGATGCCGACGCCAAGTTCTTCGTCGACGCTTCCGACACGAAGCGCGCCGAGCGACGCTACCACGAAATGCTCGCCGACGGGGAGGACGTCCGCTTCGAGGATGTTCTCGAGAATCTCCGGCAGCGCGACGCCCGGGACCAGCGTCAATGGACGCCTCTGCTCGAACCGGGGCAGGCCATCCAGATCGACACGACGCACATGAACATCGCCGAGGTGGTCGAGCGCATGCGACGGGAGATCGAGTCGCTCCAACGGCGAGATCCCCCAGCCTGAACCGGACAACTTCACTCATCAGACCTTTTGGAGAACGCCCTCAAGCATCATGGATAACGTTCGATTCTACTGGCGCTGTTGTCGCTTCCCCTGTCGCTGGACATGCACGCTCCTGTTCCGCCTGCGCATGCATCATCGGGATCGCGTGCCCGTGCACGGCCCCGTCATCCTGGTCAGCAATCACCAGAGCTTCATGGATCCGGTGATCGTCTCCGTCGGCCTGCAGCGCGAAGCCTCGTACATGGCGCGGGACTCGCTCTTCCATCAGCCGATGTTCAAGCGATTGATCGAATCCCTCAACGCTTACCCCGTCAAACGCAACACCGCCGACATCGGGGCGATCAAGGAGTCGCTCCGCCGGTTGAAGCAGGGCCAGTGCGTCGTCCTCTTTCCGGAGGGGACACGAACCCCGGACGGCCGCATCGGACCGATGCTCCCCGGGCTGGGGGCCATCGCCCGCAAGGCGCGTGTGCCCATCGTGCCCACACTGATCGACGGGCTCGCCCAGGCCTGGCCGCGCGACCGCAAATTCCCGCGTCCCGGCAACGTGATCGTGGATTACGACCGGCCCTGGATGCCGGAGGAGTTTTCCGAACTATCCGCCGATGAATTGATGAACCGGATCCGTGAGCGGCTGCTCGATATGCAGGCGTATTGGCATAGCCGACTGCCCGAACGGCGGCTAAAATGGTATTCAGAGATTGCAGAACGAGCCGATCGCGCCGCATACGCGTGACATGCTCGCTGACGGGCGAATTCATCAACATCCGAGGGAGTTCATGGAAGTCAAGCTGGCCAGAAAGCGCGGATTCTGCTTTGGAGTCGAGGATGCCATCGAATTGGCGGAGCGCACCGTCCAGAGCCACGACGAGGGCAAGGTGATCGCGCTCGGACCGGTCATTCACAATCGCCAGGTCGTCGAACGCCTCGAGCAGTCCGGTTTGAATCAGTCCGGGGATATCAGGGATCTTCACACGGGCACGACCGTGTTGATTCGATCGCACGGCGCGCCCCCGGAAACGTTTGATGACGCCAAGACGCGCGAACTTGATATCGTCGATGCCACGTGCGTCCTGGTGAAGAAGGCGCAGAATGTCGTCAAGCAGCTTCATGAAGAGGGTTACCAGGTCGTCATGATCGGCGACGCCGAGCACCCGGAAGTCAAAGGGGTGATCGGCTACGCGCCGAACGTCATCGTCGTCGATGCCGAGGATGATCTCGATGCCGCCCTGCCGCGCCATGGCAAACTGGGCGTCGTCGCCCAGACCACGCACGCACCGGAGCACGTCGCCAAGATGATCGGCGCCATCGCCATGCGGCCGTTCCGCGAGATTAAGATCGTCAACACGCTCTGCCTGGAGGTAGTCCGCCGGCAGGAGGCCGCCGTCGAACTCTGCAAGGAAGTCGATCTCATTTTCGTCCTCGGCGGACTGCATTCGGCCAATACGCAGGAACTTGCCCGCCTCTGCAAGGAAGAGGGGCTGCCGACTTACCACCTGGAAACCTGGGAGCAATTCAAGCCCGAGATGGCCAAAGGACACCGGGTGGCGGGGATCACCGCCGGGGCCTCCACGCCCGACGACATCATTCAGGAATTCACCCAGAATCTCCGCGAGTTCGATCCTTCTTGAGTCTTGCCTTTCTGTCCGCACAAACCACCGGACGAGCGTTCCATGAAGTCCAGCGTCGATGAGATTCGCGAGCGATTCGACCGGGACGTGGAACGCTTTTCGAATCTCGAAACCGGACAGTCCGCCACAGTCGATGCCCCCATTGCCCTCGAATTGATCGCCCAGGCTGCCGTAGCCGCCACCCCCAACCTGGACCATCTGCTCGATGTCGGCTGTGGCGCGGGCAATTTCGCCCTGCGGGTCTTGGAGAAATCCCAGCCACGAGAGGTCACGCTGATCGACCTCAGTCAACCCATGCTCGAGCGGGCGAGCCGCCGAATCGAAGAAGCTCATGGCATCCGACCCGACACGAGGCAAGGGGATCTTCGCGAGCTTGCCCTTGAACCCGGAACATTTGATGTGATTCTGGCGGGTGCGGTGCTGCACCATCTTCGCGCGGATGAGGAGTGGACGACCACGTTTGCCAAGCTCTATCGTGCCTTACGCCCCGGCGGTTCCCTGTGGATCTTCGACCTGATCACGCAGGCCACGTCGGCCATTCATCAACTCATGTGGCGCCGATACGGCGAGTACCTGATCGCGTTGAAGGACGCGTCCTACCGCGATCACGTGTTCGACTACATCGAGAAGGAAGATTCGCCCCGCCCCCTCCTGTTTCAGGTGGATCAGCTTCGCCAGGCCGGCTTTCTGCAGCTCGAAATTCTGCACGTGAACACCTGCTTCGCCGCCTTCGGCGCCATCCGAGATGAATAGCCTTAAACCCTTAATATAATTGGGTTTACATCAGGCCAGCATCAAAACGGCGTAATCCTTGGCTCCCTGCAGGTCATCCGGAATGCCTTGACGAGAATGCCAACCCATTCTTCGAAAAAGCATCCGCATCCGGCCGATTTCCGTTATCATCTATTGTGCGGAGAACGAACACAAACCATGCATTGCGTAGACTCAAACCGTTGGGGATTCGGATGAACCTGAATTTCACGGGAATCG
Source organism: uncultured Planctomycetales bacterium (assembly GCA_964618455.1). GTDB lineage: Bacteria > Planctomycetota > Phycisphaerae > UBA1845 > PWPN01 > CAZUAQ01. Next base: position 21,445 of record CAZUAQ010000026.1, on the reverse strand, counting down.
ATAATCGGTCCGCTTTCCGGTCGGGGCATCGTCGCAGGAGATGCCGAAAGCTTTGTCAAATCTCGACTTGCGCGCTCCTCGCCTTCATTTCGGTCGCTCACGCCCAGAACCTGATTGAGAATGGGGGATTCGAGGACGGCCCGCGACCCGATTGCGGGTTCATCGGCTTGCACTGGGATGCGGTGGAGCATGGCTGCCAGGGTTCCGTGCAGGAACTGTCCAGCACCCTCCGTCACTCCGGGCTCTGGTCGCAGAAACTCGGGGCGAGTCCGAGCACGGATTTCGGCTGGCTTCGGCAGGTCTCCGATTACAACTCCGTTCAGGAAGGCAAGACGTATGTGATCAGCGCGTGGATCAAGTCCACGGTGACCGACGGCTGGGGATGGAACGTGTTCCGCATCGAGGTTTTGAACAACGACAGCACGCTCTGGCATCTCAACATGCCGCAGCAGGAGTCGCCCAATTACGACTGGCGGCTGATCACCTGGCAGGAAACGGTCCCTGCCGGGTCCGGCATCAACCGCATCGGGGCAAGCCTGACCCGGCACTGGCAGAATGGGGAGGTGTGGTACGACGATATCTCCATCACCGAACTGACCACCGGTCAGCCGGAGATCTCGATCGCGCCTTCCAGCATCACCCGTGTCGCTTACGGTCCGCAGTCGCCCGCGGCAGACACCTTTGTCGTACAGAATGTCGGTGGCGGTACACTTGATTACACCGTAAGCAGCAACGCCGCATGGGTCGCGCCGGACCCGGTGTCGGGATCGAGCATCGGCGAGGATGATACCATCACACTGAATTACACGACGACGGGGTTGTCCGCCGGAACGTACGTGACGACGGTGGACGTCCACGATCCGGAGGCGGTCGTCCCTACCGTTTCTCTGGATGTAAGCCTGACGATCGCTGCGCCGGGCGACTTCGATCTCGATGAGGACGTGGACCTTGACGACTTCGCCGTGATGCAGGCCTGCCTGAGCGGCATCGGTATCCCTCAGCAGGATCCTTCATGCCAGGCCGCGCGTTTGGATGTGGATCCTGACGTGGATACGAACGATCTCGACCTGTTCCTGACATGTCTTTCCGGAGCGAACATGCCCGCCCCGCTCGATTGTGCGGGACTTTGAATCGCGATACGTGCAATGAAGATTGCCGTCAGATCATGGCGGTGTCGGTCATTCGTGGCCTTGCGCGTGATAATCGTAGTAACTGACCATCTCTTTGCGATAGTATCCGCCCGGCTGGGCCTGCACGCCGTTGAGCACACCGCCTAAGAGCCTCGCCCCCGCCCGTTCCAGGGTTTCGCGCGCCCGGTTGACCACGCCGCGCGTCGTCTCCCGAGCCATGCACACCATCACGACGCCATCGACCGCCCGAGCAAGGTGCGTGCACTCGACTGCCGACAGGCTCGCCGGACCATCGATGATCACCTGGTCGTAGCCGGGACGTACTTCGGCCATGAAGCGTGCGAGACTGTGAGCATCGAGGATCTCTCCCCCCTGCGGAGGAATCGGACCGGCGGCCAGACAGTGCAGGGTGGGCGCTACCTCCACCACCAGATCGCGCAGTCCCCGTTGAGCCGTGAGATAATGACTCAGCCCCCCGGCAGGCGGATTGTCAAGCAAGGTGTAAAGTCGAGGCTTACGAAAGTTGGCATCGACCAGCAACACGCGATCCCCCAACTGGCTGAACGCGATGGCCAGGTTCATCGCGACTGTCGTCTTGCCTTCCTGCGGGCGCGGGCTGGTGATCAGCAACGAGTGCAACTGCTCGGCGGGCAGACTGAGACGGAGATTGGTGCGGATACGCCGAAACTCTTCGGCGATGATCGATGAGGGATGATCCCGCACCACGGTCTCGATACGTTCGATCGTCGCCTCATCGTCGTCTGCATCGGTGACGGCCCCCAGCGCCGGAAGCAAAGCATGGCGAATCAAGTGGTCGGGTGTACGAAAGCGATTGTCCGTCATCTCCAGCAGCACGGCGAGCCCGGCCCCCAGCAGGAGTCCCAGAAAGCTGCCGGTCATGCTAAACATGCGCCAGTCGGGAAAACTGGGATCCAGCGGCGGCTGGGCATCTTCGATCTGTTCCACCTGGATCATGCGACGCGCCTGGATCATCATGTCGAGTTGCCGGGAATACTCCACGACCTCCTGCAGGCGGAGTTGCGTAAGCCACTGCTCGAATTCGATCTGGCGGTACTCGTTCATGTAGCCATCGATCCTTCGCTGCAATTCTTCGGCGGCGATCATTTCTTCTCGAAGCTGCAGTTCCGCCTGAACGGCATTAAGAAAGAGCGTGTGGGCCGAATCGACCTTGAATCGACGGACCTCCTGCTCCCGGTTCGCGATCAGCTCTTCGATGCGGGTGTCGATCACTTCAATCTCGATGAGCTTCTGACGCACCTTGCGATGCCCGTTATCCAGACGCTCGCGCAACAGGCTGATTTCGTATTCGAGATTCAGCTTGTCATTACGCAGGGACGTGATGAACGGATCGCGATTGATCATGCCGCGGAGCTCGGGGTCAATCTCGATGTCCTCCGGCGCGCGGCCGACGAGATTCTCGTACGCCGCCTTGTATTGAAGTTTCTGCGCCTCGACCTGGATGACTTGAGCGGCCAATGACTGCCACGTCTCCCCCGCGACGTTGAGACCGAAGGTCATTCCCGCCACGCCCATATGGGCTTCGACGAACCCCAGCTTTTTGCTGCGGAGGCGGTCGAGTTCCATCAGGAGTTCCGCTTCGCGATTCTGGTATTCGTTCAGTTCGAAGGAGTAGCGCTGCCGCAGGATCGTCTCGAGCTGGCCCAGGTACCTTTCCACGATCACATTGAGAATATCGGCGGCGTCTCGCGGGGTCCCCGCCGAGAACGTGACGACCATGAAGTTCGTGCCCGGACTCTGGCTTCCGCCGATGCTCTCTTCGAGGGACTCCATCGCGAGCTTCTGTGTGGCCTTCGCGTGCGCCTCGCCGCTGAGGTGCCGGTTCCGTTCACTGATTTCGCGGTACCAGGGCGTCATGCGAACGAGGGGCGATTCCAGCACCTGCCGCAGTGTTTCCTCGTCCTTCAACAGTACGATCTGATCGGCCACGTACCGGTCCATCATGCTCACGTCACGGTGGGGCTGCTCGATTCCGGCCGGGTCGCCCATGTTCGGTGCATTGACCTTGACCAGGGTGCTGGCGGTGTAGAGACGGTGGTAGTAATCCAGGTAGAAGGTCAGCCCGACAGTCAGGCTGGTCACGATCCCCCACACCGTGACGAGGAGAATCAGTCGCCGCCGGAACATCTTCAGCAGCGATCCGGGAGTGACCGCGGGTTGGGTCCGGCTCGCCGGTAACGTCTCGACAGGATGGGTCTCGATGGTCGTGATGGCGGCCGACATGGATTCTCAAACCTCGTTCGCGGACCCGTCTCGTGCCATCATGCGTCGGCTTCCGGGAGATCGTCCGGCGTGTTTCGGCGATCGGGCAACGTCCGCGAGCCCGCCGCCACGTCATCGGGCTGGTAATCGTAGTAGATCCGGATCTGCTCGCGGAAGTAACCGCCCCGGCTGACACGGGCCGCATTGAGCACCGCCCCGAAGATTCTCCCGTTCACGCGGTCGAGCTGATCCCGCGCCCGGGTGAACATGCCGCGCGAGGTCTTCTTGGCGCGACAGACGAGAATGACGCCGTCCACGGATCCGGTGATAACCAGCGCGTCGCTCATGAGCAGGACGGGGGGACCGTCGAGGATCACCTGGTCGTAGCGTTTGGCGGCATCGGCGAGGAGCTGATGGAAATAGGAACTCGCCAGGAGCTCCGTGGGATTGGGCGGGATCGGCCCGGTTGTCAGGATGTCGACGTTGGGCAGCTTGGTGGTGCTGATCAGGTCCTCAAATGGAGACTGCCCGATCAGGATATTGCTCAGCCCCTCGTCGCGGGCTTCGGGGAAGAATTGCTTGAGCGCGGGACGATGGAAGTTGGCATCGATCAGGAGAACGCGCCGCCCACTCTGGGAGAGTGAGACGGCCAAATTCACCGCCACCGTGGTCTTGCCCTCTTCCGGGCGCGCGCTGGTCACCAGAAGGGTGCGTTGACGATCCGCCGGTGAACTGAGCAGGAGATTGGTCCGTATCGTGCGGAAAGCTTCGGCCACCATGGAGCGCGGCGCGTCCATGACCGCGCGCTCGGGCTGATCGATTTCGATCTCGTCGTCATCCACGTCGGGGACCGGCCCAAGGATCGGCACGTGGGCGCTGCGGATGACGTCGCGCGTCGTGCGGAGCGAGGTGTCCATCAACTCCAGCAGAATGGCCAGCCCCAGCGCGATCAGGAGGCCGAAGGCAGTGCCTCCTCCAATGAACAGCTTCACATTCGGGAAGGAGGGCTCGATGGGTTTCTGGGCTAGCCTTGCATCGACGCGGACGATGTCCTGCTCGTTGATGACCAGGCGAAGCTGGTTGATGTACGCCTGAACCTGGTTGAGCCGCTGCTCCAACTGGTACTGCTCTTCCTCCTTGATCCGGTACTGCGCGAGGGCGCGGTCGAGATCGCGTTGCTTGTACTCCGCTTCCTGCATCCGTTCGCGAAGCTGCATCTCCGCCTGGATCGCGTTGAGGTAGATGGTCCGGGCGGAATTAACCTCGTAGTCGCGGACCTCCTTCTCGCGCTTGGCCATCACTTCGTCGAGCTTCTGCCGGAGCACGTCCAGGTTGTCGTTGACGTTCTTGACCGAGCGGTGGTTCTCCCCCACGCTGCGAAGAAGGAACAGTCGGTTCTTGTCGAACTCGAGGATCAGGTTCTGAAGGGCCATGACCTGGGGATCCTGCTGGATCATCAGCATCATCTGCGGGCTCACCGCGATCTCCGACTCATCCACGCTCTGCAGATTCTCCCACGCGGCCTTGTACTGCAGCTTCTCCGCCTCGAGCCGGATCACTTCGTTGGCGAGGGTCTGCCACATCTCCCCCACCACGTTCACGCCCTCGGTGATCCCCGCCGTGCCGATTTCATCCTGCACGAACCTGAGCTTGTCCTGCCGGATCGTCTCGAGATCCGATTCGAGCTTGTCATACTGTTGCTCGTACTTGGTGAGTTCGCCGGCGTATTCATCGTGTTCCAGCGACTTGACCTTCCCCAGGTACTTGCCGACGACCGTGTTGATGATCTCGGGGGCGTCACTGGGATTCCGGGTCGACATCTGCACCACGAAGAAGTTGGTCTCGGGAATCTGCGATGCCCCGATGCTGTTCTTCAGCGCGAGCTGCGGAGATTGGTCCCCGAGTTCCTTGAACCATTGCGTCGCCTGGACGGTCGGAGCGAGAAGGGCTTCCTGGAGAACGCCGACATCCTTGACCAGCACGAGCTGATCGGCCACGTAGCGATCCCAGACCTCCGCCTGCATGATGGGTTCCCCGAACTGCATTGGTGTCTTCGGGAACGGAGATTCCACCATGATTACGGCCGAGGAAGTCCACTTCTGATGGTACCGGTTCATGTACAACGTCGCCGCGACGGCGATGCCGCTGATGAAAATCCAGACGAAGAGGATGAGGAACATCCGCTGGCGGAGAACCCGGATGAGGTCCGCGGGCGTAAAGCCCCCTCCTGCCGCCGCAGCGGGGGCTCCGCCGCGCATGGCCGTCACCGGCACGCGTTCCTGAAAAGTCACTGGGAGCGTGGTCATACCGCTTGGCCTCCTGCGGGCGCTTCGGAAGTCTCCTCCGGCCCGTCCTCATCTTCAGCGTCGTCACCCTCCACGAAGAGGTGCGAGAGCAAGTACGAAAGTCCCCCGTGCAAACCGAACGCCAGGAACAGCATGATGATGCCCAGGAGCGTATGCGGGACGCCGCCCGCCAGATCATCACGCCCGAAGACGAACAGAAATCCCGTCGTCGTCACGCGCACGAAGTTGCAGAAAATGGCAATCGGCACGCACGACAGAATCAGAATCATGCGCTGCCAGATCGGGCGGCGATGCACGAACGCCATGGCGACGCCCAGCGCGCTCATGGTCATCAAGAGGCGCATTCCACTGCAGGCCCGCTCGATGTCCAGCTTGCCGGAGACACCTTTGTAAAGGGTATTGACAAGGGTTCCATTGGCTTCCGCTTCCATCTCCGGCACGAGCGAGAGCACGCCCGCCGAAACGACGGCGGCCACCTGGCGCAAGGGGATGGTCAACTGCTCGTACACCCGGGCGGGCAGGGGGAGCGCGAAAAACAGAAACGCCACGGCGAACCAGCTCCACCGCGCCGTCGGCCACCCCCCGATCAGCATCACGATGCCCAGGATCGTGATGATCAGCGAGACCGCTTGAGGGTAGGTCATCATCATCCGCATGCTCTGCATGAAGAGCGCGAATCCCAGCAACAGCAGCCCCACGCCGACCGTCCTGGAGATCCAGCTTCGATCCTGAAGACCGAGCGGCATGCGATCGCGATTCTGGTAGAGAAAGTAGATGCCAAACAAGGGGATAATGAAACCGTGCGACCAGTCGCTGTCGTTCCACCAGCGGTGGAAGAGGTAATTCAGAATGTAATTGTAGTAAAGCGCGAGCAGGCCCACGACCACGGCGGCCTGAATCAGCAGGGCGTAGATCAACCGTCGGGAATCCCGGGGTTGAGCGGATTCCGGTATATCGATCATGGGCTGACTGACATCGGCCATATTGAACTATACGCCTCCGGCAGGCGAGAGGTCTACGCGATCCGCAGCGACTTATCCGTGATTCGCGTGCGCCTTTGACTATCGGAACAGATTCGAGAACAAGCCCTGATTCGACTGCAGGTTCTGCGGATTGAACTGGGCGCCATAGGCGTCATAGTCCGCGAAATTTCGGTCATACACGAAGCCGAAACCATAGGTCATGCGGAAGGAGTTCCGGATGGTCGCCAGGAAAGGCGCTACCGCGTGCGTTCCTACGCGAATGACGTCGTTCGGCTTGATGAACAGGTCCGGATCCTGGCCCGCGACGATCCGCTCGAGGTTCCACTGCGTGATCTCCTCGCGATCCCCGTCGATGCGGCGGCGAATCTCGCAACGCGTCGGCCAGGCCAGTTGGTCGAGCTCGCCCGCCGAGACCAGTGCCTGTGTCAGCGTCAGGTATTCTCCCTGCAGGGCATAGGTGCCGGGCCGGACGACGTGTCCGCCCAGGTAGAAGATACCGACCGGTCCCGGATCGACCCGGATGTAATCCTTGTGCTCGACGACGATGTTGTAGTTGGCGTCCCCGAGGCGCAGCTTCTCGGCGGGGATGCGGATGACCCGCTGATCACCATCGCTGGCGAGTTCTTCCCAGTCGACCGGCCCGGTTTCCCGGGTCCCGGAGTCCTGAGTGTCGTTTGGAGCAGGACGCTGCCGTGCGGTCCCGGGAGAGGATTCCCTGTTCGGCGGCGCGCCGTTGGAGGGCTCCTCCGGGGCGACTTCCCATTCCTCATCAAAGATGACGTACGGCGGGAGTTTGGCTCCGCCACCGTTCGTCGTCGTGGAGGTCTCCCGCGTCTCCTGCGTATCCCCGCCTTCCAACGCCTTGAGCATCTCCTCCTCCACCGAGGAAGGTGGGGTCCCCTGCGGGGTGGAGGCGGTCGGCGTCGCGCCCGCGCGAGGGGGCTCGGGGGCCGCGGCCGTTTCCGACAGGAATGCCGGCGTCACCGGGGGAGCGGGCAGGTCCTCGGCCGGCGCTTCCGGTGCCGAGCGGGTGCGATAGATATCGCTCTGATTCACGCGTTCACGCTGCTCGGCTCCCCTGAAGACGTAGACCATCTTCACGGTTTCGTTCAAACCGCCTGCTTGAAGAAGCGCTTCCCGCAGGCGCATCCGCGGATTGATGATGCGATAGCGCCCGGGCTGGGCGATGGCGCCGTCGACTTCGTAGATGCGGTGCTGCTGAGCGATCACGTTGACGATCACCGTGGGCTCACTGTCCTGGCGGAAGATCTCCGCCGCCTTGGCCTGGCGGATCAGCTCTTCGCGCAGTTCATGGGCAGATAAACCTTCGACGTAGATGTAGCCCAGCTGCGGAACGTCGATGTAACCCAACTCGTCGGCCTGCGGGGTGAACTCCGTCTCCACATCCGGGGCAAGGAAGTCCAGCATCCGGATGGAAATGGCGTCCCCGGGACCGATGCGATAGGTTTCCACGGTGGCGATCAGATCCTCCGGCGTCGGATCGGTCGCCCCCGGCACCTCCATGCCTTTGTCCCGGAAACTGATCGTCTTACGGATTTCCTGGACGCGGTCTTCCCGGAAGTTGCCCAGTTCCGTTGGATTCAGGAACGAATTCCACCAGGGCGAGGCGCATCCGCCGCACAGCGACAGCGCCATCACGCATCCGACAAGCGTTGCGCGCCGGTAGAGTCTCTCGTACGCGTAGATCGTCATCTTGCTCCTGCCGTTACCCTTGGGCATGGGAACGTTCTTGCGGTCTCGAGCCCCGGTCGCACCCTGGGTTTCTGCGCGACACGTGGGTTGCACCCGACGGTGCTCTCCGCTGGTATTTGACTCATCACCCGCCCGACCGGCGAGCAAGCCGGAGCGCCGACTGGTTCATCGAGCCTTAAAGCACATTTTTATCGGCATCTCGCGAGAGGTGGGTTGAGGCTCCCCTCTCAAAGATGCATGGATTCCCCCGGGATGGGGGCTCTATCTCAATTCGAATCAGGGGAGATGTCAAGGCATCAAACCGCCCGCTGCACCTCCATACGCATTCACGGAAATGCCGGTTCGCGCCTTCATGGGGGTCCCTTTGATCATCCTGACCGATGCGGTCGTGTTCCGAAACGCCGCTCCCTGATCCTGCATGCCTTCATGGTTCAAGATTCTCGCTGTCATGAGTTTAACGTAATGTCGTCGAGTGTACTCACCTCGTAGTCCGGCCGGCCTTCAGGAGCGGGAAGCGCCCCGGAGTAGACACCTTCTTCCCGCCGGACACGGACGGACTGCCAGCCCCTTTGCCGGGGTGCCCCGAAATCCTTGGCGGGATTGTCCGCCACATAGACCAGCGCGGACCCGGACGCGGCGAAAATCTTCTCGATCTCTAAAAAAGCGCGAGGATGCGGCTTCCAGAACGCGCGGCCCCACTGCCCTGTGAAGATGGGGGCATGAATGTGATTACCTAAGCCGAGGGATCTGAACTTGGCTTCCTGTACCCCGGCTTCGCCGTCGCTGATGAGTCCGAAGCGGGCTTGCGACCGCCACCGCTTCATGGCACGTTCCGCATCGGGATAGAGACGCAACGTGGGGATGTGCCGTCGGTAGATCTCGATCAACTGCGGCACCCACTCGGACTGGCGGTCTCCGCTGCCCAACTCGTCAAGCAATTGATTGAACGCACGGGATCGAGCGGGGCCGTGGTAGATGGATTCCAAACGGGCCACGATTTCGGAGGGAGAGGCACCGATCCAATCGCCAAGGACATGGGCCGCCGCGCGATAGCCGCTGAACACAAAGTCGCGCTCCGGGTAGAGGGTGTCGTCGAGGTCGAACACCACGGCCTGGATTCCGCTGAGTCGAACCGACGCCATAGGGGCTCCTTATCGGCCGCGATTCTTTCGGGGTCGTCGGCTCGGTAACGTCTCGTCCTTCTCCAGAAAGAAGGATTCATGATAGCGCAGCATGGTGACTTCGTCTCGAAAATGATTGATGCGGATGCGCGGCCGACGGCCCTGCCATTCCATCAGGAGCCAGCGCGGAAAATCGGCACCGGCATGAATCGCGAGCGGGACACCGCCGCCGAAGCGGGGATTGATCTCGATGACATGAATGCGATCTTGCCTGCTGAGAAACAACTGGACGGTGATGACACCGCGGCAGTGTTCAAGCGCCTCGGCCACACGCACGCCGGTCTGGATGACGGCCTCGTGATGAAACGTTCTCGCCTTGGTGACTTCGCCTCCCCGAATCTCGAGCCGTCGCCGCGGCACCACGCAGCGCGGCCTTCCGTCGAAGCCCGTATAAACATCCAGCGTGTATTCCACACCGGGTATGAACTCCTGGATGATCGGATCCTTCACGCGGGGGACGAAGGCCTCCAGATCGGCGCGGGATCGGATGACGTGGTTCCCCTGGCTGGCGCTGCCTCCGCGAGGTTTCAGAAAATAAGGGAAACGGTGACGTTTTCGCTGCAGGATCTCCTCGGGTGACCACGTACGCGGCATGGTAATGCCCAATGTGCGGAAGACCTCGTAGAGCTTGAGCTTGTCACGGCAGAGGCGGACAACCCCGGGCGATGAAATCACGGCAGTGGTTCCGAGGCGGGCGAATTCGTCCCGGGCGACCGCGATCTTGAGGAGTTCGGTATCCAGCAGCGGGATGAGGAGGTCGATCTTCTCGGCGCGGGCGATGTCCAGGAGGGATGGAATGTACCTGCGATCGCGCGTCCGCGGCACATGGTAGGCACGGTCGGCGAGACATGCGGCAGCGACGTGGGATTCCATGTCGGCGGTAACGACGACCGGCTCGAGCTTGAGGCGACGCGCGGCCTGCATGAAGGCGTGGATCAACTCGATACGACGGCCGGCGCACGTAAAGAGCAGGCGCACTTCGCGGCGACCTTTTCCACGACCGACGACATCCGATTCGCTCTTCATCGCGCCTCGAGATTCCTGTTCTTCGGGGATCCCATCGATCCGGAACGTGAGAGGGTTCGTCCACTTTCACTGCCTTGCACACCGGATGGACCGGATCATATCGAGTGAAACGCCCGTCCACAAAAGATTCCAGACCGAACCCCGACCGCTCAACCCCCTCCGGATGGAAACGCCGACGCCGGCTTCACATAAATGAAGCCGGCGTCGGCAACATCTCTGGAGAACGCGGATGGCTCCAGAGACCTCCTCCATCGATTCGTCAGGCGGGACGGGTTCAAGGTCATCGGATCGGTGGGAAGATCTTTATCCCGCGGGCCGTCCTCCACGATCCCACGCGATCATCTCCCCGATTCCGGGCCAGACGCGTGATACGTCCGATGTCCATGGCGTCCGTCCGCCTGCTCACTGGCCGGAGCTGTCTTCAAGCATCTTTCGCAGATAGCTGTTCTCACGACGTGTCGCTTCAAGGTCGAACAAGAGATACTTGATCGACAACCGAAGGAAGTCAATGCTTTCGTGCAGGCTGCTCACGGTTTTCTTGAGTTCCGCATGGCGCTTCTTGGTCTGCTCGGCCAATGCACTCAGTCGGTCACGCTCTTCCTTGGGCAAGGAGTCGATTTCGCTGACCAGCTCGCTCAACTTTTTTTGAAAGGTCTGTTCGTCCATTTTAACGTCTCTCTGTCCGAATTGAACTCACTTCGGGCCGACCTCCCTCGGGCCGATACCGACTGTCGCTTCCCCTGGATCACGGAACGTTGTCATGACGACATGCTCGCTGAACAATGAGCATCACCAGTGCCAAACCGGGCCTGGCACCTCAGGACGGACAGAACCGGCCTAACCTATTACCCTGAATAGACTTATGGCGTTGACGTGAAACCGCTACGTCACGGGATGAGAGTACGGCTGTGCGGAGATGTTGCAGAAAAACAACACCGGTTCGTGCCCCGGGTTGCCTTTCTTGATGTAAAGCCAATGCAGATAATGAATTAAGATCTGATCGGCTTCGGCATCAAGCAGCGCGGAGTGCAGGCGACACGCAGGTCGAGCTGCCAGGCTGTCGAAGGCATTCCGGGGTACTCGGCCCGATCAGGCAGGAACCGGCTGCTGCGTCGCCTGCCGGAGACGCACGACCAGTCCCGCGATGAGCATCAGTGCCCCGGCCAGGGGGAAGAGCCCTGTCATGAGTGAGAGCAGACCCAGGATGATCAGCACATGAGCGGACGCCTTGGGGTTCCTGCCGAGATACCCGCCCGGACGGAAAAAGAGATAGCCCGTGATCAGGAGGAGAACGGTCGCGGCGGCGATCCCCCACTGCGTGAGGGTCTCCAGTGTTGAATCGGTGACGGTCCGGGCGGTGATTTGCACGTCGCCCCGCGGAGTGGAGAAGCGGAAACGCTTACCGACGCGCGGGATTTCGACGTCGAGGCTGGCCAGCCCCTGCGGCGCGGACGGTACCGGAGTGAAGGCCCCAACGGACACGCCGCTGCCGTCGACAGCCGTACCGGCAAGGTCTTGAGCGTTGAGGGTGAAACTGCCGTTGGTGATGGTCAGGGTCTCGGTGATTTCCGCACCTTCTGCGGAGGTTGCTCCGCCCTGGGCGGATTCCAATCTCGTGATCGTCTCTTCCAGTCGATCCCTCGCAATGGGCGAAGTTCTGTCGCGCCGGGGAGCCCGTCGACTGACCTCCATCTGCGTCTGCAACTGCTGGTGGTACCGGCTCGCCTTGTTGAGCCTGCCGGCGGGCGCGGCTTCGAGTTTCTCGACACGTTTTTCCATTTCCTCCGCGAGTCGCTGCTGCGGTACGCCGGCGACCGATTGACCGGCGACATTCTGGTAGAGTTCGAGATCCGCGACGATGTTCCCCCCATACAGCTTCTCATTCGCCTTCCCCGGCTGGGCTTGCGCGTTTGCCGCCGGCGGCCCGTCCACCCCTGTGATGGTCTCGGTCTGGCTGAGCGCGTTGCTGGCGAACCATCGATCATCGAACCGCTGCCCCTTTTGTCCACCCCCCTCTCCCAGATCGTAGCTGAAGTTCAGCTCGGTTTCGGTGATGGTGCCGCTCGAACGTTTGTTGTCCTGCTGTTCAAAGTAGACATCAAGTTGCATCCTGTTGTCCCGGAGATCTTCCTGGACAAATACCTCCGCCGCCTTGCGTTGTTCTTTCTCGCCGAAATCGAGAATGGCGTCGTTCGAGGCCAGCTCCCGCTGCAGGCGGGGGTTGCCCGTGGTCGTTCGCGCGCGTTGACGGAGTTCCTCGACCTCCTGCTTAAGTACTCCCCAGTTATTGAGTGCTCGGACCTTGGCATACTCGCTCTTGCTGCGCATGGAGCGCGAGAGTTTTTCCAACTTTTGCGTCTGATAGGCCAGTTCATCGGCGAGATAGTCGCCTGCCTCCCGGACGCGCGTCATCGTCCCGTCAAAATCGAACCAGTTGTGATCCTCGGGCAGGTAGAGCTCGACCTGGCTGAGTTCGACGTTGATGTTGAGCGTTTTCATGAAGGGAAAGTCGATCTTGCCCGCGCGTCCGGTCAGTGTGGCAATGGTTCCGCCGTACTTGATCTGCACTTCGTAATCGAGATCGCCGTCGGCGGTCTTGACAAGCGGGATGCGCAGTTGTGTGGCGGGGGCAGGAGGAGGCATCTGGGCCGGTTTGACCGGCTCGCCCGCCACGTAGGCCGTCCAGAGGGTGGCCGACGCGGGTAGTTCCAGTTCGAGGTACTGTTCGGTGCGGTTGTCCACACGGTACGTCTGCACACCGCGGTACGTGCCCTGGGCATCGACGACGAGAACGGTCTGAGCAAGGCCGATGCGCGCGCCGGCAGTCTCGACGAGTTCGCGTTCCTGAATACGGACTGCCAGTGAGGCGGAGTCCGCACCGGGTTCGACGGCAAAGGCTTCGGTCACCTGGTTGCCGAGGATGGCGACGAGGTCCTTCCAGAGCTTCTGCTGGCGGTTGAGTTGCTCAAGACCGGCCTGCTGAACGATGAGCACTTCTTCGCGACCGGCGGACTCGAGGACGATCAATCGCTCGGTGGAGTCGACGTTCTCGGGCTCAGGCACGGGTGCGGCGTGGTTTTCGCCGGTCAACGGTCGATCGTTTTCCACCAGGACGCGGATCTGCTTCATGAGGCGGTCCTGCAGTTCCAGCGTGACGCGCAGGCGCGCGTCGGGTTCGTCGGAAACGGGCACGATCGTCTTGCGTCGCAGTTGAGGCACGCGAATCCGGGCGTCATCCATGCCCGCGGGCAGCGTAAACGACAGGGTCTGAATACCGGCGTGGGTCACGCTGTAATCGAGCAGGATGGTTTCCATGACCGCCTGCTCGGTAATGCGCAGGTTGGTGATCGTGCGGACCTTGACGTGGGGGACGCGCGGCGTGAGTCGGACGGAACCCGAGTAATCCGCCTTGTTGTAGTGAAACGCCAGCTTCGTCAGGGGACGCTGTTTGGTCTCGATCCAGTGGCGAACCGAAGTGGGGCTCACGGTTCGGAGATTCTCCGTGTCTTCGGGATGCACGTCATCGTCGGGGTCCACCTGGATGGCGAGGTCGCCGGACTGCGATTTGACGTCAAGCACCTCGAACCTCGGCAGGGGAACGGACTCATCCAGCGCGTAAGGACCGATCTTGCCGGAGAGCAAGACGCGCGTGGTGTCTGTCTGCCCGGCGGCGAGATAGATGTCGAGGCGTTGATGATCGTCCTCCTCGGCGACGGTCCATTCGAAGGGCTGCGGGGCCTGCACCTGATCGAGTCGGAGGTCGGCGGGAAGAAGCATGCTGAGGTGGTAAAGCGGCCGGCGGTGGGCAAAGAAGCGAACCTCCGTTTCGAGGCTTTGCTCGTCGCGTCCGATGCGCATGATGTTCCTCACGTTCGCTTTGAGGTCATGCGACTGGGGCTCCGCATCGATCTGGATGGTGTAGTCGGTGTTGGTGAAGCGGTACGCATGGAACGGCTGCAGACCCAGGGGAGATTGATCCTCGACGGTCTGGATCAGCAAGGCGTTGTCGGGGAAGTCGTCGCGGGTAACACCTTCCGTGGTGGCGGTGCGCACTTCGATCAGCGGGCTGCGCCGCATGGCGAGGAAACCCTGATGCAGGGCGGCGTCACGGACTTCGATGACAGGGACCTTGAAGTTGCTCATCTCGCTGCCGATCCTGCCCGGACGCCAGAGGTGGAACGTGATGCTTTCCTGGTTGCGGGCGGGTTTGAGCAGTTGCACATCGAGCAGACGGATGCCTCCCTCCTCGCGCAGTTCCCATCCGCGGACGTTCTCCCCCGCCACCTTGGCGATCAGGTAGTCTTCGGGCATGAGGAACTGGAACGCATCGCGTTCGCCACGTTCGAAGCGCAAGGCCGTCTGCCATGTAAGGCGCAGTCCATCTTCCTGAATATCGAAGAGTGTATCAGAGTGCGCGGTCAGGGTGCGATCCACCTGCCCCTCCGACACGCGTGGTCGCCACTGCAGTCGTAATGGCTTGCCCATCTCCAGGGCGGTGACGATGCGCTGGTCGGGCTGCTCGGTGACGTAGTGGGGCCGGTCCTGCACGCCGCGGAGGCGGACTTCCGTGCGCTCCTCGGCGACGATGAGGCTGAGTGCCGTGGCGGGCGCGGTCGGAAGGCGAAGGTCGGCCAGTCGCCATCCTCCCTGACGATGCAGCGGCAGGCTGACGGTAAAGCGCAAGACATGCTCGCCTTGCCCCTCGACGTGAAGCACGAGCACGGAATCGTTCGGCACGGACACGGGCCGTTGGGCCTGCTGCTGGGGCTGGGGCCGGGGCTGGGCGATCGGTTGGACCGCGCTGAGCCGGGCAGGCTTGCCGTCCAATTGCGCGGCGCTCAGCACACCACCGGTCAGCGGCAGCGGAATGCTCACCAATTCATCGGTGTACACCTGGAAGTGCATTTCGCCGTCGATCCGGAGTTCGTCCGTATCCCCGAGTTCGGCTTCGTATGCCCCCCCCGCCCAGGCATAAGGCACGGGAGGCGGAAGCGTTTCGCGGTGCCGTTGGGGGTCGGCGAGTTGAAGCAGCTCGATGTACCTGGCATAAGGGACGAGAATCTTATCGACCTTCGGGACCGCCATGCCTTCTTCGGGATTGTACGGGACCAGGATCGCGTCGTGGGGCACATTCACCGGCTCGAGGATCTCCGAACCCTGGACGAGGAACGATTTCATCGGGCTGGACTGAGCTTCGGCCTGCACATCGCGCGGGGCAAGCAACACGGCGACAAGCATCATCGCGGCGGTAGCGGGTGCGCTGCGTTGGGTCAACTGCGTATGCAGACCGCGATAGAGCCTCAAGACCATCCACAGCATGACGAAGTAGACGGCCAGCAGTACCGCCGCATGAAAGGAGGCGTTGAAAACCGGTGTCCATTCGTGAATGCCGAACAGCAGGGGCAAGAGCGTGGCAAGCAGCGCGATCGCGAAGCAGTACGAGGCCTTGCGCGTACCGGAGGAACGCGACAGCGCCAGGCCGATCACCAGGACGAGTCCGGCCAGGCCGTAACACAGCGACGTCTGGCGGCCTCGATCGATCAGGTCAAGACGTAATTGCGGATCTTCGCCGAGACTGGTGAAGGCCATCAGCCGGCCGGCGGGATCAAGATCGATGCTGAGGCTGTGAATGCCCAGCAGCGCTTTCGGCGGCGCGAGTCGCGTGCCTCGCAGTCGCGTGCCGAAGAAGACCGCGTCCGCATCGCCATCGCCATCCATCTCTTCCAGTTCGGCCATATCCGCCGGTTCGCCTGCAGGATCCGTCACAAAGTCTTCCAGCATGAGCGCGTCCACGTTCTCCATAGGCGCGGTCTCGGCGCTGCAGGCCTCATCGCCTTCCTGGACGGCGGAGCCCACTGCGTTGACGTCGAGTCCGAGCGACACTCTTTCGCGCAGCCCCCAGCCGCGTTGGTAGAACGGATTGACACCACCGGTGATCGCGGCAAGTCCACGAGCCCAGCGTACCAGGGCCAGTTCGGGCTGCCGGGGACGCATGGCGGAGAGCGTCCCGGTAGAGTCGAGGACATCCAGGCCTGTCGGCACGTAAACCGCCCACTTCAGATTCGCGACGGGCACCGGGATGGATGTCTGTCCGTCGCCGACAAAGAGCTGCGGCGTATCAAGATCCATCGATCCGCGGTAGCCGACTTCGGCGATGGGCATGTCGTAGACGAGTTGCAACTCGCGGAGTGTGTTCTGCATTTGCGGCGGAAACGATACCAGGATGCGGTCCTTGAGGCGTTGTGGCTTGGCGGGCCGGCCGTCCACCCGGACGGACCAGAGTTCCGCGCCACTCGGCAGGATGACTTCCAGATAATCCGCCTTGGTACGCAAGGCATACCGGGCCAGCGCCTGGGCGCATCCCTGGGCGGAGAGATTGGTGGCGATCTCCGCGCGTTCGACGATCACGGTCTTGAGTTCGTGGAAGGGATGGCGCCTGGCGGTGAAGCGGGCGTCCGGTTCGCCGCCAACGTAGCGATGCGCCGCCAGGAGCCTTTTGCCGGGCAGGTAGCGGGCGTCCGCCAACTCTCCCACGTCGACCTTGGGGAGTTCGGTCTGCAGGGTCACGTCGAGTTCGGCATCGCCCTCGAGCGAAAGGAATCCCGATTGGTAGAGGATGTCGCGGACCTGGGGCACGGGCAGCCGGCGTTCGATCATCTCGTCTTCGGGGAGCGGCTGCTGGTAGCTGACCGCCAGGCGAACCGCGCCCCGGCGCGGCTCGGCAAGATGGATCGTCCAGAGACGCCCATCGTCGGTTTCTTCGGAAACGGATTCCTTGACGGAGACGCCATCGAGCCCGACGACCTGAATCGAAGGCGGCGTGGCGAGGGGCAGGGCGAATCGCACGAGCCGCGCTCGCGCCTCCCTCACCTCGAAGAGAAGTTCGCTGTGCACCGAGAGCACGTCCGGAGCCACGTTGAAAAAGTTCCAGACCTGGGCGGTGACGCGCGGATTGCGGCGGGTGACGTCGAAATGGCCCACGTTTTCCAGTCCGCTGAAGCGATAGGCCAGCTCGGTGTCGACCTCGCCGAGACCATGCTCCGCTTTTTCGTCGTCGTCAATGGGTTCGAGGCGGCCCGCGGTTTCCGCGTTGGCTTCGGCCAGGGCGGCGACCTCTTCATCGGACAAGCGCCGGATGGCGAGATCGTCCCGCATGACCAGGCCCAGGGCACCGGTCACGATGTGTGTGTTCTCGATCAGCACGGGATGCACACGCAGGCGGAACGCGTCCCAATCGTCGAGCCATCCATCGGGGACGGTCTCGGCTTCGATGTAAACCATGGACTCGGTGGCCGGGGGCACGCCGTTCGGCAGGCGAACACGATAGCGGACCGGCTCGTCCGGGTCCTCCAGGCGGAACTCCTCGACTTCCAGCGGCCCGCCTCCGTGCGTCGTCACCGAGGCCAGTTTCCATCTTGCAGGGAGTTGGAAGGTGAAGTCGAAGAGCGGCTGGACTTCCGGAGCCAGGGTGAATCCGCCGTGCAACTGATGACGCCCGTCGTTGAGCGTGAGGGTCAGGGTCTGGTTGACCCGGAGCCGCGGCTCGGGACGGACGAACTCGGAAGCGAGCTGAAATTCGCGTTGCGGCGCGTAGAACGCGACCACCGGGCGCACGCGCAGCGCGCCGGGCTCGGCCTGGAACACCGAGGCGGGCAACGCCTGCAGCAGTGTCGTGGTGTTGATCGCGATCAGGTCCTCGTAGCGGATGCGCGTGGACTGGATGCGCTCCTCCAGGAGGAGTCCGAGCACGGAGACATGACCTTCGACGTCGATCGGCTGCAGTACGGGAAACGCCCAGTCGTCCCAGGGAATTTCGAGTCGCTCGGCGGAGATGTTGAGCACCACCGTATCCGTCGTCGTCTCGCGCAGATCGACCACGAGATGTCGTTCGTCGTTTTCGGTCTCGATGCTCCAGCGGTCGAGTTGCGACGATTGGACCTGCTTGATGTCGAAGCCCTCCGGGATGCGCCAGGTGAAACGATCCACGCCGCGATGCAGGACGTCCATGGAAAAGGTGGCGTGGATCCGTTCGACCCCGGCGGTGATCTCATCGACCACGACGCTCCGGGCGATGACCACGCGGTCCTGACGTTTGCTGCGGCTGTTGAGCGTCATGACGAGGGCGAGCCGGTCGCGCGTGGGAAGGAGTTCGAAGCGGGTCCGGGCGGGATCCTCGTCGATCTCGCGCGAGAGTGTGCTCGCGCCGCTGAGGATCTCGACGTCGCCGGGGACCTCCAGGTGGAAGCGCGTTGCGGAGGGGGTGGGCAGTTGGACGTTCATGACCTGTCGGGCGGCGGTGGTCTCGATGGGCGTGACCATCTCGAGCGTGAGCGAGTGCGTACCGCGACCTTCGATGAAGACGCGCCAGTGGCCTTCGGCCGGGGCGATCGGAGCGGGCGATTCGTCAAGAATCGCCTCGCGCAGACCGACACCGGAGAAAACGAGGTCCACGGCGTGGAGGCCTTCCTCCAGGAGATCGAGGGTGAGGCGGCCGGTGAGGATCGCGCGTTCGTCCTCGATGCGTGCGTCGTAGACGGCGGATGAGATCACGGTGGATTGTGGCGGATGGACCTTACCGGCGCGTTCGACGCGCGACAGCAAGGATTCGTACTCCTCGCGCGAAAGCATCACACGATGGGGATCGTGCTCAAGGAGTACGTGCAGATCCTCCACCGGGATGAAGAGTTCGCGAACGAACGGCGGGGCGTCCGGATCGGGAGCCGTGGCGAGGGCGGCGATCCCCGGACCGACGAGCATCATGACGCAAGGCAGAAGTCGGGATCCCGTGTTACGCATCGGAGGATCCTCCCTTCGCGTCGTGACCGGAGGAATCCCCGGACGATGTTGACGGTGCATCGGTCTTCGAGGCGTCCGGGGGCGGAGGGGCCTGGGCCCTTACTTCCTTTTCGGCGGTGCGGGCTTGAATCGCCGCCAGACGTTCCTCGTGCCGGGCCTGCTGCAGGGCGAGACGTTGCGGATCGCGTGGACGGATCCAGGCGACGTAGTGCGCCCCCCAGATCACCAGGATGAGCAGCACGGCCGCCTGAAGTTTGCCGTCGGTGATCTGCTTGCTGAACGTGGGCAGGAAGACACCGCAGAGAATGATGACCACCAGCAACAACCCTAACGCCATCCATCGCCACGCGAATCGGGCGCGGATCAGCAGCAGTCCGCCGATGACGATCGGCAGAAGCACGATGGTGTTGAGCCAGTTGCGGTTGAGCACCATCAGGTGAAGCGCCTTGGCTTCCTCGCGATCCGGGAGCATGGTGGAGAAGAGGAGCATCCGTCCGTCCGTGGCGAAGGAGGGAATCGTGCTGGGATCGACGTTCACGCCCTCCTGGACCCAGGACGTGAGCTGCGTGGCGCGCATGTTGGGAACGGGGCGGCGATCCATCAAGGATGAGGCGACCCAGTGTTGCTCGTCGGTCCAGGGCCCGGTCGCGCCGAGATAATCCCATTCATCGGGGACATACGCGCTGAGGTAGACCTTCTGCATGGCGGGTTCGAGTGGGAAGCGCGGGCACTGCAGTTCCTGCCCGTCGTCCTGCATGGTGTAGCGCAGGTCAAGCAGGAAGGGCGCGTCCGGGTTCACGTCGGTCAGCGGGATGAAGTAGTCCTGCTTGTCGCCGCGTTCGAGGGCAATGGGCCGACCGTTGATGCGGACCGGCTGGCTGTCGAAGGACACGGTACCCGGAAAGGTCAGGGCGAGGCGCTGGCGGGCACTGCGGATCCGGTAGAGCGCGCGTACGGAAATCTCATCGCTGCGGGTCAGGACCATCTCCACGACGGCGCGTTCGATGCTCGTGCTCTTGAGTTCTTCCAGCTCGTAGCGCGTGATGCGGATCGGCAGGGACCACTGGTCGTCGTGGAATTCGAACGCGCGGGCGGCGTTGTCGATCTTCATGCCGCCATGCAGATCGTGCTGCGGGTCGATGGGATTGATCCCGGCGAGTTTCTCCCCTTCGCGAATGTCCATGGACTCGGTCTTGGTCAGGACGATCTGCCCCCAGGCGCGATCGACGAGGCGCGGCCGCAGTTCGGGAATCATGACGCCGACCGTCTTGCCGACGTCGAGATCTTCGACCTTGATCTCCCAGTGCAGGTGGATCATGTGGGAGCCCAGCACTTCCGAACCGCGCGTGAACTGCCAGGCGGTGTAGCCTTCCGCCACGTCGTCGGGCTGGGGATCCATCGGTTTTTCGCGAAGCTGCTTGGAGGCGTTGCGGACGTCGGCGGCCAACGGTGTGGGAATGTCGATACGCAGCAACGGGACGGCGCTGTAGCGCACGTCGTAATGGAACTTGGCATCGTACTGAATGACGCCGGTTTCGATGTTGGCGACGAGGAGCTGGCGCACGTGGACCTGGGGCTTGCGGCGCTCGACAGCCAGTTCGAGACGCGTGGCCTCCTCGGCGAAGGTGTACGCCACGACCGGGCGGAATCCATCCGGTTGGCGACGGGTGTTCGCGGGCCAGGCGGTAACCGCCTCCTCGACCGTCACCGCGCGCAGGCCCTCGCTGCTGGTGGGATTCACGCGGAGGCTTTCCGGCGCGGAGAGAATCACATGACCGGCGCGATGCTGGATACCCTCGGCCGGGACGCGCGGCAGTTCCAGGGCGATCTGTGACACTTCGTCCGAGGGCTGCCGGAGATTGGGATCATCGAGACGACGATGGAGGTGAACCCGGAGGCCGACTTTCTGGATGGCCTTGCGCGAGAGATGGACGACTACCCGCGTGGGGTCGGACTTATCACGGTAGTGGTTGTCGACGGCGGCGGGCTGGACTCCTTCGATGGCCAGGCCCTGGTCGTAACTGTTTACCGTCCGTGCTTTGTTACGAGGTATCGGTAAGCAGGGCGAT
>CAZUAQ010000025.1:0-78248 GCA_964618455.1 uncultured Planctomycetales bacterium | reverse complement strand
GCGTCAGCAAATGAGACGTTCGTACCGCCGGCGTGACGGAGCGGGGGATCATCCCACCACGTGCCGACAGAGTAATGTACCGCGAAGCTGTCGGGTGCCACCCATCCCTCATCGATGAACACCATCCGTTCAGCCGGTCCTGGCGTGATGATCTCGTCCAGCCGCTTCAACCATAGAACGGTGTCACCCACGCGTTCCCCCACGTCGTCGATGTAGTGGCCACGCGAGACATATGTGCCGGACCTGTGCCGGCCATTAGCTGCCTCCACCGCACTATAGGTGAGCATCTCGCCGGGGTAGCCGGAGGGGCATCGGTAGAGCCGAACCTCCTCCACATACGGCCACAAGGCTCCCCGACTGATTTGTTCGGCCTGTATCTCCGGCGGCAATTGTCCTCCCGACGTATAATCGCCGGGCCAGCATCTTTCCACCCAGGGCGCCTCGTTCAGTTCGCCTTTGGCCCGGCCGAAACCGGCGTCACCATTCACGATCTTGCCATTGTGGTCGACCGCGTAGTTGAGCCAGGCCCGCGTCAGTTGCCCGAGATTCGCCAGGCAGACGGCCCGCTTCGCCCGCTCGCGGCCTGTCGAGCCGACCGATCCGAGAGAGCACGCCAGGAACAGGACGCAAAGGACGATTGCCACCACCTCGGCTTTGCTGAATCGCTTCATCACTTGCCTCCCGTTCACTGGTTCTGCGAAGTCGGGTCGATGAGGACCGGCGATGTGATCGCCCAGACGGTGTTCTTCTGTTCCTTCTCGAAGGCGGAGTAGTCCTTCGAGTCGGCGAGGATCAGCAGGTCGGGTCCGGCGAGGGCGGGGAAGACGGGCCAGCCGCCGGTTTCGAGGCGGGCCAGTTCCTGGCCGTCGGGCGCGACGGCGTAAAGCCGGCCGTCGTCGCCTGCAGCGTAGATCACGTGGGCGCTGTCGACCGCCATCGTGAAGCCGCCGAGATCGCCCAGTCTTGTCACCCAGCGGACCGTCCCGTTCGGATCGACGGCGCGGAGATAGGGGTCGTCCAAGCTGACGTAGATCGTCCCATCCGGACCGAGGACCGGCTCGGACCAGCCCTCGCTGTCGGTCGGAGCGTTCGGGTCGTCGGCGAACAGATTGGGGTCGCACAGGTCGACCGACCAGGCGATCGTGCCACTAGCCGGCTCGATGGCATACAGGTGCGAGTCGTACAGGAGGGTCTGGTAGATCGTGCCGTCGTCGCCCACGACCGGCGAGGCGAAGGGCCGTCCGCCCGGGCCGTCGGCGTTCATGTCCGGAAAGCGGCAGGCCCACCTGACGCTGCCGTCGAGTGGGTCCAGGGCATAGAGGTTCGGATCGTACATGCCGCCGACGTAGACGGTGCCGTCGGACCCGAGGGCGGGCGAGGCGAAGACCGCTCCGTCGGGCAGTGCGCCGGGACCTTCCGTCTTGAACCGCCATCGCTCGACGCCGTCGCTTCCGACCGCGTAGACCGAGCCGTCGGTGGAGCCGAAGTAAACGGTCCCGTCGGCGACGACGGCGGGAGAGGAGTAGATCGCGTCGCCCGTCTCGTGGCTCCAGCGGAGGCTCCCGTTCGGCTCGATTGCGTAGAGCCTGCCCTCGGCGCTGCCGATGTAGAGCCCGCCGTCGGGACCGATGCTCGGGGCGCTCAGCAGCGGCGAATTGACGTCGGTCGTCCAGAGGGCATTGCCGCCAGAATCGAGCGTGTAGAGCATGCCGTCCTCACAGGCGATATGCACCCGCCCGTCGGCGCCGACGGTCACGCTGCCGACCACCGCCCCTGCCGTCTCGAACCGCCACGCGACCTCGACCGGGACCGGACCCTGCGCGACGCTGAGACCGGTCCTGCGGAAGTCGCCGCCCAGCGACCGCCAGTGAGGCTCGGGAGCGGTTCCAACCTGTGGTTCACCCGCGCCCGAATCGGCCGCCCGGCACCCCTGAACCGGCCCGAACGCACCGGCAAGAACGACAGCAACGACCAGACACCATCTGATAGACATGACGCTCTCCTTCCTCGATATTCGCTCGTCTTAACGTCCCCGTCGTACACAGGCTCTTCGGAGCGGAGAATCCCCAAGAAAGGACTTCCCACTCGTGCTATTTCGCCTGGTGCCGTTCGGGGCACTCTCTCCATCGCCCTGCTCTACGCTTCCCTCAACGGTAACGCGCGCCGACCGGCACAGGGCCTCCGGCCGCCACCATCGCCATTATACCGAAGTCGTGTCACACGGCCAATCCCGAAAAGAGCGGACCGGCGTCGTTGGAGCGGACGTGTCGCGGGCATCTTGCCCGCGCGTGCCGAAGGCGTCCCGCCTTCGGATCGGACTCGAATCACGTCAGTACCCGAGGGCAGGATGCCCTCGACACGGATACCGTGGCGGCTAATCCCGACGCGCCGGGACTCGCTCTACCGATCGAGCAGATGTTCTCGAATCCAGCGAGCCGACTTCATCCGTTTGATCTGACGTTCGCGACGGACGGCGGATGCCAAGTCCGGATGGCTCTCATGCCAGACCAGCCGCCA
This sequence comes from uncultured Planctomycetales bacterium, assembly GCA_964618455.1. Taxonomy (GTDB): domain Bacteria; phylum Planctomycetota; class Phycisphaerae; order UBA1845; family PWPN01; genus CAZUAQ01. The sequence goes on along the minus strand of CAZUAQ010000025.1, from coordinate 75,731 downwards.
GGGCCCGTTCTTATGGGTGTAAGGCATGGCTTTGGCGGACGGCTCAGTGGCGTTGTGCTGAAGCAGGCGCCTCGGAAGGTCGCCCGTCGAACCCACATAGAACCGGCCCTTGGGGTTCTCAAGGACATATACCCAGAATGGACCTCTCGCCGTGTCCAAGCTCCCCGAGTAGGGCTCGATTCGCCTGTGGCGAACAACCTGGCGGTTAATCCGCCTGCGGCGGACTCGCTCTACCGATCGTCTCGTCGATCCAGGTCCTTCCCGCCCCCGACTTGAGCCATCGCTCGCGCCTCATGGCCTCGGCGCGGGTAGCGTACCGTTCGCAGTGGATCAACTTCCACGGGCCGGGGTGCCGAGACGTGTATTTGCACGGGTTGTGCTCACGGCAGTTGTGCTCCGAAAGCCGACGGTCGAGGTCTTCGGTCTGACCGACGTACCGTCTGCCACTCGCGACGCTTTGGAGGATGTAGACGAAGCACGCCAAGCTCCCCGAGTAGGGCTCGAACCTACAACCTAGCGGTTAACAGCCGCTCGCTCTACCATTGAGCTATCGGGGATCCGGTGTTCGCCGGGCTCGTCTCCCGGCCAACTGTGAACTCTTAAGTTTATCCGGTTTGGTGGCGCCGTCAAGCACCAAGTCGGGTCGCTCGGGCGGCCGACAGGCCCCTGAATGGTCGCCGGGTCGGGTTTTCGGCACGCTGACGGTATCGAGAGCGACCGACGTCGAGCCGGGCGGAACGGCCCTGCGGCATCGGCCTGGTAGACCATGCTCGGCCCGTCGTCTGGAAGGTGGGTCCCGTAACTCGCTCGGCGGCACGAATGTCAGGCTCCTCCGCATCGCAAGCTGCGGCCCCATCGGTGTCCTCGCGTTTCCCACGCACCCAGCCTGGCGGTGACCTGGCATGATCGCGGAGCCGTTCCCACCCAATCGGTCCTGTTCCACGACGAAACACGAAGAGTCTCGAAGTACCCGGGAGGATCCCTCAGCCTGTTGCGTGACGGGGCCGGGTTTCGGCAGTAGCGAAGTCCTGGTCGGGCAGTCCGAATCTCCACTTGATCTGCTTGATCGCGCAGTAGCAGGTCGGCACCACGAAAATCGTGATGATCGCCACGAACATGCCGCCGAAGACCGGAAGCGCCATCGGTGTCATGACATCACTTCCCCGGCCGGTGGCCAGCAGCACCGGTGTGAGGGCGGTCAGCGTCGTGAATGTCGTCATCAACGCCGGGCGAATCCGTCGCAGTCCGGCCTGCACGACGCGCTCTTCGATGTCTTCATAACGTTCAATCTTTCTACGGCTGAAGGACTGGTCCAGGTACGTTCCGACGACGATCCCGTCGTCGACGGCGATGCCGAACAGGGCGATGAAGCCGACCCAGACGGCGACGGTCAGGTACATGTTGTCGCCGGGGAACGGACGGTCCATCAGACCCAGCGTATAGAGCCCGTTATGGATCTGCGGCCAGAAGTCGAGCAGGATAAAACCGCCGGAAAACGCCACGGGGATCGCCACGAAGATCACGATGGTGAGCGGCCAGCGCTTGAACTGCAGGTAGATGAGAAGGAAGTTGATCACCAGCACAAGTGGAACGAGGATGGCCAGGCGGTTCTTGGCTCGGATGTTCCGCTCGTAACTTCCCGCCCAGCGCATGTAATACCCTTCGGGCATGTCGAGTTCGCCGTTGACGAGGGCGTCGTCGATAATGCGCCGGCCGTGACGCACCAGGGTGGTCTCGTCGACGCCCTGGTTGCTCATGGTGACATAGCTGACGTATTTCGCCCCCTCGCGGCGGACGCTCATCGGTCCGGTGACCCGCCGTATCTCGGCGACCTGCGCGATGGGAATCTGCGCTCCCGACGGTGTCGGCACGAGGATGCGCTCGAGATCGGGCACTTCGTCGCGCAGCTCACGCTCGTACCGGATGCGAACCGGGTACCGATCCAGTCCTTCATAGGTCGTCGTCAGATTTTTCCCGCCGATGGCCACCTCGATCACCTGCTGAACGTCGGCGATGTTGACGCCGTAGCGCGCGATCGCTTCGCGATCGATGTGGAACTCGAGATAGGGCTTGCCGCTGATCCGGATGGCGTTGATGGCTTGAGCGTTCTCAAGGCGTTCGCGAAGCAGCTGCTCGATCTGGACGGCCAGCTCCTCGCAGCGGGTGATGCTGTCGCCGTAGATCTTGATGCCGATCTTGGCATTGAGGCCGGTGCTGAGCATCTCGACGCGCGTGCGGATCGGTTGCAACTGCACCGAAGGCAACACGCCCGGATAACTGCCGGCGGTCTTGATGTCCTCCCAGATCTCGTCCATGGTGCGTCGGCGTTGCATGCCCGCGAAATCCGGATCGTCGATGACCGGCCACGCGTCGTGCGGCTTGAGCAGAATCATGGTTTCGAGCATGCCGACCGGCGCGGGATCGAGCGGAGAATCGATGCGACCGAGTTTGCCGACGACGAGCTCGACTTCCGGGATCTGGGCGAACTGAACGTCCTGCTTCTGCATGACGTCCATGACGGTGTTGATTGAGCCGGCCGGCAGCACGCTCGGCATGTAGAGGAAGTCGCCTTCGTCGAGCGGCGGCATGAACTCCTGGCCGATGCCCTGGCCCTCCACCAGGGCCTGGAGTGGTGCGTAGTTGTCGTACGATCCGGTCGGCGAATGGGCAATGAGTGAGGCAAAGAGTCGTTGATTGTTGCCGGTGATGTTCGTCATCTGGAAGGCAAGCGCAAAGAGGGCGAATGCGAGAATCGCCGAGGCGTATTTCGCCCACGGTGTCCATGAGGTGCGGACGGGGCGGCTGCGACCAACGGCGATCGAGACGCGCGCGGAGTCAAACAGCAGAGGCACGAGGATGAATCCCACGACGACCGCCAGCGCGAGATGGAGCCACAGGGATGCCGGCCACGTCAACGGCGCGAGACCGACGACTTCCAGCGGCCAGACGAGCACATGGATCAGCGGCCCCCAACCCAGCCAGATGGACATGCCCCACACCACCAGCGCGACCGGAACCGCAAGAAAGATTGCCTTGTGATGCAGGATCCAGCGTAGTGTCGGCTCATACACACCATGAATGAGCCGGCTGGTCGGATTCTGTTCAATCGGGCGAATACGTTCGCGCAGGATGACCACGGCGACCCCGGCAACGGCAGCGCCGACGACCGCCGCCACCCACGCGCGAGGCCATTGCAGATAGTCTTCGATGGCGGTGGTAAACGATGCCCAGGAGCCGTGAATGTGCACGGCGCCCCACCATGCCAGGGCAGATGCGCCGCCCAGGAATAGACCGATCGCCAGCGCGCGGCTCCAGCGCATGCGCCGACTTCGTAGCAGTGCGGAAGCCAGTGGCGGTACGATCGTCAAGGCGAGGATCACCGCGCCGACCATGCAGAAGGTCTTGGTCCATGCCAGCGGGGTAAAAAGCTTGGCGGCCTGACCTTCGAGGAAGAGAACGGGCAGGAACGAAATGACCGTGGTGCTGACGGCCGTCATGATGGCTGAGCCCACCTCGGTCGCGGCTTCAGAGACGTATTGGCCGCGCTTGGCATGGTCGATCACCTCGCGCGGTCGCCCGCGCTCATCCGTCTTGACGCGGGTGTAGTCGTCCCGATGATCGGTGAGGTACTGGTAGATGTTCTCCAGCATCACGATTCCCATGTCGACCATCGTGCCGATAGCAATCGCGATGCCGGCCAGGCTCATGATGTTGCTCGGAAGATCGAGGGCCTGCATGCAGATGAACGCCGAGAGCACGGCGAGCGGCAGCGTGACGGCAATCACGAGGCTGCTTCGGAAATGCAGCAGGAACAGCAGTGCGGCCACGATCGTGATGACCAGTTCCTGCGAGAGCGCTTCGGTCAGCGTCCCCATCGTCTCCTGGATGAGATCGGTACGGTCGTAGAAGGCGTTGACGCGCACGCCGGGAGGAAGACCGCGTTCCAGCGTATCGATCTTGTCGCGGACCCGCTCGATCACGGAAAGCGGATTCTCCCCGAAGCGCATCGTGACCGCGCCACCGACCGCCTCGGCGCCCATCTTGTCCAGCGCGCCGCGACGAAAATCGGGGCCGACGCTCACGTGAGCCACCTGGTGCACGTAGACTGGTGTCCCGTCGTCGGCGTGAACGACGATGTTCTCGATGTCGCGGATAACGGCAGCTTCACGTGTCTCCCGCTCAGCAGCACTGCGCTGCATGCCGCCGAGGAAGCCGATGCCGCGCACGAGGATCTCCATCCCGTTCTCTTCGATCACCTTTGCCCCGACATCGATGTTGGCACTCTTCAGCGCGGCCACGAGTCGGGACAGCGGGGCGTTGAAGGCACGGAGTGCCTCGGGGTTCACGTCGATCTGATACTGACGAACGAATCCACCGATGCCGGCGACTTCACTGACGCCTTCCACGCTTTCGAGCGCGAGCTTGACGTCGAAGTCCTGAATGCTCCTCAGGCGATCGAGCGGCAGCTTGCTGAAAACCAGCGGCTCACCGCTGACCGGATCGGTCAACGGTTCAGCCTTGTCCAGCGTGTCGTCCAGCCCCGGATCGCTCTCGAGCAGCGTTTCCCGTGAAGCGGCGGTCAGCAGGCCGTCTTCGTCGAAGCGCAGGCCCGGTCGTTCGGGGGAATACCACCCATTCTCGACCGTGTACCAGAAGATCTGGCCGAGCGCCGTCGCATCCGGTCCGAGACGGGGCGAGACGCCGTCCGGGAGTTGCCCCTGCGCGACATTCAACCGTTCCAGGACGCGGCTGCGCGCCCAGTAGAATTCCGCGTGTTCCTTGAACACCACGTACACGATGGACCATCCGAAGCCGCTCGTGGCCCGAATCTCTTTCACTTCGGGTACGCCCTGCAGGGCGACCGTCAGCGGGTAGGTGACCTGCTCATCCACATCCTTGGGACTGCGCCCCATCCACTCGCTGAAGACGATCACCTGGTTCTCGGCGATGTCCGGGAGAGCGTCCTTCGGATTCTGCTCGAAGGCTCGCCAACCGAAGACTACCAGCGCGCCGGCCAGAATCACCGCCAGCACCGGGGTTTGCAGGAACAGTCGAATCAGTCTGTCGATCATTCCCCGGCCTCCTTCGGACGCGCATCGGCAATCGCGAACCTGACGGATTCAGGAAGCTTCGAAATGTACTTCTCGGGATCGGATGTGAACTTCTCGATACAGGGCCGGCAGCAGAAGTAAACGCGGACGCCGCGAATATCGGTGAATACATCCGGATCGACCTCCCCTCCCATGACCGGGCAGGTTGTCTGTTTGTCCGACCCGGATGCCTGCGCAACGTTCGCGGCACTCCGGATACGATCCTGCATGGCTTCCGGCAGTTTGGGAATGTACTTCTCAGGCTCCGACAGGAACTTGTCATCGCAGCCCCAGCAGCAGAAGTAGACCTTCACCCCCTTGTATTCGATGAAGACCTCGGGATTGATCTCACCGCCCATGATGGGGCATTCCTTCTGGAGGATATCCTCTGCGCTCGTGCTCGGATGGGTCATACCTTCGGCATGGTCGATCTCCCCGGAGGATACGCTTTCGTCCTCCCCCAGGCCGCGCGCCGTGAATAAACTGGGCTTCCCGGCCAGTTGCATCTGGCTGTCGATGGCGAAATTACCGCGCGTCACCACGCGCTCGCCGCCCCCGAGGCCGGAAAGGATCGGGTAGTAGTCCTGGTCATCTTCTCCGCGCGCGAGTGGCCCGAGCATCACCTCGACGCCGCGATAGATCCCGGGTGACGTCTCGACGTAGACAAGCGCGCGTTCCCCCGTCTGCATGACGGCATCCCGGGGTACACTCATCAAGGCGACGGGATCCGTCGGCGGTGAGAACTGCGGCAACTGCTCTACCGGGATGAGATTCATTTCGCAAAGCGGGCAGTCGCCCTTCGCGTCCGCCGTCTCCCACGGATGCATCGGGCAGGCATAATCCCCCCCAGGATCGGGCACCGTCCCGCGTCCGCCACGGGCCAATGCCGCATCGATCTCGGCGGTGACCCACATGTCCGGCTTGAGCCGCATGGCGGGGTTGTCGACGTGAATGCGGACTTCCACCGTCCGCGTCTTCGGATCGACGGAAGGACTGACGAAAAAGATCTCGCCGGTGAACACTTCACCCGGTAAAGATCGCGTCGTCACCCGCACTTGCTGAAACGGCTTCACCCATGGCAGGTCCGACTCATACAGTTCCACCAGCAGCCAGAGATGCTTCAGGTCGGCAATCGTATAAAGCGGATCGCCGGTCCTGACGTACATGCCCTCCATGGCCTGCTTCTTGAGGACCGTACCGCCAAGCGGAGCGTGTATGACGAGGTGCGTCTGTGGTTGCCCTGAGCGTTCGATGGCGGCGATCTGAGCCTCCGTGACCCCGAGCAGCTCCAACTTCCGACGCGCCGCGGACAGGATCTGCAGGCTGCTCCGGCGGGCCACCTCGGTTTGCGGGGAGTTCGTTGACTCCGCGGCGCGCACCGCCTGAAGAAACTCCTCTTGCGCGGAGAGCAGTTCGGGGCTGTAGATCTCGACCAGGTGATCCCCCTGCACGACGGCCATGCCGGTGAAGTCGGCAAAGAGCTTGTCGATGCGTCCACCAATCCACGCGCTCACCATTTTATAGCGTGTCTCGTCATAGCCGACGCGACCGACGGTGCGGATGTTCTTGAACAGCATACGTTCCTGCGCCGGTTCGGTCTCGACTTCGGCCAATCGCCGTGCACGCGCGCTCAACGCGATCTCGTATTCACCAGCGTCGCCACCGTCCGATGCCATGCTTTCCCGTTTCATGCCGCACACGGGGCAGCGGCTGTCAGGATCGGCGCTTCCCTGGTCGCCGCATTCGGGCATGGTGCAGCGGTACCAGGCTTGCCCGCCTCCGGCTTGGGTGGATGGAGCGGCATGCTGGTGGCTGCCTGCCGTCGAGGGTGATGGTGGTGAGGAAGCCGTTGGTGTCTTACCCGGCTCCGCACTCCCGACATACTTGGGAACCAGTTCCATGCCGCACATCGGGCAATCACCCGAGGCTTCCTGCCGGACATCCGGATGCATTGTGCAGGTCCAGTATTCCACGTCCGGCTCTATGGACGAAGCGCCGGAGGTCATCCTGCTCCCTCCCGCCGGCAGACGATCGGCCGCCGAGGACATGCGCCACGTGGCCCAGACCGCAAAGAGGCCCAGTGCCGCCAGGACGATAGCCCAGCGAACAAGAACGCCCCGGAGCTCTTTCATTGTCGATGCGGGGATCTCTCGACTCATGATCATTCTCCATCCGGGTTCGTGTTGTTTTGATTGCGAATCAACTGCATGCCGACTTCGCGCTGAAGATCGGCAAATGCCGTTTCCAGGTCGACTGTCTCGCGGTGACGCATCAACGCGAAGTCGAGCCAGCGGCGCCAGTTGTCGATGAGCGTCACGAAGTCGGCCTCCCCGGCCTGGTAGGCGGTCAACGTCACTTCATACGTCTGACCGGCCTGTGGAATCAGCTCGGATTCAAGGACGCGGAGGGTGTGTTGCTGCGCCTCGACACGCGACCACGCATCAAAGATACGGAACGCGACCATGTTCTCGGTCGAGCGCAGTTCAGTTTGGGAGGCCGTGAGCTTCTGCCGCGCCTCCCGCTTGGCGGCCTCGACTCGGTCAGCCCAGATGGGGACGTTCATCTGAACCATGACGGCCCAGTTGTCATCACCAACGTCACTCTTGCGACTGTGGGGGGGGCGTTGTCCGGTCTGCGGGTTGATTGGCGGTGTGAAGGGGGCGCGCCCGTCCACGTAGCTCCATTCGAAGCCAAACGTGAGATCGGGCCAATAGCCGAGTTTGGCAAATTCGAGATCTTCGCGATCTCGCTCGATTCGTTCGCGCAGAATCGCCAGTTCAGGATTGTGGTTCCCCGCCAGAGTGACCAAGTGGTCCAGATCCGAGTTCACACGCATTACATCGACCGGTGGTGTGGTCGGCACGGGACGCCGGGACACATGATCGGTCAGCTGATTCAGTGCCGCGATGGCGGAGGACCGCTGAACGCCGAAGCGGTGTGTATCATCGCGCAGCTTGGCCAGTTCGGTTTGTACACGGAGGAGATCCTGCTGTGGGACTCTGCCGACCTGGTATTGCGTACGGATGACGTTCTCGAGATCGGTAAGCAGGCGTTGATTCTCCCGCGTGATCTCCAGATAGCGATCGAGCCGATAGATCTGCCAGTATGCCCGCTCCACATCGGCGACGAGACGAATGCGCAACGCATTCAAGTGTTCCAACGCCATGCGTGTCTCCGCCGCGGCGATATTCCCTTTGCGTTCGAGCCTGGCCAGCATCGGGAAGGTCTGGCTGATACCGAGGGTGAGGTACATATCCCCGGCCGCCGTCTGAACAGGCTCGGGTCGAACCAAGGCCCGGATGACCGGATCAGGCAGAGAAGTCACCTGGGGAATGCGTTCCAGCTTGGCGCGGGCGGTCGCCGCAGCCGCCTGAAGGCCGGGGTTTCTCGACAGCGCTTCCTGAATGTAGGGATCGGTCGGCCGCGATCCGATTTGGGATTTTGAGATGGGGGAGGCGATCTCCTGCACTCCAGAGTCCACGCTTTGGGATGTGCTGTGGACCGCGGGCAGCGCCACCTGTGCTCGTTGCCATGAGTCGATCGAATCCTCCACGCGACGGCTCGCCTGGGGATACGTCGTGCAGCCGGCCGGGCCATATGCCAGACTCGGCGCGAGCAATAACCCGACGCATTTCCTGGCGACGCATCTGCCGCCATTCTTGCTCTTGAACATGATTTCTCCCGTTTGATGTGCAGGTTCAACCACCGCCAAAGATGCTATGCTGCTGAACTTGTCACGGATGAACACGAATTGAGCGCATGCGCAATGATGGCATGAACGTTAAGCGTACGCGCCGAACGGAAGGAATCAAATCAGAAGAATAACAGTGGAGAGTTGTTCGAGAGCGGATGGCGGAGCATGAGGCCGATTGTCGGTGAAGCGGTTTTGGGGTGCGGCGGTATGGGAAGTGCGAGTATCCGTAACCGTGCTGCCCGTAATCACCGGACGTTCGGGTGAGACATTCGAGGAAGCAGGCAAGCCGAATGGGACAACATCACAAGTGCAGCCGATCGAATCCCGGGGATCCTCCTCGTGCCCCGATCGAGTGGCAGCAGGCGGGGGCTCGCATCCGCATTGGCATGCATCAGCCGGACAGCAGCAGCATGAAATGCCTGGCAGGCGTGTACTGTCCATCCCGGAAGCAGAGGCTACCGGGGGCAGGGGGCTGATCAGCAAAGCGAGGATGATGAAAGGTCTACACACAATACAATTCTATTCGTCTTGCAAAGCAATGTCCAAGTCCGAGTATGCGCGTCGTCCGTCGAGGCTCGGGATCTGTCACCCACTCAGTCTGCCTTCCCCGCACGGCGAACGTGTGGTCGCATCCTGTCTATCTCGTCGGACGATGAGCTGTACTCGTTGACTGCTATCTGACGATAAAGTCATTTATGATGGGCACCGGGCGACGATCGGCGCGAAAAGCCTCATCCGGGACGATGCCCCGGAATCAGGAATTCTGGGAACGTGGGTGAGACGCTCTACCGGAGTACGGGCCGGTCCCTGAGCATCTCGTACACATTCTGGGGATCGGTGATGCGGATCTGCGTCTCGAAGAACGTCTTCGGAGGGATCGTGTTTTGGAGGCACATCGGACCTCTCGTCCGGCCGGGATTTCGTCTGGATGGTTTTTCGCGCTCACGGTTGCACTGGCAGCCGCGCTCGCCTAACTTGCCCTCGGATCGGAGATGCGAAATGCCCGCGATTGGATATCGCAATTGCGGGCCCATTAGCCCGGCGAACCGGACAACTTGCCGCGCGGTGGAGCCGGGCTTGATGAGGCCTCCGATGTCCAGAAATTACAGTATATGCCTGTGGAGTCTTTGCCGATGCCGATTACTACGCTTCCGGATTTGACCCTTTCACACTCGGCCATGTCCGTACTGGAAGCCGCCCAGGCCGCGAACCGGCTTACGATCGTCGGTTCCGTCGAGGAGCTCGTGGAACTCGCCGTTCCGCAGGACCAGGTCGATTCTCGTGGCGAGTTCATCGTCGGATATGAAGTCTCCGGGCGAGGCTTCGTCCCGGAGGTCCGTGTCGCCCGCGTGCGAAACGGCATCGCGGCGAACTACGTCGAGCCGGAGATGCGCCGACGGGATCCCGACTGCATGCTGATCGGTGACAACGCCGCCACCGACAAGCCGACGTTCCAGGAACGCTTCCATCAGGAATTCGAACCGATCCGGCAGGAAACATTTGCCTGGCTCAAGAGCCAGCCGATCGCCGTCTTCTTCTTCAAGACCGGCCTGCCTGGAAAATCCATGCATGGCGTGGCGATCTGCCCGAGCAATGCCGCATTCTTCGCGCTCGGGCTGGCTATGCTGCAGGGCATCACCCCGATCGAGGAGTTGCAGGCGGCGGGCAAGGACTATTTCCATGACGCGATTGTCTACGTCGCGCCCCCGTTTCGCCATACGCACTTCGACGGTCGCCAGATCGTCGTGCATAACCGACGGTTTGAAGATAACAATCTGCACGAACTCTTCAGCTACAACCTCTATCCGGGCCCTTCGGCGAAGAAGGGGGTTTACGGCATGTTGCTGACCCTCGGCGAGCGCGACGAGGTGCGCTGGACGACAGCACATTGCTCGACCGTGCAGGTGGTCACGCCCTACGACAACGTGACGACGATCATGCACGAAGGTGCTTCGGGCGGGGGAAAGAGCGAGATGCTCGAGCACATGCATCGCGAGCCGGACGGCCGCCTGCTGCTCGGCCGCAACGTCCTCAACGACGACCGGCGGTACCTGGTCGTGCCGCGCGGATGCGAACTCCATCCCGTGACCGACGACATGGCCCTGTGCCATTCCGAACTGCAGGTCGACGACAAGGCGAACCGGAAGCTCACGCTGATCGACGCCGAGCAGGCATGGTTTATTCGCGTCAATCACATCACGCGCTACGGAACCGACCCCCACCTCGAAGGTCTGACGGTCGCGCCTCCAGGGCCCGTGCTGTTTCTGAATATTGACGCGAGACCCCATGCAACGGCGTTGATCTGGGAGCATATCGAGGATGCACCGGACCAACCGTGCCCCAATCCCCGGGTGGTGATGCCGCGCTCCTACATCCCCAATATCGTCAGTGAGCCCGTCACGGTGGATGTCCGCAGCTTCGGCGTACGCTGCCCGCCGACCACGCGCGAAAACCCGAGCTACGGCATTATCGGATTGTTCCACGTACTGCCGCCGGCGCTGGCCTGGCTCTGGCGGTTGGTGGCTCCACGCGGGCACGCGAATCCCTCGATCGTCGAATCCGGCGGAATGTCTTCCGAAGGCGTTGGCTCCTACTGGCCGTTTGCGACGGGGCGCAAGGTCGACCAGGCGAACATCCTTCTCGATCAGATCCTCAGTACCCGAACGACCTCGTTCGTGCTGATTCCCAATCAGCACATTGGCTGCTGGGAGGTGGGCTTCGCCCCGCAGTGGGCTGCGCGCGAATATCTCGCCCGCCGAGGTTCAACGCCGTGGAAACCCAGCGATTTGGAACAGGCCCGTTGCCCCTTGCTGGGCTACCACCGGCCGTCGATCCAGGTGGAGGGTCAGATCATCGCACCCTGGTTCTTCAACGTGGCGAAGCAGGCAGAGGTCGGCGAAGAAGGCTACGACGCCGGCGCCGCGATCCTCACGGAATTCTTCCATCGGCAGCTTCGCGAATTCCAGGATAATGACCTGGCCGAGAACGGGCGCGAGATCATCACCGCCTGCCTCGATGGAGCCGGCGTCGAGGACTACGAGAAACTGTTGTAGAGTGCTCGGCCATGGGGCGGAAGAGACCCCAATCTCTGCTCGAAGCCAGGAGGGGCTGGCATCGAAAGTTATATTATGGTTGGGGGCGGGGCATGCAACGGATTCCCACGCGGATCAGGTTCCGGCGGTCAGCCATTTCCATGGCTTCGTTGATGGCGTCGAGAGGGAAGATCTGGCCCACCAGGTCGGCGAAGGGATAGCGCTCGGCGTGGGTCTCCAGAAAGTCGAGACCGAATGCGAGGTGGTCAGGATGGTAATTGTGTATGCCCTTGATCGTGAGATAACGACGGGTCACCCCATTGCCATCGAGTGGGAAAGAACTCCCCGGGGTGACGAGCCCGGCGATCATCATGCGGCCGCCGATGCGGAGATGATCCAGGGCGAGTTCGGCGGCCCGCGGCTGGCCGCACACTTCGATCGCGACATCCAGCCCGCGTGCCGGAGACTCGCGCTTGATCCACTCGTGAAAGGCCGTTTCGTTTTCCGGATCGATGCGATGACAACTGTCCGCGCCGAAGGAACGTGCCATCTCTAATCGTCTTTCGTCCGGATCCGCAATCAGGACCCGTGCCCCCACTTCATGAGCCAGGGCGACGAGATAGATACCCAACATGCCCGCCCCCTGAATCAGGAGGTGCTCCCCGCGATCGACGCCGATGGTCTGCATGGCGTTAACAACGGTAGCCAGGGCGCAATTGGCCGGCGCCACGATCTCGTCCGCCAGCGTGTCCGGGACGCGGAAAAGCGTCGTTCCCGGATGCAGGACGATGTACTCCGCGTAGCCGCCGGTCAGGGCCGGGTCGATATCGCAACGGCTGTGCCCGTATTTCTTCAGATGCTCGCATTTCTGCGGCAGGCGACGCTCGCAGAAGTAGCACGTGCCGCAGAACGCCATGATCGTCCAGGTGACGCGGTCGCCCGGCTGCAGTTCTCGGCCGCGTCCATCCCGAATCGGTCCGCCGGTTCGGACGACACGACCGACCGATTCATGGCCGAGGATGCTGGGTTTCGGTTCGATGCGTCGGCCACGCGTGGTGTGAAGATCCGAACCGCAGATGGTGCTGAGATCCAGGCGGACGAGGGCAGCGCCATCGGGCAGGTCGGTCGGCAGCGGGAAATCCTGCATGACCAACGGTTCATGGGGTTCGACGAATACCGCCGCGCGGCATGTGGAAGGGAGCGTAGACATCGACATTTCACACTTGCCAGGACAGAAGGGTCACGGCCGTTCACCCCGCGCGAGTCTCAGTTCAATATGATCCAGGATGGCGGGACAGTCGGCGATGCTATCGACGATGTAATGGGCGCCGGCTTCCGCGAGTTGGCGATGAACGGGAGCGAGTTTCTGCGTGAGTTCCTGGGCGCCGAGGGCGTCGGCGTCCTCCTTCGGCATACCCAGCAGGTTCCCTGACCTGGCGAGGGCGATCGTCCACATCCCGGCGTTGAGTCCTTCCTCGACGTCGATGGGCGTATCCCCGATTTTGACGGCGGCGGCCATGGGCCAGAAGTTCAGTTTCTCGGCGAGGTGATAACACATCCATGGCGCGGGCCGCGCCGCCGAGGTATCCGAAGCGCTCATCACGTGATCCGCCTCAAGGCCCTGCTTTTTCGCCTGCTCGACGACGAGGTCCATGATTTCCCGCGTGTACCCTGACGTCGTCCCGATGCGGAGCCCGCGTTTTCGGAACTCCGCGAAAGCTTCAATCGCACCGGGAATCACACCCGAGTGCTCATCCACGCACTCGGCATCGATCTCGATAAACTTCTTGAACACAAGGTCGCCGTCATCCCGGTTGAAATCGCGGCCATGGGCGGCATGCCAGCGCTCGTTCACGGCGTGCAACTCACCCACGTTCTGCACATGCTGTCGCTTGTGCGATCCCATGAAAAGCCTGACCTGCGCGGGGGTTACCTCGACGTCGAAGGATTGAAACGCCCGCGTAATCGCTACGACGGGGGCAAAGCTCCCGTAGTCGACGATTGTGCCTGCCCAATCGGTGATGACCGCCTGAAGCGGTCCTACGTACGTGCGTTGAAAACGATAGACATCCATCTATGACTCATCCTTATGCTTCGTTATATGAAAGGGAGTATCGGCACCGGCATTACTATCGTGTCGCAGGCGCATCGTCTCGTTTCGTCATCAACTCGGGGACCTGACGATGGAGCGCCGACTGATCACGAAGGTCTCCATCGAGATCGTACATGCTCAGAGTCAGGCGGTCTCCGAAAATCTCGATCATGCAGTAGTGATGTCCGCGATACGTCTTCGAGGTGAAGAAGGCGGGGTTGGGCGCGAAATCCTCGAGATTCCCACCACCACCGCCGGCCAGAAGATACACCACGCCGCCCGGCTGCACGCGCCCTTCGCGAATCGGCCATGTTCGCTCGTAGAGGTGGAGGTGGCCGAACATGACGACATCCACACCGTGCTCCTCGAAGACGGGGACGAGCTGGCGCACATTCAAATCCCCCAATTGCGACTGACCCTTCCAACTGTCCCCGTAGTCGTTTGCTTCGCTGGTGTACGGAGCGTGATGAAACGCGACGAACTTCCATTCCGCCTTGCTGTCGGCCAGGGATTCCTGCAGCCAGGTGTACTGCCGTCCTCCCTTGGCGAACTCGTTCTTGCGCTGGTTACTGTCCATCATGAAGAACTCGGCGTCGCCATAGCGGAAGCGGTAGGGCGTACCGCCTTCAGGAAGTGCGTGGTACTGGTTATACCAGTAGAGATCCCCTTCACCGTTGCCCGGCACGGTGATGAAGGGAATACGACTGGCCAGGGGGGTGACGCCCACAAAGTACTCGTAGTTCCACTGGAACTTCTCCGGCTCCTTGCCACCATCGGTCAGGTCACCGAGGTTAACGACGAAACTCGGCCGTTCATCCCACATCAGGCTGCCCAGCCGGTGATTGATGTGGGGCCGCGTCTCGGTATCTCCGATCACGGCAAAGCGGAACGGGTTGCCGGGCCGGGGGGCCGTGCGGAAGGTGAGCATTCCCGTATCGATTTTTCGATCTTCCTGGTCACGCGAAACAATCCGGTAGAAGTAGGGCGTCTCCGGGCTCAAGCCTGTCAGGCGGACACGCTGGATGCGGCCCGGTTCGTCCAGCTCGACAGAATCGGTCAGTGGGAAGCGCGTTCCCCAAGACACCGTCGAGCGTGTCGGCCGATCGGTCTCCCAGACGATACTGGCTGCGTTTTCCTCGATGAAGGAGATGTACGGCCCGGCGTTGAAATGCAGCTCGCCCGGAAAGACGAGGCCTTCTTCCACGTGCCGGCGGAACTCGGCGAAATTCGCTTCGATGCGCTCCTGGGATATTTCCTCGTTGTAGATCCGAAGATGGCGGAGGATGTTGGACAGTTCCATATAAGGCTCATGGGCGAAGTAGCCTGCCAGTTCCAGGTGCGCGCCTTCGAGATATGCGATGGCATCCTCGGAGAGTGCCGTTGTGCCGACGACTTGACCGTTGATCACCATACGAACCTGCTTGCCATCGTTGACGATCACCACGTGACGCCAATACTCCATGAAGCCGTCCTTCTCCGTATTGGAAAAGGTAATCGAGACTTGCTCCTCATCAGGCGTATTGGCCTCGAATCGAATGCGTCGGTAGCTGTAACCCCGGCTGTCGTAGCTCAACGTCCAGGAGGATTCGAGATGCGCTTCCGGCGAACGGGCGGCCAGGCGAAAAGCAATCGGCCGACTCACGTGGTCATTGATCCAGAATTCAAGCGAGAATTCCTCCGTCGGCAGTTGTGCAGGGGGTATCAGATTGCAGACCCGTTGTGTCGGACGGTGACCCATGAACGACTGGGGATAGTGATCACACGAGAACTGATGTACCGGGATGACGCCTGTCTCCGGGCCGAGCCACGTAGCCGCTTCCCCCGGCAGCATGTAGCGGGGATGGAACTGGCAGTCGAGCAGTGCATCACGCTCCAGGGACTGTCGGATCACCACCGTTTGACTGTCTTCCATAGGTGGAAGCCAATCCAGATCTGCCGCGCGTCCCTGCAGAGGGAAGCTAAAGCCTGCTGCCAGTGCGACGGTAGCACTCATCATGAGGCATAAGGGACGCGTCTTGGATTCCGTCATAGTGATCTCCTGATTGATCATCGAGAATAAGGATTGGAAACTTCAGGACGGCGCTGTCGGAGTTTGCATGATCATAATTCCACTTTCGAAGGGGTTCCGCTAAGGAAGTGTTAGTTTATTGCTAACCCTCGATTTCGATCTTGATCTTACGTGCGTGTTCTCGCATTGTGCATGCCTCGAATGCAGAACCGCAGCATGCGGTTGGCCTTGCATTGCTTCGGGCTGTGTGGGTCGGTCACTCTCTTAGACACAAAATCAGAGTATCCACGTGAGACACTCCCGTTTTGCCATGACATTGTTAATCTGCGTACTCTTGCCAAGCTTGGCAGCTTGGGCATCGGATGCAGGACGCAGTGACGCATCCGAACTCCGCCTCAATCATCTTCAGGTCATCGGCAGCCATAACAGCTACAAGCTGGCGATTGATCCGCCGTTACTGCGGTTGCTGGAACAAGCGGATCGAAACGCATCCCACCTGAACTACCGCCACCTGCCGGTCACGGAACAATTGGATCTAGGGCTGCGCAACCTCGAGCTTGATGTGTTTCATGATCCGGAGGGAGGGCGCTACGCCCGACCGCTGGGCTTCATGATGGTGGAGAAACTCGAACTGAGCCCTGCCCCGTACGATCCTCACGGGCTCATGCATTCGCCGGGCATGAAGGTCCTTCATGTCCAGGATATCGACTTCCGAAGCCACCATCCTACGTTGCGAGCCTACCTGGCGGAGATGCGGGCGTGGTCGGAAAGGCATCCAGCGCATGTCCCGGTCTTCGTGACATTGAACACCAAGGACGCCAGGATCGATCTGCCCGGGGCCACGGTGCCGCTAGCTTTCGACGAGACGGCGCTGAACGCGCTGGATCGGGAGATTCTGGAGATCCTGGGGATGTCCCGAGTCATTCGACCGGACGATGTGCGAGGCGATCACGAGTCGCTCGAGGAGGCGGTGTTGACCTCCGGCTGGCCGAGGATCGATGACGTCCGCGGGCGATTTCTGTTTGTGCTCGACGAGGGAGGGGCAACGCGCGAAGCCTACGTGCGGATTCATTCCGCGCTCCGCGGCCGGGTCATGTTCGTCCCCTCGGAAGAGGGCAGCCCCGAAGCCGCCTTTTACATCATGAACGACCCGATCGAACAGCAGTCGGAGATCGTGCGACGCGTGAAGAAGGGTTATCTCGTCCGTACCCGAGCGGATGCAAACACCCGCGAAGCACGCCGAAACGACACCTCCCGATTCGAGGCGGCCCAGGCCAGCGGGGCCCAGATCATCACGACGGATTACTATGTGCCCGACGAGCGCCTCGATACCGGTTACCAGGTTCGATTCGCGCCGGGTGTCTATCAACGCGTCAACCCGGTCACGTTTCCGGAAGGCGTGCGCGCCGACGTTCAACTTGAACCGCCGACCGCACGTGAGGCGCCCTGAGAATTCAGATACGGGACGAATCTATGCTCCTTCATTCATCGCGAATCAAGAACTGGCTGGAAGGCACTTCGCAGGCATGGCTGACGATGTATGCCGTGGCGGCTGCGTTCACGACGTACTTCTGCATGTACGCGTTTCGAAAGCCCTTCGCTGCCGGTGAGTATGACCAGTTTCAAGATGCGGCATGGAGCGGGCTCGAGTTCAAGACGATCCTGGTAATCAGCCAGGTCCTGGGCTACACGATCTCCAAGTACCTCGGCATCAAGATCTGCTCCGAAGCGCTCCGCAATCGCCGGGCGATCATGATCCTGGGTTTCATCGGCATTGCCGAGTTGGCCCTGTTTCTCTTTGCCGTGCTTCCGCCACGCTGGAAGTTTCTCGCCCTGTTCATGAACGGTCTGCCGCTGGGCATGATCTGGGGGCTCGTGGTGAGTTACCTGGAAGGACGTCGCACGTCGGACATCCTGCTGGCGGGGTTGAGCTGCTCGTTCATCATGTCGAGCGCGGTGGTGAAGGACGTAGGCCGCTGGCTGATGGAGAGTGCGGGGATTCGTGAGACGCTGATGCCGGCCATGACGGGCCTCTGCTTTGTGCCGCTGCTCTTGCTGGCGGTGTGGTTCCTGGATCACGTGCCGCAACCGAACGTCAAGGATATGGAAGCCCGTACCAAGCGGGAGCCGATGTTCGGCCGGCAGCGCCTGAAGTTCCTGCGCCATTTCGGCGTCGGGTTGCTCATGCTGCTTCTCGTCTATTTCTTCCAGACCGCCTTTCGCGATTTCAGAGACAACTACGCCATCGATGTGCTGGTGGAACTCGGTATCGCCGACCCGGGCATCTTCTCCCGGCTGGATGTCCCCATCGCGTTCTGCATCATGTTCACCCTGGGTTGTCTGAATCTCATTCGCGATAATCGCAAGGGCTTGATCGGGGCCTACATCGTCATGATGATCGGAGCGGTGATCACCGGACTGAGCACCTGGATGTTCCAGGCGAAGATGATCGAGAACGGCGCGATGTGGATGTTCCTCATCGGCCTCGGATCCTATCTCACCTATGTTCCCTTCAACGCTGTTCTCTTTGAAAGGCTTCAGGCCTCCACGCGTTTCGTCGGGACGGCCGTCTTTTCCATCTATATCGCTGACGCGCTCGGGTACACCGGCTCGGTCTCCATCCAGTTGTACAAGGATCTCGCTCACCAGGAGATGAACCGGCTGAACTTTTTGATCGGGTTCAGTTACTTTAATTCGATAGTCGGGTTCAGTCTTCTGCTGATCAGTTGTCTGTACTTTACGCTCTGGAAGCTGCCTCGGAAGGTCCCTGATACGCAGGGTGTGCTGGTGCCTGCCGAATCCCGCTCGTGAGTATTACTCGGCTCCCGGGGCGGATTCACCTCTTTTGACTTGCAGAAGCGAGAACGGCTATCGTGTCATCCATGAATGAACCATCCTCGGCCCCTCATCTTGACGAGATCGATCGTTCGGAAGGTGACACGAACCAGACCTCCCGGCGCGGGCAATGGCAGGAGGCTTTCCTGCAGGCCGAGACGCGGCAGATGCTGGAGGCCGATGAGGCAGTCTTTCTTCGCCAGTGCCTCTCCACGCCCTGTTTGAACGCGGTCAGCGCCTGCGAGGGCATCTACCTGATCGACGCCGAGGGGCGGCGGATCATGGACTTCCACGGTAATTACGTACACCAAGTCGGCTATCGTCATCCGGAAGTGATCGACGCCATCAAGCGGCAACTCGAGACGTTGCCCTTCAGCCCGCGGCGTTACACGAACCGGCCCGCCATCGAACTCGCCGAACGCCTGGCCGAGCTGACGCCGGGAGACCTGGGCAAGTCGCTCTTCGTCCCGGGCGGGGCGGAGGCGATCGGTGTCGCGCTTCAACTCGCGCGGGTGGCCACCGGCCGCTACAAGACCGTCTCAATGTGGGGAGCGTTCCATGGTGCCACGATGGAGGCGGCCAGCGTCGGCGGCGAAGCGCTCTTTCGCGCGAACATCGGGCCGCTCATGGCGGGCACGCATCACGTGCCCCCGTCGGGGGCGAGGGCGTGCGTGTTCGGTTGTGAAGGCACGTGCAGCCTTCGATGCGCCGACTACGTCGAATATGTCCTTGACCAGGAGCGTGATATTGCCGCCGTCATCGCCGAGCCGATCCGCGCTTCCAACGTTACGATTCCTCATCCCGATTACTGGAAGAAGGTCCGCGCCGCCTGCGATCGGCATGGGGCGTTGCTGATCTTCGATGAGATTCCCACGGGATTGGGACGGACGGGAGATATGTTCGCGTCAAAGACCGTTGATGTCTGTCCTGATATCCTCGTGCTCGGCAAAGGGCTCGGAGGCGGCGTCTGGCCACTGGCGGCGGTGGTGGCCCGGCGCGATCTGGATGTCGCCCGGAACCGGGCGTTGGGACACTACACACATGAGAAGACCCCGGTGGGTGCGGCGGCGGCACTTGCGACGCTGAACATCCTTCAACGCGACAGCCTCCCGGCGCGGGCGCGCGAACTCGGCGCGAAGACCGTTGATCGGATCGAAGCGCTGCGTAAGTCACTACCCTGCATCGGGGGTGTGCGTAACACGGGGCTGCTCATGGGCGTGGACATCGTGATGCCGGGGGATCCCGCGCAACCCGATGATGACCTGGCCGATGCCATCCTGTACGAATCCCTTTCGCGCGGTCTGAGCTACAAGCTGGGTGGCGGGAATACGCTGGTGCTCTGTCCACCATTGACGATCACGGACGACGAGATGGACCGGGCGCTCGAGATTCTCGGCGACGCCATCCGGGCGGCTGTGGGCAACAGATGCTGATAACTTCCAATTCCAGTAGGCGGTTGTAGACCGCTCAGGTGTGTGCCATTTCCAGAATCAGTCGGCCGGCAGTCCACGTGTGGGTCACGATGGCCGAGTCACCGCGCTCCACGACCGCCACAAGGTCCGCGCGCTTGCCCGGAGCGATGGAGCCGCGATCGTCGAGACGGACGGCGGTCGCGGGATTGAGCGTGGCCAGTCGGACGGCTTCGTGCAACGGCATCTCCAGTTCGCGATGCAGGCGGAGTACCGCCGGCAGCAGCGTCGGCGGCAGATAATCGCTGCACAGGCAGTTGGCAACACGTTTTCCGATCAGGTCGGCAGCACGAAGATGTCCGCTCTGGCTGCGGCCGCGAACCACGTTGGGCGAACCGACCAGCACCGCCAGTTCACGACGCGTTACCTCCTCGGCCACCTCCATCGACAGTGGAAACTCGCTGATCTGCACCCCGAGCGACGCCACCAGCTCGACGCGTTCCAGGGTGTCATCATCATGGCTCGCCAGGGGGATGCCCCGCTCGGAGGCATGCTGCGCGAGAGCACGCATTCGTTCGAGGCTGCCCTTGCCCGCCTCGGCTTTACGCTCCAGCAACGTGTTCACCTTGTCATCGCTCATGCCGTAGTTGCCCACCAGGTAATCCCGGTAGGATCCTGCCTTGGCGAATTGTCCCTGCCCCGGGGAATGGTCCATCAGCGAGACGAGATCGCACATGCCGTCGTTGATGAGTTGTACGATCATGTCGAGCGCTTCCGGCTCGGTGATTTCGTAGCGGCAGTGGATGCGATGGTCGACCAGGGTGTCATTGCGGTGAGCACAGATCTCGCGGCAGAGGCGGTCGGCGGCGGCATTCTCGCGAAGCCCCATCTCCTCGCCCACGAAGGAGGGCGCATGAAAACAGGTCGTTACACCGACCGAAGCCAGCACCCGATCGAGATGGCGCAGGACGAATGGCAGCGGAAAAACGACGCCCGTCCGCGGCTCCAGTTCGCGCTCGATCACGTCGGTGTGAGGGTCGACCAGGCCGGGAATCAGATACGCCCCGCGCAGGGGGATCTCGCGAGCATTGGAAGGCGTGGACTGCGGCGCGATACTCTCGATGCGGCCGTCACGCACGAGCACGGAAGCATCGTCGCGCGTCTCATCGGGCAGAACCACCCGCGCCCTGGTGATGTAATACGTGTCACTCATCCCGCCTCCACCGGCGTATCCGCTGCGTGTTGCCATTCGATGCCGCCGGTCATCTCGATGCGCGCATCGGCCAGATCATCCACGAGTTTGCGATTATGAAGCACGGCGATGATGCCGATTTCAGGGGACCTAAGACCGCTGATCACGTCGACGATCTGGGCGGTCGATTTCGGGTCGAGGCTGCTGGTCGGTTCGTCGAGGAGCAGTAGACGCGGCTCGACGATCAGCGCCCGGGCGATGTTGACGATCTGGCGTTCGCCTCCGGAGAAGGTAGCGGGGGGGATGTCCCACAGACGTCGAGGCAGTCCGATGCGTTCGAGAAACTCACGCGCCGTCTGCATGGAGGTGTCGCGCGATTTACCGAGATCCATCAGGGGGCGGGCCACGACCTGTTGCGCTGTCTGGCGCGGTACGGCGGGAAGGAACTGGCTGACGAACCGGATTTCGCGCCGCCGCAGCTCGAGGATGGTCTGCTCCGAGGCCGATACGAGGTCGATGATGCTGCCATCCATGGCGTGGTAAAGTACTTCACCGCCATCAGGCAGGTAGGATCGATAGAGACAGCGCAGCACGCTGGACTTGCCCGAGCCCGACGCGCCGACGAACACCGTGATGGTGCCCGCCGTGACCGTGAAGTTCAGGTCGTTGAAGGCGGAGATGTTGGCCTGGCGCTCATGCAGCGTGAAGCTCTTGCCGAGATGTCGGACGTCAAGAATCGTCGGTGCTTTCGCATTCATCGGCTCAGCGGTCCTTCATGGCAAGACGAATCGATCCAATAGTTACAACGCGGCACTGATCAACTCCTGCGTGTACGCATGCTGGGGATCTTCCAGAATCTGATCGGTCAGGCCGGACTCCACCACGCAACCATGCCGCATCACCAGCGTCTGGCTGGCAAGCAGCTTGACTACGCCGAGATCGTGCGTCACGACCAGCATCGACGGGCGCAACTGCTGATGGAGTTCGAGGATCAGGTCCAGGATCCGAGCCTGTACGGAGAGATCGAGCCCCGTGGTCACTTCATCGAGCAGCAGCAGTGGCGGTTCGGTCGCCAGGGCCTTGGCAATCTGCAGACGCTGCTGCATCCCTCCGGAGAAGCCCTGCGGCGTTTGATCGATACGGCCGGTCGGGATGTTCGTGCGCTCGAGCAGTTCCACCGCGCGGGAACGTATCTCGCCGAAGTGGCGTCGCCCCCCGACCAGCAGTCGCTCGGCGATGTTCCCGCCGGCGGAGATGCCGAAGTTCAAGCCGATCCGCGGGTTCTGGTAGACGATCCCGAAGCTACCGTTACGCAGCGCCCGGGCCCGTCCGGCATGAAGTGTAAACAGGTCAAGCTGCCGCCCGTTGTCCAGGAAGGTGGCCCGCCCACCCGAGGCCGGTTCCTCGAGATGCAACAGCTTGAGCAGCGTGGACTTGCCGCTGCCGCTTTCGCCCATGATGCCGAGGATTTCGCCGGGATAGAGATCGAAGCTGACGCGGTTCAGCGCGACGATCGTGCCGCAATCGGGGCAGATGTTGGTGCCGGCATCGGGACCGGTGGCCTTGAGACAGTTCGGACAGCCGCGTCCATACCAGCGGCTGACATAGCGTGCGGCCAGCAGCGGCTCCATCAGCGCGCCCCTTTCTGCAGGTTGGCGGTGCAGTACTCGGTATCGCTGCACATCCAGGAGATCTCCCCGGTGTCCAGGTAAATCTCGTCGAGGAATGAATCCGTCGCGCCGCATCGCTCGCAGGGCTGGCGACCGCCGCCGGGTGTACTGAAGTCTTCCACCCGAAAGGCAACATCCTCGAACTCCAGCGGCCGCGCATCGGTGTATGGCGGGACGGCGTAGATGCGGCGCTCGCGGCCCGCGCCGAACAGGTGGATGCACGAGGATTGATGCAATCGCGGGACATCCCATCGCGGAATCGGGGAGGGATCGATGATGTAGTGTTCGTGCACGCGCGTCGGATAACGGTGGCTCAGCGTGATTTCGTCGTAGGTCACGATGTCTTCGTAGAGCTTCACGTAGAGTCGCCCGTAGTCCGCCTCGGCGTGCATGGCGGAACGCTTGAAGCCGTTGGGCTCGACCAGCGTCAACGCGTCGGGGTAGGGGACCTGGTACACCATGATCTGTCCCTTGCGCAGCTCCGCCTCGGGCACGCGATGACGCGTCTGAATGATCGTGGCGTCGCGAGTCTGTGTGGTGCTCTTCACACCGGGGCAGACCCGTGAGACCAGCTTGCGAATGTTGCAGGCATTGACGGATTCATCCGCACCCTGGTCGATGACCTTAAGCGTGTCGTCGCTGCCGATGATCGAGAGCGTCAATTGCATGCCGCCGGTCCCGAAGCCCCGGGCAATCGGCATCTCGCGTGATGCGAACGGGACCTGGTACCCGGGGATACACAGCGCCTTGAAGCTGGCTCGACGAATCTCGCGCTTGGCGTTCTGATCGAGCAGGCCGAATTCATACCCCCGGCGTTGGGCAGTGACGTAGCGGTGCGTCATGAGGAGGGCACCTCCTGCGTGTTCTCTACCGGCGCCGACGAGGATTCGGCATCGGGATCGACCTCCAGGTGGTGCTTGCGCTGTGTCTCACGCAGGCGATCGAGGTCGGATTGGAACGTGACGTAGTGCGGCATCTTGTAGTGGATACAGAAGCCCATGGCGTCCACACCGTCGATATGCAGCAGGACGAATTCCGGATCCTCCGAGGGATTGGACGGGCCGTCGCGCATGCCTTTCTGCAGCGCGCGGTCGAGAATGGCCATGCTCACCGCCTTGGTTTCGTTGTGCCCGAAGCAGGCCCCGTACCCGACGCTGAACGCGGGCACCTGCCCGTCGTCCGCCTGGTCGTACATCGCGATCACCTCGCACTCGGTCATGAGCACTTCGCCAACTTCCACCGGTTCGCCCGTGGCGGGATGATCCATCATCACCGGCAGGTAACCGACGCGAAGTTCCGCCACCGTCGGGTGAATGTCCCCGTAACCGCGCATGTTCGAATAGGCCATGGCCAACACGGATCCCTGTTGGCCCCGGGACATGGTCGCCAGAGCGGCCGATCGGGGAATCGGAAAAACGATCGGCTCGCGCGTGATATCGAAAGCAGGCGTCGTGCTCGGGCGTATCGGCGCAACCAGCCCCTGTTGGCGAAGGGCATCGAGGACCTTCGGAAAGGAATCCGGCGTGTCGTCATCCCCCAGGTGATCAAAGATGTCGCGAAACAGGGCCCGGAACTGCTCGGGGGTCTCGTCGATGAGTTCGAGGTTGTAGAGCCGCTGCGTGAAATCCGGGGTCGGGCCAAGGATCTGGCCGCCGGGAATCTGCTTGAACGCGGAACTGATACGGCGAATCAGGCGCATCGTTTCCGTCCCGTGAGGCGTGGTGTCGCCCGTGCGCGGCCGCGTGCATCGATAGGCCCGAAGGAAGAAAGCCGCCTCGAGGGGATCCCCGACGCTCTGCTTGATGGCCAGCGCGGCAAGTTCCGGATCGTACAGTCCACCTTCGCTGAGGATCGTGCCGTGGAGAAAGTGAAGCTGATGTTCGACCGCCGCCAGTGACAGGGGCGTCTCTCCCTGTTCCGCGCCGGCTACGCGCAGAGCATGCAGCAGGCGTTCCGCCTCGGCAATCGCTTTCTCACCACCCTTGATGCCCACGTACGCCAAAGGTCAGCCCTCCTTGATGTCCTGGATACGGGTCGTTCGGGGAAGCACGCTGATCAGGCTGTTCGCGCAAAGAATGAGATCCACCCCGGCGGGGAATCCCGAAACCCACTCCGCCCGGGCGTCAAACCAGGAGCGATCGAATCCCTGGAAACACAGCGTCTGTTCCGAAGCGATCCCGGGACCGAAAAGTGTCATCGAGGTGGAGCCTTCACCAAGCTTTTCGCCCTGAAGAATCAGCGTCGCGCCGAGTTCCGGGCGGTAGATCGTACCCAGTTCGGGCTGGAACTCGGAAGGGCATACCCGGCGTCCGTCGCAGAGAACAAACGAGGCACTGCCGGCATCGGCCCATTCGCATTCCAGTAATTCCGTATCCGGCCCTGAAAGAAGCGAATCCTTATCGCAGAAGGTCACGGTATGATCGAGCAGCGTTGCCAGCAGTCCGAAGACGCTTGGTGCATCGTCAAGCCAACCCGACAGATCAAGGACGCGACCCGGGTAGGCGGTCGCTTCAAGCAGTCGACGATACATCGCCTGCTGATTTTCCGGGGTGAACACGGCGGGGATCTTGATCACGCCTCGTCCTCCTCGTCCAGCGTCTGGTTCAGCAGGGCGAAGTCCACGCGCGTCAGGCAGCGGATGCCACGTCTCACGCGTTCTCGACCGTCCAGTCGTGCGATCCCTTCCTCGACGAGCTGCGCCACTTCCACCTGATGCTCCAGGTCGTGCGCGAGTACTGCATCGCAGACGGCAATCGCTTCGGCCAGTTCCGCATCATCCTTCATGATCCGGGCGCCACCGATGACATCATCAGACGTGCCCACGGACAGCGCGATTCGCGCTTCGGAGACAGGAACCTCACCCATGTTGAAGTGTTCGCCCAGGACAGAGTCACGCATCTGCAGCATGACTAGTCCGGCCGAGGGCGTCCGCGTGTGCCTCGCCGGGTAAGTGGACGTGATGCGCGCCGCCAGGGAAAGCACTTGTTCCCGATCGATTGCCTGAAGGGCGACGCCCCATCGTGACCGAATGTCATGCAGGGTCATGGAGTCTCCAGAACTGAGTGAGAACCGTATGCGGTTATGGCCCATGCCGGAAACCCGGCCCAGGCGCTCAATCGTCGCAAGAGGGGTCGGCGATGATTCGGGATCCGCTTGCACAGAGGAGGAACGTCTCCAGATCGGTCTCGTCCACAGCCAGGTTGCCATCCATGTCCGCGCAGAAGCAGGCCCCGTCTGAATCTCCGGTCAAAGCGAGAGTATAACACGATTGCATGAAAGCGTAATCCCCTAGATCCACATCCGTGTCACCGTCAAAATCGGCGGACGGATCGCTGCAGATCGTGCCGGTGACTTCAAGATTGTCGATCGCCCACCACCAGTCGTTCCCGGCGTCGAAGACACTGAAGATCAAACGCCCCTGCAGTGCGTCGATGGGATGGTCCACTTCCAGCATGAGGGTCTCGTTGGTGGCGTCGGGCTTGAAGTAATCGCCCGCCTGCGATTCCCAACGCAGCAACTCGATCGGAGTGCTGCCATCGTATTGAATCTCGAGCGCCGCCTTCTGATTATCCTCGGGTCGCCAGCTTGAATCGAAGCGAATACGCAACGATCCTGGGATAATATGGCCCAGCGAGATTGGGGCCGTGGTCATGAACGCGTTGTACGTTCCTGAGTCGTGAGGCAGGTCGTCCCACTCGTCGGGGTCGGCGACGGCGATGGTGTCCGAGGCCTTGGTGAATGCGGAACGCTGCTGATCCGCTGCCACGAAGGTCCACCATGCCGGATCCGTGAACGCCCAGCCGACCCATTCGGTGACACCGTCATTGCCCGTTCCGACACCCGGAACCCCGGAGTCATCCAATGTCCAGCCGGCCGGGGGTGTCTCCGACCAGACACGGTTACCCAGGGTAGTCGTGCAACTCCCGAAATTCTCATCGATGGCCGGGTCCAGCAGGAGCCCATCGAAGTCCTCGGAGAACACGGTCTGCACGTTGCCGCCGACGTTTCCCTCCAGGACCAGGTTGTCGATGGCCCACCACCAGTCGTTGGCGGCGTTGAGCATACCGAAGCGAATAATCACCGAGTCGGCACTGCCGGGATTCTGCAGGGCGAGCGTGACCGTTTCGTTCGTGGCATCGGGCTTGAACAGGCCACCAAACGATTCCCAGCGCATGACCTCGATCGGCGTGTTGCCATCGTAGCTGACGGTAATGTTGGCGGTCTGGCTGTCCTCCGGGCGCCAGCTGGAATCGAAGATCAACTCGAGCGAGCCTGCGGAAACCTGCGAGATGTCGATGGACGGCGTTTCCAGAATCGAGTTGTACGGCCCGAGGGCTTCAGGGTTGCCCTTGTCGTCCCATTCATCCGGATCCGCGACCGCCATAATGCCCGACGCCTTGGTGAACTGACTGCGATTCTGATCGCCGGCCACGTTCGTCCAGCACTCCGGTACGGCAAACGACCATCCTTCCCATTCCGCCACGCCTTCCTCGGGGATGCCGATGCTGGGCACGCCCGAATTGTCAATCGACCATCCCGCGGGGGGGATATTGGTCCACACGTTCGAGCTCTCCCAGGATGACTCGTCCACGGGCAGCCCGAGATCAAGGTCGTCAAAGTCCTCCTCCAGCAAGACGATATCCCGTCGTTGCTGCGTGATGAATGATGCCTCGTCGGACCAGTCACTCCACGCCAGACCGTCATCGCGGTAACGCACGCGCCAATAGTAGGTCGTTGATGCATCCAGGAAGCCGATGTCCAGGGACGTGATATCCGGATCGGTCACGGTATTGACGCTGAAGTAACCATTGCCGGACCCACTGGCCCCCGCAGGAGAGAACCAGTTCTCGATCCGCGTCCATTCATCCACGGCAGGGTTGGAGTAATCTCCCGAAATCGTGGAGAGCTGATAGTGGGCCTCCAGCAGCGTACCGCCATCGGGATCCGAGAAGGGGGAGGCGGTCAGGGTGACTCCATCCGGATTCACTACGGCACCGGAGGAAACGGGGGCGACCGCTGAGGGTTGGTCAGGGGACTGGTTAAAGCGGCGAATCAGGACATCATCCATCACTTCGTTGTTCTTGGGAACAATGTCATTTCCCCGGCTTATCCGTCTCATGCGAAACTGGGGATCAGCACCCGCCTGTACCTCGAGGATCATGAATCCCCAATCGATGAATGACCGTTGGTATTCCGGGTAATCGACGGGGGTGGGGTTGCCCCAGTAGTCCAGACCGCCTTCACCGGCGGCAACATTCACCATCAGATGCTTGTGATCCCGGCTCTGGCCACGGGAATAGGCATGCGTGTGCCCGAAGAAGTGGACCGAGGGCTTCCCGGTCGTCGTTGAGAATTGTTCCATACGCGTGATGATGTCGGCGACATAGGGAGTATTGCCTGGGGTCCACATCTCAGAGTGGTGGGGATGGTGGAAATGGGCGAACACGAAGTCGATCGAATTGTTGGATGCCGCGCTTGCAAGCACGGAGTCCAGCCAGTCGAGCTGGGCCTGGATACGGTATCCGCCATTGGTGTCCATGGCGATGATGCGGACATTCATGTAATCGGTGTAATACCAGTGCTCGAGAAAGCCGGGTGTGCCGTTGGTGGGCAGGATGAAGTAGTCGAAGTAATTCTGACTGTTCTGCTCGTGATTGCCAATGGCGGGATAAAGGGGAACGTGTTGATAGAGGTTCTGTGCCTCGTCGAAAAATTGTGTTTTCCACTGGGCGTAGTTGGAGCCGGTGGAGACGAGGTCGCCTGCGTGCACCACGAACGCCAGCTCATCAGCGAGATTCGTACCGAACTCGTTCTGCACGAAGGCGATGACCCCGTCGTTGATGATTTCCGTGTGTTTCGCAGGGGCGCCGCCGTTGCCCTGCGTGTCAGAGAGAGCGGCAAATCGGAAAGCCTGTTCTACCGTCGGCTGCGGCGGGGTTCTCAGGTCCAGGATCTGGCTTAACGCAGCGTTAGTACGAACTTGATAATAATAACGCGTGTCGGGAATCAGGTTGGTCAGTTGCACCTGATGCATGCGTGTACCGCCTGCGGATAGGAAAGAAGTCCCTGTGACAGACTGACCCAAGCCGGCGGTAATGCCATAATCCACGGCACTTTGTGAACCCGTATCTGTTTCCCACACGATCCAGATACTCGTGGGCTGTGCCTTCTGGAGAAATGGACCGACCACGATCTGTTGAGCATCGATCGTGGGGGTGATCGCGAGCAATGCCATCACAAGCAATCCCTCACGAAGGAACCTCACTTGCCTGCCACTGGTGCTGGACTTGCTGATGGCATTCAGGCAGGCATGGAATAATTCTCCGAAACGGGTAAGTGAGAGGATCTTCATCTACTTCTTATCCTTCGCTGAAGTTGAAATGGGGGAAAGACCTCACGGGAGATCATCTCGGGACATATAACTACTTCGCTGATACAGCCAAGATTATTACGGCCCGCATTCGATCGTCACGATTGCGGG
This sequence comes from uncultured Planctomycetales bacterium, assembly GCA_964618455.1. GTDB lineage: Bacteria > Planctomycetota > Phycisphaerae > UBA1845 > PWPN01 > CAZUAQ01. Next base: position 46,228 of record CAZUAQ010000025.1, on the reverse strand, counting down.
GACATCATACTCGCTGGTGGCGGCAGTATTGTTGGCGGAAGGTTAATTTAAAGTTAGTGGTCGATGTTGACTCCCTGCTTTGGTCAATTCGACCAGCCAGTTCCCTATCTTACATGTTTCGACGTGAACGTTAGGACAAGATGTTTTCAGCATGCAATGTAAGAGAAGGAAGAGTGGGGAATCTGAGAATTCTGACTAAGGCATGTCACGGGTGTATGCATCATTTGAAGTTGGATCAATTAGTACGTGTGATGGTAATCCGTCGAGTGATTAGCGCAGGCTTCATGCGAATTCAATAATCAATCCCCCGTTGTTCACAGCAGTACAGGCTCGTTGTCGAAAACAGGAAAGACGTTGTTCTGAGGTCGAATCTCACCGATTGTTTCGTTTTGATTTCGTGACGGTTCAAACATATCGCTTTCAGATGATTCACTTGGTATTCGCTAAGCTGGTACAAAGTTATTGGTAAATTGGCAAATACCATCTTGTATCGTTTCGCACGCGTCTTAAACTCTCCGCATCTTGAAGGATGTATCCATCCTCGGGCACACGAAAAAACTGTCATGCACTCGTGGTAAAGCGCAGCAAGTCGGGAAACGTGTTTGCAGCGCGAGAGATGCAGTCGTTTCAGCACGCACTGGATCGCTTCTTCAAGTGCTTGAGATTGCATTCGAAATCGACGTCAGAGATGCGCGGCATCACATGAAAAACGCGTTGTTCATGTGGTGTCGTGAAGAATATTGAGTCTAGATGAGGCAGGAAAAGGAGCACAACTCATGAGAATGGGCAGAAAGAGTATGGGATTGGCCTTGTCATTGGCGGCCGCGATGACGGTTGCGCCAATGGCTTCGGCACTTGAAATCGGCTTACTGAGCGAGAACTTCGACGGTTTGGTCGGTGATTTCGTTCCTCCGGTGGATGAACCGGCGCCGGGCGGCAATGTCTGGACCAATGTCCCTCCGGCAGGCTGGAGCGTCAGCGTCACCGAACCCCCGCCGGGTGTTCCTGAAGTCGGCAATCCCGTCGAAGGTGTGGCCGAGTGGGAAGGCTGGAGCTTCGCCAGTTACACGTGGTGGACCATCGTCGCCGGCGACCAGGATCGCTCGCAGTTCGCCCTGGCCGATGGCGTGATCGCCATCGCGGATCCCGACGAGTGGGACGATCTTGGCGATCCTGAGGCATTCGGCACGTACAACACGACGCTGTCGATCGACGATCTCGACGTGACCGGCGTCGATTCCGGCACACTGGAGCTCTCGTTCGACTCGAGCTGGCGTCCCGAGGACTTCCAGAAAGCACGTATCGAGATCAGCATCGACAATGGCCCGGATATCGAGGTTCTTCGTTGGACGTCTGACGTCAATGATCCCAATTTCAAGACGGATGCGGTCAGTGAGCGTGTCACGATTGCGCTGCCCAACGGCGGTGGCATCACGGAGTTGGATGTCAAGTTCATCATGTTCGACGCCGGCAACGACTGGTGGTGGGCGTTGGACGATGTTTCGGTAGACGGCGAAGTCGGCGGCGTGCCGACCAACTTCCTCACCGAAGGCTTTGAGGGCGTCATTCTCGGTGCGCCGATTGATGAGGCCCCGCTGCCCCCGAACACATGGACCCCGAATCCTCCGGCCGGCTGGACGGTGGACAACACGGGCGTGGCCGGAATCGGCGACCCGCTGGAAGGTGTCGAGGAGTGGGAAGGCTGGTCGTTCCCGTCCGGTGCCTGGTGGGCGGAAGTCGCCGAAGATCAGGGTCGTCTGGACTTCGTAGATGCCTTCGAACTGGGGGATGTGGTGGCGGTGGCCGATCCCGACGAGTGGGATGACCTCGGTGACCCCGAGAGCATCATGCTGTTTAACAGTTACCTGATCACACCCACGATTCAGCTTCAGGCGGCGGCTCCGCTGACCGCGCAGCTGGAATTTGCTTCGAGCTGGCGTCCCGAGGATACGCAGACCGCCGTGATCGAAGTGTCCTACGACAATGGTCCCTGGACCGAGGTACTCCGATGGGAGTCGGTCGCCGGACCGAATTTCAAGGCCGACGCCACGAACGAAGTGGTTCAGCTCCCGCTGCAGAACCCTGAAGGCGCGACCTCGTTCCAGGTCCGCTTCGGCATGCTGGATGCGGGTAACGACTGGTGGTGGGCCATCGACGACGTCAACATCACCGCCGAGGTCAATCCGGATGCCATCACGGTCTGGGAAGAGAACTTCGACAGCGTCGCGCTGGGCATCTGTCTCGACGAAGAATGCGGTCAGTTCCGCGAAGTGTGGACCGATGTACCGCCGTCCGGTTGGACGCGTGAGGATCCTTCAGTTCCCGGCATCGGCGATCCCGCCGAAGGTGTCGAGGAGTGGGAAGGCTGGTCCTTCGCGGACAAGGCATTCTGGTCGTCCGTCGATGACCAGGGTCGAACGACCTTCGACCTGGGGCAGGGCATCGTGGCGGTAGCCGACCCCGACGAATGGGATGACCTGGGTGATCCTGACGGTATCGCGCTGATGGATACCTCGATCCTGACGCCCGCGATTGACGTTACGGGTGTTGATGCCAACTCGTTGGAACTCACGTTCGATTCAAGTTGGCGCGATGAGGACCTTCAGAAGGCGCAGATCACGGTGTCGTACGATGCCGGTCCCGAGCAGGAGGTTCTCCTCTGGGTGTCGGATTCCAACGATCCGAATTTCAAGGACGACAATACCAACGAAACCGTCACCATTCCTCTGAATAATCCCGGCGGTAACGGCTCCGCAATCATTCGCTTCCGTCTCTTCGATGGCGGGAATGACTGGTGGTGGGCCATCGACAACATCTCGGTGGATGGCGAAATCGCCGCCGTTCCGACGAACCTGTTCACGGAGGACTTCGAAGGAGTGGGTCCGCTGCTGGATCCCGTGGATGATCCGGTGTTGAAGCCTCTGGAGGACGTCTGGACGGATGTACCGCCTGCCGGCTGGGCACGCGAAGATACGAGCGTGCCTGGCATTGGCGACCCGCTCGTGGGTGTCGAAGAGTGGGAAGGCTGGTCCTTCGCATTGATCTCCTTCTGGGACGACGTGGCTGGTCAGAGCCGTGGCTCGTTCGTGGACGGTGACGGCGTGGCTGCCATCGCCGACGGCGATGAGTGGGACGACCTGGGTGATCCCGAGTCGATCGCGCTGATGGATACATCTATCTTCACGCCGACGATCGATATCACCGGCGCCGATCAGGATACGCTGGAGTTGACTTTCGCGTCGAGCTGGCGTTCGGAAGATTTCCAGTCCGCGGAGATCACCGTGTCGTACGATGCCGGTCCCGAGCAGCAGGTCCTGCTGTGGGATTCCTCGGTGGCGAACGCGCAGGATCCAGGTTTCAAGGCGGATGCCATCTCTGAGGTGGTGACCATTCCTCTGAACAACCCGGCCGGTGCGAATACGGCCACACTGCGTTTCCGCTACTTCGAAGCGGGCAATGACTGGTGGTGGGCGATCGACAACGTATCGGTCGATGGCGACATCGCGGCTGTGCCGACGAACTTCCTCATGGAAGACTTCGAAGGTGTCGTCCTGACGCCGTCCACGAATGAGATCTTCTCCAGCGACGAGGTCTGGAGCGAGACGCCGCCGGCCGGCTGGGTCGTCGACGACACCATGGTTCCCGGTGCCGGTGATGATGCCACCGATGGTGTCACGGAATGGGCCGGTTGGGCCTTCACCGATCCTACATGGTGGGTCGCGGTCGCGGGCGACCAGGACCGCAGCCAGTTCACCAAGGGACAGAACGTTGTTGCCGTGGCCGATCCGGACGAGTGGGACGACAACGAGCATACCGAAGGTGTGTATGACGCGTTCCTCACCACGCCCGAGATTTCGGTAACCGGCGTGCAACAGCGCACACTGTTCTTCCTGTTCGACTCGAGCTGGCGCTTCGAGGACTTTCAGCAGGCAACGGTACGCGTCTCCTTTGATGGCGGTCCGCCCGAGGACCTGATCCTGTGGGACTCGCTTCCCATTCCTGTGGATCCGGGCTTCGTCTTCAAGCCGGACGCCACCAACGAGACCGTGCTGCTCCGTCTGGATAACCCCGTAGCCGATACGGTTCAGTTCACGTTCGGTATGGAAACCGCAGGCAATGACTGGTGGTGGGCAATCGACAATCTCGCGTTGCTCTCCATCCTGCCGACCACGGATCCCGTGTTCGACTACGACAACGACGGCGACGTCGACGGCACGGACCACGCGTTCTTCCAGCTCTGCTCGGGTCCCCTGACCCCGGCGAGCCTGAATGCGTGCCTGCTGTCGGATGTCAACACCGACTCGGTGATCGATGCGGTGGACGCGGATGCCTTCAAGGCTTGCTCTTCGGGTGCCTTTGTGCCGGCGGATCCGGCATGTGATAACCCGGCACCGTAAGTGGGCATTTGCCTAGATATCCCTCCGCGGCTGGAGTGATGTGTAACTGAGACGGGCCGCCACCATTGTGGTGGCGGCCCGTCATCTCTTTTTTGTTTGACCGATCACGGATGAGACTTGGCGAGAATCGCCTATTGTTCCGGGCATTCCGTTCATCGTTGATGGAACACAATGCACTGCTTTCTGGAAGTGGAGGACCACGCACGTGAGAGCACAAAAAGTCAGATCGGGCTTCACCCTGATCGAGGTACTCGTTGTCGTTGCCATTATCGCGCTGCTTGTCAGTATCCTCCTGCCCTCCATGTCGCGCGCGAGAGAGCAGGCCAAGAAGGTCGTGTGCGGCGCGCACATGAAGGACCTGTACAACGCCATGATGATGTACACCATCGATCACAAGGGGTGGACTCATCGGGCCAGCAATCATGGCTTGTGGGACAACGCGTGGCAGCGCCAGAAGGCGAACGACGACACGATTCCCATCAAGCCCTACAAGAAGGATGACAACCTGGCGTACTGGGGAATCGCTTACTACAAGTACGAAAAGAATCGCGATGTCTGGGCCTGCCCGAGTCAGAAGCGCGTCGACGACTGGCCCGAGAACGGCATGGGCGAACCCTACCAGCAGTTTTTCAAGCAGTGTTCCTACGGACTTAATGGTTACACGGTACTGCATCCGGAAAAACAGGATGCCGGACGGCAGGTCGATACGGACTTCAAACTGCAGTCTCAGGTGATCTTCTTCCAGGATCACATCGAGCAACGTCTGGACAGCATCAATCAGGACATGTTGTGCCTCGGCGGGAATGCCAAGAACCTGCAGCAATGGCGACTGCCGCCGCGCGGTGTCGGCCAGGGCGGCCAGCCGCCGTGGTTCCCCAACTTCATGGAAGAGGTCTTCCGCCACCGGAAGCGGTGTCAGACGGCCTGGCTCGACGGGCACGTCAGTGACATCCGGGAGACGGACGGTGAGGATGTACCGAGCATCTGGTACACGGGCGATCTCGATGCCAAACTGGTCGGCGGTGAAGGTCACTGAACGGGGCCTACCGCTCCATTTCGGTAACGACCTTCTTGATCACCGGAGAGTTAGCCTCCTCGACAGGTCGTCATTCATCAGCATAGGACGTTGCCCAATCAGTGGATTCCCGCTTGCCGATACTGACGGTCAATTCGGTTGGCGAATTCCAGATACGCGTCCATGAGTTCGTGAACTGTCAGGTTGCTCGGGACTTCGGAGAGTTCATCCGCCGGCACCAGCAGCTTGTGGTTCGCCAGCCACTCCTTGATGAGCCGGGCGTACTTCTGTACCTCTCCTTCGACCCGTGTGGACCGAGGTAGGTGTCCTCGCCGTTGAGTCGAACGACAGCGAGACCGGACGGCTCGTGAAGGCGGTACTTGGGGATACGTGAGGATGATTTCCGGGCCACGCGACTGCTCCTTCTGGTCGAAAAGTAGCAAAGTACCACTCTTCCAGAGGCTCGCAGCCGCACTGCCCGACGCAGGCAGGCACGCTAAACAGCGTTCGGCATGTGAGTTACGCGAAATAGCGGGCGATGGGATTCGAACCCACGACGTCCAGCTTGGGAACTCGGGATTCAGCACGCAAACGCTTTTATTGCAGTCACTTACATCGCCTTGTTTGGGTGAAAACGAGGTTCGCGGGTGGGCAACAAGTCACTGAGCACTCCATAACAAGACACTACCACGTGGCGACTGACCAACTCAGTGACCAACTCCAGCGCCCAACAGAACACTCCTCGAATAGCCGAAACCGGCCCGCTCACAGGACGGGCGAGGCTTCCGGCGACTGCCTGCTCACGGACTGGATGTCATCAACAGCCGCTTCCGGACCGGGACCGTCGACACAAGCATGCAGCGGCTGCTTGGATCTCGACGTCAAGACGGGGCGCAAGACCACAGGCGTGATTCAGTGCCAGAATCCCAGTGACCTACTACATGTCTCCTGCAAGCTACCCTCCATCAACGAGCGATAAAGGCGTATATAGAGGTAATCCGGGAGGCGATCAGCGTACGCAGGGAGCCTGCCGTTAACAGAACCCAAATCGATTCGTTGCCTGGATTGGCCTCGGCGCCCGCGGGTTTCAGGTTTGCGCAAACCAGTCGTGGATCGTGGCAATCTCGTCGCGTTCGGCAGAAAGACTTGTCGAAGGCATTTCGGTGTCATCGCGCCTTGCAGCATCAACGACCTCGGAAGGCGTGATTCCAAACTGTCGCTTGAACACGCGATAGAAATGGCTCATGTCCGTGAAGCCCCATCGCAGGGCTACCTCACGCACACGCTGTCGAGAGGATGTCAGCCGCTTCAAGTCGCGGAAGCAGTTCGCTAGCCGCTGAGTTCGTATGTAGGATTGAACACCGCCGCACTCCCTGAAGCATCGATACACGCTAGCCCGCGAGCAACGAAATGCTGCCAGTAGCTGATCGACGCCGAGAGTAGGGTCGGCCAAGCGGGTATCGAGAAATCGCGTCATGGCACCGAGCAATGCCTGCGGAGGCAAAGGCTCTTGACGCCGGCCGGAGTCCGGCGAGATCAATCCATTGAGCAGACCGAGGATCCCTCCCGCCAGCGTGGGCGCATCAGCCGCGCTGGCTTCCGGCAGCGCCTGCCAGAGCGAGATCAATGCATTGGCCAGCATCCGACCCTGTGGCGCATCCAGCATCCACGTGATGACCGGCCGTTGTTCGTAGACGAAGTCGTGAGCGATGACGCGCTCGCGCGGGATCAGCAGACTCAGTTGCTCATGGGGTTCTGATGCAGTCGTGAACGGATGCGCCCAGTCCCGCAAAGTGATTCGATCCGTGGCCGCCGCGAAGGGACGGTCCCCGATCAGTCCACGCTCGACGCCTCCCCCGATCGGCAACTGCAAGCTGATTCGATCGGTCTCGCCACTTCTCAAATGCTGCGGCTCGCGCGTGTAGGTTGTGCCGCTGTACGAGGCTCGGCCGAAGACCAGACCGTCCAGTTCGTAGAACTCCGATTCGGCACGAAAGGACGGCAGTTCTCCGCGGGCTCGGACCTCGTACATCGTCCTCGTCACCTCGTGCCACATTTCGAAGGCATCTGTTCCGGGCGGCGTACTGAACGTAAGAACGGGAAGCCTCACAGGATCGAGTTCATTATCTAACCGATTGTCCGAACGTTGTTCTGCCATATATCTGCCACGCAAATACCATCTCACGGAAAGTCATGAAGACGGTGTAAGAGATTCTGTTCAGAATCCATATTAGCAGGTCCGATCGCCCGGATTTAACCCAAGCTCGAATTATTGTCAGTCCCATTCGGATAAATAAGACCGGCAATCTCTGTGTATTCTGGTCGTAAACATTTTTCTGGCAATCACTTAAGCACGTGAGGCGCCTGTCCATCAAAGTGTGAGACGCTTGTCCAGTGTCCCGGCCAGTATAGAGGCCTAGCATGTTTATCGAGTCGTGGCGGGCAGTGCGATGCTCCACAGCGAGATTCATTGGGAACTACGCCGCCGGTCGGGCCTTCGTCTTCGATGGCGAGGGGTTATTGCGGGCAGCAGACGAGCCTCACGGAAAGCCGTTTTGCGCTCGAACTCGTTTCGCTATCGTCGTTGGGGATGGTCGGACGCATGCTCGCGCGACGGCGTGAGAGACGAATACTTTGATTTCATACTCTACTGCCAGGAGAGCTCTTATGCGGACCTTCATCCGAGCGCTGCTATTCGCTACAACGGCATTGGCCGCGCCGGTTTATGCAGCTACCATTACGTTCGACGGCCTTCCGGGCCCGGACACGGATCCATTCACCACATACGTAGAGAACACTTTCGCTGTCGAGCCGACTGCCGGAAGCCTGTATCAAAATGTCTCCGGCGGCAATCCCGGGCCTTCGATCTATGCGCTAGGGCCAAATTATACCGGTGGCGTGCCGGTACCGGCCGCAGTCACTGTTACCGAGAACACCACCGGAACGTTCGTTTTTGTCAGCATGGACGCCAACACATTCAGCGGCACGCTCGAGCTCTCGATCCAGGGCTTCCTCAACGGCAGTCTTGTTCTCGATCAGACTGCTAACCTTGTCCCCAACGGTTTTGAAACCATCGTGAGCGACGATCCGTTTCAGGTGCTGGACGAACTGGTGATCACGGGGACCCCCGGTACGTCCGAGTCGTATAACTTCGACAACATCGTCGTTAAGGCCGGAGCATTTGACATCTCGCCCGCGATCCTGAACGTGACTCAGGGCACGATTTCGGACACGCTGCAGGGTGCAATCAATGATGCCGTAAGCGGTGATATCATCGAGATCGGCTCGGGCACGTTGGTCGAGGCGGGTATTGTGCTGCAATTGAAGAATCTCACCATTCGCGGGCAGGGGCGCGACCAGACGTTCATTGACGGCGACTACAGCGGTCGTGTGATAACCTTGTACGAAACTTCAAGCACGTTCGAAGACCTGACAATACGGCGAGGTAATGGCTCCCTGTCCTCCGTGGCCGGGGTTTATGTCGGTATTAACGTCAACCCTGTATTTCGCCGGGTTGATTTTCGTGAACACGACGGCGCAGGCGCTTCGCCACACTCGGCGGTTGGCAGCACCGGTAGCGGAACGGCACTTTTCGAGGAGTGCCGGTTCATCGACAACTTTGGAGCCAGTGACGCCAGCGCTTTCGGCGGAGTGAACGGGATCTTCATCAATTGCCTGTTCGCAGGCAACAATGGCGCTGCGAGCACTGTCGAAGGCAGCGGAGCTACCTCACTTGTTAACTGCACATTTGGGCGCAACACCGACGAAATTGCCGTGTACAACAATGCCGCAGCGACCAACTGCATCTTCGACGGATCCAACACGATCAGCGTCCTCGGCGGCGGTGCAACGGCGAGCTACTGCCTCTTCCCCGGTGGGACAGGCACGAACATCTCTAATGTCCCGACTTTCTTGTATGCGGCGGGTGGTGATTATCGCCTGGATACCTTTTCTTGGGGTATCGATGCGGCTGACTATGACACCTACGTTGCGAACGGTGGCGGCAGCGTGGACCTGAGCGGATTGTCGCGAACCTTCGATCACCCGAGCTTTCTGAACCTTGGGGTTGGTGCTGTGAAGTATCTCGATATGGGAGCATTCGAATACAACTCGGACTATGACGGAGACGGTATACCCAACGAAACTGACACCTGTCCAGGCTTTGATGATACTGTTGATGCCGATGGTGACGGCGTCGGCGATGCGTGCGATCTCTGCCCCGGCTTGGACAATAGCATTGATTGCAACGGCAATGGTGCCTCGGACTGCGATGAAATGAACGTGAACGGGCTTATTGGCTCCTACTATCCATCGAACAATCTCTCCGGATCGCCCGCCGTGTGGATTGATGCTGGGATCGACTTCGACTGGGGTGTAGGCAGACCGTCCTACAGCGTGGGCACCGACAACTTCTCTGTGCGTTGGACGGGGTACGTCCGCACCGAGGCGGCCGGGGATTACACGTTCACGACACGTACCGACGACGGCGCGCGTCTGTGGGTGGATGGTCAACTCCTGATTGATGACTGGACCGATCATGCTCCGCAAGATGAATCGGGCGTCATCAGTCTGGGAGCGTATACCGAGTATCCCATCACCTTTGAGTATTACGAGGCGACCGGCGGTGCCGTGGCGCAGTTGCGCTGGACCCCTCCAGGCCAGTCGGACGAGGTCATTCCTGCGGGCAATCTGATCCCCAATCAGGATTGCGACGGTAACGACGTTCCGGACGACTGCGAACCAGAACCGGTGTTCGAAGCAACATCACCCGGTTTCGGCTGCACCCCGACGACAAAGGACTGGGTCGTTCCCGATGCGGTGGCTACCTTGAGTGACGTAGCTCTGGAGGTGACCGGTCAGGGCTGGATCGGCAATAACGGATCCGGGATCGATGTCTTCGTCAACAATAACTACGTGACTAAACTGTTCAACGAGTATATCGGAAACGGTGGCTGTGTAGGTCCCCAGGTCCGGTTTGTGCCGATCAGCGCAGCGGATTGGAACTACTATTTGCAGACAGACGGTGCGATCACCATCACGCTTCAGAATGCGGGTTTCGGCTGCGGTCCGGGGTGCACGGTCCTCTTCAGCTCAACCGTCAGCCATATCGAGGATGTTGATCCGGATAACGATGGGGTCCGCACAGGCTGCGACAAGTGTCTCGGCGACGATGCAGCCGGTGATACCGATGCCGACAACGTTTGCGATGACGTGGACGCCTGCCCGGGTTTCGACGACTACCTGGACACCGACGGCGACGGCGCCCCGGACGGCTGCGACAACTGCGCGGACGATGCAAATGCGGACCAACTCGACAGCGAAGGGCCCAACCCGGCCCTCTCTCCGGTCGCGGCCTGGCGCTTCGAAGAGGGCGCCGGCGCCACCGCTCAGGACACCGTCGGTGCCAACGACGCCACTTTGAGCGGAGACTTCTGGGCGCCGGGCCGCTACGGAACCGGCATCTCGCTGAATGGGACCACCGATTCCGCGGTTGTTCCCAACAGCGCCGACTTCAACTTCGACACGGCCGACACCTTCACCGTCACCGCGTGGATCCAGGCGCCGTCCCAGCAGGCAGATCTCTCCGTGACCGACAACATGATCATCGAGAAATGGGACACCCAAGGGGGTTACCCCTTCGTGATCCGGATCTTCAACGAGACTCACGCCAATGAAGGCCGGATTTTCGCGGCGCGGTACGACGGCTCGAACGGTTCGGGCGTGCTGTCGCAGGCGCGGGTGAACGACGGCCGATGGCACCACGTGGCCTTCGTCCGCGACGCGGGCGGGATGCTCCGTCTCTACATCGACGGCATCGAAGAGGACGCCGTGGTTGATAGCACGGTCAATACGACCGCCAACAACTCAGACCTGTACTTCGGTGAACGGGGCAATGTGGGCAGCTATTATTTTGCCGGCTCGATCGACGAGGTCACGATCTTCAGCACAGACCTGAGCGACACGGAGATCGCTAACGTCGCCACCATCGGTCTGGGTGACGGCGTCGGCGACGTGTGCGACATCTGTCCTGGCTTCGATGACAACCTCGATGCTGACAACGATGGCATTCCCGACGGTTGCGACGCCTGCCCCGGCTTCGACGACACGCTGGACGCGGACACCGATGGCATTCCCGACGGTTGCGATCTTTGCCCGAGCACGATCCCCGGCGCAACGGTGGACGCCGATGGCTGTCCGCCCGCGATTCCAGCCGACTTCGACAATGACGGCGACGTGGACAAGGATGATGTCGACGCCTTCGAGGCTTGCGCCTCGGGCCCGGCCGTACTTGTAGCGGGCGGCTGCGAGGACAAAGACTTCGACAACGACGGCGACGGTGATCAATCTGACTTCGCTGTGGTCCAGCGCTGTATCAGTGGCGCGAACAACCCTGGCGATCCGGCCTGCGCCGACTGACGCCCCATAGAGCCAGTCGGGGAGTGTGGGTCAGTTTGGCGCCTACGCCACGCGACTAGCCAACATGAGGCCAGCTCGTTGCTGGCCCGAGCACGCTTCGCTGCTGTCATGCGAGACGCATCAAGTACCTGCGATCCGTTTTGCCCAAGTTGCTTCATAGTGTCGACCAGCCTGGCTGACATTATGCCTCCTCCCCCAAGCCGCCAGAAACCTCTATGCGAGTGAAACCGATTGACCAACTTTTGACCAACTCGTCCTGCTCTCAGTATTTCTTACTGCGTAAACTCCTTGTTGGAAACGAGTTGTTGCAGCGTTTCTGACAGGCTGATCCACGACTGCCCGTTTGCGTAGCTGGCAGTCGTGCACCGCGGTTTTTGGTGCAGAATCGACGATTTCGCATCTTGGATGCCCAGTGCATTCTTTTAGAAGTATACTGTAAGTGCTTGATGTAAAGGAAGATAGCGGGCGATGGGATTCGAACCCACGACGTCCAGCTTGGGAATCGCTTCTGACGGCTCGCAGAAATGCTCACAAACCCTCCGATTCTCAGCAGTTTAGCGCGATCTGATGAGATTCGCAAGGTGTCGCCTGCAACCGCGTTTTTTCGCATTCTGTGGGGGTTGTACCCTCATTCGGGGGTACGGTATCCCCTTCGGTATCGGCTTCCACCTCGGTCAAGATTGTGACACCGCTGATGAGGGCTTTACGGTGGGTAGCGTCGCACGAATTTGCGGGACGAGGGTTGTAACTTCATCGCGCCCGCAAGCGCAAGTCGAGATCGTCACATCCTGGTCAATTGCAGGTCAGTCGAGAAAACGCCAAGACAGGAATTAGAACAGTAATCAGTCGAACCGGGATTGCTTCGTTGGTGCCCCGACAGATGTGTGGCACTGGCGATTATGCCTACAGCGTTTGCTGTCATCATTGTGCTCACGTCGGCGTTGTTCATGGCCGTGACGATTGAGGCCTAAGGCGTCCAGCCGGCGACGAGACTGCTACTGTTCCTGTTGAAGCGTAGTGTCCTGATGTTGTTCACGCTGGACCCTGCGGTATTCGTGATCGGTCTGGTGTTCCCGGTCGTACTTGCGGCGTCCAATCTCGAGAGCGATGGTCTCGCCGAGCGGCGATGGGGCATACTCCTTGCCGTCAACGGCCTGAGCGGTGCCAAAGCGGCTTACCGCATCATCCTGCGGACATTCGGATTGCCCGCCGGTATCGGCAAGATCGCCTTTAGGCTATGGTGTGATAGCGATGCTCGTGGCAATCTGGCAATCTGTCGTGGCATCGTCTCCATGCGTAGCGAAGCACATCAATAGCTGTGTTACTCCGCTCGCGATTACTGACGACATCGTTGATCATGCTGGTTCCATATGCAGGCTCGCCAGTTCGTAAAGCAAGCTTCGAGCTGGAATCTCAACACACCTGGATCCGGGACCTCCGGTACCAGGGGTAAACCAACGGAACAAGACTCGCCCATGTCAGTTTGTGGTGTGCTGATGATCCGAAACCACTGCGGCCTTCAGTCATCGCACTCGATGCTAGCAGGGATGGATGGCCCCGTGGCACAGTTGATGAATTCGGTCAGGTCCGTTTGGTCGATCCGATCGTCCTCGTTGCGATCAAAGCATATGCAATACGAAGGGACAGCCGGAACACCGGTTTGACTGCCGGTATAGCAAAGTTGCCAAAGCGCAAAATCGGCCTGATCGACATCCTCGTCCTTGTCCGTATCGGCAAACAGATCGCCACATTCTGATTCTTCAAAGAGGACGGTTAAGCCATCCGCATGCGACGCATGCAAGCCAAACCCGGAGGCCTGCAGCTTCCACACAACGGTAATGACGTCGCTCAGTGCCTGCCCAACCACCTGGCCTTGCTTCCAATCATAGGCTCCGGTTCCGACACTCTCGTGTACGATTTCGGACGTGATCAGCGTGCCATCGAGATTACCGTCTCTCAATTCGAGGACAACATCACCCGCACCGCCACCCGCGAACCATCCCCCGAAGGTGTATTCTGCATCGGGAACGGCGGCGATGGTTTGGTATGCGATGATGTCACCGCCGCGATCCCATGTCAGGGATGCGAAGTGGCCACCGGCGGGAGAAGGGCATGTCGCAGGGATGAAAACATCGTGATCGCGATCAAATCCCGGCGCGATGCCTCCCGATGGTATGAGCACGGCGGACCAGCCCTCGGGAATCCCGAACAACGGCGGTGCTCCGCAAATCGGCGGCGCACCCGGTCCAGGATCGGGAAGTTCGAAACCGCCGTTCACGAAGTTGGCGGCGATGATGGAGAGCGCCGATGACAATCCGCCGGTGCATCCGTCCTTGAGAATGACCAGGTCGTACTCCCCGCTATCGGCATCGATGATATCGAAATCACACGTCATCGTAGAATCGTTCACGACACTGACGTTGAAGCCTACGATGGATCTCCCCGTCTGCCCCGGCAGAACGAGGACGGGCAGAGGGGGGCCGCCGAGGGAGAATCCGGTTCCGGTGATGGTGACCCCGGTAAGCAACTGATCATTGGTGGCCTGGGTGACGGAAATGGAAGTCGGTGTGGCTTCAGGTCCTTCGCACGGGGTCAGCGTAATCTGGTCGGCGTTGGAGACGTGCGGGCCGGCATCGCCCGTGGTGACGCGCCATCGCACAGTCATGAGATCTCCGGAGGGCTGAAGTTCGGCGAATGCGAAAGTCCAGTCATAGTCGGGATCGCTATCTGTGTCCTGATGGGCAACCCCCGCTGCGTCGGGGACACCCCCCGCGCCGACATCGGAATCATCTCCATCGAGCAGATCCAGCGTCGTCGTGTGTTTACCGCTGCCCGCGAAGTATCCCGTGGCCAGGTAGCTCTTCGTATTGTCGACTCTGACGATCTGATAATTGACGGCTTCAGGCTTGGCCCCCGGATCGGCCGGCGTCGATTCCGAACTGGCGTAATGATCACCGTTAATCGGAGGACATGCGGCAGGGAACTGATCGGAATCCCGGAAGAGTGTGTTGACGGGATTGACTTCATTGTCCCAGGTCGCGATGGCGGCGGCTAGCCAATCATCGGGAAAACCGGAAAGTGGGGTAATGTTGCCGCAGTTCACAGCCGGGGCATTAGGAAGTTCAAAGCTTCCGTTGGCGAGCACGGGATTTGCCACCACGTACGCGCCGGGAAGGATCAACTCCGAGCAGGGTGCGTTGCTGAAGGTGACGCGAACGCTGTAGCGTCCCATGACGGCCGAGGAGAGATCGAATACGCCGTTGACGGTTGTGGCATTGACCGTCAATCCGGTAGCCGGAATATCGGCTTCGCCCGGTCGGATTAATGTCACTGCATCGACGCTATTCGTGCCGAGGGTGAAGCCACTGCCCTCGATACTGAAGGGCACCGACGCCAGCCCTTTCTCGCCGAAGGAAGGCGTGATCGCCGTCAAACTCACCTTGTCGGTATTGGTCGTCTCGGTGAGAGAAAAGTCGTCCACATGGAGGGCCCATCCGAATAACCCGTTGTGGGTGCCTTCGACGAACACGGTAAGCGACGATCCACTCGGTGAACCCTGGAGACAGAATGGTATCCAACTCCCGGGCGTTCCATGATAATCGATTCCGAGCGACGCCTGATCCACAGCAGGACTGCCGAGTGAGCCGTCCTGGAGTTGAATGTTGACACTGAGTTCGCCGTCAGCGCCCATCTTCCCGAGGTAGACGAGACCGGTCAGCTGATAGGTCTTGCCTGAATCCAATCCGCTGACCGTCTGACGGAAACTGGAGGAGCCGTTGCCCCACGCCTGAATGCTGCCATGAACATCGTCATTGTCGCCGCCGGGGTCGCGCGGGCAAGCCGGGGAAAAGAAATCCCCATTTCGTCGGCTCAAGGGAAGCCAGTTGATGAGCAACGTGCCGCTGTCTTCCACACACGCTGCGGTGCTTGGGAGATCAAAGCTGGGGTTGGTCAAGAGTTCCTGCCCTAAGAGCACCGGACAGACGCCGAGAATGGCCGTGATGCAGCAGACCGCGCGTCGCATGCTGATTCCTCCTGTCGTGTGATCGTCACACACTATGCGTACCCATCCTGCCGACGACCCACTAAACGCTCGACGGGGTCGACGTGCGAAGTCGAGAGATCTTGTCACGAGAAGCCGTTAACGTCGAAACACAAGGGCGAGTAGACGTGCCCGCCGGGGAGACGGACCCGCACGCTCGCTTGCGCAGGTCCGTGCACCGCCCGGATGCGTCCCCTTTTCGTTACGCGCGTTTCCGCCGCAGCAACATGCCGGCACCGACTGCCAGAAGCATTATCGTCGCCGGTTCGGGCGTCACGACAATGTTGTCGGCGAAGGTCCCGTTGAAGAAACCGAACTTGTGTCGGTTGATGACGATGATGGCACCTGTGGGGCTGGCATTTCCGGAATTGAAGGTGCCGGCAATGCTGATCCAGCCATCTCCGCCAGCCGTGGCCTCAGTATGTGACTGGCCGTTGTTGACCAGGCCCACACGGAAAAGATCGGGATCCTGAGGCTGGAACGTGATGGGATCGAGCAATGGAAGTATGTCCGTTCGACCCAGCCGATCGTAATAGAGGCCGATCTCCGTATCGAACTGCCCGCCCGCCAGTTCAGGCCAGTTGCCCCAACCGGCGTAGGCGAGGAAATCACCTGAGATCGACAGTTCGGTATTGGCTGGCTGGCTGAACTGTTGATATACCCTGGCATTGTCCCGAGTCTGGTCAAAGCCCGAAACCCATCCCAGATCCTGTACCCCTTCAGTCGGTGGACGGGAGAATGCGAATTCACCTCCGAAGAACCCCTGCGAACGTGCGCCACCATCACCTGGTACATCGACCCAGTGGGTCCAGGGTGTACCGGATGCGGGATTGGCCAGCAGTGGATCTTCAAAACCACCATCCTGAATCAAAGCGGAGGCCTGCCCCGCTCCCATCAGAACACATACACCGACGAGCGATAGTTTTATCGTCGTGAAACGACACATCGACATGACCCTCCTCTGTGATTCAGTTCGCGGACCCACATGAGCGACCGCCACGGATTCGCTACAAACGCTCTTCCGCACGCCGGCGAAACACGCGTTCGTTCTACAGGTATGAGCGACCGGACGGCTTGTCCGCGAACAATACGATTTCTCACTCCGCTCAGAGACATGAACCGGAAAAACAAGAAACCCTCTACTTAAAGGGTTAAGTACATTGTGGCTGTCTTGCCTTTCGCCGTCAAGCAAAATCCCGACGGATTTGGAGAATTAGTGGCTGAGGAAAACCGATGCGAGCAGAGCCCTAAAGTGTCCCCAAAATGAGACTTACGAATCGATGGGGGAGTGAGCCGGCCGGGGTTGGCGACAACGCATGTCCGGCACTCAGGTTTTCGGAGCAGTCGCTTCGTCGTCCTCGCCCTGCGTTTGACACGGACCGGGGCACGTTTCGGCATATTTAATGGCAGGAGGAAGCAGAATGCTCTCAAATTCGGCTTCGCGGTGCGCGGCCAGCACGGTGAGGCGTTCCGTCGCCAGGATGCCGACCTCCTTCCACGAGAGATCGATCGACGTGATGCGGGGAAGCATCGAACTCTGCCACAGCGAGGTATCGCAACCCACCAGAAACGCTCGGTCGCCGAGTCGGATATCCGCGCGCAGACACCCCATGACCATTCCGATGCTCGCAATCGAATCGATACCGAAGAATCCCTCAACGTTCATTCGTTTTAGACGGCGTTCCACCCACTCACCGATGCCGACGTCGTCGATCTCCAGCGGAAGAACGATACGCTCGAAAGCCATACCGAGTCGCTCGCATGTTGATTCGAAGCCCTCGCATCGATGACGATGCGGTTCGCTGCGCTTCTTGTAGTGAGCGATGGCGCAACGGCGGCAGCCGCGTTCGTGAAGCAACTCGGCGGCCTTTTCCCCGACTCTGTGATTATCCAAGTCGATGACGTTGCTCTTCCAACGCGATGATCGGGAAGGAAAGACGACGATAACGGGATGGCCCTGCTTGATCCTGAAGCGGAGGTGTTTCTCCAGTTCCGCATTGGGGGTGCGCACGATCGTGCCCATCACGCCTCCGGCGATCAGATCCTCAATGGGTTTCGTGCTGCTGTTTTCATGGCTCGAGGAATCGGTGGCGATCACGGGGTACAGCCCTGCCGCGGCCGCAGAACTGATGATGCCGCTCAACAATTCACCTTCGAAGGCCCACAGGTGCCACTGATCCAGTTTCGTCTCCGCCAGATCCTCAATGACGAGGGCGAAGAAGGTGGAATCGCGCGTGGCGATGCTTGAGGCGAACAAGTTGGCGCGATAACCGAGTTTATCAGCACTCCGACGCACCCGATCGATGGTGTCCGGATGAAACTGCTTCAGCCCCGAGGGACGCCCGGAGAGAATCACGGAGACGGCAGTCGTCGACACGCCCGCCAAATGCGCCACCTGTCCCAACGTGACACGGGCCGATTTGGATCTCGCCGCTTTACCCATTGGTCAATTCTCGCAGGCACTCTTCCCCGTCATGGGATCCCGGGTTCTCCATCGACGCGTGGCCCGAAGGAGGGCGAACTGAAGGCCGCCGTCGACTACGGGGCGAGGAGTATTCCTGAGTATACCCACGACACCGCTTGCCTGGAAAGGCGGATCACATCCGATGGATTTCACATAAGTCTTGCTTAACCCTTTCACACGCCATATTATTACAGATAGAGTCGCCATGCACATGTGAAACCTCTTCCACAGGTTGACGCCGACAGATGTTGTCCCGGCGATTCAGAACCGATAACTGAGATTCCCATCGTGTGCAAACGTGTTTTCGTCACATCGTTGCTGCTGGTTGCATCCGCCCAGGCTCAAATGGTGGATCCGGTTCTTCTGCAGCAACAACTGGGATCGGCACACGTCAAGGGCACGTATCATTTCGGATCCCAGGATTATCTGAACGAGGGTTCGGATCGCATCATCGAGACGGGCATGCGTGTATTCAAGGGCTATCTGTTTCGCCCAGCAGAGTTCTACCCTCACGGTGGTTCATGGCCCGCCTTTGACAGCATGGTCGAGATCGCTCAGCATTCACGCTTCGTAACGCTCTTTCAGAAGCCGTTTCATACGTACGTGCTGACCGCCTACTCCTTCGTCGATGACGAGCACTACTTCCGAAATGGTGTCTCCTCTACCAAGGCCCAGCAGGAAGAGCAGGCGTTCTACAACCTCGCAAGCCATCTTCTGACGACCTACAACGGAACGGGCAAGACGTTCGTTCTCTCCCACTGGGAGGGGGACTGGGCGATTCGAGGAAGTTACTGCACTGAACCGGAGTGCGATCCTGGCCCGACAGCGATCCAGGGTATGATCGACTGGCTCAATGCGCGTCAAGACGGCGTGATCCGCGCCCGGCAGGATCACCCAGGCAGCGATGTGGAGGTGTATCACGCCGCCGAGGTCAATCTCGTGCAACTGGCGATGCAGGGACGTACGACAGTGACAAACGACGTGCTCCCTCACACATATTGCGATCTTTATTCATATTCAGCCTGGGATTCCATTGGCCAAGCCAGCGCCGATCCCGGGTTGACCTGGTCGCGTCAGGCATTTCGATCCGCGCTGGATTATCTCGCCTCGAAGGCGCCTGACAGTGCGACATTCGGAAACAGGAACGTCTACTCGGGTGAGTACGGATGGCCCTCGGTCAATTCCGTCACGGATCCCGGCGCAACCGATGCCAAACAGATGCTCGTGCTTCGGATGGCCACGGAGGAGGCGCACTTCTGGGGATGCCCCTACATTCTGTACTGGCAGGTCTTCGACAACGAGGCGCGTGTCACTCCCCCGGGTAACGAAGACGTACGCGGACTGTACTTAATTCGCCCGGACGGCACTGAAGCTCCCCCCTGGAAATACTTCAATGCCATCCTTCCACAACAGCTCTTTTCAACGTCAGTGCTCAACCCGAGCTTCGAAGACCGCAACGGCAGTTACGAGCAATGGGAAGTCGTTCATACGAATGCTGAAGGCCCCGACTTTCCCTTGCTGTCCTCGGTGAATCCATATGGCATCACGGCTCCGCAGGGACAGTACTTTGCCGGCAAGATCACGAGCTTTCTTCGGCCGGATTTCTACGTCGGACAGATTGTTCAAACCACCGACTACCTCGCCGGATATCCCGTGGCGAATTGGTCGCTCGATGTGGACGTCCAATTGCACGGACTCGACGGCTCGACGCCCGTCCCCGAAGGCGTGCATCAAGTATGGGAGGTCGGCTGGAACGCAGACGGCTCTCAGCCGGAAGGTATCATGAACTGCGATCATTACCAGCTGATCGGGGCCCTCGATGGAAGTCATACGGGCAACAGTGCGACCGCCTTCGCGCCGTATGTCGCATCCGGACACATTCTCGGCACGCCGGGTGTGGAGGCGGTGGCGATCCGGCTCCACCTTTACGCGGATTCCAATTGGAGCTGGACCCACTTGAACTTTGATGATGTCAACTTCTCCGTCTCGCACACTTTAACGGGGTTAGGGACCGTGATGGGGGTCGTTCGCGATCAGTACGACAGTCCCGTCACGGACGCCACCGTGACCGTGACGGGAGCAGCGCCGGTACAAACCGACGGGAACGGAGCGTACCAGTTGCAGTTACCGTCGGGAGAATATGACCTGGTCGCGAACAAGGCCTACTACGATGACTTCACTTCAGACCCGTTCAGCATCTCGTCCGGAGAGATTACAAACGTGGATGTCTCGCTGCAGGGCCAGTCGCCCGATCCCGTGATATCGTTCGGTGCAACGTCGGGAAACGGCGAAATCGTGCTGGATTGGATTGCTCCTGCTGAGCCTCCGCTCAGCGGCGTACGTATCCTGTATCGAACGGATCGAAGTCCTACGGGGCCATCGGACGGAACCATTCTTGCCGATCGTGCCGCCAGCCCCTCCGTACCCGATGGCATCACCCATGACGGGCTTTCCAATGGTCAGATCGTTTATTACGCGGCGTTTGCCTACTCCGAGGACGCAAGTCGTTACTACGCGGACGGTCTGGTGGCTGACGATGTTCCCACGGTTCCATCGGATCTGGATTTTGACGGTGATGTGGATCTTGACGATTTCGCATTATTCCAACGTTGCCGTTCGAGCGAAGGTACACCTCCGCCACTTCCGGCGTGTGATCGTGCCCGTTTCGACTACGATGTCGATGTGGATGATGACGATCAAGCGGTTCTGCTAGGATGCCTGAGCGGCGCCGGCATGATCGCCGCGCCCGATTGTGCCACCGAGGAATGAGTTTGCGGAATATGGATTACTCTGTTACCCGTGTAGAATGCTCGGGATTGAAGAGTTCCTCTGGTGTTGCCGCCCAGTACGGCAACATGCCCTTGCAGGTCTTCACCTCGGCGTCGAAGATCTCGACACCCCAGACTTTCCCCCAACTCTCGGGCGAGACCGCCGCCTCAAGATCCATGACGAAGCGTCCCGGGTCTTCGAATTCGACAAAGCGGCGCACGGTGGCTCGGAGGCGTCCGGCCTGGTCGTAAAGCCGGGCCAGATGATATCCTTCTCCCTCGCAGATCAGCCGGAAGCGAACCTTCTCGCTGCCGTGTTGAACGAAGCCATACGCACGAGGATGCAAAGTCGGCAAGTGCACGCCGGCCGGGTCCGCCAGCGTCAACCGCGATCGTCCATCCGCGTGGATCTCCCATGCTCGCAGACCAGTGGAGGCGATCAACCGGAGACGACCGATCCGGTGTTCGGAGCCAAGAACGATCCATCGGGGCTGAAACTGGCTGTGGCATCGATCGAACTCGACGCGTTCGATCAGGGTTCCGTCGAGATCATGCAGCTCGGCAGATCCCGCAGCGTGCCCGTTCAAGATCAGGAGTACCGCCGCGGGGGCATCTTCCGCACGGCGGAGATAGAGTTCTACCATGCCGTTTTCGAGTCGCAGCCCGCGGTACGAAGCCGGCTCGAGATGTTGCTCAGGCGGAACCTCGAACAGCGGGAAGAGGTCATGCTTCGCGGCGAAGTAAGTGAACTGCCAACCGTGGGTCGCCACACTCACGCCGGATTTCAGGTAGTCCATACTGGTTTCCCAGGTGCGCTCCAACACATCGAGATAACGCGGGTCCTTCGTATCGGCGAGTACGTGACAGAACGCGTTCAGTGTGCGGCAGGCGTATTCCGGGTAGTGTCCGAGCGACCGCCGAGCCAGCCGCTGCACACATTCGGCGATGCGTTCGTCTTCGGTGTGTTTGTAGACCGACAGCATGCCGTTCATGGCAATCCCGTTCATGAAGACGTACCGATTGTCGTATCGGATGTTCAGCCTTCCGGTCGGCGACTGCTCGAGAGCGAGATGGAGACACAGGTGCTCTGCCGCGTCGAGGTATTTCTTCTCTCCGGTCACTTCATACAGTCCGGTCAAAGCATACAGCCCCCAGCCGATCTGTCGCTCATTCCCGTAGCCGTCGAGCCGTAGCGTGCGTTCGGCGATATGATCGCCGATGGATGTGGCCACCTCGAGTGATCGCGATT
This sequence comes from uncultured Planctomycetales bacterium, assembly GCA_964618455.1. Lineage (GTDB taxonomy): Bacteria > Planctomycetota > Phycisphaerae > UBA1845 > PWPN01 > CAZUAQ01. Next base: position 23,876 of record CAZUAQ010000025.1, on the reverse strand, counting down.
CTCCGGTCAGAAGATAGTGCAAGAGCAGACCACGATTGAACATGTGGGCGATATCGGCGCGCGTGGTGGTATGCAACGGACTATGCTTGTAAGGCTGCCCAGTCACGTGATCGGTGTCGATATCCGCCTGATGGCGAGCCATGACCTCGGCGGTGTCGAGGTACCATGCTTCCCCGGTGCGCAGGAACTGCAGGAGGTAATTGAACGGGACGTCATATTCGAGATTGAGGTAGGCATTCCTCCCTTTGTACGGGCCGCCCATGTACGCATCTCCATAATCGCGAAGGCCTGTAGGCATCCCCTTGACCAGTTGTCTCATGGACGACTCGCGAAGCAGTTCCCAATAGGGAAAGCGACTCAGCGCCTCCTCATCCCGTGGGAGCAGCGGTCCGCCGATGGCCCGCGTGCCGCACACCCAAGCCGGCGGAGCGATCAGCCGTAAGGGCTGAAGGGCGAATGGTTCATCGGGAGCCTCCACGTAATCCACGATCAGTTCCCATGTCTTCGCAAGTGTGGCATCGAACTCGAACGGTTTGTCACCGGCGTAGAGCCGCACGCCGATACTATCGCGATTCACCATCAAGGCGCAGGGGTGCTGCCGGGAATAATGGCGCATTCCCACGCGCCACCATCCATGATCTGTTTCCACCGCCAGCCATCCCGGCGCATGGCTACCTTCCGCGTGAACCTGATCCTTCTGCGTGATGACATAACGGAGGTCGTCAATCTGCGTCACGTCGATCTCCGACGAATCCAGATCCAGAAATGTCCCGTCTTCTCGCGGAACACGGATGGATCCTGCTGGCGCGGGCAAGGCGAAACGGACCAGCACCTCCTCTGCGTGAAGGATCGGCTCGCGTACAGCGGCCTCGTGACTGCTTCGCGGTACGGCATGCGTGAACGTGCAGAGCAGACGCAATCGCGTGGAGCCGACGGTGACATGGGCGCGTAGATCGTACCTCATGCCCGACGGCTGCCCGGAATCATCCTGCAAGCTTCCCTGACATCGCACGACGGCCCGCAATGGGCCTTCTTCGTCCACCATGAGAACGTCGGCCGGCCCGAATCGTAAGCGGCGCTCACCCTCGGACGTTCGTGTCTGCCAGCCGGTGAGGAAAGGGCCAAGGCGGTTGTCCGGATCATCATTCAGAGCAATGCTGATCAGTGATTCTCGATTGAAACGGAATACGGCAGACCCTGTGTCGACACTGACGGTCTCGTTCGCGTGATCCACGCGAAACTTGTGACGAGGGACGGGGGCAGGCTCTACATGTGCATCGAGCTGCAGTCCGAGACGCCGATCTGATGGAACCTCTGCATCCAGCAAAATCCAGCGACATGAGCCGTCGGGCCATCGGGACAGGACGCGGCGCTGGCACGTTCGCGTTCGTCCGTCGGCATCGACGAGTCGCAGGCTCGCCGGGTCGTGAATCCATCCTTCAGGTAAAGGAATGCCTCCACGGACGATCCCCTGTCCATCAAGTGGGCCGTCGATGCGCAGAGGTACGCTGCGGGATGTCACAAGGCGCTGAAACTCTCGTTCGAAAACAAGTTGGCGTGGTTCGCGCTCGAACGCCTTCAAGACGGACCGGGCGTCTTCCACGGATTCGATTGGAACATTGGGAGCAACTTCATCCGCGTTCATCGCACACCGAAATCCCACGAAGCGATCGTAACCGTAGGGCAGCATCCGCGCGCGTATCGTCGTGTCCGCCTCATGCGGAACGCCAATGATGTACTCGGCTCCCGGGCCGCGCACGACTTTGTATTTGCGACCGTAGTGTACCGACGCATCATGCGATCCGGGATAGGACTGATACCAGTCGGCGGTCCACTCCCAGGCATTACCTATGAGGTCCAGGGCACCGTAAGGTGAAGCGCCGGAGGGATAACACCCGACGGATTCCAAATGATCCGGGCTGCGCAGGTTCAGATTGCGTTTTTTCTCGTCATCGACGTCACCCCAGGGATACCGACGCCCGTCCGTGCCCCGTGCGGCTTTCTCCCATTCGGCTTCGGTGGGAAGGCGTTTGCCCGCCCACGTCGCGAAATCCATCGCTTCGAACCAGGTGATATTCGTCACGGGACGATTCTCGGTGCCCTTTGGCGGTGTTGGGCCTGGCCAATTCGGCGGTGAGGGAACGCCGGTATCGGCGATATACAGGGCATAACGGGCATTAGTGACTTCCGTACGATCGATATAAAACGTGGGCAGCGTCACGACGTGGGCCGGCGACGCATCCTGAGTGTCACCGTGCGCCCCCATGACGAAAGTACCCGCGGGAATGAGTACCATTTCCGCCTGATCTGTGGGCGTGATTCGTGTTTCAGCCGCCGCCGCGTCGGCGTACAAGGGCACGCTCCACACCATCGCACCGCCGAGTATTGCCAGGACGATTGCAGAGCGTCGCCCTTTCTCTTTTCCGCTGGATATTGTCATGGTAGTCCTCAATGTGGCGGCGTCATCGGCCACAGGCTACGGCGCTGAAAGTAGCATTGCTTAAGCCTTTAAGAAATCGTATCGTGGAATATGTGTGTGATGCAACTTCGACCGGCCCAGACGTCGGCGTACCTTAATCACGCAACCTGCGATCTTGTACGGAGATCACCATGAACGCCTTACTTCTGGCCATGGCGACAGTTTCCAGCGGAATTCTCGCCGAGCCGGGCATGCCGACGCGCCCCCTCGACATCTACCTCAATCCGCTGCAACGGGATGCCCACAGTCCCAAGCGCGATGAGCACCGCTTCATGGAAGTCTCCGACGATGCTCCGCTGGGACAGACTTTCTTGACCGGTCCGGATGTCGACACCATATATCGCATCACCATCTGGCAGGCGTTCTGGCACGAGTCCTGGAATCCGGACGAACGTCTCACGCTGACACTGTGGGACGGACCCGAGAAAAAGGCGTCTCTTGGACGATGCTCAATCCCCTATGCACGACGAATGTTCGAGGGTGCGGTCACACCGTTCATCATCGACGCGCGCGTGCAACCGCAGACGCGTTACTACTTTGAACTGAACGTGGACACCGACGCTTTGCGTCCCGCGCAGATTCCGCGCGAATGGCTCATGGCAGGCAAGCGTCCTGGATGGGCGAGTGGCGACCGCCACCTCGCTGGAATCGGTGTGGCCCGCGAGGACTACCCTCACGGGCGAGTGCATCTCCGTGGCGCGGAGGAGGATGCGGATCTCTGGTTTGAGATTCATGCCCGAAAACGTGTCGATCGTAACCTCATATATCAACGCGCATTTGATTGGATGAATCTCGATGATCCGGACTTGACCGAGGTGAGCCACCACGTCGAGCTGCGCCAATGGGATGCTGCCGTTACGAAGCTCGTGAGGCACTTTCAAGGGCGGAGCGACTTGATTCTTCCCGGGCGACGGCAGCCGACCTATGACCCGGAATTCGACACGAGTGGAGCTGATCTGGCTGCGTTGGGACTCGTGCCTTTGCCGGACGGCTCCACCGTGGACCTCGGCCCGCATTGGGATCACGCCACGCTTTGGCCTCAGCGCGGCGGCGTCGGTCTCACGCGATCCGGATTACGCAAGCCGCTGTCGACCGGTTACCTGAATACCGGCAACCCCAAATACGCCAGGGCCTTCAATGCCCTGCTGGCAGCGCAGTTTCTCGGATCGCCTTCGTCGATCAGTGCCGGATTGTATACCCATGAGGAAACTATCACGGCCGCGCTTCCGCCAGGGCTTTACGGCGGATCAATGTGGTCGGCATTGTCGATCGGGGCGCGGATGGGACACGGTTTCTATTGGATCGCGCCTTTCGTAGACAGTCCATATCTCACGGAGGATGTACGTGCGGCGTTCATCTTCAACCTGGCGGAGATGGCTGAACTGCTGGAGCGCATGAAAGGTGACGGCAATTGGGAGACACAGATGGCCGACGCGCTGTTCGATTTCGGACTGACCTATCCGGAATTCAACGGGGCGCGTCAACGTGTCGAACTGGGCTTGCAGACATTGATGGACAACGCTCGGCGCACCGTGCATGCCGACGGTGTACTTCGTGAGCCCACCATCGGGTACCACCAACTCGTTCTCAATCGCTATTCTCAAGTGATCGAGCAGTCGCGCCGGCTGGGAATGACGCTGCCCGACGAATTCCAGAAGAGCACGAAGCGCATGTTTGACTATCTGATGTACTCGACGCTTCCAGATGGAACGCTACCGGTCTGGGGTGATGGGAATCACCCGATGCGGCCTGACCTGCTCGAGCGCGGAGCGCGACTCTTCGATCGAGCGGAGATGCGATACGTCCTGACCGGTGGCGAGCAAGGCCATCCCCCCGCGAAGACATCGGTCGGATTTTCTCTCGGCGGCTTCTACTACATGCGCAGCGGATGGAGCCGTGACGCCCATGTGCTGGGGATTCGCTGCGGGAGATACGGCAGTCACGGCCACCACGATGCACTGAGCCTGGTACTGGCGGCCTGCGGGCAAACTGTATTGATCGATCCCGGCGTACATACCTACGGGACGCCGGAAGCCCGTGAACTGCAGTCCTCCCTCGCTCACAACACGATCACCGTTGACGGGCTGAACACCAGCCATGCCGTATGCTTGGATTGGGTTGTCTCGGATCACTTCGATTTCTTCTCCGGCAGAAACCTTGGATTCGAAGGACTCCCCGAAGTCATCCACGAGCGTGACATCTGGTTTCTCAAGAAATGGGACACGCATCCGCCCGCATGGATCGTCTTCGATCGGATCGAGTCCAAGGACCGCCATCGCGTCGAGATGCGCTATCACTTCGCGCCGATGGAGATCGATGCCGATCCCGAAGTCAATGGGCTGAGTACCTGCTCCGGGCAGGGCGATCTGATGATCAGGGTGCATGGAGATCCACGCCCTCGGCTCGAAATGCAAAAACGTATTGCCGTATGGGGAGATCTGCTTCGTGCACCATCGGCGGTGTTTCTCAGAGATTGCGAGGGACCGTTGCAGTGGATCTCGTTTCTCTCACCGCTGTGTCATCCGAACGAAGGGCCCTGGCGGACCGAGAGGATTCACCTGCCGGAGAAGAATCCTGGGATGCAGTGCTTATGGGCAGAGCGGGGCCCACATGGTTTGCAGGTGCTTCGATTGCCCACCAAAGGAGGCGATGGCCATGCAGAGGCAATCGAATTCCCGATCAAAGGCAGAGCCTTGCGATTTCGGGGAGCGGGATTGGCGTTGCGATGGGAGAAGGCAGATGCGGTCTGGCAACCGACCCTTGCCATGGCGCAAGGTGCCACCCTCCTGGCTATTGACGGTGAGATCTATCACAAGAGATCCGATCCGTCACATTGGGAAATCCAACTCAACCCATCAAAGTGAGTGCCAGCAAGGCTCGGGGATACGTGGACAGTGTCCTCTCTGAGAGGCACATCAGGGGGAGCAGTGATGGATCTTGAGTACCTGTCTGGACGATTGTCTGAGCTTTCTACGCCACCGATAGAACTAACCACGGCCTAGGGCCTTGGTTGGATACTCTTCTCAGGGGGTCGATGCATGGGCAGTTCACGAGTTCTGGGTTGGTTACGAACTTGGTCAGTTGTTGCCTTGTAGAGGTGTCTCATTATCGAGTGCTCTATGGTCTGTTTCGTACCTGATAATATCTCTAAAGGGCACTATCTCGATATAAGCAAGTGTAGATGAATCAGATGCACCGATGCCCCAGACCCGCACGCTGAATGTCGTCGCCACGGAGACCGATGGAGGTCGTGTGTTTGGCTTCGGCAATAGGGCGCGAGCGGATGCAAGCTTGAGGACGGTGGGAGGGATCCTCGCCATGCGGATTCAGGGATAAGGTACCCTCTCGGTATCGGCTTCCACCTCGGTCAAGATTGAGACACCGCTGAAGAGGGCTTTTCCGACGGTCCATGGCTGTCACTACCGATGTTGGAGACGGGCGGATCAAGAAGACTACCCGACTGACGAGCGGGTATCGTAGCCATCAGTTGACCAGCGAGTGCACGCTTCTGCATGGGGGAGGCCGCGGATATGCAAGTGGCTCCGACTTGTAATCATTCTCGGTCAGATGCAACTTTGACGCGACCGCACGGGAGCATGAGTACTTGGATGTTCTGCTGTCAATCAGAGTCGACTTGGAGAACGTCCAGGCACGCACGATGCTGCTTGTCCAGGTACAAGATCAACGTGGCGGCTTGAGGATACTCACCGTGTTCGTTGTAATGCCGCACGAGTTCGAGCAGATGGATGACATCGCCCACCACTTGTGCGGCCTCCGGCGTCAGCGGCCTCCCTCGTATGTAGGCGGCCACCGGCGTTTTCCGGATGGCAGTTTCCCATTGCTCGACCCGGCGGTTGATCTCGTCATGATTTTCATCACGTACGGCATCATAGAGCCATTGACTGACCACATCCGCCTCTCCGGCAAGCTGGTCGGGTGGCGGATAGACGATATAGATCGCCACGCCAATTGTGGCGGATAGGCCGAGCACGCTACTCACGATGATGACACCCATGGAGACGGGGCGGTTGAGCACTCCTTCCGATGATGTGGTTCGTTGTGTCTCTAGGCGACGCGTATAGGATTGAAATGTAGCGCGTTCGCCCAGCAGACGCAGCACGATCGCCACACAGAGCATCGCGCCGAGTAGTCCGGCGCCGATCGTCTTCGCCTGGGTCAGTCCCTCTCTGACAGCAAGCATGAACCAGGAGACATACGAACCGTTCGTTTCGATCCTGGCCAAGCGGGTGTAGCTGTCGAACGCGTGTGTATGATCCACCGCCGCTTTTCCGTGATGAATGGCGCGGTCGGCCGTGAAGCCAAGTAGAAGCGTCGTGCCCAGCAGAAGAATCGCAAAGATAGCCAGGGACTTGTACCGATACTCCCGGCGGATCCAATTGGCCACGCCCACATTGGCACCTGCTCCTAACACAATGAGAGCGAATGCGGCTCCCAGCGAGTAGCCGTCGCGCACGATCATCCCATATTGCACCATGACCTCGAACGGGGTGACGTAAGCGGGGATCGCGACGGCTCCCATGATGACAGTGGCAAGAACGTTGTCGCGGGTCATCGAGAACTGCAGCGTGCCATAAGGTAGAAGCGCTCCCAGCAACCCCACAGCGAGCACAGCCATTCCGATATCCGCTAAGGAGCCGAGCATGCCTCTCGTCGTGGTGATGCCACTGATAGCCAGACGATCGTATGCAGCGGCGGGCAGCGGCTCCGGATTCTGAGGGATGGCATCGCGGCGTTTCGATATCAAGAAGTCCCAGATGAATCCAATCCCCAGCGAGACGATCATCGTGCCCACCAGGAAATACACGAGGGTGATGATGGCAATATGACTGAGACCGTACAGGATGGAGATCGGGTTCAGCACGGGCGCGACAAGCACAAAACTGAGCACGGTGCCGCTGGGTACACCGGCTCGGCGGAGTTCTCTGGCCACGGGCAGCGCACCCAATGAGCAGAGAGGCAGCAGGATGCCCAAGAACCAGCCGCGAATCGGTCCGCTCCAATGTCCTACTCCGAAGAGTCGGCGAATGCCCTCCGCGCCGAGCATGCCGCGGAGGATGCCGGAGACCACAAAGCCCGTCACCAGGAACGGCGAGGCGGAAATGACGGCCTCCGTCATCCGGAGGATTGCGCTCCAGATCATCAAGGAGGGATCGGCCCAGAATCCTTGATAACCTTCGGTCGTGGCTAGGATGAGATCAGTCATGGCGGTGCGACTCCACGATGGTGGCTTCCGCCGAGATTGATTCCTGGCGTTCTTGGGAAGTCTCGATGGTCCGAAGCAAGTCTGGCGAGTTGCTCTCGGTTGGCTCAGACGGAGCGCGTAGCGGGGGCACCTTGATGATCAGATCGAAGGATTCACGTTCGCCACGCATATGAACGATCGGCGCGATCAGAAGGACTTCTCCTCCATCCTTATACTTTTTCGACAATTGTCCCACGTAGCGACGGTATCCTGATTGTCCCGTGCCCTGATCCCCCTTGGATCGAAGCGTCGCAATCGTTGACCGAAAAACGTTGGCTTCATGCGCCCACGCCATCACGACATCCAGCGTATCGGCCTCGATCTCCCGGGCCTGTGACCCCTCGTCCTGCGCCGGCCCCAAATAGAGAGAAATCTGGTGCGAATGGTCGACGACCACCTCGGCATAGGCGGGTGGGAGTTGTGTCTCATCCCCATCCCCCACACATGCCGTGACGCCGCCGAATCGAGGCGGCTCCGCCACACATTCATCTTGGTGGTGATGGTGTTCCTCTCCATGGTCGCGGGCATGTTCGTGTACATGGCCGTGTCTGTGCACATGTTCATGATGGTCTTCGTCATGCCGGTGATCATGGCTGTGATGATGCGCATCAGGTCCATGGTGATTCTCACCGTGAGTCTCGCTTCGCGCTGCCACGCCGGCATCGGTGTCCGCGTTCGGAGGATTCACAACCTTGTCATCGCAGCTGATGAGGAACACGGTGCAAATGGCCAGCGTGATAGCCGCCCATCGCAAGTCGTCGTGTTGCATGCATCTGATCTCCATCGGAAGGTGTCGGGTGAGTGATTTATCGGTACCGAGGCACGGCCGTTGTTCGGAGGATCTCTTCAATCACACCCACCCGGCCGTCGGATTCGATCGCGAGCCTGACGTCCAGGACGGGATTGGCGACGTTCTGTACGTCATCGGGTGTCACATAGGCCCGTTCATCCATGAAAGCGTACGCCTGCGCGAGCCGCTGGAGAATCAGCATGCCCCGAGGACTCATGCCCATCTGGACTCGGGCATGATCGCGGGTCGCATGCGCGATCGCGATGATGTACTCCTGTATTCTGCGATCCACATGAACGGCCGCCGCCGCCGCCTGGATATTGGCGAGTTGGTCAATAGTGATGACCGGTGGCCCCGAGGGCGAGGCGTCGGATTCCGCGTTCGCCGCCGCCTGCAGCATGGCCAGCTCGTGTTCCTGATCCGCATACCCAATGGTCAGTTTCATGGCGAACCGGTCAAGCTGCGCCTCCGGCAAAGGGTATGTCCCGTGATGCTCCAACGGATTCTGTGTGGCGACGACGAAGAAGGTCTTCGATAGCGGATAGCGCGTGTTATCCACGGTGACCTGACGCTCTCCCATCGCTTCGAGAAGCGCGGACTGCGTGCGCGGGGTGGTGCGATTGATCTCGTCAGCGAGAAGGATATCCGCGAACACCATGCCGGATTTGAATTCAAACTCGCGGGTCTTCTGATTGAATATGCTGAATCCGGTGATGTCTCCCGGGAGCAGGTCGGGCGTGCATTGAACTCGGGCGAAACTCCCTCCGATCGCACCGGCGAGTGCCTTGGCCAAGGTGGTTTTGCCGAGTCCGGGAAGATCTTCAATCAGCAGGTGCCCCTTGGCCAGCAGGCAAGCGAGCACATGCTCGATGACTCCCGATTTGCCGCGAAGCGCGGTGCTGAGTCTGTCGCGCAGCTCCCTGAGGTCTTTGCCCGTCCAGCCAGCATACGATGCTTCCTGGGATGGCTGATCCTTTGTCAGAGCACTGTTCATAACGTCTTTCCTTCCTGACTGGCTGAACGATCACGGAGGCGACGAACGGTCCATTGCTTGGCCACGATCCCACAACATCGATGGACGTCGGGCCTGGCGATACCGAACCGGTAGCTTTTCGCCCCGAACAGTTGGGCCTCCGCGGTTCGGATGAGAGTGTGGAGGGATTCGCGCGATAGGCCCATGTCCGGAAGGGGGGCCGCCATGTACCACCGCGAAGGCGTACAGCCCGGAGGGCGCGAGTCTCCCGCCAGCCGCGATCGAGCATCCAGCAATCCTATTGTCGCGAGGGCGGCACGATCCGGCCGAAGGTAAACGCGTACATACCAAATGGCTGTCAATACGATATTCCATACTCGTCGCCACTGCCACCACAAACAAAGGAGAGCCAACACACCTCCCGTCACCGGTATCGCGTGGCGGCGGAGCGCGGTACGCAAGGCGTGCATCAGGGAAGCCATGCGTTGGTGCCAGGGTACCTTGGGTTGCAACACCGCATAGCCTGGTGTGGACTCGACGATCAGCCACGCATCGTTCGTGGCTCGTACTTCGCACCAGAAATGAATGTCGCTCGCATGCACGGGCGTATGGTTGGATCGCGAATCGAAGTGATCCGGATCGACGTAGTAGCCGCCGGCCATCCGCGCCTCATAGCCCAGGGCCGTGAGCATGACGGCAGCCGCGGAAGCGAAATCGTAATCACGGCCACTACGTGTGTGCTCCAGGAAATCTCGTGTCGGGTCTTGTGCAAATGGTTCACCCGGCGGAGCGTAGTTCTCATTCAGTCGACAGTTTCGCCGAAGATGGGTGATGATCGCCTCAATCTGATCCCAGCCCTGTGGCACATCGTCGGTCCATTCACGCGCCAGCAGCGCGACCTGCCTGTCAACAAACACATTTCCCCCGACCCCTGAGTCCCGCTGAGAAGGTGCCTGCTGCACCGAGGCGGTGGACAGGGATCGATCCAAACCGGAGATGCACGTGTGCACGTCGATCACCGTAGTCGTGGGAATCGACCGGATCATGTGAAGGATACCCTGCTCGTGCCACTTGAAGAAGCCAGGCTCGTCAACGAGGCCCACCCGGAAGCACTTGACGTGAGCCGGAATCGGAATCACGGATGACGCGAGCGTTCCGATCTTGATCTTGTGTTCGGTCGTGTTGTCATGCCCTCCATCGGCTGCGCCCTTGATCGGATGCATCCAACAGCCTTCGGTCATCTTCACGCCGGGACTCGTCGTTTCCGCCAAACTTGAGCCATACCACTCCACACCGTCGAAATGGCTGAACACCTCCGATCGAAGATGGAGCGGCGTCCGTCCCTCCACGTAGAAGAGCGCGTCGGCATGAAGGTCCTTCAGGTGACGTCGCGATTTCTGATGCCGACGGAGCAGGGCAAATCGCCTTCCGGCCTGCCCGCTATCCGATACCTCGTGTCCTTTCTTGAACTTCACCTTTCGGGGGGACAGGGCGATGGTTCGTTCCAGCACCTCCGGCGGTTGTGGGTCCCCGTAGACTTCGGTCATGACGTCGTACAGACTTGGAAGCTTCGACTCCCGGAACGTATCCCCATCCGAGAATCCCGTGCTGTCGGCGGCTTCTCCGGTACCGGCGGAATCGGCACCATCACCAACACCTTCCCGGGCATTCACACGAAATCCGAGGTTACCGCCGGAACTGGCCACCCACTGTCCGAGCATGCCCAGGGTTCTCTTCGGACCGAGTCGCCCCAAACCCGTGCAGGCGACGATGAGCAGGAGTATCGCGGCCAGGGGGGCTTTCGGTATTCCTGCCCACACTGGGGTGCTACTTGCTGACTGAGACTTCTGCAAGGCGCGTGCCAGCAGCCAGCACGCGGCGGTGAAGAGGTACACCAGGAGAACCAGGTCGATCCCAGGATGGTCGGCGAGCATGGTGGCGCAACACACGAGCAACAAGCTCAGGGCCATGACGCGGTGTTGGTCAGAGGAAGATCTGGCGAATACCGCAAGCGCCAGCATGAGATTGCGTAGCACGGATAACCAGACGACCTCCATGGGATGTGGGGCAAACTGCAATCGCCCTTCGCCGGTCTGAAGCCACAGCGGGGCCATCGCAAGAGTGAATACAGCAATCCGCACGCCAAAGTGATGAATCGGGGGGGCTTGTGTATTCGTGCGCGGGCTGCTTTTGATCAGCAGGCGAAGAATCACCGCGAGCGCAACGTAGATACCCGTCGAGAGCAAGGCCCAAGGTGTTCCATCCACCGTTCTGGTTGCCGCCATGTCGACACCCAGCACGGCGAAAAGGATCAACAGGCCGTACACCGGGGTGCCCAGGCTTCCATGTCTGCCGGCATGGTTCAGCATGATATCCTTCCGAAAGTGACCGCATTATCGCCAGGGGGGGCGGGTCCGGCCGGAGTTCCCAAGCTGTGCGAAGGGATCGGCGTTCGGCTGCCGTTTTCAGTAGTCGCTCGTACGCACATGGCACGATTGCCCGAGTGGTCTGTTCCGGGCGCAGGCGACGAACTGGACGTGACGAAGACCTTGAACAGATCGTCCATGGGCAGGGAGAGTTGCGTGCTTCCATCGATCGACTTGGACGATCGTTCCACTTTGGAAAGCGCATCCATGATGGCGACGATTTGGAGTCGACCGGCGCGGGCGGGTACGACATGGGAACCGGCTACGAATTCGACCGTGGCTCCATCGCCCAGCCATTGCTCGCACAGGCTGGCGGCTTCACGTACGGCATTCTCGAAACAGGCATGCCCCTCGCCGCCAGGGTAGGCTGATGAATCGACGTCGAGCACGACCCGGACGGCCGGTATCGTAGCGGCTTCCAGTTCGCAGACGATCAGTCGATCGTATCTGGCCGTCTGGCCCCAGTGCACACGCCTGAGTGAATCTCCGCGTCGAAAGGGCCGAATACCGAGAAAATCTCCCTGCGTCCCCGCACGCGCCCGAAAGGAAAGGGCCGCATGTTCAGATCGTCCGGCGGCTTCCGGGATGGGGCCGACCGGATGCGTCGCCGGCCAGACCAGCAACCTTTTTTCGATCGTCAGACGTCGCCGTGCCGTCCACAAGCCGAATGGCAATCGGCACGTCACGTAAGCTTCGCCTAATGGATATTCACCGCGCCTTGACGGAATGAAGGAGTGATCGATCACCACGGACGCTCTGCCCGGCAATCGCGCGAGCGTCTCGATGGATTGAGTATCCTCCGACTCTCCAGACTCAGCGATACGCCAAACCATCTGCAGCCCATGAATGCTCAGAAACGAGCGATTGTGCAACGTGATTTGTAGTGTAGTCGGCTTACCCTCCCTTCCTCGATTGTCCATGAACTTCAGAACTCCACGCGTGGACCACACACTGAACCACGGCCAGATGAGGCCTACGAGGATCATCGCGAGGAGCCCTCCCGTCATGGCGAAGACGCGCGTATGGACGAACAAGCCCCCGAGTACGGTGACAAGGAGAGTTCCCAACAAACAGCCCAGCGGGGTGCTCAAGGTGCGGAGGATGAAATCGAGCGACCGGACCAGGTAAGACCGTTTGCCGCGCGGACTGTCTTCGATGGACGGGTATAAGGGGGAGTCGAAATGGGGACGCATTGCTATATCCATAGAACCGGCATGTTGCCGGAGACGGCGAAACCTGGCTGTGCTATCGAATGAGGTTAAGTTGAGTCCGTGCGACGTTGGCACATGATCAGCATTCCGAATTCGCAAGGCACTCAAGTGACGGTGAGAGAAGAGGTCAGGCGAGAGGGGGGGCGCGGCCAATGATCGGCAGGGGAGTCTCTTGGATGAAGTCGACTTGGGATGGAGGCCACCCTGCTCGCGAAGGTGACGGCTTGTGCTCAGCCAACGTGGCCGGAGGATCGATGGATGCCACGAACCCGGCAGTCAGCGCGTGGCATACCGCACACGATGAGTGCTGGTGAGGCAGGGGCCGATTACCGCTCTCCTCGGAGTGGCCGCGATCATGCGAATGGTCAGTGCCATCGCAGGCCACGGGATGCTCGTCATGATCGTGCAGAGCGAGCGCGAGTCCCATCGCCGAGGGCAGGAAACTGAGAAGCACCAGAGACCGGATACACCGTCGATACATTACTCGTTGGCCACTCCGCCCATAAGTACCGCGTCGTACATTGTCGTACTCTAATAATATTTGGCAGTGTTTTCAATGGTGTTCGGCGTATCCAGCGGCATCCCCGACCGGGCAACAGGCATACGCCACTTCTTGTCCGGGGCCTCTCAGCCTCATACACTGTTTCAGTGGCATACGCTCGTATGCCTGCAATCTCCTTGCCACGAGGGAGCTTCGCACATGTCGACTTGCAACGAACCCAAACACGACAATCATCCTCATCAGCACGGTCCGGGCTGCGGCCATACCGCCATTCGTCATGAAGGCCACGTCGACTACCTGCACGACGGCCACCTGCACCACACCCATGGCGACCACGTGGACGAGCATACCATCGGGGTGACCGAGAAGAATCCCGATGGTTGCCAACCCGCCGCCGACTCGTGCGGGACCAGCCACACGCACGGCCCGGGCTGCGGTCATGAAGCCGTCCCGCACGGGAATCATACGGACTACCTGGTCGACGGCCGCCTGCACCATCCGCATGGTGACCCAATGTGACGATCACGGTCCCGTTGAGGTCGTGAAATAAGCTTCACGACGCGCGGGGATCAGCTTCAGCGCTACGCTTGCATTCAGGCTGCTGCGTTCCGTCCTCTTGTCGGCGCCGCCTTCCCAAGAGCGTACTTGCCAGAGCGCCGAAGGTCGCCAGAACCCCCGCGCCGAGCGGCGTGACCGGACATCCCGCCTGACCACAACAAGGGCATGTCGACGTGCCCAGTATCCAGCCGTAAGCGCCACCCCAGACGGCGCACCAGCGCCACGCGTGCTTGAACGCTTTTCTCAAGCTCATCAACATCCTCTGCAATGTCCTGCAGAGGGTTCCCAGAGCCGAGCGAAAGTATGATCCGCAAGCCGCGCGAGCAGGAATGGCGTTGATGACCTGTGTCATGATCGCGCGTTTCATATTCTTAGCCCTTGACGAAGTACATTCCATGAGCCCAGCATGCTCTCGGGCTCAATGCCCTTGCGGCGCCAGCCTGCAAGGGACGCCGCCCGATAAGACACGCCGAATTCCCGCTGCACCCAGGTCTCATAGCCGATGACCCAGTCAGCGAAACGTTGCATCAGTTGCGCCGCCCGCACCTCGTCGTCCGAACCGGCTGGGCGTTCATACCCCTGCAAATCGTCCCAATGCCAGACATGCAGGGGGGGGCGATAAGAGTGGGCAAAAAGGGGCTGGAAGGCGTACCGCTTCAGGATCAATCCGCCAAGTACCTCCGCGCCAACAAAGACACCCCAGCCCCAGAGGACGAGCGATGTGCCGCCTGAAAGCTCGTGGTAGCTGCTTCTGCCTCGCTCGCCGGCAGGAGGGCTGCTCTTGTTCAAACCGTATTGAATGAGAAGGTTCCCTTCGGAGCGGACGATATCCCGGCCCAGACACCAGAGTTGCTGATCCAGCAGGGTGGTCCCGAGCACGCGAATCGTCCTGTTGGCCCACGGGCGGCGGGCCTTGGGTCGACGATGAATTGGCGGAATGCAACGCGTGCCCGAGAAGATCCTTGGCAACGACCGCAGGGATGATGCGCCCCCATTCCTGCCCGAACGAATGGGATCAAACCGCAGCCTGCTGCGGTACGACAACAGTGAATCGATTCGCGCTCTCTTCATAACCCGGCCCACCGTGCGAAGTATCCCTGGGAGGTTGCACTTGCCACTAACTTGTCCTTTGCCGGTCAGGCCCCAACCGAAGTGCGGGCGATTGACTGCGTGAGAACTGCCCGCAGAATCACTCACTTGCTCCTGAGGCCGACATGCTCGGCGACTGACTCTCCAAATCCTCCGGATCCCAGGGCGGCATCGGGTCGGGGAATGCCTTCCACGCCTCCGGACCGAGAGTCACCTCGTCCTGTGTCAGGAGTGCCGCGTCCAGAGAGGCTTCGATCGAGTCACGATCCATCCCCACTCCGATGAACACGATTTCCTGCCGGCAATCCCCGACCTGGGGGTCCCAGTTGTCGTGAATCCACTGCCGGGTTTCCGGATCATCCGGCCAGTCGGCCTTGTCGACTGCGGCGAACCAGTGGCCCGCCCGGTCGATCATCAACGACGAACCTGCCTGCGACCATAGCCCGCAGAACTCGACACGCGATGCCACCCAGATGTAGCCTTTTGAGCGCATCACCCCGGTCAATCCGGCTTCAAGCAGCGCCATGAGTCGAGCTGGATGAAAGGGGCACCGGCGACGATAAACAAAACTGCTGATGCCGTACTCCTCGGTCTCCGGGGTGTGTATGCCCATGAGTTCCTTGGCCCATCCCGCCATATTCTCCGCCTTCTCAGGGTCGTAGAGATGCGCGCCAATGATCTCGCCCGGTCGGACTCGTCCCCGCTCGGTGACGATCAACCGTGCCTCGGGATTCAAGTGCTTGAGAATGCCGCGCAGCCGGTCGACTTCGCCTGCGGGAACGAGATCACACTTATTGATCACGATGACGTTTGCGAACTCGACCTGGTCTGTGAGAAGGTCCACGATGGTTCGCTCATCTTCAGGATCGACTTCAAGCTGGCGCTCCCTGAGCTCCTCCGAGCTGTCAAAGTCATTCAGAAAGCGTGAGGCGTCCACCACGGTCACCATCGTATCGATTTGGGCGATGTCACCGAGAGACATGCCGGCTTCGTCCCGAAACTCGAAGGTGGCGGCGACGGGCATGGGTTCACCGATGCCTGTGGACTCAATCAGCAGATGGTCGAAGCGCCCCTCAGAGGCGAGCCGGGCCACCTCCACGATCAGGTCCTCGCGCAGCGTGCAGCAGATGCAACCGTTCGTCATTTCGACCAGCCGCTCCTCCGCGTGCTCAAGTCTCACCTGATCGCGGAGCAACCGCGAGTCAATATTGATTTCGCTCATGTCGTTGACGATCACGGCGACCCTCAACCCCTCGCGGTTGTTGAGTACGTGCGTGAGCAGCGTGGTTTTGCCGGAGCCTAAAAAGCCACTCAGAACGGTAACTGGTAACTTCGTCATGTTTTTACCTTTGGAATGACACGCCTCGCGATGACCGTCTCGGCCGATCCGAGATCAAACTGTCGTCTGTTGTGATAAACTGCTGCAAAGGCCGTGCACCCGGCCAGCGTTCCCAATCGGCCTCGATGTCTGCCCGCAGACTGTTCGGAACGGAGGCGGCAATACGGCGCGCCAACGCCCCTGCGGCTGTATGCCGCGCACGAGCCGCCAGCTCCCACTCTGTTAATGCAAGCCCCAGGTGCATCTGTTCGTGCATATTGTCGCCAATGCCTTGCCGCCCGAGAACCTGATTCAAGTAACTCACCCATGGAGGTCCGGTGAGGTACTTCGTTCCCGGATTGCCGGTGATTCGCTCGCGGACGGCGTCCAATTCGATCCACAGGTTGTCGAGCGTGTTGACCTCCTGTAGACCTGTGTCCGCCCACGGCCCCAGATAAAGTATGCCCAACCCTTCGGCATGGCGCACGATCGGATCGAGAACCTGTCCGTGCCGGCGCTCCTGACGACATCGCTCAGTCACGATCGACCAATCGAGGTCGTCGTCCATGAATCCGACCAACGCCAGGGAGGGCATGTCAGGCTGCAGTCTGTTGCGGAACAGGAACGTTCGCGGGAACACGCGGTGGAACGTGGCGGCAATGACGTCGAACTGCTCGGGTGTCAGTTGATACATGGCCAGCCACTGGCAGAACACACCTCCGGGACGCAAGGCAGAACGAACGGATCGAAAGTGCTCGATGCTGTACAGCCGACCCTCGCCGGGACCCCAGGGTAGGAACAGGTCGCCGACGATCACGTCATACCCTGCCGGCTGGGCGGCCATGAACGTCCTGCCATCCTCAATAACGACGCGAACGCGCGGTTTGCGTGTGACCTCATGGTTGAACTTCCCGAAGTGCTCGTCGGCGGCTTTGACGACCAGCGACGAAAGCTCGACCGCCGTGATTTGTTCGACCGCGCCGTGCTGCAAAGCCGCCCCCGGCGTGATTCCGGTGGCCAGGCCGATGAACCCGACCTGCTGCGGATTCGGATGCAAAAGCAGTGGAATGTGAGCCTGCCGCTCCTGGTCGTATCGGACGCTGGTACTGCCCAGGATATACTGGTTTGAGGCGATGATCGCGCGACCGATCTTCTTCCCTTCTATGACGGCCAAGATTCCATCGCGGCCGCGCAACTCGGCGATAGTACGCACCTTGAGATGTGGATTCAGGTGCGGCAGGTGTTGCAGGTAGAGCCCACAAAATATGCCGACTGCCAAAGTACATGTCACACACGTCACGGGCAATCGCCACGTATGGGCGACGATACCGCGATGGATCGCCACGAAAGTCGCGACCACACCGTAGCCCAAGGCGATCATGCCGATCCCGGCGTGGACACCGAACGCAGGCAGGATGATGTGGTACGCCGCTTCGGCACCGATCAGGCCGCCCAGGCCGTTGACGGCAAGGAGTAGGCCCCAGCGCCGCCCGGCGATGCCGCCGCTATCGCGATCGGCCGCCGCGAGAACGATCGGGAACACCAGGCCGGTCACGAACACCGCAGGCCCCAGCGTAAACAGCACCAGGGCGCCAAGCTTCAGCAGGAACAGTAGTAGGCTCGTCGCCGGTTGCACGCCTCCGGTCTTAATCGCCACGGCCATGAACATCGCCGGCGTGAGCGATACGATGACGGCAGATGCTGCGAGCACGAGCGCCAGTGTCAAACTTCTGTCGGGGCACCAACGAAGCAATCGCGGTGCGACCGGTGCCGCCAGGCCCAGCACCAGGATGACCGTGAACAGAATCACCGCCGGTGCATGGTAGGACAGCGGCGCCACCAGCATGATCATTTCCACCGCGAGCACTTCCATCGCGAGGATGGCACCGCCGGAACACAGGGCCAGCATCAGCAGAAGCCGGTTGCGATGCCGCATTTCCTCGTCGCCGGGTTTCGCGCCGACAGGGTCTGCGACAGGCGATGCCGATGCGCGGGGTGATCTCGTACGATCGAGGTACCAGGCTCCTATTGCTATGGCAAGGTTCAAACCGGCAACCAGGAGCATCGAGCGAAACGCTCCGACAGCATGTAGCAGCACGCCGGCGACCAGGACGACACCCGCAGCCCCGCCCAGCGTGTTGATGGCATACAACCACAACCTCCGGCGCGATGCGATCGCGTCTGTCCCAGACAAGGCCGTGACCATGAACGGCAGGACCAAGCCCATGGCAACCGCCGGCGAGAGAACGACAAGTACCGACAGTACGAGCTTGATCGTTCCACCCACGCCGCTGGTCAGCCGTTCCGCCCCGATTGCGGGCCACAGCCAGTCCGTCCAACTCGGCAGGAATATGGCGGGGACGGCCAGCGCGGCCACGGCGAGTTCGGCTCTCGCCACCGCCCGCCAAGGTCGCGAGCAACCCCGCCGCAGGATCCGTGAAGCAAGCCATGCCCCCACGGCCAGACCGAAGAAGAAGCACCCCAGCACGCACGTGATGGACTCGCTGCTGGCCCCCAGCAGGTCGATCATGCGCCGCGTCCAGAGCAGTTGATGCCCCAGCGCCGCGCAACCGCTGAACAAGGCCAGCATTAACGCGCCGTAGAAGGGAACTCGATCTATCTTGAGTGACTGTGACATGATCTCATTTGAATTCAGAACGAAGCAGTTACCCGGCCCGACGGTTCGTCAACACCACTGGACACAAGCCTACAAGGGCCGATGATGTCACTTCGGGCAGCAACCGCACCGGCATGAATACCGCCGATTGGCCAAGTGGGCCGAGACTAAGAGCAATCCACCCAGCGGAGTGACGAAGGGAATCAACGACGAGAGAACCCAAGGGGTTGCCCCGTCTGAAGCCAACGTCGCGTCAGATCCAACGCCCGCCTCAACGCACAATGCACAATGAGACTCTTCGTCCACTGTTGCGGGCGAAGAAGATTCCGACGCCAGCGTCATTGTTGGGCAACCACCACACTCCAAGGCAAAAGCAGCCGTGGTGATCAAGGCCAAACCCACAGCGGCGACGCCCCCCGGCAACACACGACGATGTCGCCGCCAACCGGGTACGAACGCCGCGATGGCGAGAAGCGAGCACACCACGACCATCACCTTGTGAAAGAACGCATCGCCCAGGAATGTCAGCCCCATCGCGGGCAAGAACGCGATGACGAACGGCATGGCGGCACAGTGAATGGCGCACGCGATCGAAGCGACGACGCCGAACCAGTCGGTCCATGCGGACATCCCCAAGCCGGGAGCATCCGAGCTTCCTGTAGACGAACCCATGGAAGTCCGATCCAATACCAGCCGCAAGGTGGCCTCTGCAGTATTGCTGGACTGAGTGTCTGTCATGCCTGTCACTCCAATGCCCGATGGATCAGGCACATCAAGGCTGTGGGGGTCATGTGCCCTTCACATCAATTGTCTGTGTGGTATGGGTGGATGGGCCCGAGCCAACATGATGGTGATCTCTGCAACCCGATCCGCTGCACATCGGACAAACATTGCCCAATGCCTGTTCAATGGACTGCCGAATAAACGCGGAGCGATTCGGCATGTTCTGCAGAATCCGAGCGATGTGCACATCGAGTCGGAATGTGATAACGACACCTTGAGTAACTGACATGGCTGGCGCCTCCGCTGTAATTGTCCTTCAGGGGCTCTCGCCCAATCTGTAGTTTTCCATTCAGCCGCGCGGCCCGAGGCTTTCGTGGTGGTGCAGGCACCCCACGAAGCCTCGGTCGCGGACCATCAATCCCCTCCTGTCGGATCAATGGTCAACCCGGCTGGTGCACTCAGGCGCGTCTCGTCCGGCGAATCAGTCCGATCCCGCCGAGGCCCAGGAGCGCCAGTGACGCCGGCTCGGGCAAGACCTGGAACTGGTACGTCCCCGAACCACTGGTCGACCCTCCGCCGACAAGGTCACCCGAGGCCGTTAGCTCTACCTCGTACAAACCGGGCGCGGTGAAACCGAAGTTGTAGTGGTCGTGACCACCGACGGATACTGTCATCGAGTCCGCCGCACTGATGCCGTCATACGACGACATGAAGAAGTTCGGTCCACCGAGAGGGGTCTGCCACAGCGAGAACTCACCCGGGCCGCTGAGGCCGGTCAGCGTCAGTGTGACTTGGTCGCCCACGAAAACGCCGTTGTCCACCTCTTCGGCCGCGATGCCGAGAAACGGCTTGGCCGGGTCATTGCTCTGCGGCAGGAACCAGATCGGATCGCCCGCGGCGTTGCCGATCGGGTCCCACTGCGCCCCGGCCGGGCGGAGCACGCTCGGGTCATCGACGAACGCGGTGAGGTCACCGGGCTCGAACTCCTCGCCGTCCGGGAAGTTGCCGACCGGGTTACCGTCCACGATCGCGGTATGGCCCAGATGCCAGTGCAGATCCCACGATCCAGCTTCATAGGCGATACCGATGTCGCCGTGACCGGAGGTATACAGGTCGGCTTGGGTAACCCCGGCAGACATGGCCACAACGGCCACCATCGAGAGCTTTACAATCATGCAATTCCTCATGACAATAGTTCCTTTCAATGTGCTTCTTACGAGAGAGATTTCTGTTTCAGAACGTAACCTCCGGCAATACCGTGCCGGAACAAGGTTGCACATATGGGGCAGGGTCTCTCTCTTTTCTGCCCACGCGAAAATCCTCGGTGTTCACCTCCTTTGACCTGTTGGTCGGTCATGATTCAATCATCGTCGCATCCGGGATCAGCACTGATCGTCGGACCCGACGTACATGTTTGAAAACGTGTGTAGTCATCGGGGTCGACATCGCCGTCGACGTCACCGTCAGCCCATTCGCATCCGCACACATACGCTTTTCCCTCTCCGGAAATGCAACGCTGAAATGCCGCGAAATCGGTTTGATCGACGTCGCCGTCCCCGTCTTCGTCAAAACGCGGTTCATTCAACTGTCCGACCAGATACGTGGACACCTGGAAATCCACCTCATACAGACCCGGCTTGGTAAATCCCAGGTTCATGTGCTGATGCCCCCCGGCAAACTCGTGATAGACGTCTTCCTCGGTGACCCCACCATCGAAAGTGGACATGTAGACGACGGGAGTCCCGGAAAAATCAGTCTGCCACCAGGAAAAGTGCCCGTCCGCAGGGCCACGGACATCGACGAGCTGTAAGCGAAACCACTTGGAGGTCACATCGGCACCGGCTCGGGGATCGCCCGGATTCCACGGCGCCAGTGCCGCCAGGTCGGCCGGCGTCATCGAGTCCTCAGATTGAGTACCGATCCACAACACGTTGGGATTCTGGCTCTGGGGAAGAATCCAGAAATCCTCCCCCGGTGTCGCGCCGATGAACTCAAACCCGGCCGGAATCGAAGGCAGATTAAACCGTGCGTTAGGATTGACGTAGATCAGCGCGTCTTCCGGATCGATCAATCGATCCCCATCGGGGTTTTCGGGTGTCGGCGGCAGATCATCGTGGGAAACGGCCAAATTCCACTGGCATCCGCTATACGGTAGGTTCAAATCCGTGTGAAAAATGTCCACCGTGTCGGGGTGATCGGGGTTCGGCAGCGGCGTTTCCACGCCGAAGTAGAACGTCGTGACCACGCTGCTTATCTTGACCTGACCGAACGCCGTTGGGATGGCAATGGAGATAACCGCGGCGGCTGCAGTTATACGTGTTCTCATTCGATTCTTCATGTTGGATACTCCGATCTTCATAATTGATTCGCCGATCTCGAGGCCTCACTGCGGAGGCTTCGCAAAGTCGAAACCGGTGTCACACCGGTCCTTCAAGGACTTCGCATTAACGGTCTCCACGTGAGTGTCACCATACAGGAGCAGCGTCGATCCCTTCGTGTTGTCGTCTGCGTAGCGTCCCGTCCGAAAGCGATCCACCTGGATGTCTCTCCGAACCTTGTCCCACGTGACGCCGGCATACGGTGGAAACCAGTTACGGGAGTGGGTGTGATCCTCGGTCGGGCCGTAGCCTCGATGATCCGCAAGAATGAACGTGGTGACGGTCCGGGTTGGGAACTTCCAACGGTGTGCGTTCGTGAAGTCCTCCACCACGTTGCCGAACGGATCGACTTTCGGAACGACGACGTATTCATTCAAGGTGTAGCTGGTACCCTGGTTTTCCAAACGCTCGCGCGCTTTGGGATCCGCCGGACAAATCCGCACCTCGTCGACACCGCCGAGATACCTCGAACTCCTCTTTCCCGTCGCAGGGTTCTTCCCACCAGCGAGCGTGAATATCCAGGATTTCCAGGCGGCGTTGGCATGCGTGGAAAAAGGCATGTGGCCCTTGTGATCCTGCGTATACATCTGCATCGCGATGCCGATCTGCCGCATATTGCTTGCCGACTGGGAACGGCGAGCGGACATGCGCGCGGCGCTAAGCGATGGAATCAGGATTGCTACGAGCAGCGCGATGATAGCCACGACCACCAACACCTCGATCAAGGTAAATGCGCGAAATCGCTTCATTGCTAGCTCCATTGGAACGACATGTTGCCGACCAGAGCGAGGGATTTCATTTGTATGGATACTTCCTGGGGATGCCCCTGCGAATGTCGCGCGCTCGGAGAGCGCAGCACATCCGCAGAAAGCTCAGGTGGATGAGGAGTGAGTCCTGTCAGGCGATCGGGGGAGCACGGCCGGAGATGGGTTGGGGAGATTCTGGAGCAGGGACAATTTGAGAGGATTGCCACTCCGTTCTCAAAGGGAGTGGTTGAGCGTCGCTCGCCACAGCCGGAGGCGTCACGGAGGCCACGAACCCGGCTTTCAGGGCGTGGCATAAAGCGCACGATGAGTGATCGTGAGGAAGCGGGGGATCGGCGGGATCCTCAGAGGGGTCACCCGACCCTTCAGTATGGTCATGGTCACAGCACTCGACAGAGTGGTCCTGGTGTTGATGCATCGCGAGCACCACTCCCATCGCCGAGGGGAGAAAACTAAGAAGCACCAGAAACCGGAAATACCGTCGAGACATTACTCGTGGGCCACCCCAACTAAGAAAACCCTGTCCTACAATGTCGTACCTTATCGATTATCGGCGGTGATGTCAATACTGGCGGCGTACTCCGGCCAATGCCCACCTGAGCAATCCTGACGCCGCCCGCAGCCATCTCCAATTCCCATGAGTTCTACGCCATATTGCTTGATAAGCGTCGGTACTTGTCTTCCAGACCACCGAGTGAATCAAGCAGCTTCCCAAAGCAGGGTTGAGGGTTTGACCCGCCCCCAACCATGATACCACTTTCTATGTAGGTCCCTCCCGGCTTTGG
>CAZUAQ010000024.1:0-79455 GCA_964618455.1 uncultured Planctomycetales bacterium | reverse complement strand
GTCGGGCGCCCGAGTGCCGAAGCAGGATCCACATACGTCGCACCGACTCCCGCCACGTACGACTCGACCGATATCGCGAAATCCGAGGCGTCATACTCGTATGCCGTGTCTGCGCCCAGCACGGCCACGACCGGCAATATCAAACTTAAGCTGATCCATCTCATACGCGGAATTCCCTCGTCAACTCCATGAACCTAAACTCACGGCCGGGCGGCGGCAGCAGGCAACCCGCCCGGCCGTGAGATCGACGATCGCGCTTGGCCGCTCATCCCTGAACCGCCATGCGCAACCGGCCGTTATCTTCGTGCCCTCCGGAGAAGCACCAGGGCCGCCGGGAAGAGCAGCATCGCCATCCCGGGTTCGGGCACGGGAAGGGTGAAGTTGTCGCCCGTCCAGTCGCCCGGGTTCCAGTTGATCGCCTCGATGGTGTGGTGTTCGAGAAGTTCGACGTCGACACCGCCGCCGTTCAGCGTATAGTTCAGGCCGCCGTCAGACGTGCTGCCCACCCACACCCATCCGGCATAACCGGCGGTCGTGTGGGTATCGATGCCGTCGGCGTAGTCGGCGTGATTCACAAATCCGCCACCAAAGGCGTACTCGATGCTGAGTGACGTCGCCGCTTCGATCGCGAGCAGCGCATCCTTGATGGTTGTCGTGCCGGACCAGCGGTAGCCCCAGGCGTGGGACTCCGTCGTGTACGGGCCGTTGGTGTCGTTCCAGTCCAGAACGATGAGCGACTCGTTCGCGCCCGTCCCGAACCAGTCGTCCACGTCGACCGTCGTGCCATTGAAGTCGTAGGAAGCCGCCACCACCGATGAAGTGAGGCAGGCGCAGAGCAAGGGAATCATCCTCTTCGAAGCATTCATACCGTCCGTCTCCTTTCCGCGGCCGATCCTCGAGCCGCACATAAAAAAACCCGATGCCCGCGGGATACGCGCACCGGGTAGACGGTCGGTTGAACATGGAATGCAGGAGGAAGTCGCGCGCACACGTCGCATGCGCCACGCAGCCGAATACGCCGCTGTGAAACACCGGCGCCTGCCGTTCGCAAGTCCCAGGCCCGGGGCATCTTACGAAAAAAACTCACGACGCATGGCAGGTCTTCTGGCTGACGGAGGCATCGACGTTCGCACCCTGCTGCCGCCACGCTTGCTCGATGAACATCGAAGCGTCGTGGGTCCGGGATGCGCGTCGCGATGCAATCGACCACGCCTTCTCATCCTGCGATCCACGTTGCCCTGCGCCTCAAGCATGTGTGCCTGAAGCGCTCAGACGACGTGAACCGGAAAGGACAATGGCATGTGTGGCCGAATCATCCGATCACAGCGGCGGGTCCGCGGTGGATTTGCACCACCTTCCCTTTTCATTCCGAAATGGAAACCCGCATCGTGCAACTCTTCACTTGTCGGTCGCCATCCTAACGGCAGCGACTGAAAAAGCAACACAGCGTGAACTGAAAAAACTTCTCACATGTGCGTCCTCCCAGCCAAGCCCTGTTCACCGCCACTGCCCGCCAATCGCCCAAACACCCTTGAACACACGATCCCCCGTTGCGGCTTCAATGCCCCTGCATCCATCCCCCCGGGCAATATCAGTAGAAGTCGCAGTCCCAGTCGTAACTGGGGCATCCCGAGTCGCAGTACCCGTCACCGTACCAGCCGTTGATCTCGCACCAGTCTTCATCCCCCTGGTCGCTCCAGTCCTCGCAATCGGAATCATACGACGGGCAGTCATCGCAATAGCCATCGCCGTAATATCCCGCCTCCTGGCACCAGTCGCCTCCACCGTCGTCGCCGTATTCTTCTTCGTCCCCGGCTTCATCATCAGGAGATTCGTCCTCATCGCCCCACCACTCCTCGTCCCAGGCATCTTCGCCCTCGTCGGAGTCTTCGACGTATTCATCCTCGTACGTGTACTCATCGTCAGCGGGAATCTCGTTCTCATACACGCCATCGTCCCAACTCACCCCGCAATCCGGATCCGCGTAGGGACACTCATCGCAATAGCCGTCGCCATACCAGCTGTTGACTTCGCACCAGTCCACCGACTCTTCATACACCGGCAATCCCGCATCGCAGTCCGGGTCGGGCGCGAGACAGTCTTCATCGCACCAGCCGTCCCCGTACCAGCCATTGATCGCGCAGACATCTTCCGCTTCAATTTCGTGATCGATATACACATCCGCATCGAAGTCCCAAGGATCGCGCCAGCCTCGCCGATCCCGTTCGGTCAGGTCGAGTGAGGGACATCCCTGGCCCGAGATGAGTGTCAGTGCCGCCAGCATGCAGATGGCTTTTCGCATGTACTGCCTCCCTTTGCCGTGAGTTGGATGTGCGTGGCGGCGGTGGAGATGTTTCAGTAGACCCGTGGGGACAGGGAAGGTTTGGTGAATTCCTGAGAATGCGTGTGGAGTTTCATGAGGATTTGCGACGTCGCGCACCGCGATCCTCAGACCCCACAAGATACCCCCCTCCCCCTCTATAATCCTCTCAATCGCGACGAAAGCCGAGGCGCGTCTTGAGTTGCTCGATCATCTCGTAGACGATCGGACAGGTCTCCGCCCGTTCCAGGAGACCGACGAAATCTTTCCTGACGTCCATCCCGAGGTATGGGTAGCCCCGACAGGCTTCCGGACGATCGGCGTAGATACCGCATCGCGATTCTTCCAGGAAGGGACAGGGCGTCGCCCGGAGCGCCGGTCGGCCGTCGTCATCGCGATCCATGTGGACTTGCCGAAAATCCAGCACGGGTAGGGCCAGCCGCGCGGACAAACGGTGCACTTCGTCCTCATCGAGAGGGATGTGGTTCTCGCGACAGCACGCACCGCACGTGGTGCAATCCATCTCCGCCTCCGCCGCGCGTCCCAACTCCTCCGCCAGGGCGTTGAGTCGCGGGCCGGACAGCCGCCCGATGTGTTTCACATGCGCGCGGAAACGCCAGTTCTCGTCCGCCTTTTTCCGGGCGAGGCGAGCGACAGTGGCGGGATCTTTCTCCATCGGGGGATTCGGCGGATGAATCGATGTGTATTAACCGGCGGGCAACGTGGCCAGCCGACCGCGAATGACTTCCAGAGCTCTTTCCAACTGGGGATCGATCAGGATCTCCACCCGCGCCGGCTTCGTGGACGCATCGCCCTCGCCAGTCTCCTCGGGAAGGTAAATCTTTTCGTACACCGCGCGTTGTGCATCTCGGATGGCCTGCTTCTGTTCATCATTCAGTTCAACAACTTCCGAAGGTGTCACGCCCGTGCCGTGGATGCGCTCGCCGTTGGGCAGGTAGTAGTAGGCGGTCGTGAGTTTCACCGCCCCTTTGCCGTTTTCGAGCGTGATCAACTCCTGGACACTGCCTTTCCCATATGTTGTTTCGCCGATCAGGGTCGCGACGCCGAGATCGCGCATGGCTCCGCCCAGGATTTCCGACGCGCTCGCCGAGCCGCGGTTGACGAGGATGACGGTCGGTATCCGCGGGTAAATCTTGTCCGACTGGGCCACGTAGCGGCGCTCCGGCGTGCGTCGTCCTCGCGTGCTGACGATCACCCCGTCGGTCACGAACAGGTTCGAGATTTCCACCACCACGTCGAGCAGCCCGCCGGGGTTGTCGCGCACATCGATGATCAGGCCGCGCAGCTTGCCGCGCGTGTAGAGGCCGTCCAGCACCGCTTCGAACTGCTCGGCGGTGTGGCTCTCGAAGTTGAGGATGCGGATGTAGCCGATCCGATTCTCCTCGTCGATCAGGTAATCCCACTCCGTGCCCGCGCGTGCCCATCCGCGTACCGAGGGCACCGTGATCCGGCGGCGGACAATCGTCTTGTCCAGGATTTCATCTTCGGAGGGCCGGTAGATCTCGAGCTTGACGCTGGAGTTGGGATCGCCGGTCATGAGCTTGACCGCCTCGGTCAGCGAGTTGAGGTCCGCGGTGCGCTGACCGTCGATGGCGGTGATCAGATCGTTCGGACGCAGCCCCGCCAGGAAGGCCGGGCTTCCCTCGATCGGGCTGACGATGCGGATATCCCCGGTGAGGGTGCGCACAACCTCCACGCCGATGCCGATGAATTCACCGTCCGTGTGCTTCTTGAACTGTTCGAGTTCCTCGGGGGTGTAGTACTCGCAGTATGGATCCAGCGCGTCGAGCATGCCTCCGACGGCGCCCTGGACGAGTTCCTCCTCGTCGACGTCCTCAACGTACCGCTTGAGAATCTCGATGCGGGCGGTCAGCAATGTGCTGTACTTGTTGTACAGCGCGTCGCGGCGGGCAATGATGTCGGGGATCTTGATCATCCCGACGACCAGCACCGCCATCACGGCAATCCAGATGAGGTTCCGTTTCGGCATTTCCGCATGTGTCTCCGAGCAGCTTCAGGTAGGCTCGACGGTGATTCTCTGGCTCGCTCTGGCCATTGTCAACGCGGGCGGCATGTCGACCGGCATCGCCCCTCCCGAGGGCGGTCTTCTTGTCATCGACGAGATGCAATGCTACCTTGACCCTCATGAAGCAAAGTACGGAGATGAAGCGACTGGCCAAGGAGGAATTTGAGTCCTGGGCGGGCACGTACGATCGCTCTCTGCTCAACCTGTTCCTTTTTCAGCCGTCCTACCGGATGTTTCTCGAGGAGATCGTCGCGTGGCGCGGGGTCGATCCCGAGCCCTTCGATCTGCTGGATGTCGGATGCGGCACGGGCACCTTCGATGCCATGCTCGCCGGATCCTCCCTGCCGGCCCGGGTGGTCGGCCTCGATTACGCGGAATCCATGTGCAAAGTCGCCTCGGTCAAGGCGGAGAGCGCCGGGGTCACCGACCGATTGCGGTACGTCACCGCCGACAGCGAATTCCTGCCCTTCACGGACGACAGCTTCGACGTCATCACGTGCAGTAATTCCTTCCACCACTACCCCCACCAGCAGAATGTGATTGAGGACTTCCGGCGGGTGCTGCGCCCCGGGGGGCGGCTGATGCTGATCGACGGGTTCCGCGACAACGTCGTCGGGTGGTTCGTCTTCGACGTCATCATCACCACCGTCGAAAAAGAGGTCTTCCACGCCCCCTGGTCCAAGATCGACGAATATTACCGGAATGCCGGCTTCACCGGCGTCCGGCGGCGCAAGTTCAACTTCTGGTTCCCCCTGCTGCTCACCGTAGGGGTTGCCTAGCTCCTCGCTTCGAGAATGCCGCTCCCCGTCGTCATTTCCCGCGCTTCGGTGTTCCCCACGCCTCGTCGCTCCTATTATCCCCACGAATCATCGCAAACTCACGAGGAGAATCACATGCGGCGAGCAATGACCACGACCATGATGGCGGGACTGAGCATCGTTCTAGGTTGCGCGGCGCCGGGACCGCCGCTCGATACGGTGTCTTCCGTCGAGTTGGATCGGTACCTCGGCAAGTGGTACGAGATCGCCAAGTACCCGAACTCGTTCCAGGCCGGGTGCGTCGGTGCCATCGCCGAATATTCCCTGCGTGACGATGGCCGGATCTCCGTGGTCAATACCTGTTACGAGGGTGATCTCGACGGGCCGGTCGACAGGATCGAGGGCTCGGCGCGTATCGTGGATGAGGACACCAACGCCAAGTTGCGCGTTTCCTTCTTCGGCCCGTTCGAAGGCGACTACTGGATCATCGGTCTGGATGAAGATTACGAGTGGGCATTGGTGGGCGAACCCCGGCGGAACTTTCTTTGGATCCTCAGCCGTACGCCCCAGATGGACGACGAAACGTTTGATTCCATTCTCGCGATGCTGCCGGACCTGAATTACGACCCGAGCCAACTGGAGTTGACGCCTCAGCCGGCGTCTCCCGAGGACGAGTAGTCCCGGGCCGAATTTTGTAACTTGCACGGCTTCAGTTCAACCATCAGAACGACTTGGAACTCCGACGCCCGGTGCCGACCCACAGGTTGCGGCGCCACGTGAGATTACCGCTGCTGTCGAGTTGCGGTCCCTCGCCCAGCATGTTCGTGTAACGCATCATCTCCACGTGGCCGTCGAGGAAACCTACGTTCTGACGTGTGTAGCGTTTCTCGTCCGGATCGGGTTTCACCGGCGCCAGCATGTTCGTGTCGCGATAGTCGGCGGGAATCGTTCGCGGATCGCCGGACTTGCCGCCATGCCGGAACCTCAGGGGTGTGCCACGATACCCGGCCGTACTGTAGGGCACCGCCGCCAGATTATCTGCGGGAAACGAATTCAGTTTCTCCGGAAAGATCCCCGGCTTGCCCGATTCCAGCATCAAGGCCGGCATGCCGCGAACCCCTTCGAGTCCGGTGGCGGCATTAATGCCGTAGCTCATCCAGATCAGCGGGAACGGGTGCGACTCGTTCGGGCCGACGTTCTTGGTATTCGGCCAGATGGTCTTGCCCTTGAAGTCCAGCACGGCGTGATCGAGCGTGGCCGACGTGCCCAGTACGCGGACGTCCGTGGTCGATTGCCCCGGCACCGCGTTGAAGCCGAGCATGAGATCGAACTGACCGTAGCCCGTCACGTCAAAGCCGAACTCGCTCCCCTCGACCAGATCCTCGATCTTCAGCCGATACTCCGACCCCCCGTTCAGATTGCCGACACGATTGAAAACGCTGTCCGCGCCGGTGCGCGTGTTGTAAATCCTGCCGTCCATGTTCCCGTAGTAGCGATCGTAGAGCGCTGGAATCGGATACGGGTTCATGTCGTTCGGGCAGGAGAACACCCCGGCCTCCTGCCGGTTGTGCTTGTACACCGGGAGCGCCCAGGTCAGGTTGAGCTTCATGCGCTCGGTGCCCTTGATCTCCGTCGTCACATGCATCAGCGCCCCGGTCAGCACCTGCTTCATGTTGCTCGCGCAGACGCCCGCCCGGGCGGCCTCACGGGCGCGCTGCACCGAGGGCAACAGAATCGCCAGCAGCAGGGCGATGATCGCTACCACCACCAGCACTTCAATCAGCGTGAAGCCTCGACCAGCATTGGATCCGTGAATCTTGTTCGAAGATGTATGCATGATCTGATCAGCCCCTAGTGAAAGTAAAACCCTAGAAACTCTTGCTCGTTGATTTGCCGGTGCCGACCCAGAACGCACGTCGCCACTGGAGATTCCCCAGCGAGTCGATCTGCGGGCCGTCTCCGAACATGTCCGCAAAGTGTTTCTTTTCAACGTGCCCGTCCAGGAAGCCGACATTCGTGCGGTTGCCGCGCCGGGCTTCGGTATCCTCGGTGCGCGACAGCGCGCTGCGGGCCCGGCGGTACAGCGCGGGCCGGGTACGCGGATCGGACGTTTTCCCACCATGCCGGAAACGCAGCGGTGTGAAGGAACGCGAATCGTCCGCGGCGAGGCTGTCGTGCGGGTAAGGCCCGAGCGGCTCAGGGATGATGCCCATCTTGGTCGACTCCAGCAACAGGGCCGGCGCGCCCTTGACGCCTTTGAGACCCGTGGCAGCATTAATGCCGTAGCTCATCCACAACAGCGGAAAGCGATAGTAGTTGCCCTGCCCCTGCGAGGCGGGGTCCCAGATCGTCTTGCCGTTCATGTCCAGAACCGAGTGGGTGTAGCCCGACTCGAGTTGCCCGACGGTGACGTCGGTGGAGCTGTCACCACGCGAAGGCGAGTAGGAGAGCAGCAGATCGATGTCCGAGCCGTCGGCATCCCCGCCGCCGAAGAGCCCCCCTTCAACGCGATCCTGAATGTCCAGCTCGTAACGGCCCGGGTTGGGGCGGACGATCTTGTTGAAAACGCTGTCAGCGCCGGTGCGGACGCTGTTCCCTCCGCCATAGTAGCGATCGTACAACGCGGGAACCGGATACGGGTTGGTGTCATTCGGGCAGGTGAAAACGCCCGTCTCCGCCTGGTTCTTCTTGAAAATGGGAATGGCCCAGGAAAAGTTCAGCGAAATGCGCTCGGTGCCCGGCCGCGCTTCCATCACATGCATCAGCGCCCCGGTCAGGATCTGCTTCTGGTTGCTTGCGCAGATCGCATTGCGGGCCGTCTCTCGGGCCCGCTGCACCGAGGGCAGCAGAATGGCCACCAGTAAGGCGATAATGGCCACCACTACCAGGACTTCGATGAGCGTGAAACCCCTTACATTACGCCGGCGCGTCCACCGTCGACTCTCAAGCATCCATCTGCTCCGCTTTTTTCTCTGCTGACATGGGCTCTTTGAGCTACATGAACCGAAATGGATCACAGTGTGATTATAACCGGCATCGTCGCGAAGCGAGAACTTTTCTGAGTCTGGCCAAAGGCGCCACGCAGGAAATCAACTCGGAACTGCGAGAATACCACTCGCGAAACACGGAGCATTCCCTGCATTAAATCAGAGCTGAATCAGTTGATATCTGTAAGTGTGTGCTGAACCTCTTCACCCCCACTGTCTTAAAACGAGTAACCCAGGAGATAGAGATCGCGCCGATACACGTCCGCCACGATGCGGCGACTGGATTCGGTGTAATGTTGCCGATAATCCCGCTCGCGATGGACCGTCCGGTTGGCATGCGTGAGCGTCGCCTGGATCCCCAGTTGCTCGCAGATCTCCCGGAAATCCTCCTCGATCCGCTCGAATCGCGCCAGACGGTCGACCAGAAGACGCCCCCACGCATCGCAGATGTAAAGCGACTGCGGGTGGAAGTGATAGAAATCCAGGATTTCCCGCCGGGCAAGATGGCCGGTCACGAAGGCCTCGAAACTCATGGCATCCAGCCCGTGCCGAGCGGCCCATTTCGCGTCATGCGCATTCAACCCCCCTTCCTTGAGAAAATGGAAAGCCGAGACGACACGATCCCACGGGTTGCGCACGAAGGCGAACTTGAGATAGCTCGAGAATTCCTCGCGCGTGTAGACGGTCTGGAACAGGCTCAGCGGAACGTGCCCCGCGCCGAGATTACCGAAGAGGGAACGCGCGATGGAGATCCCCGCGCACTTGGGGATGTGGACGAAGATGCATCTCAATCTGTCGAAACCGACGAGACTGAAGCCCGCCTCGTCCTCACCGCGGCGCAGATTTTCCAGCCGGGCACAGGTGTGAGGCCAGCGCGACCGGAGGTACCTGCGGCGAGCCGTGTAGGGAAGAAGATCGGATTTCCAGTCGGACGTCGGAACAGGCATGCGGGTCACCCGGAAAAAGCACTCCACTCGGCAAACCCATTATGCCATCGGTTGACGTTCCCGTCAGCAGGCCGGCTCAGGAATCACTTGACGACGACGTTCAGCGGAATGCTTCCGTCTTCGCGGGGGAGCGGGTCGGGTGGAACGACATTCACGTCGGCATTTGTCAATTGCGCCTCGCCGCGCTGCACTTTCTCGGCGAAGCGTTTGCACTCGTCGAGCAGGGCATCCAGCATCCCCGCCTCGGGGACCGTCTGGGTCTGTACGCCCTGAACGTAGATGATGCCCTTGCCCTTGCCGGCAAAGATCGCCACGTCCGCCCCTTCGCACTCGCCCGGGCCGTTGACCACGCAGCCCATCACCGCCACTTTCACGGGAATGTCAATCTCCGTCGCCAGCTTCCGCCGCACGTCGGTCACCAGCTTGAACAGGTCGACCTCGATCCGCCCGCAGGTCGGACAGGCGATGAGCTCCGGCTCGGTGCGCGGCCGCAGGCCGAGGCAGCAGAGCAGTTCCTTGCCGTCCTCGACCTCGTGGATCGGGTCGGCGGCGTAGGAGATGCGAATCGTGTCGCCGATTCCCTCCGCCAGCAGCGTGCCCAAGGCGGCGATGGACCGGATGCGACCGGTCTCGGGCGTTCCGGAATGGGTCACGCCGAGATGCAGCGGGTAGTCGAAGCGTTCGCTGATCGCCCGGTAGGCGTCGATCACGATCGGGGCATCAATCGACTTGGCCGAAAGCACCACGTCGTGAAAGTCGTTGTCCTCGAAGATCCGGATGTACTCGCTCAGTTTCTCGACCATGATCCGGATGAGGCTGTCGTGGCGGTTCTGCGTGATGGCGTCCTTTTCGGTAGCGCGGAGGTCCTTGTCCTGCCGCTCGACGATACCGCCTTCGTTCACGCCGACGCGAATGGGAATCCCCGCCTGCTTGCAGGCCTGGATGACTTCGTTGACCTGCTTGCGATCCTTGATGTTGCCGGGGTTGAGGCGGATCTTGTGCACGCCGGCATCCACCGCTTCGAGGGCCCGCTGAAAGTGAAAGTGGACATCGGCCACGATGGGCACCGAACTCTGGCGGAGGATCTCCGGCAAGGCTTCGGTGTCGCGCTTATCCGGCACCGCCACACGGACCACGTCGCACCCGGCGGCGGCGAGCGTGTTGATCTGCCTGACAGTCGAATCGATGTCGTAGGTGTACGTGCTGGTCATCGACTGCAGCACGACCGGCGCGTCGCCTCCGAGCGGAACATCGCCGACTTTCATGGAGCGTGTCTTCCGCCGACTTCGTGAGAGTGCCTGGGGTGGGGTTGCCATAGCGATCCTTGTTCGTTGTGAAGCGTGGCGACGCGAGGCCGGCCCGGTCGTCCTCGATGAATCGCGGAATTATAGGGAGCCCGAATCGCAGGGTCAAAACGCGAAGAGCAGCGTGAATCTCACACAACTCCGCCCGAGCGATCCCCCTTCATCCTTGCCAAAGGACGCTCCAGCCGCCACATTATGCTTTCATGAAGACAGGGTCGGGCTATATCGCGACACGACTTCTGACGACGATGGCCGTCCTGGCGGTGACATGTCCGGCCTGCTCGCGCGAGGCCCCCGACGACGGCAAGCTGCACCTTCAATACTGGGACAAGTGGACACGTTTCGAAGGCGAGGCCATGAAGGCCGTGGTGGCGGACTTCAACGCCTCGCAGGATCGCATCGTCGTGCACTACGTTCCGGTCGGCCTGGTGGACCGCAAGACGCTGACCGCCACGGCCGGGGGTGACCCGCCCGACATCGCCGGCATGTGGGAAGGCAACCTGCCCTCGTATGCCGATCATGGCGCCATTGTTCCGCTCGACCCCTACATGAAGCGCGACGGTATCTCGCGCGACCATTTCATCAAGATTCACGCCGATATCTGCGTGCACCGCGGCACGATGTGGGCAGTGCCGACCACGCCGTCCACGATCGGCCTGTTCTGGAACAAGGCGCTGTTTCGCGCCGCCGGACTGGATCCGGATCGCCCGCCGCGAACACTCGCCGAGTTGGACGACTTCGCCCGGAAGCTCACGACGTACGACGAAAACGGCAACATCGTCCAGATGGGCTTCCTGCCGCAGGAGCCGGGATGGTTCCATTATGCCTGGGGGCCATGGTTCGGGGGGGCGCTGATGGACGGCGACCGCATCGCCGCCAATCATCCGCAGAACGTCAAAGCCTTCGAATGGATCCAGCAGTATTCGCGCGAATACGGCGTGGAGAAGATCAAGCGGTTCTCCAGCGGCTTCGGCAACTTCGCCTCCCCGCAGAACCCGTTCTTCTCCGGCCGCATCGCCATGGTGATCCAGGGCACCTGGATGTACAACTACATCACGCAGTACGCGCCGGGCATGGATTGGGGCGCGGCGCCGTGGCCCCAAACGCCCGACGGCCCCGAGGAATTCTGCGTCGCACAGCAGGACATTCTGCTGATCCCGCGCGGACTGCCCAAGCATCGCGAAGAGGCGGCGTGGGAGTTCATCAAGTTCGCCATCCAACGGGACAGCATGGAGAAGCTGAACCTCGGGCACAAGAAGTACTCCCCGGTGGCGGAGTTGAGTGAGCGCTTCTTCGAGGAGCATCCCAACCCGGAGATTCGCCTGTTCCGCCGCATGTCGCAATATGAGAACATCATCGCCCCACCGCGTATCGGTATCTGGAGCCAGTACAACACCGGCATCGCCGCGGCGGTGGAAAAGATGCGGCTGCTGGAAATCGATCCGCAGACCGGGGAACCCATCACGGCCCAGAAGGTGCT
This sequence comes from uncultured Planctomycetales bacterium, assembly GCA_964618455.1. Classification (GTDB taxonomy): domain Bacteria; phylum Planctomycetota; class Phycisphaerae; order UBA1845; family PWPN01; genus CAZUAQ01. The sequence continues at coordinate 67,612 of CAZUAQ010000024.1, read as the reverse complement.
CGATCAATTGCAGGCGCGGATGAGTCGCGAGTATGCTCGGCACAAGGCGTCGCTGGCGCTGCGCGGACAGAAGTAAGCGGACACGGCTCACATCTCGCGTGTCCCGGCGGAGGAAATCGTTTGACACGGGAGCAAGTGCGCCATCTTCGCAACGGGCTGCTCTTCGCATCGCCCTGGCTGGTCGGCCTGACGCTGTTCATGGCGTACCCGATCGTCTCGTCGATCTATCTCAGCTTCTGCGATTACTCCACACTTCAGCCGCCGATCTGGGTCGGCCTTCAGAATTACCGCGAACTCTTCCAGGACAGCCTGTTCTACAAGTCTCTGGCCAATACACTCGTCTTCGGTGTGCTGACCCTGCCCGCCGGCCTGGTGACGGCTTTGTTCCTGGCGCTCTTGCTCAACAGCGGCGTGCGCGGGATGGCCTTCTACCGGGCGATCTTCTACATGCCGTGCCTCGTCCCGGCGGTGGCGTCGGCCATGCTGTGGATGTGGGTGTTCAACGGCGATGCCGGCATCCTGAACTACGGGCTTTCGTTTCTTCTTGAACCGATCGAGTTCGTCGTCAATGGGCTTGCCCGTTACATCGTCGGTTTACTGACGGGAGATTTATTCAACAATGTCGGAACGGCGCTCGGGGGGAGATCAACCTTGCTTTCCGAGGTGAGTTTCTTCACCTTGTCGCCGCCCACGTGGCTCGGCGATCCGAACTGGGCGAAACCGGCACTGGCGATCATGAGCATCTGGGGTATCGGCGGCACGATGGTGATCTATCTCGCCGGGCTGCAGGATGTTCCCGAGGAACTGTACGAGGCCGCCGAAATCGACGGCGCGGGCTGGTGGCGGAAGCTCTTTCACGTCACGCTGCCCGCCCTTTCGCCGGTGATCTACTTCACGCTGATCATGGGCCTGATCGCGGTGCTGCAGATCTTTACGCCCGCGTACATCATGGGTGGAGGCCCGCAGGGCGGCACCGCCGGTAACCCGGCGCAGTCCACACTTTTCTACGCACTATACCTTTGGGCCCAGGCGTTCGAGTACTTGAAGATGGGTTACGGCTGCGCGATGGCGTGGATTCTGTTCATGATCATCGTGGTGCTGACACTGATCGCGCACAAGCTGGCGGGGCGCAGCGTGCTGACTGCCACCTGAGAAAGTGTGTGCGTATCTGAGGGACATTCGGAACGATGGAACCGAAAACCGTCTATGGCCGAATCCTGGCGATCGTGCTGCTGCTGGTCGGGAGCTTTCTGTTTCTCTTCCCCTTCCTGTGGCTGGTGAGCACGTCGCTGAAGCCGAACGAGCAGACGGTGCGCATTCCGCCGCAGTGGCTGCCCATCGATTACACCATTCAAGAAGAAGGCCCACAGGGTGAGACGCAGACCGTCCACGTCATCCGCGGAGACGCTCTCGACGCGCCGATGCTGATCGTGCGGATCCTCGAACCGCCGCGCGTGGGTCATAAGCTCCGCGTGCAACCCGAGGACTATCGCGAAGCCGACAGCCAGGTCCGCATCAACGTCGCCGGGATCGATACCTGGCTGGATGCCGAGTTGCTCTATCGCGCCGAGGCGGGATGGTACTACGTCGAGCGACGCCGCGAAGATACGAGCACCGAGGCGGAATGGGACTACCTGCCGCCGGACCGCATCGATGCCGAAACGCGCTTCTTCTGGGAAAACTACACCACCGCCATGAAGAAGATGGGCATCGCCACGGTCTACATTCCGTTCCTGGATCGTGAGTACCAGGTCTCGATGTTCTGGGTGTACCTGCGCAACACACTTGTGGTCTGCATCCTGGGCGTGGCGGGAACGGTACTGAGTTCCTCGCTGGTGGCATACAGCCTCGCGCGAATTCCATGGCGCGGGCGCGGCGTGCTTTTCGCCATCACGCTGGCGACGATGATGGTTCCCTTCCCCGTACTGATGGTGCCGCTGTACACGTTGTTCAAGACGTTCGGCTGGATCGGCACGCTGCTGCCGCTCTGGGCGCCGATGGCCTTCGGGACCGGGTTCAACATCTTCCTGCTGCGCCAGTTCTTCCTGACCATCCCGCGCGATCTGTCGGAGGCCGCCCGCATCGACGGCTGCAGCGAGTTCGGCATCTATTGGAGGATCATCCTGCCTCTGAGCAAGCCGGCGCTGGCGGTGGTCGCCCTGTTTCACTTCCTCTTTTCGTGGAACGACTTCATGGGCCCGCTGCTCTTTCTCACGCGCGAAAGCACGTACACGCTGTCACTCGGCCTGCAGCAGTTCCAGTCGTCGCACGGCGGCGTGGACTGGTCGAGCCTCATGGCCATGAGCACGCTCATCTGCCTGCCCATCATCGTGCTCTTCTTCTTCACGCAGAAGACCTTCATCAAGGGCATCGCCACCACCGGCATCAAGGGGTGAGTCACTGACTCATTGAGCAACCGACTGTTGACAGCATCCTTCTTAGGCGGCTCGCCGCATATGGCGGCACGCCCAATCTCCAGTTGCCCACGAATCGTGCACCGCAGACTGCCAATCGTGGACTTTCTCCCATCCCGGACGCACGTATCTAATCCCCGTTCTCCCGGCATCCGAAGAGGGGAAAGCGAATACGTCGCCTCGGGGGGATTCCGGGCGCTGTTATCGGATCACGGCTGGGCGCTCCCCCTTCTAATGTGAGTGGCTATATGAACGAGAACTACACGGACATTCTTTGGATCGTCGTCTCCGCCGGACTGGTGCTGTCGATGCAGGCGGGCTTCCTCTGTCTCGAGGCGGGGCTGACGCGCAGCAAAAACTCGATCAACGTCGCCATCAAGAATCTCAACGACTTCGGCATGTCCGTCGTCATCTTCTGGGCGTTCGGGTTCGCGCTGATGTTCGGAACGACGACCGGCGGGTGGATCGGCCACAGCCTCTTCTTCGTCCCCTTCGATCACGACCACACCTACCTCTCCGCCTTCTTCCTGTTTCAGGTGATGTTCTGCGGCACCGCCGTGACGATCATCTCCGGTGCCGTGGCGGAACGCATGCGCTTCTTCAGCTATCTCGTCATCAGTGCGCTCATCTCCGGGCTCGTCTACCCCGTGTTCGGCCACTGGGCCTGGGGTGGTGCGTTCGTCGGCGAGTCCGGCTGGCTGGCGAAAATGGGCTTCGTCGATTTCGCCGGGTCCACCGTGGTGCACAGCGTCGGCGGGTGGGCGGCGCTGGCGGTGCTGTTTATCGTCGGGGCACGGGAAGGCTGCTTCAGCAAGGACGGGAAGGTGCAGCACGTCACCGGGAGTAACCTGCCGCTTGCGATTCTCGGTGTGCTGATCCTCTGGTTCGGGTGGCTTGGCTTCAATGGCGGCAGCACGCTCAGCATGAACGCCGATGTACCCGGCATTCTCGCCAACACGGTGCTTGCCGCGTCCACGGGCATGGGAGCCGCCCTGCTCGTCGGCTGGAAGCTGCACGGCTATCCCGACGTCAGCCACGCCATGAACGGCACGCTCGCCGGGCTCGTGGCCATCACCGCCAACTGCCATGCTGTCTCGTCGTTCGAGGCGGCCCTGATCGGAGCCGTCGGCGGATTGATCATGCTGGCCGTCGACCGCCTGCTGGTGCGTTACCGTATCGATGACGCCGTCTCCGCCATCCCGGTGCATCTCGCCGCCGGCGTTTGGGGCACGCTGGCCGTCGCCCTGTTCGGCGATCCCGCCATCCTCGGGACCGGGCTCACCCGGACCCACCAGTTCCTGGTGCAGCTCGCCGGCGTGCTTTCCTGTGGATTGGTCGCGTTCGGTGTGACCTACGTCATCCTGTTCATCATCAACCGAAAATTCCCCTTGCGTGTGGATCGCGAACACGAGCGCATGGGGCTCAACGTGGCCGAACACAATGCCAGTACGGAACTGATCGACCTTGTCACCATCATGGAAGCCCAGGCGCGCTCGCACGATCTCTCACTGCGGGTGCCCGTCGAGCCGTTCACCGAGGTCGGCCAGATCGCTGACAAGTACAACCAGGTCATGCAGGCGCTGGAGGATTCGAAGACCAGCCTGAGCGAGCTTCAGCGGAAGGAAAGCGAACTCCAGCATGCCTGGGAACATGCCCAGCAGGCGAACGAATCCAAGAGCGTGTTCCTCGCGAACATGAGCCACGAAATGCGGACGCCGATGCACGGCATCCTCAGCTTTGCGGACTTCGGCATCCGCGAGGCCTCCGAAGCGGCGCGCGAAAAACTGGCTGACTACTTCGCGAAGATCAAAATGAGCGGGGAGCGCCTGCTCACGCTTCTGAACGACCTGCTGGATCTCGCCAAGCTCGAATCCGGAAAGATGCAGTTTGATTTCCAGAAGATCGACCTCAAGACGGTCATGTACTGCGTCCACAGCGAATTCACGTCGTACCTGTCGGAGCGCGGTGTCCGGTTCACGCTGGTCGAAGCGCCGCCCGAAGTGAACGTCGTGGCGGATTCCGACAAGCTCATGCAGGTCATCCGCAACCTGATCAGCAACGCCATCAAGTTCTCGCCACCGGAGGGCGTCATCAGCGTCGGCATGAAGCATGGCGGCAACTTCGCGCAGGTCTACGTCAAGGACCAGGGAGTCGGCATTCCCAAGGAAGAACTGACCTCGGTGTTCGACAAGTTCATCCAATCCAGCAAAACGCGATCGAATTCCGGCGGTACCGGACTGGGCCTCTCGATCTGTAACGAGATCATCCAGGCGCACGAGGGCCGCATCTGGGCCTCCAACAATGACGATGGCGGCGCATGCTTTACGTTCGAGATCCCGATCCAGCTCGATCGGATTCTCGAATCCGAACAGCGCCGGGAAGACGAACTCCTCGCGGCCGCGCCCTCCGCGTAAACCCCTGCCGACGTTGACCGGAAAGGATGTGATGGATGAACGATGAACCCGGAAAGGTCTTGATCGTCGACGACGATGAACTCAACGTCATGATTCTCTCGAAGATCATGAGCGATCACTACGCCTGCGACGAGGCACGCTCCGGCGAGGAGTGCCTTCGCAAGTGCGAGATCTTCAATCCGGATCTCGTGCTGCTCGACATCATGATGCCCGGCATCGACGGCTACTACACATGTAAGCGGATCAAGGAGCAGTACGGGCAGGCATCGCCCCAGGTCATGCTTGTCTCCGCCAAGGCCTCGCCGCAGGAACGGCTCCGCGGCTTCGATGCCGGCGCCGACGATTACGTCATCAAGCCGTTCAACCAGGACGAACTGCTCGCCCGGGTCAACGTGCAGTTCCGGCTGCGCGGCGCGCTGTCTCAACTCGCCGAGGCGCACAGCATGCTCAAGGGCGACAATGCCGAGCTCGAGCATCTCGTGGCCGAGCGGACCGCCGAGGCGGTGGAGATCCGCGACATCACCGTCTTCGCCCTGGCCCGACTGGCCGAATCGCGCGACCCCGAGACCGGTGAACATCTCGAACGGATGCGCGAATTCTCCATGATCCTCGCCGACCAACTCGCTCAGTCGGGCGGGCCTTATGCCGAGCAGATCACGCCCGACTTCAAGCAGGCGCTCTATCGCTCCAGCCCGCTGCACGACATCGGTAAGGTCGGCCTGCCGGACTCGATCCTCCTCAAACCCGGGCGATTGTCTCCCGAAGAGTTCGAGATCATGCAGCATCACACGCTCATCGGCGCCGAAACGCTTCAGGAGCCCGCCATGCTGTCTCGCGGCGGAAGCTTTCTGAAGATGGCGGTCGAGATCGCCCGAAGCCATCATGAGCGGTTCGACGGCACGGGCTATCCCGACGGGCTCTCCGGGCTGGACATCCCGCTGTCGGCACGCATCGTGGCCGTGGCCGATGTCTTCGATGCGCTCATCTCCGCGCGGGCGTACAAGAAGGCGTTCTCGTACCAGATCGCCCACTCCATGATCGTCCGTGACAAGGGGACGCACTTCGACCCCGTGATCGTCGATGCCTTCGAAATGCGTTACGAGGATTTGTGCGAGAAGGCGCGTGAAATGACACCCGGTTCACCGAAGGCGGAGAACATGATCCACACCGACGCGACCTCCGCCCCCACCAATGCGCAAGACCCGGGCAAGTCGACGACTGCCGATCAAGACAATGAATCCACGCCCCTGGTCGAAGCGGGCCGCTAGGCAGACAGCCTCCCGACATGCGAACCGCTAAGAGCGAATCCAGACATAGCGATCATCGTGAATATGTGTGATTGACTACGCACTCGACTGTCAGACCGAGGCGACTTCTTCGGGCGTGGTTTCGTCGGCGGCGTAGCGCTTGGCGACGACGGACTTGGCGGTGCCGACGAGGTAGAACGAGCCGGTCACGCAGATGAGATCCTCGCGCGTCACCGCCCTTTCGGCGATTTCCAGTGCTTCCTCGAACGACGACGCCACCTGCGACATCTTCCCGCTGCGCTCCATGTACTCCGCCGCCAGTTCCTTCGGGTCCGCCGAGCGCGGCGAACCGGCCTCAACGAAGATGATCTTGTCGGCGCCGAGTTGCAGATGATCCAGCATACCGCTGATGTCCTTGTCGGCGCGGCAGGCGAAGATCACCACCATCGAGTCGTAAGGGATGTTCTGGCCGATGGCCCGCATCAACGCTTCCACGCTGGCGGCATTGTGGGCCCCGTCCACCAGGATCCGCGGGTTGTCGTGGAGCATCTCCATCCGGCCGGGCAGCTTGGCCTTGGCCAGGCCCTCGATGGCGAGCTGGTTGTCGATCTCGAAACCGCGCTCCTTCAGGATCGCCACGATGCTCAACGCCAATCCGCAGTTCATCGCCTGGTGATCACCCAGGAGCGGAACCGCCAGGTGCTCGAACCGCGTGTTCCCGGAAATCAGGCTGACCCGGGTGTGCGGGCCGAGCGGGCGCGAGGATTCAAACCGGAAGCTGAACTCGATCTCCTTGCCGGTGAACCGGATGGGCGACTTGGTCTTCTCCGCCGCTTCCTTGAGGACCTTCTTCACTCCCGCCGGCTGTGGAACACTGACCGCCGGGGTGTTCAGCTTGAAAATCCCCGCCTTCTCCTCGGCGATCTTCTCGATCGTGTTCCCGAGCTGCGTGACGTGATCAAGGCTGATGCTGGTGATGGCGGTGACTTCCGGCTTGAGCACGTTCGTCGAGTCCAATCGGCCGCCCAGCCCCGCCTCGACCACCGCCACGTCCACTTCGTTCTCCGCGAAGTGCATGAAGCTGATGGCCGTCATGATCTCGAAGAAGGTCGGCTCGTCCTTGGCCAGTTTCTTGACCACCGGGGCGATCTTGGCCATGTGCTGGGTCATCTCCGCCTCGGAGATCCACTGCTCATCGACCTGGATCCGCTCGCGGATGTCCACGAGATGCGGAGAGGTGTAGAGACCCACCTTGAGTCCCGCATTGACCAGCATGGCCGAGAGCATCGCCGCCGTGGAGCCCTTGCCCTTCGTACCGGCGATATGCACGGATTTGAACTGCCGATGCGGATTGCCCACCCCCGCCAGGAGCCGATTCATACGCGACAGGTTGAAATTCGTGCTGTTGTAACCGATCCGGGTCATCAGCTCGTAATTCGTGTGAGCATTGAGGAAATTCAGTGCTGTTTTATAGGTCCGGATCCGAGTGGGGATTTTCGAGCGTGCGGACCGCGTTCTTGATGTTCTGGAAGCCGTTGACCGTGCCATAAGAGCCACATCCTAGCAAATCGATGAAGGCGAATCAATACCGGGTAAAGCCTGCCGGAAGGCGATGGAATTCCGTCGCAACGCCTGGGGGCTCACCTTTAACTTTCTTATACATCGAAAGTTATCTTGGGGTTCCTGCGGAGACGGTTTTTTTCATATCCAGTGTCACACCAATCGCGTTGGCTGCATTGATTCATACGCGCGAGCTTAACGGAGGTTCTTCTGCTTCGTGCCGATGTGTTGCATTCAAAGATGACGCTTTCCCGCATGTCGCGTTGGATGATCTCCTGCCGTGAATTTTGTAGATCGGGTCGGCATGAGGATTGGCCGATGTGGAAATGGAATGTCGGCTTGCGCGGGTCATCGCTTGCGGACCGCGGGGAGCAACGTCGAACGCCTCTTTCGATCGCGTCAGGGTCGAATTCGCCGGCCGCTGTACCCGTGAAGCAGGAATGGTGATTGATCGTTGTCAGGAATGAACTTACCCGTGGGCATCCCGCACCTTGGCCGTGCATCCGGGCGTATATATAATCGGCTGTCTGAACGTCGTCGGGCCTCGCCGTGTTGATGCTGTGCGCATCCGTATTCCTCCGCTTCATTCGCCGGGCAAGTCCAGCTCGGCTACAGGCGGCAGGCAGGGTCTCGTGCACACCTGTCCTCGGGCCGACATGTTCATGACCCCACCGCCTGTGTGAGCGACACGGGCCGTCTTGAATGACAGCAGAAATGGAGTCCTCATGAGTTTCTTCAAGAAGTTCGGGATGTCGGGATGTGCGCTGTGGTTTTCGATGATCCTGACATCCGGCGTGATCGCGGCCGAGAGTTCCTCGCCTTCCCAACTGACTTTGTCTCAAGCCGAATCGAAGCGCTGGTCGGAAGGCCTCACGCTTCTGGGGACGGGCAAACTGGATCAGGCCACGTCCTTGATCCTGGAGGTGGCCAGGAATGTCGATGATGCCAGTGTCGCCAAGGTCAAGCAGTGGCTGGAGAGTTTTGAAGAGTTCCAGGAAGCACGTCGCTCCCGCATCCAGGCCGATTACGACAAGTACGTTCAGTGGGCGAAGGAAGACATCGCCGCCGGCCGATGGCGTCAGGCCATCCTGGATTGCGACCTCGCGTACAACTACTGCTTCGACAAGGAAAAGTTCCGCCAGGAGCCGTGGGTCCAGGAGGCCGTCGAGGGTGTGGTCGATCTGGCCCGCAAGTACGAATCCGAGGGCGAATGGTACAAGGCGGCGGGGATCTACGCCCAGTTGAACGACATGTTCTACCTGGAGAAGTCTTACCGCCAAGCCCTGGAACGATGCCAGGAACACATCCGCATCGACCTGACTTACATCCCCTCGGAGAACGAGGACGACGAGAAGGCGGATGAGGATTTACTCGCGCCGGACTGGGAATCGAACGTGGTTCACATCGTGCCGCGGATGACGCGGGACGCGCTTCGCAAAGTCCACAACGACTACATCCGCGAGCCCGACTTCAAGGAGTTGACGATCGCCGCCCTGGAGCAGGTGCTGCGCTTCATCGACGAGCCGGGCATGGAGCGCGTGTTCCCCTCGCTGTCGGACGAAGACGAGGTGGAATCCTTCCGCAGCCGCGTCGAAGCCAAACTGCAGCAGGCCAAGGCCCGCGAGCAGATGACCGTGTCGGACCTGATCGCGTACTTCAACCGCGTACTGACGATCAACGACGAGACGGGCATGCTCCCGCAGAACGTGCTGATCTACGAATTCACGCATGGCTCCATGGCCCCGTTGGACGAGTTCACGGACATGATCTGGCCGGCGGAGCGGATGGAGTTCAACAAGCATACCCAGGGCCGATTCAGCGGGGTGGGCATCTCGATTCGCAAGGAACTGGGCAAGCCGATTCGCGTGGTAACGCCGCTGGAGGACACGCCCGCTTACCGGGCAGGAATCCAGCCGGGCGACGAGATCACCAAGATCAACGGCAAGTCGGCGAAGAAGTATCGCATCATGGATGCCGTGCGCGAGATCACGGGTCCGCCCGGCACGACGGTCACGCTCACGATTCAGCGGCTGGGGGTGCCGAATCCCTTCGACGTCACGCTGGAACGTCAGGAGATCACGATCTTCACCGTCAAGGGCCACCAGCGCGATGAGGATGGACGCTGGAAGTTCATGATCGATCCGAAGGAAAAGATCGGTTATCTCCGCCTCACGAACTTCACGGACAACAGCATCGACGAGATGCGCGACATCATCGGGCAACTCGAAGGTGAGGGCATGCGCGGCTTGATCTTCGATCTCCGCGCCAACCCGGGCGGCCCTTTGCGTGCCGCCATCGAAGTGGCGGACATGTTCCTCGAAGAGAAACAGAACATCGTGTCGACGCGCGATCGCGAAGGCCGCGTGTCGGAGATGTCCTCCACGCGGGAAGGCAGCTATCTGGATTTCCCCATGATCGTGCTGATTAATGAAGTCAGCGCCAGTGCATCGGAGATTGTGGCCGGGGCTTTGCAGGTGCATGGCCGGGCGCTCATCGTCGGGGAGCGTTCCTTCGGCAAAGGCAGCGTGCAACAGGTCCTCTTCCTGAACAACTCGGGCATCGCGCGGCTCAAGCTGACGACGGCGCGGTATTACCTGCCCAACGGGCGCTCGCTCCACCGCGAAGAAGAGGCGGAGATCTGGGGCGTTGATCCGAACGTGGAAGTGCCTCTCGTCATCAAGGAGGAGCGCAAAGGCAACGAAGCTCGTTTGAAGAATGACATCCTCAAGGGCAAAGGTCAGGATTCGCTCTCGGACGAGGTCCTGGACAACATCGTGTCCGGCCGGAATCGTGACGACGAGGAAACCAAGGACGAAGAGCCCGAGAAGGAAACCGCCACCGAGACGACAATCAGCAAGGAGGCGAAACCCGAGGATCTGGGCGAGGACGAGGATTGGGTGATCCGCGATGACGACAACAATTATCCCGAGATCGATCCTCAACTCGAAACGGCGTTGCTGCTGATGCGTGTCCGGCTGGAGACGGGCCAGCAGTGGCCGCTGGGCGAGAACGCGCCGTCCGAGGTGGCGGTCACCGGGGCATCGAGCTCCGGCGGCTGATCAGGGCCGGCTCTTCAAAAAACTTGAAACCCCGCGGGGCGTTCGATCATCACGGTTGAACGCCCTTTTTTCATGGTTTACCTGAAGTGGGATGCCCCCGCGCAAACGACAGATTCTCCCGCCAGGGCACCAATATACAGGTGATACGATATTGCTTTGCAGCATCGGAGCGGAGTACCATGAAGCGCCTGTCCCACTCGAATGAACTCGGGCCCAACGAAATCCATCTTCCCAGTCAGGAGGCCGTCATGGCATCTCGCGTGTTCACCCTACGTGCTCTTGTCATCCCCGCCCTGTGTGCAATGATTCCGCTAACAGCGGGCTGTCCCGAACTGACGGAGGTGACGCCGGGAGGCGCGTGCAGCGAAACGGAGTTTCTTGGCACCCTGCTTTCCCCGGATCCGCAGACGACCGTGGATGCCGTTCTCCAGTTCTCGCGCAGGTATTCCACCGGCGACGAAAACGAAGCTGTCGACATTCTGGAACAGATCACCGAATCCTTCGAAGTGCGCGATGCCAACGGCGACTTGGTCTATGAACGCGAGTGGCCTGCGTGGGACGACAGCCAATCCATCAATGGCGTTGGAGGAGCTTACCCTGCGAGAGCGGTAAATCTCCATGAAGGTGGACCGCTCCCTGCCGGCGATTACACGTATACATTGACATTGGACGCAGATCTGTTTCTGAACCAGGGGTGTTCCGGAATCTATATTCCTACCTCGATGACCGAGAGCTTCACGATCGTGGAACCGCCGCTGGAAGACGATCCGGGTGACACGGACCCCGATCCGGATCCCGATCCCGACCCGACGAACGAGGCCCCCATCGCCGAGGCGGGCACGAACCAGACGGTGGCGGTGGGCGCCGCGGTGAACCTCGACGGATCCGGCAGTTCCGATCCCGAAGGCATGCCGCTGACTTATGCCTGGACGCAGACCGCCGGCACGAACGTCACGCTGCAGAACGCCGACACCGCCACGCCAGTGTTTACCGCTCCGGTGAGCGTGGAAACACTGACGTTCGAACTCACGGTCACGGACGATGCCGACGCGACCGATACCGACACGGTAACCGTTACCGTGACGCTGGGATCTCAACTGTTCATCGTCAGCTCCACGGATACCAGCGTCATTGCGCACGATCTTGACGAGTACGCCGACATCGACGGCGACGTGATTCCCGACGCGCAGTTGACCGGCGCGACGACGGGTTTGAGCTCGCCGCAGGCCATCGTCGTGAACAGCGCTGATGAGTTGGTTGTGTTGAACCTGGGAACGCCGCTCACGCCGTCGATCACGGTGTATTCCAATGCCGATACGGTCGCCAATATCTCCGGGGACATCGCCCCGAACCGTACGGTCCAGGGCAGCAACACGCTCATGGGCACGCCGGTGTCGCTCGAGTATGACCCGGGTACGGATCAGCTTTTCGTGGGTGATGGCGGTAACGCCTCCATTCACGTCTTCGCCTTCGCCTCGACTCCTGCTTTCAGTGGGGACATCGTCCCCGCGCAGGACATCCGGGTCTCCACGTTCTCAACGTTGAATCCGGTGGATCTCTTCCTGGCGGATACGGATGAACTGTATGTCGTCGATGACACCAGCAACTCGATCCTGGTGTTCGCGAACGCGTCCACGCTGAACGGCGTCGTGGCCCCCGATCGCACCATCGAGAGCACGAGCTTCGGCTACATCAGCGCCGTGGTGGTGACCGCCGATGACGAGATGTTCGTGGCCGATCGTACCGGAGGGCAGGTTTACCGGTTCGATAACGCCTCGACGCTCAACAGCCTTGCGAACTCGAGCGTAACCATCACGATCCCGGGTGCGTCGAGCCTGGCGGACCTGATCATCGACCCGCTGGGCCACGGCCTGTTGCTGGATCAGACGGCGAACGCGGTGTTTGATTTCGAGGGGTTCGCCGCGCTGTCGGGGACGGTGGCCCCGGATCGAACGCTTCAAGGCGTCAACACGGGACTGAACAGCCCGGTTCACTTTTTCCTCAACACGCCCTGATCGCGGGCGAAACATATCAACCGCACAAAACGAGCCCGGCCTTTGTTACAATGGCCGGGCTCGTTCATTGAATCTCTTGGAGACGCTCCGTGGCTGCATCTCATGTCAATCCGCGCGCCATACTTGCCGCAGGCACACGAATTATCACGAAAGTGGACACCCAACCGATCGGGGGTGGGCAGAGCAGCCCCGCCGGGATCGTTGGCATCATCGTGGAAACTCCCAGTGATCCAGATCACGCGTATCGCGTCCGATTCGTAAATGGTACGGAGTCCACCGTTAGAAGGCGTGAGATCGAAGTGCTCAGTCAACACCAGTCAGAAGGTATTCGGATGGCAAGTCGGGGGGCACTGCTCGAATACGACCTCGAGAGATACGTGATCTACCGTTGCATCGTAGGATCACGGGCCTACGGCTTGGAGCACGAGGAAAGTGACACGGATCGTCGCGGCATCTATCTTCCCCCTGCGGAGCTGCATTGGTCGCTGCACGGCGTACCGCAACAACTGGAAAACCACGCGACTCAGGAATGCTATTGGGAACTCCAGAAGTTTCTCGTGCTCGCATTGAAGGCCAATCCGAACATTCTCGAGAGTATCTACTCCCCCCTCGTCGAAGACGTCCAGCCCATTGCCCGTGAACTCTTGGATATGAAGGAGGCGTTTCTCTCAAAATTGGTCTACGCGACATATAACGGCTACGTCCTCTCACAATTCAAGAAGATGAACCGTGACATGAGAAACGCCGGTCGCGTCAAGCCCAAGCATGCCATGCACCTGATTCGGCTGCTGCTCTCAGGCATTCATTTGCTCAGGGAGGGAACCGTGCCGGTACGCGTCGAAGCCCATCGAGATCGCCTCCTGGCAATCCGGGATGAAGCTATGTCGTGGGATGAAGTGAACGCTTGGCGATTGAAGCTTCACGCTGAGTTCGACGAGGCCGTTGAGTCGACGCCTCTACCGGATCGCCCTGACTACCGACGCATCAATGACTATCTCGTCCGAGCGCGGTCGAGCATGGTTGCCCAAGCCTGAACCACGAGCTACGATTTTCGTACACTTGGTTGCCTCTTCCTGACATTCTTACTGGGACCCATCATGTCGGATGCCTTGTCGATGTTTCCTCCATCTGCGCGAAAGTTATTACAGCGCCATGTGGATCAAGCTTCGTATCCCCTGGTCTTTGCGACGATAAGCGGAGCCCATCTCTATGGATTCCATTCTGAAGATTCCGACTATGATCTGCGGGGCGTCCATGTACTCCCTGCTCGCGAAGTGCTCGGATTGACGGGCTCACAGGAGACCATTGAAAGATCCGGCGATCACGACGGGATCGAACTGGATCTGGTGACTCATGATCTTGCCAAGTTCGCTCGCCTCATGCTGAAGCCCAACGGCTATGTACTTGAACAGCTTTACTCGCCGCTGGTCGTCCACTCGACTCTGCTCCATGACGAACTCAAGCATCTGGGTAAGCAATGCATCACCAAGACTCACGCCAATCACTATCTCGGGTTCTCGCAATCTCAATGGAAATTGTTCGCCAAGGAATCACCACCTCGGGTCAAGCCACTGCTCTATGTGTATCGCGTGCTTCTCACGGGAATTCACTTGATGCGTACCGGCCGAATCGAAGCGAACCTGCGTCATCTGAATGACGAATTCCGACTCTCAATCATCGATGACCTGATAGACGCGAAGATCTCCGGAAGCGAGGCCCTGCGTCTGACGAACGTGGATCTCGAGTTTCATCAGAGCATGTTCGAGAGACTCATACGGGAACTGGAAGATGCACGGGAGAGCAGCGCGCTCCCCGATAAGGATTCCGCCTTGCCCGCATTGAATGATTTCATCGTGCGTGCGCGTCTGGAAACCCTTTGATTTCGCAGATAATCCAAGACAACGAGCCCGGCCTTTGTTCAAGAGGCCGGGCTCGTCGGTTTGATGAAGGTCAGCGGATCCACTCCCATCAGATCACTCGATTCGGAGCGTATCCCAACGAACCGCCGGTCCGCCTCCACCGGAGGAGCCGAGCTTGTGCCCGACGCTGATCTGTGTATTCGATCCGCTGTTGAAGTTGAGCGAATACTGCGTCCATACGTCGCCGTTGCCGTTGGCTCCACTGTCGAACTTCTTGATCATGGTCCACGAGCCGCCATTGTTGTCGAAGTCCGAGGCGGTATGGGAGCCGAGCTTGTACGCGCACTCGGCCCAGTAGACGCCGCCGAAGCTTGGGCAGCGGATGTAGACCGAGATGGTGTAGTCGGTGTTGGCGTCGATCGTGTACGTCTTCACCTTCGCCGAGGATCCCTGTGAGCCGCGTGAGACCTCGAGGGCATCCCCCGACTGGCCACCGGAGACGATGTACCAGTTGGCGGCGCTGCCCCAGCCGGCATCGTAGCTCGACGACCAGCTCGGCATGGTTTCGAAGTCCTCCGCCACGGTCGTTCCACCAGTCGCATTCACGGTCAACGTCACGGCAATCGTCTGCGGATTGTTGGTCGCATTCGGATCCGAGACGGTGATCGTGGCGTTGTGCGTCCCGGCGGAGAGCGAGCCGGTCGCGTAGCTCACCGTGATGGTGTCGGCCTCGCCCGTGCTGTCGCCGGTGGCCGGACTGACACTCAGCCAGGAGGCGTCATCGGCCACCATGTAGTAGAGCGGCGTGCTTCCTCCCGTGTTCTGCACGGTGAACGTGTCATTCGCGGGGCTGCTGCCCTCATCGGTCGAGGGCGACAACGACGACGTGTTCAGCGTGATCGTGGCAGGCAGCGCGTTGACCGTCAGCGCGACCGCGATGGTCTGCGGGTTGTTCGTCGCGGCCGAATCCGACACGGTGATCGTCCCGTTGTAGGTACCCGGCGCGAGCGCCCCGGCGGAGTAACTCACCGTGATGGTGTCGGCTTCGCCGGTACTTGTGCCGGTCGTCGGGCTGACGCTCATCCAGGATTGATCGTCGCTGACGCTGTAGCTCAGCGTGCCGCCGCCGCTGTTGGACACGGTGAACGTGTCATTTGCGGGGCTGCTGCCCTCGTCGGTCGAGGGCGAAAGCGACGACGTGTTCAGGGCGATCGTCGGGGACTGCGGCGTCCCGGCCACCAGGGAAAGGTTGTCGAACAGGGCGCCGTTGGTACTGCCGCCGGCGTTGCCGACCTTGAGAATGATCGTGGCCACGCTGCCGTCGGCGGTGAACGTGCCGACGTTCGCCACCGGCGCGGTCTGATCCATGCTGCCGGACCACCCGCCGGGCGTTGCCCACGTGTCGTTCTTGTAGATCATGACGACATCGGACTGGCCGTCGTTGACGTCCTGCCCGTTCACCGGGGTTCGGCTGCCGTTGATGACGAGCACCTCCGCCCACTGGTTGTTGGCGGTGGTCGGGTTCGACTCCCACCAGCCGGTGATGTCGATCGGCGTACCGGTGCCGCCGGTGCTGAACTGCTGCCACAGTCCGCCGTTGATGTTATTCCCGCTGACATGGCCTCGCCCGGCGTTATTCGCGAAGCTGATGCTGCCGCGCTCGGTCCATTGCGTCCAACCGGTCAGTCCGTTGGAGAAGTCACCGTTGGTCAGCGCGATACCGCCCACAGGCGTGATCGTCAGCGTGACGGCGATGGTCTGCGGGTTGTTCGTCGCCGCCGAGTCGGTCGCGGTGATGGTGGCGTAGTACGTCCCCGCGGACAGCCCCGACGTCGCGTAGGTGACGTTGATGGTGTCGGCCTCGCCGGTGCTCGAGCCGCTCGTGGGACTCAGGCTCAACCAACTCGCGTCATCGCTGAGCGTGTAATTCAGCGTCACACTGCCGGTATTCTGAATCGTGAACGACTCGGCTGAAGCGTTATTGCCTTCCTCCGCGCTGGGCGTCAGTGTGGCGACGGACAGCCCGATCGTGGGTTGAGGAACGGAAGGCTTGACCTTGAGGGCGATGTCGTTGGCGACCGGCGGCGAACTGAACGTCAGGATGCCGTTCTGGCGGGTCACGGTATCGGTCTGGATGACGGTGCCGTTGCCCGTGTTCCACCACTCGGCCTCGACGGAATTCACCGTGACCTGGGGGAGATCGAAGCTGAGGTTATAGACCTGTCCGCCGGACTGGTTGTGGACCCAGACGATGGCGTGATCGTTCGTGGCCGAGCCATAGAAGGTCATGTTGCTCGGGCCGGTCAGCTTGGTGACAGTCACCGGATCAAAGTCCAGCGGGGCCCAGTCTTCACCCTGGGTGAAGCCGACAACGCCGTCCCACCGGTAGTAAAGGTTATTGTCGTGGATGTACCCGCCCCACCACCAGGACATGACGGTACCGCCCTCGGAGACGACACCCGCCCAGTTCTGGTTGTGGACGGTAATGCCGCCGGGATCCAGGCTCTCCTGATCCCCACTGTTCGCGAATTGATTCCCCTCGCCGAAAATGCTTGGCTTGTTGAACTGCCGTGCGGCCACAATCATGTCAACGTGGCTGACGGGTACGTTGATGTCATACTGATGCAGGTTGACCACGTCCATCTCAGGCAGGTTCCAGATTTCCGGATAGAGATCCTGGTCTTGGAACGGGTAGACGTATGACGTGGTGATCAGGTGATCGTAGGGATCGATAGACTTGATGTACGCGCCCATTTCCTCGTGCCAGTCGGCGGCGACCTGACGATTCGTGTGGTAAGTCTGACTCCAGGGACCGCCGGAACCGATGGCATCGGCCTCGTTCCAGAACTCCCAGGCCAGCACGTTGGGATGCCAGGCGTAACGGGCCACGTAGTAGCGGTAGCGCTTCTTGAAATACTCCTTTGTCGTGGCATCGGTGAAGACGCCGATGGGCGCCCCGAGCGGTCCGCCGTTGTCGTTGTTGAACGGGTTGATGTCCCAGCTCGCAAAGGTGTCGTGGTTCCAGGCGGTAAAGGAGTCGAAGCAGATCTGGTAATAGACGCCGTTCGTCTTGGCGACATCCAGCATCCATTCGAGTTGCTCGGCATTGTTCTGGGAGTAGGTGCCGAGGCCGGCGTACTGGGGTTCCTCGTTGTGGCCCCATTCGAGGCCCTGACCGAAATCTCCAGCCCAGAGGCGCGACCAGTTTTCACCATGGGCGCCCATGTTGTTGAGATAATCGTCGTAGTTGGCGTCGCGGAACTGCCAGCACAGGTTGTGCCCCATGGGGATGTACGGCGTCCCGTCGCTGAAGATCATGTAGTACGGGTTCCGGGAATCCAGGCCGACGTATCCCTTGCTCGTGGAAGACACGCCGGTGAAGTTGACCGTGTGCGTGTCCGACTGGCTCTGATCGTCCTCGGCGGTGATCACGCACGTATGGGCGCCGAGTTCAAGCGGCGCGATCCGCGCGCGCCAGGCTGGGCTCTGGTCCGTCCAGTAGCACGGGATCTCGCGCACCGTGGACGAAGGGCCGGTGAACGTCATGGTCACGTCGATCTCGTCGGGATCGAACTCGTTGGTGTAGTCGGTATCGAGGTCGAACTGCACCTCGAACAACTCGTACAACCCGACCGACGATGCGTTGGTCGAAACGTTGATGATTTCCAGGCCCGAGGTGCTGCTTGCCAGCACCATGATGGCCAGGAAACCTCCGAGTGACTCCTTCCTGCATCTCATATCACTGTACTCCTTCCTCTGGACAGTGGGCGATGAAACCAGTATGGGTCCATCCCATAGCTTCGAAACACCGCGTAAGACTCTCAATTCGCGCGCAACTCAAGCGCGGGCGTTCCCTGACGCCTGATTTCGCCGTGGTGGCGACACAGACTGGCGTTGGACATTCGTTCCACGATGGGTGGTACGACAAGGCCCGCAATGACAATGCTGCCCGTTCGGGCCGAACAAGATCGTGGTGACGATCTCGGACCGGGCGATCGGTCCGCGTATCACGCGCGGTGCCGTGCGGAAATTTCTCCTGCCGGACAACTCCCGAAGCGAGAGGCATCCTGTGCACCCATGGAATATGTCAATGTTTCAAGTTCCCGAGTCGGACGTGAAAAGGTCGCAAGTGCGTCTTTTGGGGGTCAGGTCGAGAACTCCTCCACGTTCCAGATCACCCATAAGAAGATCTCTTAAGAGTGATGTCTGATTTGATGCCCATATGTAAAACGATTTACCGGACCATGTCAAGCAAATAATGCCGCTTTGCTGACATAATCACGAATCGCCCTGCAAAATGAAGATAGGGAAAAGGGTATGAACTGCTCTACGGTGCGCATCTATCCCAGAATGAAATCGATGGCTTCCGCAACTCCACATTCATCATTGGAAGCGACCTGATACCGAGCGCATTCCTTGATCGGCGCGATGGCGTTTCCCATGGCAATGCCGAGCCCTGCTTCGCGAATCATCGCCAGATCATTGACATCGTCGCCGATGGCGGCAATCTCCGGCCCCGTCACGCCGAAGCGTTCCGCGAGCTGCATAAGCCCGTACCACTTGTTCACGCCCGGCGCGAAACATTCGACGACGTGAACCCCGTAGTTGGGCGCGTGAATGGCGTTGTAGTTCAGCTCGTCGGGCGCGAAGTTCTCTTTCAACCGCGCAAGCGTTTCGTCGATTTCATTCGGAAGCGTGATCACGCCCACGCGCACCGGCGCGGCGGGCAAGGGAGTCCAGGTCTCCAGCGCTTCCAGGGACGCCGGCGCCAGGGCGAGCCAACGCTCGTACCAGTCGCGATTGCGCTCGCCCGCGAGATAGCGGTAATCGATGTCCGCTTCGGTCGGGTCGTAGAGCATCAAGACCGGATAGTTCATGCCATGGAAGAAATTGACCAGCTTTTCTGCCAGCTGGGGATCCATCGCTGTGCGGACGAGCGTATCGCCTTCCGGGAGGCGGCTGACAATCGATCCGAAGACGAAGACGCCGGCATCCAGATCGAGACCGATACGCTCGATCACGGTACGCGTCTCGATCAGCGATCTTCCGGTGCAGATGCAGATCCGCTTCCCGGCGTCGTGCGCGCGGTGCAGCGCCTGCAGATTGGCTTCAGGGACTTCGTTCCACGAATTGACCAGCGTACCGTCGACATCGACGGCGATGACTTTGATGGCGGTGGTGATACTCATGGAGAGGTAGCTTAGCTGTTACGCAAGCCAAGCCGCAAGTCCGCTGCTGCCAGAGCCGTTCTTCGTCGCGTCTCGGCAAGATTAAGAATGCGCAAGGGTCCGCCGAACAACCTCCGGCTCCGGATCGAATCGCACATGGATCTCCGCGTAGAGCAAGGTCTCGACCACGATGCGGGTATTGTGGAGATCGTTTCGCTCGTATCGGACGATCGCATCCTCGCGGGATCGGCCGCCCCGCCGATGACGCTGGATGACGCGGTCCCGCGCCCGATCCATGTCGCAATGCAGGGCGATACTTGTGGAGAGGATCGTGTGCAGGACGTCCCAGGGCGGAACGCTCGAGAGAATGTAGTTGCCTTCCGTCAGGATGACACGGATCGATCGAGGCACTTTCTGCCGATCACGGACCGGCTCATGCAGATTCCGGTCGTACACCGGAATTCGAAGGTTTTCGTCTCGACGTTGGAGCTGACGGAGCGTTTGGGCGTAGACCGGGACATTGAAAGATTCCGGGCAGCCCTTGCGCTGCTTCAGGGGCACGCGTTGACCATCGACATCACGAATGTGTTTCCATTCATGAATACGATTCTCCCAGTGCCAGCCGTCGAGCGAGACCGTCGCCAGCGCATCGTCGCCCTCCACCGTCCGCGCCACACGCGCGAGGGTGGCGGCGAACGTCGACTTGCCGCTCCCCGGGATTCCCGCCAGCCCGGCGATCGGTCGAAGTCGCGAAGCGTCGGCGAGGTGGAAGAGATGCGCGAGCAGCGGATAGTACACGTGCTGAAGCTCAACCTCAGACAGCGTCACGTTCAACTCGAAACCGGTGACATCGAGCGTGTGTTCTCCGGACAACGCAGGCGTGTGCTGATTCCAGGAGCGGGGATAGGCGGTCAATCGTGTTTCGTGTTGCATGATTCCCGTCTCCCTGCGTGACGGAGCGAGATCGAAGCTGAGGACCGGCCTCATACCGAGAGCTTGACGGACTTCTCCGGCAGATCGCTGTAGCGTCGACGAATCGGTTGAACCACGCGCTTGAGGAAGCCGTCCACCTGCCGCGGCGCGAGCCCGACGTAACGTCTGGCATCCAACGCGGCATCGAGATCGACCCCGGCGAACGCGTCATCACCCTTAAGCCTGTCGATCAGATCGTTCGGGCGCCCTTCCAGCTTGACTTCCTTCGCCGCCGCCATGGCGTGGGTACGGATCCGCTCGTGCAGTTCCTGGCGATCGCCGGTGGCGGCGCGCTTACCGCCTTTCGTCCTACCGGCGGTGACCGCCATCAGGATCTCCTCGGTGGCCATGAACGGCAGTTCCGACGCCACGCGCGTTTCGATCACCTTGGGATACACGACCAGCCCGCGCGACACATCCACCACCAGCCGGAGGATGCCGTCGGTGGCGAGGAAGCCCTCGGGCGTGGTCAGCCGCTTGTTCGAGGAGTCATCCAACGTGCGTTCGAACCACTGCTCGGCGGCGGTCTGAAACGGGGACTGCAGGATGGACAGGACGTAGCGCGCCAGTCCGGTCATGCGCTCGCAGCGCATCGGGTTGCGCTTGTATGCCATGGCCGAGGAGCCGACCTGCGACTTTTCGAACGGCTCCTCGATCTCCTTCAGCCCCGCCAGGATGCGGATGTCATTGGCGAACTTGTGCGCACTGACCGCGCAATTGGCGAGGGCTGCGGCGATCTGGGCGTCGATCTTGCGGGTGTAGGTCTGCCCGGTCACCGGTTCACACGCCTCAAAGCCCAGTTTCTCCGCCATCATCTTCTCGAGCCGGTCGACCTTCTTCGCATCGCCGTCGAACAACGCCAGAAAACTCGCCTGCGTACCGGTCGCGCCGCGAATGCCCCGGAAGCGCAAACTCTTGATGCGCAACTCGACCTCTTCCAGGTCGCGGACGAAATCGTAGCACCACAGGCACGCCCGCCTGCCGACCGTCGTCAACTGCGCCGGCTGAAAGTGCGTGAACCCGAGGCAGGGCTGGTCGCGCCACTGGTGGGCAAAGTCCGCCAGGGCGATGACGGCATTGACCAGCCAGTCGCGAATGATCGTCAGCGCCTCGCGTGCCAGGATCAGGTCGGCATTGTCCACCACGTCCATGCTGGTGGCGCCGAGATGCAGGATGCCGCGCGCCTTCGGCGCGATGTCGCCCCACGTGTGCAGATGGGCCATGACGTCATGGCGTAACTTCTTCTCATGAACGGCGGCGGCCTTGAAGTCGATCTTCTCCAGCGTGCGGCGCAGCTCCGCCAGTTGGGTCTTCGTGATGGGCAACCCGAGTTCGGCCTGGCACTCCGCGAGCGTCAGCCAGATGCGCCGCCACGTCAGGATCCGCCGTTTCGGGCTGAACAGCGCACACATCTCCGGTGAGGCGTTGCGGCTGACCAATGGATTCTCGTAAACGTCACTCATTCATATTTCCAGTGATTCGAAAGGTCTGTGATCTCATCCTACTTGATCTCCCAGTCTGCTTCACATGCCGTCATCAAGGATCGGTGATATTGGGATACCACGTACCCGGCCGGAGCTCGGGTACCTTCCCATCTTCGGGAAACGTTTGGGCGACGATCGAGGCAAGCTGATCGCGTAACACACGGACCTCGTCGGCATGGTCGGGTTCATCGGCGAGATTGGTCAACTCCTGCGGGTCTTTCGCGTGATCGTAGAGTTCGTGCCCGCCACGGCCCTCGTCCCACATCGTGTAACGCATGCGCGGCGTGCGCAGTGAATAGCCGAAGGCCCGCCCCTGCTCGCCGCGACGCGTGACCATGGTCAACGCCCAGCCTCGCCCCACGGCGGAAGGATCTTTCAACAGCGGCACGAGCGACTGACCCTGCAGGTTGTCCGGGGCATCCACGCCGCAGAGTTCCGCCAGCGTGGGATAGAGATCGACCAGACCCACCGGCGCCTCGGAGACCGCCCCTTTCGCGCGGATCCCCGGACCCGCGATGATCAGCGGCACGCGGGCACTCCCCTCGAACAGCGACATCTTCTGCCAGAGCCCGTGCTCGCCGAGGTGATAACCGTGGTCGCTGGTGAACACGATGATGGTGTTGTCCGCCAGACCGTTCTGCTCCAGGGCATCGAGCACGCGGCCGACCTGGGCATCCATGAACGTCACGCTCGCGTAGTACGCCTGGATCGCCTGGCGACGCAATTCGTCGGTCAGGTCGTCGTGCTCCCGCTTGTGACTGCCCAACGCCATGGCGGGCATGTCCTTCTGATCCTCGGCGACGCCCTCGACCAGGGGCATGGCGTTCTTGGGGTAATGCCTGAAGTAAGGTTTCGGCGCGACGTACGGCGTATGCGGCCGGAAGAAGCCGACCGCCACGAAGAACGGGCGATCCTTGCGTCGCGCACAGCGTTCGAGCACATCGCAGGCATCGGTGGCCAGCATGCCGTCGGTGTGCAGCAGATCGCCGCGCGGCGATGCGTACCAGCTCAGTGTGCCGCCGAACTGGCCCGGGCGCAGCGTGAAGATGTCCGGCTCCTCGATCAGCCGATCGCACCCGGCGGGGTTGTACTTCTGCTCCCAGGAGGCCGGGTCGTCATCGCCATCGGTCCCAACGCAGCGCGGAACGCCGTAGTGGTACAGCTTGCCGATCCGCGCGGAGAAGTAGCCCTCCAGCCGGAAGGCGTGCGGCATGGGGATGTGGCTGGGAATGAACTGGCGGAAAATGGTCCGGTTGCCGAGAACGCCCGAACTGTTCGGGTAGAGCCCGGTCAGCATCGAGTTCCGGCTCGGACCGCACAGCGGGAACTGGCAGTACGCGCGATTGAACAGCACACCCTGCTCCGCCAGGCGATCGATGTTCGGCGTCTTAACACGCGGGTCGCCGTAGCAGCCGACGTCGTTATTCAGATCGTCGGAGATGATGAACAGGACGTTCGGGCGCGTCTCGGCGGCGCCGGCATATCCGGCAAACGCCGTCATGACGAATACCAGCATGACCATCCGATCAAGCAAGAGCCGGGCATGTTCTGAGCCGCGGTGGCGTTCCCGCGCTGACTCGCGCGATGTTGGCGTACTCGTATTCATTTCTCGATTCCTCATCTCTGACTCTCGGCACCTGCGGATCGACACCTTGGTCACGCCTCTCAGATACGAGTGGCACGCGCAGTGTAGAGTATCGCGATGGAAATGCGAAGTTTGGAGGGAGAGTGTTTACGGGAAGCTGGGAAACCCATCCCACGCATGGCCGCACCGGGCTTCGGGCATGACCTGCATCAGGAATACAATTCGGCGGCCTCGTCCGCCAGAGCCTGATTCAGCTTCTGTTCGGACGTCCAAGCCTTCCAGCACCGGCCGAGGCGCCGGGCATAACGCTTCGGTTCTTCCGCGTAGAGTCGTCGCCCCAGAGGGTGCGCCCACGCCTGAAGCTCCTTGCGCCGGTTGTCGATCAGGCTGAGCAGGACGATGTGATCCTGGGGCGATCCGAACCGGGCCTCTTCGCTTACCAGAATCTCGCGAAGGACCGCCAGGTCATGATCCTCGCCCAGCCGGTCACTCAGGCGCTTGACCTCATCGCGAAGCGGTCGCAGAACCTCGGGCCAGAGTTCGCGGATGAGTCGCGTGTGATAGCGATTGTACTTCACACGCTTGCGCCATTCATGAAAACGCTCCGGCGCTGGATCGGCATAGGCGGAATCCATCGCCTTCCGCGATCGCTTGTAGGTCTTCTTCAATCCCCCGGATACCGCGTCGTAGCCGTGTCCCTTGATCTTCCACGACTTCACGCGCTCACGGCCCGCTTCCATCATCTCACGAAAGGCATCCAGCCGCTCATCCAGATCCTGGGCCTCCGCTACGGCGTTACGCCGTTTCACCAGGATGTCGCGCACCGGGGCATAGGACTCCGCGTTCACGTCTTCCTTGTACCGCTCCATCAACGCGTCGAAGCATTCGAGCAGCGTGGTGGCATCCCGCAGGTCGGAGAGTTTCCTCGCCGCATCGCGGAACCACGCATTCTCAGCCGAGTAGTTTTTCATGGCGGGCCGGACCAAGCGGATTACGCCGCGGATCTTCTTACACCGCTTGCGAACCTGGTGGATGGTCTCATGAACATTGAGATCGCTGTCGTCGATCTCCGCTAGCGCGTTCTCGATCTGCTCGACGGCGATGCGTTGGACGGCGTCGGTGACGGTTTCCTTGGGCTTGATGCGAAAAGCCATGATTCTCCTCGCTGGGGCCGATTCGGCTTCAACGTATCGGGTGACGGGATCGTGATTGAACGGGAGCGCCCAACGGGCCCCTCTTTGACTATAGACTGAACATCGCGTCATGGCCGATGCTACAGAGAAAAACACTTATCACCACTGATCCTGCGTCAGGCGTCTGGGGGATAGGACGTGCGGCGATCGGCGAACCGGGATATCCTGAGCCCTTACCAGGAGATATCACCATGCAACGACGAATCCTTCTGATGACTTTCATTGTTTGGGGGATGTTGACGACAGTGTACGCCACGCCGCCCAACATCATCGTCATTCTCGCCGACGATCTGGGATACGGAGATCTCGGCTGCACGGGATCGCCCAATATCGCCACGCCACATATCGATCGGCTGGCGGACGAGGGCGTACTGTTCACGAACTTCTATGCCGCCCCGTTCTGCGGGCCGGCGCGGGCGTCGCTCATGACCGGATGTTACGCGCCGCGCGTGGGGCTGTCGTTCAATCACGGACCGGGAGCGCGGACCGGTCTCAATCCCGACGAGATCACGCTGCCGGAGATGCTCAAGCGGCGCGGCTACGCCACCATGCACATCGGCAAGTGGCACCTCGGCGATCATCCCGAGTTCCTGCCGACGCGCCACGGGTTCGATCGCTTCCTCGGCCTGCCCTACTCGAACGACATGTGGGCGTACCATCCCATGATGCCGACGCCGCGCGACGATCCGCGGATGAAGGCGGCGATCGAACGCGCGGAGTACACCGGCTATGCCGGACAGAGTACGACGCTGCCCGAAGATCATGCCTTCGCCACGCCCCTGCCGCTGATGCGCGATACGGAGATCGTCGAGACCGATCCGGATCAGACGCAACTGACCACGCGCTACACGGAAGAAGCGCTCGACTTCATTGCCGAGCACAAGGATCGACCGTTCTTTCTTTATCTCGCTCACGCCATGCCGCACGTGCCGCTGTTCGTGTCGGAAAAGTTTCGCGGCCGATCATCGCGCGGGCTGTATGGCGACGTGGTGATGGAAGTCGACTGGAGCGTGGGGCGTGTCGTCGCGCGGCTGCGCGAACTCGGCCTGGACGAAAACACGGTGATCGTGTTCACGTCCGACAACGGGCCGTGGCTGGACTACGGCATCGACGGCGGATCGGCAGGGCCGTTGCGCGGCGGCAAGGGGCAGCTCTGGGAAGGTGGCGTACGCGTGCCCGCCATCGTGCGCCGAACGAAGCAGATCGCCCCCGGCAGGCGGATTGTGCAGCCGGCGGGATTGATCGATCTCTACCCCACGCTGGCGGAGGTAGCGGGCGCGACCGTGGATGATTCGCCCGTGCGCGACGGACGAAGCCTGCTGCCGCTGCTGACCGGCGACGCGTCCGACACCACGGAGATCCACGATCACTTCTACTACTTCGGCGGTGGCCATCCGGACGGCGAGGTGCATGTCGGCGCCGTGCGCGATCAGCGGTGGAAGCTGCACGTCATGTGGCGGAACGAGGCGCTGTCTCCGGTGGCCCTGTACGACATTCAACGCGACGTCAGCGAACGGTTCGACCGCCTCGATCAGCACCCGGACATCGCCGCTCGCCTGCTGGCGGCCGCGCTTGAATTCGACGACGAGCTGCTCTCTCACCGCCGCCCGGTCGGACGCGTGGCGACTGAAAAAGAGGGAACGGAGCAAGACGTTGAATAGACAGGATAACCATGATGGACACGATGAATTGAGAAAGAAAGGAATCCTGTTCATCATGTCAATCCTGTCTATTCCTCCCCCTCCTTCGGCAGGTGCTGCTTGACCTGTTCGACAATGGCCGGGCCGCGGAGGTGTTGGGCCCGCATGGTGCCGTCCGGGCCGATGATGCAGATGTAGGGAATCGCCATGCCGTCGAGGGCGTTGAACGCTTCCTCCGCGCCGGACTTGCCGCCGACGACCTGGGGCCACGTCAGTTCGTGCGACTCCACCGCATCCTTGAACGCCTGCCGGTCGTTGTCCAGGCTGACGCCCAGCATCACGAAATCCGCCCGATCACCGAAGGTGGCATACGCGCTGCGGACGTGCGGCACCTCCGCGATGCACGGCGCGCACCACGACGCCCAGAAATCCAGCAACACGACTTTCCCGCGCAGCTCCTTCAGCTCGTACACCTTGCCCTCGGTATCGGTGAGCTTGAGATTCGGCACCGGCTGACCGATAGCGATCCTGGCATCGAGTGTGGGCTGCTCGGGCAGGGTCTCCGAGGCAAGTTCGACGGTGTAATCCGTCTTGCCCGACGCCAGTGTCTTGGCCACCATCGGTCCGTAACCCGGCCGAACGAACGTCATCTCGATCGAGCCCGCCGGGGCGTGGCGGAACCCGAAGCGACCGTCCTCCCCCGTGATCATTCGCATGCCCAGCGTCGCGTAGCCGTCCCAGGATTCGGCATTCACGCGCACCTGGTCGACCGGCACGCCGTCGGCATCCACGACGACACCGCCGATCGGCTTGCCCTTCTTCAGCTTGACGTCCTCTTCCTTCACCTCGCCCTTCTCGATGTAGAGTTCCTTCATCACCGGGGCGTGGGCATTGGGCTGGAAGGTGATCAGGTTGTTGCCCGGCGGAAGTCCGGTCAACTCGAATGTGCCGTCGATCGCCGTCCACGTCATCGGCATATCGTAGCTGACCTCGCGGCCGGCGATGATGCGCACGCCCACGACCGGGTTCCCGCTCTCGGCATCGACGACTCTTCCGCGAATACCGCCGGAGCGCATGATGACCAGCCGTTCCTCGACGACGTCGTAGATCGGCGCGGGGCGCGTGGCGGTCGGATCGTGTACGAAGTGCGCCGGTTGCGTCGTCGGCTCGCGCAGCTCGATCTTCTCATCGAAAGCGGTCTGCTGAACGTATCCCTCACCGCTCAGGCGAATGTGGACCAGGCTTGCCTCGGCGCTCACGCCGCGGAGCGTGGCATTGCCCTTCTCGTCCGTCCTGGTGTTGACATACTGCTGCATCGGATCGACGTAGGCCTCGATCAGCACGTTTCCCGCCGGGTCGCCCTCGTTCGTGACGACCGTCAACTTCACCGGGCGCTCGGGCAAGGCCTCGAGATCCGCTGTGTGGGATTCCTCTTCAATGACGGTGTGGGCCTGCTCGATCCCGTATCCTTCGGCGTAGACGGTCAGCCCCGTCGGCCCGTGGTACATGTTCTCGAAGACGAAGGCCCCCTCGTCGTCGGTCGTCGTGCTCACCTCGCGTCCACCGTTCTCGCAGACGATGGTCGCTTCGGGGATCGGCTTGGCCGTGTCGCGCACGTACAGATGGCCGGTCAACGTCGAGGCCCCCTTCAGCAGGACGTCCACGAACGGCGCGAGGTCGTCCTCCGGGATGGTGAGCATGGCGACGTGCTCCTGGAAACCCGACTTGCGAATACGCACGCGCACATCTCCGACCAGTCCGGCAGGCAGTTCGATGAGAATGTCTCCCATGGTGTTGGTGCTGCCGACCGCCAGCGGTTCGTCCGTCGCAGCGGCATCCGGCGATTCGACGCGCACTTCCGCCTCGTGAATCCCCCCGCCCAGGGGATTGATCACGATGCCTTCCAGCATCTGGCCCTTCAGTTCCTCCGGCAGCGACGGACCGTAAATCCCCGTCTCGGCGGGATCGCCCTGGGCAAGTGCCCCAGTCACTGAAAGAAGAATGCCGATGTGGAAGAAAACGACAAAAGTCAGTCCACGTCTCATGTCATGGTCCCCGCTTCGTTGCCTGACGATTCATGCCCCGGATCCATACGTTGCTTCACGATTATACACACAATTGTCATGCAGCGTTCCCGGGACCGGGGTGGGACCTCGAGACTTATGTCTGGAGTAAAAAAATGCCGGTCGCGCGACGGCGGAATGCCGCGCGCGACCGGCGTCTGGAGAATGTCCGTCATGCCCGCCCCTCGGAGCGGGAGCATGACCGCCCTACTCTTCAATCCGCAGCGTGTCCCATTGCACGGTCGGGCCCGCGCCGCCGGACGACCCCAGCTTGTACCCCACGCTGATCTGCGTGTCGCTGCCGCTGTTGAAGTTCACGGAGTACTGCGTCCAGGAGTTTCCGTTCCCGTTCGCGCCGCCGTTGTCGAACTTCTTGATCATCGTCCAGGCCCCGGCGTTGTTGTCGAAGTCCGAGCCGGAATGGTTACCCAGGCGGAAGGCGGTCTCCGTCCAATAGGATCCACCGTAACTGCCCTGCTTGATGTAGAGCGAAATGGTGTAATCGGTATTGGCGGTGAGGTTGTACACCTCCACACGGACCGAAGAGCCCTGATTGCTGCGGTACCCCTCGAGCGCGTTGCCCGATTGTCCGCCACCGAGGATGTTCCAGTTGGCCGATCCACCCCAGACGGCATCGTAGGTGGAATCCCAACCCGGCATGGAGTTGAAGTCCTCCGACACGACCACGCCACCGGTACTGTTGATCGTCAGCGTGACGGCAATGGTCTGCGGATTGTTCGACGCGCCGGAGTCGCTCACCGTGATCGTGGCATTGTGCGTCCCCGCCGACAGACCGGAGGTACTGTACTGCACGGAGATCGTGTCCTGCTCACCCGTCGAGTCGCCGCTGGACGGCGAGACACTCAGCCAACCGACGTTGTCCGTGATCGAGTAGTACAATGTACCCCCGCCGGAGTTCTGCACGGTGAAACTGTCGTTGGCGGGGCTGGTACCTTCGTCCGCACTCGGGCTGAGCGTCGAGGGATTCAGCGCGATCGCCGGCGGAGGAGGTGTCCCCTCTTCCACGAGGATGTCGTCGAACTGCGTACCCGAATTCAATCCCTGGGCGTTGCCGCTCTTGAGGATGATCGTCGCCACGGTATCGGCGGCGATGAACGAACCGTTGTTAACCACCGGGGCGGTCTGATCCATGTTGCCCGACCACCCGCCCGTCGACGTCCACGTATCGTTCTTGTAGATCATCTCGACGTCGGATTGGCCGTCGTTGATATCCTGGCCGTTCACCGGTGTGCGTGAGCCGTTGATCACCAGCACTTCGGCCCACTGGTAACTGGCCACGGTCGGATTGCTCGCCCACCAGCCGCTGATGTCGATGGCGGTACCGATCCCGCCGGTGGAAAACTGCTGATAGATTCCGCCGTTGTGATCGGTGCTCGAGACCTGCAGCACGCCGCCGCTCGCGGTTTCATTGAGCGAGCCGCGCTCCGTCCAGACGCTCCACCCGGTCAGCCCGTTCGAGAAGTCACCATTGGTGACCTTGTTGGTGCTGACCTGCGGGGTCGCGCTGACCTCGGAGGAGTTGCCGCTGTCGCCCGATCCGTTCTCGGCGGAGACGACATAGTAGTACGTGTTGCCGTTGGTCACACCGGTATCGAGGTGGGAGGTCGTCGTGATGTCGTTGGCGATCACCGAGTACGGACCGCCGGTCGTCGACGCGCGCTTCACATCGTAATGCGTCGCACCGGACGACGCCGTCCAGGACACATTCACCTGGCCATCCCCGGCGGAGGCCACGACGCCCAGCGGCGCCGAGGGCGGACCGCCCGGCGTGGTGTTGATCCGGTTGACAATCCAGGGCGCGACCGGGTCGATATCGAATGAAGGCCATCCGCCGCTGCCGCTCTGGAACAGCGTGCAGCCGATGACGTAAGGATCCTCGCGCATGCGATCGTCGAACCACGCCAGCCAGTTCTCGAAATCCTGCGCCGTGCCGCGTGCCTGCCAGCCATCGGTTGACGGTCCGCCGCCGATGTCCACGCCGCCCTCGGTCAACAGCAGCGGCAGGTCGACGAGCGTCGGATGATTCGTGGCAAAGTAGTCGTAATACTGACGGTAACGCAGCGAGTAGTAGATCTCCTGGTTGATGTCGGTGGTGTATGGAATGGTGTAGGAATGATAGCTCCAGCCACCGCCCAGTGACTTGCAGAGGTACAATGCCGGAGTGAGCGCCTCGATCCGCGCCAGCATTTCGGTCTGGTTCCCCCCCGGATTGCCCACCGCAATGCTGTAAGCGCAGGGCTTGAACCCGGCGTTGGCGATCAGCGGAGCCAGTTCCAGCCAGAAATCGCTATGCCACTGACATTCCGAAACCGAAGAGTACGATGGCTCATTCGGCCCTTCGACATAGTCAATCAGCGCCTTCTGCGCGGGCGTCAGGGCATTCAGCGGACCCGACAGCACGTTGTTCCAGAAGTCCTGCGCTGCCAGCGTCGGGTCCTGCGAAAAACTGTACGTCGTGGTGGTGTAGATGCGAACGACCGAAACACAACTTGGGTTGGCGGTCTTGGCATCTTGTAGTGTGCTGAACATCGTCCCATCGAGATCGAGCACCTTGATGATCGCGGGGCCGGCCGCGTTGATCGACGCCGCGGGGTTGGTGTACGTGAGGATATGGTGGGGCCCGAGCTTACTTCCGGTCTGAGCCCACGAGGGTGAGACGAACGCCAGAAGACCGAGAGCGATCCCCAGGTGTATCGCAGGCGATGGTTTTGACTTTGATTTGAACATAAGACGATTCCTTCCTCTGAGTAGAGATGAGCCGGTGGCTGTACGCATAGGCCTGAGACCGGCCGAAATGATTTCTTCATCGTGCGAGCGAGATTTGAACGGTGGCCGTTCGTACCGCGGCTGCAGCCTCGCTACAGGCGCGGTGGTACGGTGAGGCCGTGGACAACGAGAGCATCGGCGGAAGCGCTCAAGCCTCCGCCGATGCTCTGCAGCGATAAAGCGTCAATCAATCCGAAGCGTATCCCACAGGACTGTGGGCCCTCCTCCTCCGGACGAGCCGCTCTTGTAGCCGACGCTGATCTGCGTATCGCTGCCGCTGTTGAAGTTCACGGAGTATTGCGTCCACGAATTGCCGTTCCCGTTCGTGCCGCCGTTATCGAACTTCTTGATCATCGTCCAGTTGCCCGCATCGCCGTCGAAGTTCGACGCCGAGTGGTTACCCAAACGGAACGCGGTCTCCGCCCAGTACGCACCGCCGTAGCTCGGGCACTTGATGTACACCGAGATCGTGTAGCTCGTGTTGGCAGTGATGTTGTAGACGCTCACATTCGCCGAGGAACCCTGCGATGAGCGGGAAGCCTCCAAGGCGTTGCCCGATTGCCCACCGCCGACGATCGACCACGAGGCGGCACTGCCCCAGCCGGCATCGAAGGTCGACGACCAGCCCGGCATCGAGTTGAAGTCCTCCGCGATCGTGATTGGTCCACCGCCTCCGCCACCGGCGTCGCCGATGACCTCGAACTCCGGCAGGCGCACGTAGTTGTCGATGCCGGCGTCCTCGATGTAGAGACGGATGTACCGCAGCGATTGCGGCGTAACGTACTCGCGATAGGTCACGTCGTCCTGCGCCGAGTTGTCCACCACCGTCTCGTCCGTCCACGGGCCGTTGTACGACGTGCCCGACTGGATGCGGAACTGCTCGGTGTTCAGGTAATAGGCCTCGCCGCCGGCTTCCGCATGCCGCACGATGAATCCGTTGACGGTCTTCGTGCTGCCCAGGTCGAGTTTCAGCCACTCCGGCATGGCCGAACCGTCGCTCGTCCACTTGCTGCCCGAGGAGGTCACGCCGTCGATGGCCTTGTCGCCCCCGGTACCCCCGTTGTACGAGGCGCTGACCGCCACCTGCGTCGCGCTCAGCGAAAGGTTGGAACCCGAAGGCACGGCGTCGACCATGTCACCGCCGCCGCCACCGCCCGGGGCATCCTCACCCCAGACCTCGAACTCCGGCAGTCGCACGTAGTTGTCGATGCCCGGATCTGTAATGTTGATGCGGATGTAACGCGAAGTCAGCGGGCTCGAGAACTCGTGCACCACCGTTGCCAGCGTGTTGTTGTTGTACGTGGCCTGCGTGGTCCACGGACCGCTGATCGACGTGCCCGTCTGAATGGTGAAGTCTTCCGTGTTGTAGTAATCGGGTTCACCCCCGGCCTGGGCGTTCTGCACCTTCACGCCGTAGATCGTCTTGTCGCCACCAAGATCCAGCGCCAACCAGTGAGGCGGACTGCTGCCCGCACTGACCCATTTGCTACCGGAGGAGATCGTACCGTCGATGGCGTTGTCGCCTTCCCATCCCGTGGCATAGGTGGAATCGACGCTCACCTGCGTGCTATTCGGCGCGATGTTCGTGCCGTCGAGCGTCGGCGGAGGAGGAGGCGGAGGACTTCCGCCCCCGCTCCACTGGTAGCCGTAGGCCACTGCCTGCTGGAAGTCCGCATGCACGCCTCCGAGGTTCTGGAAGCTGAATGTGTACGCCCCTTCCGTCGCCAGTTCCCAGCGGAACATCGCCACTGTGCGGATGTCCTGGCTGTGCGTCTGGTTCCAGTTGTTGATCTCCGCGTAGATTGCCTTCGTCCAGCCGTTGTTCACGTTGTACCACGTCTGGGCTGGGCTGCCACCGGATGCGCATTCGATGTTCTGGTCGCACTCGGTGATGAAGACCGGGCGATCCGTCAGCGCCGAAGGCAGGCGGTTCATCTGATCCTGGTAGACGCGGAAGTGGAAGTGAATGTCCGTGTAGGGCGGGCCCATTTTCTGGCTGCTCGTGACCATGGCGGGGTCGCAGCCATGCGTATAGGCGTGAAGCGCGACGGCGTCGATGCGGCTGGCGGCGATGCCGTTCAGGACGTTCACATAGTAGTCGTCGAACGGCTCGATCCCCTGGCCGGGATAAGGCGGTGCCCAGACACCGATGGGCGACGGAATCAATTTCGCGCTGGGTACGGCATTCTTCACCGCCACCCACGTCTGGTTGTACGCGTTGATGTACCGGGCCGAGGTGATCGGTTCCCCGGTGTTGTTGTCGCCGTTGATGTTGCCGGGCCATTCGCGCGGCAGGTTGGTCTCGTTGGCGATGATCCAGTAATCCACGCCGGAGGAGGCGGCGATGTAGTTCTTGCACCGCGTCGCCCAGTTGCCGTACTGCGATTCGAACGGCAATGTCCCCGCCGACCCGTAGCCGTTGTTGACGCGGACGATCACCCCGTATCCGTTGTTCGAATACGCCGAGAAGTTCTCCCCCGAGAAATCATTCGGATTCGAACCGATGGCGCGGGTGAAGACGATGTACCCCTTGTTGCTTCCCATCAGCCACTCCCCTCCCGGATCATGGATTCCGTAGATGTAAGAGGGTTCGGCCTGGAGAGGCAGAGCCATCATGAAGACGGCCAGGGCGGCGAGACAGAGGCGTTGTGCGTGGGCTTGGGGGGGGGACACGGGGGCGCTCCTTCCTGAGTCATACAGAGATTTGATAGGCACACCAGGCTTCTTCATCGCGTGGTTGCAGAAACAGCCCGGTGAAAACACACCGTCATGCGATCGCGTCGAATGACCAGCCGTCCGCCGGAACGCGGGATCTCTCGACAGACGAGATCGGCAGGCTTCCGATCTCAGGTGAAGTTCCAGCGGCAAGTCTGACGGTTGTGGTCGAGCAGTTGTCGGCACAAATCGAAAAAAAGGCTTTGGGAAATGAAAGCAGGAAAGTAAATGAAATTACAATTTCCTTCCGTCCGAGAATACCGTGCCCGAGATCGGCGAATGCGCTTCAATCGAGTTTGATCTGATTCGGTCGTGCCTGTGACATGCTCCACGATCTAGTATTTATGTATAACACAAAATGAGCGCTGTCAAGGATTATTATCGGCCATCTGATCTATCCTGATACATCTCATGCATGACGAGATTACGGCCTTCCCCATAAGCTTCTGGCTGATAACATGTAAGGTCCGAATTCGCTTTATCGAAAGACAAATCAGAAGATTCCAGGCCCCACATTTTGCATCATTTTTTTTGCGCGTCTGGACTTCCAAGGCGGAGGACATGATCGACTCAAACGATCACCTTGCCGGCCACACGGACTTAAAAGCTTGTATATGAGAGTATTCTTCGGTCTCGATTCTTTCGGCCTGCTCGATCCCTGTATTCTTGTCGATTAGAGTACCCTGCTATT
The DNA here is from genome assembly GCA_964618455.1 of uncultured Planctomycetales bacterium. Classification (GTDB taxonomy): domain Bacteria; phylum Planctomycetota; class Phycisphaerae; order UBA1845; family PWPN01; genus CAZUAQ01. The sequence continues at coordinate 32,746 of CAZUAQ010000024.1, read as the reverse complement.
CCTCACTCGTGGTGGTCGACGACATGATGCTGCATCGTGCTGAAATCACTCGGAGATGTGTCTCGAAAAAGGGCGCCAACAGCTTCCAAATGGCGTGAGTTCGCTGGAAATACGAAAAACTCTTTCCAAATTAAGAGAAAATCTGATACATCACTGATACTTCAGCTACTTCGAGTCAAGCATTAAACAGGATCGATGTGAACATTAACTTAGCCAATAATAATCCATTCGCATTGCTAACACGACCTTGTGAAAGCAGGGGCACCATCACCGCCACCGATCTGGGACATTGCGCAGTTTGGTCGGAAACGCTTCACGCGCTGCTTCTGGGGGTGAACGGCATGACCTTGACGTGGCGTGCGGGAACGCTTGAATACACACATCTTCACGAGCCCGCCCAGGGCAAGGAGTGTCACGGATGATGAAATGCGATCGAAGACGATTCCCGTGCTCCGGCCCGGCGAGGCGGTCTACCTTGACGAGTTGCAACTTCCCTTCGGTCATCCACTGGCTCCGTGGCGTTCACACGTCGCGCCTGGCATCTCGCCTTGGACTCTGTCTGCTCTCCGCACTGGTGCTGCTGCCCGCAGGGTGCCGCGCCAACCAGAACCGTCCGCAGCAGAACCTTCGGCGAGACGAGCCGAAGTCCAAGGCCGTGCTTGACCGGTATCCGGTCCGCGCTGTCTGGGTCGTGCGCGAAACGTATGACTCCCCCGAGGAAATCGCCGCGCTCATGGCGTCGATTCAGGAAGCGGGTCTGAACACGGTGGTCTACCAGGTCCGTGGGAATGCCACGGCGTGGTACCGCTCCAAGATCGAGCCGTTTGCCTACGAATACGAAACCGGCGATCCGGGATTTGATCCTTTCGCCGTCGCCTGCGAAGAAGCGCACAAGCGTGGCCTCGCGATCCATGCCTGGGCCAACGTCATGCCGGCGTGGCGGGATCATCTTCGCGAAGGAAAGCCGCCCGAGGATCCGGATCAACTCTACAATCGCCACCCGGACTGGCTTCTCGTGGATGACCAGGGAAATCCCGAGCCGATCCCGAAATCGTTCTATGTCAACGTGAATCCGTGCCTGCCCGAGGTGCGCCAGTACCTTGTTTCGGTGATGGCCGAAATCGTCGGCAACTACCCGGTGGATGGCCTGCATCTCGATTACATCCGCTTCGTGATGGACCTGGTACCGAAGGAGCGCGATTATCCGCGCGATGCACGCACGCTCGAGCTTTATCGACAAGCGACCGGACTGGCTCCGGAGGACAACCCTGCCGCCTGGGCCCAGTGGAAGCGGGACCAGGTCACCCGGCTGGTCCGGGAGATTCGTGCGCGCGTGAAGAAGCTTCGGCCTGAAGCGCAGCTCACCGTGGCGGCGGCGCCGAACATTGAGCGTGCGAGATCGACGTACTATCAGGATGCCTCGGCGTGGTTATCCTCCGGCTGGGTCGATGCCGTTTACATCATGAATTACACGCCGGACACCGAACTCTATCGCGAGCGACGCCACATTTGGCTGCAGATGGCAGGCGGAGGCGTGCTCGTTCAGGGGCTCGGGGTCTATATGCACAAAGACCCTGCCACCACGATCGCGCAACTGGCGTTGACGGAGGAATGGGGCGAAGGATTCTGTCTTTTCTCGAACAACTCCCTCTTCACGCCGGGAGGCCAGGCGCATCTGGAGGCGATCCAGCCGATGCTGCTCGAGATGCGCGAGCGTTCCATCGCCATGCAGGAACGCGTGATGGCGGAACGACGCGGAACGAATGTAACCGTGCCGATGTCACCCGCATCCCAGCGGGACGAGTATGGAGTGGTGCCGTGATTGATCACCTCGTGCTACTTGCGATGCCGGGCCTGCGCCCGGTGGATCTGGAGGATGAGACTACGGCACCGACCTTGTCCGCGCTCGCGCGTCGGGGCGGATGCCTCCCCTTGGAGCCCTCGTTTCCGTGTGTCACGTCCCCCGTGCAGGCGTCGATGCTGACGGGCGTCGGTCCCGGTACGCATGGCGTCATCGCCAACGGTTTCTATTACCGCGATCGCAAAGAGGTCGAGTTCTGGGTCGCGCGGCACGGGATCCTCGACGCCGAATCGATCTTTACGCGGCTTGCCCGTGAGCAGCCCCGCGCGACGTCGATGGTCTGGCACGCCCAGAACATCAAGGATGCCGAAGCGCGGATCGTCACGCCGTCGCCCATTCACGAAGAGGACGGCACGACGAAACTCTGGTGCTACTCCAAGCCGGACGGTCATTACGAGGAACTGCTGGCGGAGCTGGGACACTTTCCGTTGCAGCATTATTGGGGGCCGCTCGCCAACATCGAGTCGACGAAGTGGATCCTCGAAGCCGCGCTGTGGGAGTCGAAGCGCCGCCCACCGAACTTCCATTACATCTACATACCGCACCTGGACTATCAGGCCCAGCGCTTCGGCCCCGACTCGCCGCAGGCCCGGGCGGCACTGGCTGAGTTCGACTCGGTGCTGGCGGAGTTCCTTCGCCGATACGAACAACTGCCCATCGCCGAATCGACCGCCTGGATGGTCGCCGGGGAATACGCGATGACCGAAGTCGGCCGCGTCGTGCACGCGAACCGGTTGCTGCGCGAAGCCGGGCTGCTGTCCATCCGTGAGGAAGGCGGTTACGAGTACCTGGAGATCGGAGATTGCGACGCGTTTGCGATGGTGGACCATCAGTGTGCCCATGTGTACGTACAGAAGGGCCATGTTCAACGGGTTGCCGAGGTGTTCGAGGGACGACCGGGTGTGGCGCGCGTTCTCGTCGGAGAGGATCGCAGGCAGGTAGGGATGACGCACCCGCGATGCGGCGAGATCGTGCTGGTCAGCGAACCCGACGCGTGGTTCAGCTATTACTGGTGGCAAGACGATGCCGCCGCCCCACCGTTTGCGAGGACGGTCGACATCCACGCCAAGCCGGGATACGACCCGGTGGAGATGTTCATCAAGATGCCCGAGAAGGAGATCCCTCTCGATGCGCTGCTCGTCAGGGGAAGCCATGGGGCGCCGGTCACGCGTCCGGATCAACGCACCGCCCTGGCGGTCTCGGACGCGCGGCTGCTGGAAGGCTGCGGCGAATTCGTCCGGGACACGCACGTGTACGGCATGATCGCCCGAGCCATGGGACTGTCGTGACCGCTCGCTGCGGATCCAGGTCCGATCATGTCGCTCGGTCATTTCGCTCAGTCGCAGGCAGGTTGCTTTTCCTCCTAAGGTCCATCTACACTGACGCCGATTCATCTTGGCGAGATTCCGACCCGGATTTCGCAGGGGGGCCGCAGACGCGGTAATCCCGTTAATCGCCACAGCCTGATCTGCGAGTAAACCACACGTGTTGACCTATTACCTGCGTATGCTGCGTCCGGCGGAGTGGTTTAAGAACGTCTTCGTCTTCGCGGGCCTGGCCTTCGGCAAGAAGATCAGCGATCCCCGCGCGCTCGAGCATTCCCTGTACGCCTTCGGCGCGTTCTGCCTGGCTTCCTCGGTCGGGTACATCATCAACGACATCTGCGACCGGGAGAGGGACCGGCTTCACCCGGTGAAGAAGAATCGGCCGATCGCCAGCGGAGTCATCTCCCCCCCGATCGCCGCCAGCGTGGCGATTCTCCTGCTGATGATGTCCATGGGACTGTGCCTGCTCCTGCCCCCCGCCTTCTCCGCGACCGTGGGCGGTTACCTGCTGCTCACGCTGTCCTATTCCTTCGCGCTCAAACATCGCATGCTCCTGGACGTCATCACCATCGCCGTGCTCTTCGTGCTTCGCGCCCTCGGTGGCGCACTGGCCATCTCGGTGCAACCCTCCCCCTGGCTGCTCGTCTGCACGTTCATGCTGTGCCTGTTCCTGGGCTTCGGGAAACGGCGGTGCGAGATCGCCATGATTTCGAGCGAGGACGACCGCAAGGGACACCGCCCGACACTCCTGCGCTACACGCCTGATCTCCTCAACCACCTCCTGAGTACCTCTGCGGGCGTCGCCATCATTACCTTCGTGCTCTACACACTCGACCAGGAAACACCCACGCCATTCGGCGAGCACAAGACCCGGCTGGTCTATACCCTCCCTCTCGTGGTATACGCGATTTACCGCTACGCCATGGTGATCGAGACCGGCAAGGCCTCGGGGCCGACGGACCTGATCGCCAAGGATCGTCCCTTTGTGGCGTCACTCATCATCTGGGCGATCATGGCGATCGGAATCCTGTACGGCGTGCCCTACATCGAGCAGATGGCCAGTGGCGGCCCGTGAGACCGCGAGGGCGAAAAGGCGGCCATTTGACCTTGCCCCGCACGGGGGTAAAATCCGACAGGCGTCGATACATTTTCTTCATTCCCGGAGCGACACCATCCGGGTGAGGTTGCCTCGGCCGCCGATCGCGGTAACGAGCACCTTAGAATGTGTGTGAGAAACTCAGGGACTGTCCCTTTCTCTGGATGAGTTCCTCACACACTTTCTTCGACGCGTAGTCATGATCATGGATTTTCCGAACGTCAGATGATGAGGCACTTACGTGGCGACGCTTTTCGTACTGCAGGGACCGGATCGCGGCCGGACATTCCGCACCTTGAACGAAATCACGGTGCTGGGACGACAGTCTGAAGCTTGCCCGCTGACCGACCGCACCATCTCCCGGCAACACGCCGAGTTGCACCCCGACAACGGGGCCTGGGTCCTGCACGATCTGAAGAGCGCCAACGGAACATACGTGAACGGCGTGCGCGTCACCGACCCCATCCGCCTCAAACATGGTGACCAGATCAAGATCGGGGCGACCTTGATCATCTACGCCGGGGACCAGTCCACCGAGAAGCTCTCGGGAGAGGCCATCCCCAAGGACATGATCGACCTCGACACCTCGGACGTGAACATGGACTCGGCCATCCTCGCGAGCTACGGCGTGGAGGACTCGATCATCATCGCCGGGCCGCAACTGACCGAAGAAGCCCGTGCGTGGCGGGTCATGAACGAGCTGACCACCGCCATCGGAGCGATCATCGATCCCGATCAGTTGCTGGAACGCGTGATGGACGTCGCTCTCGAGGAACTCCCCGTCGATCGGGGTTTCATCCTGCTTTACGACAAGGAAGGGGATGAGCTTGTTCCCCACGTCGCCCGCTATCGTCGCGGCGTGCGGGCCAAGAAGCAGAAGGTTTCGCTGAGCCAGCGGATCGTGCAGCACGTAACGGATACGCGAGCGGCGGTGCTGTCCACGAACGCGGTGGCCGACACGCGCTTCTCCGGCGATGCCGGCCAGGACAGCATCGCGGATTACGGGCTCCGCTCCCTGATCTGCGCGCCGATCATGGTGCGCGACCTCATCCTGGGCATCATTCACATCGACTGTTCAGCCGCCACGCACACGTACACCGAAGAGCAGCTCCGCCTGATGAGCGCGATCGGCCAGATCACCGGCATGGCGATCCAGAACGCCCGGCTCGTCCAGCAGCAGATGCAGACCGCGCGGCTGGCGGCGACCGGTGAGACCGTCGCCTACCTGTCGCATTACATCAAGAACATCCTCCAGGGCATGCAGAGCGGCGCGGATCTCGTCGATCTCGGCATCAAGCGCGAGAACATGGAAACGCTGAATCAGGGCTGGGGCATCGTGCAGCGCAACCTCGACCGGATTCTTCAGTTGACGATGAACATGCTCGCCTTCAGCAAGGAGCGGGCGCCGAAGCTTCAGCACAACAACCTGAACAAGGTCGTCGCCGACGCGGTCTCACTGGTGGAAGCCAAGGCCAGAGAGAAGAAAGTCCGCCTGGAGACGCACTTCGAAGAGCCGCTGCCCCCCGTACCGCTGGACTCCGACGGCATTCACCAGGTGGTGCTGAACATGGTGAACAACGCCGTCGATGCCGTGGCCCCGGAGATCGGGAAGGTGAGCGTCGGCACGCACTTCGACAATGACGCCGGGATCGCCGACGTGATCGTCGCCGACAACGGCGAGGGGATCGAGCGCGAGAAGATCGAAGAGATCTTCGAGCCGTTCCGGTCGGGCAAAGGACAGGGGGGAACCGGTCTGGGTCTGGCGGTCGCGCGGAAAATCATCAAGGAGCACCACGGCCGCATCGTCGTGGACTCCGAACCGGGCGAGGGGACGAGCTTCCGCGTTCGGCTACCCGTCCAGGAACTTGCCCGCGAGAGCGAAGAGACCTACTCCACGCTGCGTTGATCACCATGGGCGCATGCCCCTGGACCTCCGCCAACCTCGATTCGGCACCTCGCACACGATAACCCTGGACACATCCAGTCCGAATGGTGTCCCCCCTTGCCACCTTCGCGGGACGGCGTGTCTCGAGAACGAACGTCCAGACGAAATCCATTGAACCGCGAAGGTCGGAAGATCCTGCCGCCACTACAATGGCCCTTTGGTTGAGTCAGTGTCCCTAAATCACGAGGTCGACGATGCAGTGGCAGAAAATCTTTGAACAGGGATGGGTATACGGTGATTTTCTCGACCGGTACGCGAAGGAGAATCAGCGCGAGCGGTGGCATGGGGTGTACGAACGCATCACGCTCAGCGACGAGCAGAGTCGCATGCTGAAGAGTTTCACGCGCTCGATGAACGTGGTTTGTCTTGCCGGCGCATGGTGCGGTGACTGCGTGAACCAGTGCCCGATTCTGCAGCGCTTCGCCGACGTGAACCCGGTCATACAACTTCGCTTCGTCGATCGTGATGCGCACCCCGATCTAAGCGACGCGCTGAGCATCTGCGGCGGACACCGGGTACCGATGGTCGTCTTTCTCTCGGAGGATCACCAGGAGTGCGGCCGCACCGGCGATCGCACGCTCAGCAAGTACCGCGAAATGGCCGGATCGCTCGAGGGCGCGGCCTGTCCCACGGGCCTCGGACAGGAAACCTCGCTGCTGCAGGCGGTGACGCAGGAGTGGCTGAATGAATTCGAACGTATCCAGTGGATGCTCCGGCTTTCCCCTCGCTTGCGGGAGAAGCACGGCGATTGACGCGCATCGAGTGTGACGGCAGTACTTAAGCCGGAAGAGCTATCCCAGCCGTTCCTTCACCCACGCCGTGGCTTGTTCCAGGGCCTGCGGCACGCCGTCGGAGTTGTTGCCCCCGGCTTGGGCGAGATTGGGCTTTCCGCCGCCGCGGCCGTCGATGGCGGGGACCACGTGCTTGATCAGATCGCCCGCCTTGAGCCCCTTCTTGACGAGGTCGTCGGTCATGGCGGCGATCAGCATCGGCTTGCCGTCGCTCACCGTCGCAAGGCACACCGCCGCCGACCCCGCCTCGGTGCGTAGCCAGTCCGCGGCCTCGCGCATCTGCGGGACAGGCACATCCGGCAGCGTCCCCACCACCAGTGCCGTGCCGTCCACCCGCTCGGCGTTGTCGAGCAGTTCCTGACGCATTTCCATGACCACCCCGGCGGAGGCCGCCGCCTCCTGCTTGCTCTGCTGCTTGGCGATCTTCTGAAGCTCCGCCATCGTCGCGCGAAGGGTGACGCGGTCGCGTACCGGGATCTCGACCTCGGTCAGCTTCTTCTGAAGTTCAGCGACCCCGTCGGCCACGCGCTCGGACGGGCCGGATTTGATCGTCTCCGCCTCGGCGAGCAGATGCCTGCCGGTATCGATTGCCCGACGTGCCTTCTCGCCGCTCACGCCGACGACGCGGCGGATGCCCTTGGCCACCGACTCCTCCACCGTGAGCACGAACGCGCCGATATCGTCGGTCACCTTCACGTGCGTCCCGCCGCAGAACTCCACGGAGTACTTCATCCACTCCGGATTGTCCGGAGCGGCCAGCATGGCATCGATGTCCGCACCGATGGAGACCACGCGCACGATCTCGGGATATTTCTCTCCGAACACCGCGCGAAGCGTATTGATCTTGCGCGCCTCGGCTTCGGCGACCTCTTTGGTGTAGACGGGATGGTGGGCCTCAATCTGCGCGGTGCAGAGCATCTCGATGCGCTCGATCTCTTCCGGCGTCAGCGGCTTGTTGTGCGAGAAATCGAACCGCGTCTTATCCGGATCGACGAGCGAGCCCTTCTGGTCCACCTTGCCCTCGCCGCCGATCTCCAGCACCTCGCGCAACGCCCAGTTGAGAATATGCGTGGCCGTGTGGTTCTGCCTCGTCAGGTTTCGCGCGGCGGAGTTGACGGTGAGCGTCGCCTTCTCACTGCTTTCCCATGGCTTCGATCCGCTCACCGGTTGGGCATCGACGATGTGCACAACGAGATCCCGCACGCGCTTGGTATCGACGACATGCAATGCCGGTTGATCGGGAAATTGAACCGTTCCCGTATCCCCCACTTGGCCGCCCTGCTCGGCGTAGAAACAGGTCTGCTTGAAAACCAGGCCGACTAACCCATTACCGGGCTGAGACACTCCGCTCTCGCCCAGTCCCGTGGCAAAGGCACACGTCGCATCGAGCACATCGGTGTCGTACTTCGGTTTTTCTTCGGTCCTTTCGCCCGCGTGGGCCTCTGGGATCTGAAGCACTTCATTGATGGCGGAAAGATCGGATTGCGAACCCCGTGCCTTGTCGCGTGCTTCCTCCATCAGGCTCTTGTACTCACCCGTATCCACACTCATCCCGCGCTCGCGGGCCATGACTTCCGTGAGGTCGATCGGAAAACCGTAGGTATCGTGAAGTTTGAACGCATCCTCGCCGCTGATGACGGTGCTCTTTGTTTGTTTGGCCCGATCGGCGGCCTCATCGAACAGCGCGATACCGCGATCCAGAGTCTTGATGAACGATTCCTCTTCGTCGCGCACGAGGTCGACGATGCGCTGCGGCTTTTCCTTGAGTTCCGGGAAGGCATGCCCCATGGCGTCCACCACCACGGGAACGAGTTTGCACAAAAAAGGCTCGTGCACGTTGAAGTATTGGCGGCCGTAGCGCACCGCCCGGCGAAGAATGCGCCGCAGAACGTAGCCGCGCCCTTCGTTGCTCGGCGTGGCGCCGTCGGTCAAGGCAAACGTCAGCGTGCGAATGTGGTCGGCGATGACGCGATACGCAATGTCCTTCATCAACGCTGCCTTGGCTTCGGTGTCCTTTGCGTCATCGTCCTCTGACTCGAGGAGGCCCGTGTACTCCGCCGCGCCGGTGACCTGCTGAATGCCCGTAAAGATCGGCGTGAAGACATCGGTGTCGTAGTTGCTGACCTCGCCCAAACGCCCCGCCTCCATCCCCTGGATGACGGCGGTGATCCGCTCGAAGCCCATGCCGGTATCCACGTGCTTGGCGGGAAGCGGCGTGAGTTTGCCATGCTCGTCGCGATTGAGCTGAATGAACACCAGGTTCCAGATCTCGATGACGCGCGCATCATCGGCGTTGACCAGGTGGCCGCCCGAGTAGTCCGGCGTCATGTCGATGTGAATCTCGCTGCACGGCCCGCACGGCCCGGTATCGCCCATCTCCCAGAAGTTGTCCTTCTTGTTACCGGGATGGATGTGCGCCGGGTCGATGTCGGTCAGCGACGCCCACAGATCGCGCGCCTCGGTATCGGCGGGCAAACCTTCGCTCTCATCGCCCTCGAAGTAGGTGGCGTGCAGCCGTTTCTTGTCGATCCCCCACACCCCGGTGAGCAGTTCCCACGCCCAAGTGATAGCCTCCTTCTTGAAGTAATCACCGAAGGACCAGTTGCCCAGCATCTCGAAGAAGGTGTGGTGGTAGGTATCGTGACCGACGTCATCGAGGTCGTTGTGCTTGCCGCCGGCGCGGATGCACTTCTGCGTGTCCGCCGCCCGCGTGTAGGGCCGGCGGCCGGTCCCCAGGAAAACGTCCTTGAACTGGTTCATCCCGGCGTTGGTGAACATGAGTGTCGGGTCATCGGCGGGAACCACCGGCGACGACGGCACTGCGGTGTGCCCCTTCGACTCGAAGAAGGTGATGAACTCTCTGCGGACGTCGTCACAGGTCTTGCCGGCCATAAGTCCTTCCCAGATCAGAGGGTGGCGAGAATGCCCTTCCGGATCACGTCCCACCCGTTGTGTGCCAAAACTCGAATCGAGAATTGTAGCGAAAGCGTTGCCCTGAAGCGACGGACCTGCCTCGGCACGCGAGAAAAGGGGGAAACGACGGCAAGCAGATTTCCTGGGGTGGTAATACAACGGTCCATGTCGCGAAATCGCATCAAATCTTCCGACGGCGCGTGCTTCTCTCGTCACGGGCTGTTATTTATCGCCCTGGCTCAGACCTATCTTCATGCCAATAAATCACTTACGGCCGAGAGAGATGGCAAGAGCTTTCACCCGCCGGCCATTATTTGACGTAGCTATGATAAATATGAACAATAGAGGCTCACTTTATTGAGCGGGTACAGTGAGCAATTCGGGAGGAAGGATCGTGGGGCGTAACGGCAACGGCCTCGCGCCGAAACAGAATCTCCACCAGCAACTCCGCGGGTTCTGCTACACGGCAGAGACGGGCAGCATCTCTCGGGCGGCGGAGCGTATGCAGCTTCGGCAGCCCTCGGTCTCGCTGCAGATTCAGTCCCTCGAGCGGGAGTTCCAGGCCACGCTTTTCGAGCGCCGCGGCCCGAAGATCGAACTCACGCCGGAAGGCAAGATCCTCTATGAACTGGCGGCGCCGCTGGTTGAAGGCATGGACACGTTGAAGGAGTCCTTTGCCGCCCGGCGCGACGACGTGGAAACCGGCTCGCTCGATGTCGCCGCCGGCGAGTCCACCATCCTCTACATCCTCCCCCGGTTCGTTCAGGAGTTCACCGAGCAGCACCCGGGCATCGACCTGAAGTTGCATAACGTCACCGGCCGCGACGGCCTGGCCATGCTGCGGTCGGGGGACGTGGATTTCGCGGTCGGCTCGATGATCGATGTGCCGGAAGACATTCAGTACCAGCCGGCGTTCTCCTACGAGCCGATGCTCATCGTCGGGCTCGATCATCCGCTCGCCAAGGGCGATGCGGTCACCCTTCAGGAAGTCAGTCGCGAACCGCTGATCCTTCCGCCGCGTCATCTGACGACCTGGCGGATCGTGGATGCCGCGTTCCGGAAGAACAAACTGCCCTACCAGGTCAAGCTCGAGGCAGGCGGCTGGGAGGTCATCAAGAAATACGTGGAACTGGGCCTCGGCGTGTCGATCGTGACGAGCATCTGCCTGACGGGTGAAGAGAAGTTGAAGGCCTTCCCGCTCAGCGTGTACTTTCCGAATCGCACCTATGGCGTCGTCACGCGCAAGGGCAAGTTTCTCTCGCCGCAGGCCAAGCGTTTCATCCACATGCTCGACCCGAGCTTCGATACGGCGCCTGCCAAGGAAGCCCTGGTGGATTGACCGCCGCCATCCCTGTCAGATCCCCATTGGACCTGCCCCTCACCCGAAGACGTCGAAGAACAGGTACGTCACCAGCAGGAACACCCGAATCAAGACCAACAACCGGTAGAACATGTAGCAGTCGGCTCAGCCAATGCTTGAGCGTGGCCACAGCAATGGTGACGATTGTGCCACACGTGCTGTTGCTCGCCACCATCCGCTTGACGAGCGGGCACTGGCCCGTTGTCGCAGTTCGTAGTTTGTGCCGATACGCACGCAGTCGACACGTCCGCCGACGGTGTGTGGCCTGCGGCAGCGCTCGAATCCGCTGACCGGAGTATCCAACTGATACACCACAGGCAGACCAGCGCCATCACGATCAACGCCACGCGGTAGCCCATGGGGAGGGAACCGACGGCAGCGATCCGTTCCGGCATTCGTCTGATCGCGTGAACGATCGCCTGCATCGCCTTTTCAGCCGCGCCGAAGCAGCGCTCGAGCAGAACTGAGCCGGTGGCGACAGCGAGACCCAGAGGTCGGCGGTAGAGGCGGTCGACGTCGAGCGTGATGGTGGGCTGACCCCCAAGGGAGCGGCGGAGCAGCCAGAAGCCCAGTGCCGTGCCGACGAGAAGCTGCAGGGCGGTGATTACGTGATCAGGGGTATAGGGATGGTAGTGGACCGGGTGAGGCAGCGCGTTATAGAGGATGGCCGGGTACACACCGGAGGCGATGCAGACAAGGGCGGTGAGGCCCATCGCGAGGTACATGGAGCGCGGTACGGGCCGGCGCACGGGGGTCGGGGTGGGGGCGTTTCCGAAGAACGTGAACCACGGCAGCTTCAAGCCGGTGTGCAGGAAGGTGCCCATCGATGCGACGACGAGCATGAGTTCGATGGGCGCAAGGTGAGCTTCAGCCGCCGCCGAGATCACCATCGACTTGCTGATGAAGCCGTTGAACAGGGGTACGCCAGAGATGGAGAACGCGCCGACCATGCATAGGAGCAACACCCATCGCAGCGGCTTGGCCAGCCCGCCCAATTCGGTGAGCTTGCCGTGGCCGGTCGCCCAGACCACGGCCCCGGCCGACATCATCAGCAGGCCCTTGTAAAAAATATGCGAGAACGCGTGAGCGGCTGCACCGTTGACGGCCATCTCGCTGCCGATGCCCACGCCGCAAACCATGTACCCGACCTGGCTGATGATGTGATAGCCCAGCAGTCGGCGGATGTCGTTTTCGAGTACGGCGAACACCACGCCATAGAGCGCCATGGCGGCGCCGAGCCAGACCAGCACATCGGTTCCAGGGAACAGGCGTGCGAGCACGTAGACAGCCGACTTGGTGGTGAAGGCCGCGAGAAAGACTGTGCCGAAGATCGTGGCGCGGGGGTACGCATCGGGCAGCCACGCATGCAGCGGCGGGACGGCAGCGTTGACCAACACGCCGATGAGCATCAGCCACGCCGCGGTACTTTCCATCGACATCGCGGACAGCGCGTTTTCGCCCCCGGCCTGCAGGTGCATGATGATGCCGGTCAACAGGCACAATCCGCCGGCGAGGTGGAAGATGACATAGCGGATGCCCGCCGGACCGGACTGCTTGTCGCTGCCGGACCAGACCAGGAACAGCGAACTGATCGCGAGCATTTCCCAGAAGACGAACAGCGTGATCATGTCGCCGGCCAGCGCTACGCCGATACCACCGGCGGCCAGCACCGCGGCAAACACGCGCGTCATGGTTGAGTCATCGCTCCAGGCGTAGATCGCGGCCACCACCGCGTACACCGCGAACGCGGTGGCGAATACGGTGGACAGCGCATCGACCTGCAGGGGAATCAACACAAGGTCAGCCACTTCCACCGAGACGCTGGCGCCATCGGGCAAGGTCAAGACCAGACCGGCCGAGACCGCCGCGCCCAGCAGCAAGGCGATGCGTTGGCCAAGCGGCTTAAGCAGCAGCGCGGCCAGCGCGACGACGAACAGAGGCAGGGATGGGTGAACCAGTTCAGGCATCGTATTCCTCGGATCGCTGGAGCCACCACTTGCCCATCGCCTTACTCAGCTTCACGACGACGATGCAGGAAACCAACCCCACCATCGCGAGAAAGCCCGGTACGCGATGCCACGGGAACACCGGGTGATGGTGTGGCGCGAACAACGCCTCAGCCACCACCAGAACGACCAGGACTCCGGCGAGCCAAATAGTCGCTTTGCTCATGGCGCATCTCCGAAGACCACGCGTGCCACGCTCACGGCCAGGTCAAACTGCACTTTGATGACCGCGGGCACGGTGCCAAACACGAAAACGAACGTTGCCGTCGCCAGCAGCGGCACGACCATGCTGCGGGACGCCTCGACACCGTGCGCGGCGTGGCCATCATCAGGTCTCTCAAAGTAAGCGGTGTAAAGCACCGGCAGCAGGTACGCGGCGGTGAACACCGAGGCCAGCAGCAGAATGACCAGGTAAGCGACCTCGCCGCTCTGCCACGCACCGCGGATGAGATAGAACTTGCTGACGAACCCGCAAAAGGCCGGCACGCCGATCAGCCCGAGCGATGCGACGGTAAATGCACCGAACGTCCAGGGCATCCGATGGGCCAGGCCTTTCATCTGACTGATGCGTTCAACGTGATTGGTAGCGATGATCGCACCGGCGCAGAGGAACAGCGTGATTTTGGCTAGGCCGTGGTTGACCAAGTGCAGGACCGAGCCGGTCATGGCCAGCGGTGTCATCAACAGTGCGCCCAGCACGATGAATGAGAGTTGCACGATGGTGGAATACGCCAGCCGGCGTTTGAGCTGATCTTGCCGCAGGGCCAGCAGCGACCCGACGATGATGGTCACCCCGCACAGCGCGGTGATGACGGCCGCGGCCGATATGTCCGCGAGCAGTACGGGGCCGAAGACAAAGCCGATAATGCGGATGCAACCAAAGACACCGGCCTTGACGACGGCAACCGCGTGCAGCAACGCGCTGACCGGGCTGGGCGCGACCATCGCCGCGGGCAGCCAGGAGTGCAACGGCATGATCGCCGCCTTGACACCGCAGCCGGCCATGAACAGGCACAACAGCACCGCGGCCGTCGTCACGGTGACTTGCCCGGCAAGGATGCCCCCACCGGTGAATTCGAGCGTGCCGGCGGCGTGCCACGTCCAGGCAATCGCCACGAGCAACACCATGCCCGCCGACAGCGCGAAACACAGGTAGCGCCGACCGGCCGTGATCGCCTCGGGCGATTGCTTGTGCGCCACCAACGGGTAAGTCATCAGCGTCAGCAGTTCGTAGAACACCAGGAAAGTCAGCAGGTTGGCGCTGAACGCTACGCCCAGCGCCGCGCCGATCGACGCGGCAAAACAGGCGAAGTAACGCGGCCGGTGTGTCATGTTCTCCGCACGGACATAACCGCTGGAATACATGCTCGCGGCGAGCCAGAGCGTGCTGGCCAACGTGGCGAAGGTGATGCCCAGAGCGTCGACGCGTAAGGCCAGGTCCAGCCCGGGCAGGACGGTCAGCAACGCCAGGTCCGGCTGTTCGCCATCGAGCACCTTGATCAGCAAACTCGCCGATGCCAACAACGCCACCACCGCCGCGCCGTATTGCCAGACCTCAGCCAGGCGGCGGGGGGCGAGCAAACTCAGGCTCGCCGCCACGAACGGCGCGATCAACGCGCTCAGGATCAGCATTTCATCGGACAAAGGTCAGACCCTCCGGGAGGATCGGCAGGATCACGCGACTGACGATCACTTCGTTGATCAACCCCAGCAGCACGATGCACGCGGCCAACGCGACGCTGGTAGCGCTGAGGAGATCATTCTTTGGCGCCGGCGCGACGGTCAACTCACCGTCGGCCGGCTTGAAGAACAGTTCTTCGAAGATTCTGAAGATGTACACGGCAGTGGCAAGGGTGCCCAGGATGATCGCCGCGACGAAGACCCACGCCTGCTGCTCGATGGCTGCCGACAGCACGTACCACTTGCCGTAGAAACCGCAAAGCGGTGGGATGCCGATCAGCGACAGCCCGGCGATCACGAACACGCCCATGGTCCACGGCGCCGCGCCACGCAGTTGGGAGAGTTGATCGACCTGCCGTACGCCGAAGCGTGCGAGGATGACCGCCGCGGCGAGAAACAGCGCGCCCTTCATCACCGCGTCGTTGGCGATGTGCAGGATCGCGCCGATCAAGCTGTTGGCGTCGGCCAGGCCCATGCCCAGGGCGATCAGGCCCATCTGTGAAACGCTCGAGTAGGCCAGCAGTCGCCACAGGTCCGTCTGTCGCGCGGCTTGCACGGCGCCGAAGATCATGCCCGCCACACCCGCCCATGCCAGCGCCGCCAGCACGACTTGCTGTTGCTGCAAGGCATCGGCCGAAACCACCCAAAACAGGACCCGTAGCAATGCGTAGGCCGAGACCTTCGTCGCCAGCGGGGCCATCAGCGCACCGGCCGGGGCAGGCGCGGTGGAGTAGGCAGCGGGCATCCACGTGTGCAGCGGGAACAGGCCCATCTTCACGGAAAGACCCACGGTGATCATCAGAAGGCCGATCACGTTCAGGCGCATATCGCCCTCGGACCAATACTTCGCAACCTCCGCCATGTTCAATGTGCCGGTTGAAGCGTAGATGAAGCCCACGCCCAGCAGGTACAGCGATGCGCCGATGGTGCCGATGATCAGGTAGTCCATCGCCGCACGAATCGCTGGCTTGCGACCACCGGCCACCAGCGCGTAGCCGGCCAGCGAAGCCACTTCGAGGTGGACGAACAGGTTGAACAAGTCGGCCGTGAGCGCGATGCCCATAAGCCCGCTGATCAACAACAACGCACAGGCGAAGTACACCGGCTCGCGCGTGGGCAGTTCACTGCGCAGCGAACGATGCCCACTGGTAATCACTCCCGCGCCGAGTACCGATACCAATACGACCAGCAGTGCGCTCAGTGAATCGATCTGCCAGCGGATACCCAGGTACCACGGCATGTCCGCTTGCTGGGTCCAGCCACCCAGGTCGGTCACCAGCGCGCCGGCAGTCCACACGTCGTACGCCGCCAAAACCGACAGCGCGGCGGTGAGCAGCATCGTGCCGCTGGCAATCGACCCTGCGGTTCTCGGGCGAAGCCAGTCGGCAATCACGCACAACAGCGCCCCGAGGAAGGGCATTAAGAACAACAGGATGGGCGTGTTTGACAGCACGTTCGGACTCACTGCTCCAGCGGCGGGCATACCGGTGGTTCGGTTGAGGGTTCGGTCTGTTCCTCAATGCCCCCGGACTCCCCGTACATCCGCCGAAGGATCGCCAGGGCCACACCCAGCGTCGCCACGCCGACGACGATTGCCGTGAGCATCAGCGCGT
This sequence comes from uncultured Planctomycetales bacterium, assembly GCA_964618455.1. Lineage (GTDB taxonomy): Bacteria > Planctomycetota > Phycisphaerae > UBA1845 > PWPN01 > CAZUAQ01. Next base: position 16,156 of record CAZUAQ010000024.1, on the reverse strand, counting down.
GAGGCAAGGGATTGGCCTGCACGGTGGATTCGCCGCCGACGATGGGCACCGTGCCCTCGCGTCGCGCTGCGATGAGGATGAAAAAGAGAATGATGGACGACTGGAACAGATAAAGCCCCGCGATCATGCGCAGGTAGTTCCGTCTTGCCACCAGCAGGTACACGCCACAGACCACCAACACGACAAACAACATGTACGGCCCGCGTGCGCCCAGGTAGTCCGTCATCAGGCCGCCTCGCTTTTCTGGACGACTTGTGGGTCGTCGGCATAGAGCGAGTGGAAGATGCTCAGCGCCGAGCCCGCCACACCCAGCGTGACGCCGACTTCGATGCCGAGGATGCCCAGCGAGTGGCGCTCGGCTTCCTTCTGGGCCACCGGCAGGGCGCCGTAGTCGAGCATGGCGGCATCCAGGAAGATGGGCAGGATGCCGATGGCCGCATAGATGAGCACGCCCACGGCCGCCAGGGCTAATGCCTGGGGCGGTGTGAAATCAAGGAAGCCCTTGCTCCGCGCATCCTTGCCGAAGGCCAGCCGCGGCACGATCACCGAAGCGGCCAACAACACGCCGGCCTGGAAGCCGCCGCCCGGGCTGTAGTGGCCGTGCATCAGCACGTACACCGCAAACAGTCGCAGCGTCACCTCGATCGGCCCGACCAGCGAACGCATGATGATATCATCGAGTGGTTGGTTCATTCGGCCTCCAGGGCTGAGGACTTGTGCTTGCGCAGGATCAACACACATGCCACCGCACCGGTAAGCACCACAGAAGTTTCAATCAACGTATCGAAGCTGCGGTAGTCGGCCAGCACCGCGGTCACGGCATTGGGCGTCTTCGCATCGTGATAGGTGCGCTTAAGATATTGTGCCGCGACGCGTTGGTGGGCCGGGCTGGTCGCGCTGCCAAACTCCGGTAGCGCGTGTACCGCGTAGAGCAACACCATGCCCACGGCCGCCGCCACCACCGCAGCGACGTAGTTGCGGGCGCGCTTGCGTGGCGGGTCGAACCGGGCATGCCGCGTCACCCAGTTCACATCAGCACGCAAATAACGCAGCAGTGCCAATAACAACCCGGTGGAGAGGCCCGCGCCGACAACCGCTTCGGTGAATGCCACATCCACCGCACCCAGGAGCGAAAGCACCACGCCGAACAATCCACTGTACACCGACAGCAGCACGGTCACGCCGAACAGGTCGCGCGTGAACACGAGCGTCACCGCCGTGGCGCCCAAGAGGAGGCTGAGCAGGATTTCGAGGTATTCGATCACGTGGCGTCCTCCTCGGTGGGCTCGGGATTCGCCAAGTCGATCAACTCAGGATCCTCCTGCCCCGACCGCAGTGCCGCCCAACTCAAGAGGTGGCCGACCAGGGGACTGGTGATGAACAGGAATACCAGGCCCAGCAGCAACTTGCCCGACGTCAGGTTCCAGCCGTTCCAAACTACCGCGCCAAGAAGCACCATCGGTGCGCCGAGCGTGTCCATGATGCCGGTCACGTGCAGGCGGCAAAAGACATCGGGCAGGCGGGCAAAGCCGACCGCCGCCACGATCAGGAACAGCATCCCGATGATGACGAGCACGCACGCAAGCGTCGCCTGAAGCGCCAGGATCATGTGCGTCCCTTTCGGTGCTCGTTGATGTAGCGGGCCACCAGCAGCGTGGCAACGAAGTTCAGCAGGAACAACGCCAACACGATGTCGACGAACATCTCCAGCCAGTCGTAGAGCAGCCCGACCAGGACCAGCAGCACGGCCACCTTCGTGCCCATGGCGTTGAGGCCCACCATGCGATCAAACACGCTCGGGCCGCGCATCGCGCGGGTCATGTAAGGCAGAATCAGCACGACAAGGACGGTCCCGGCGATCACCCACACCACAGCCATCACTCGGCCTCCTGGTGTTTGGCGTACACCTGTGCCACGCGTCGGGCCATCTCGCCCTCACTCAGGGCAGCTGCGGAATCGTCGTCGAGCGCATGCACCAACACCCAGTCGCTATCCGTATCGACGGTGACAGTGCCGGGCGTGAGCGTGATCGAACAGCCCAGCAGCGTGACCGGATGATCGCCGCGGAGGCCCGGTCGAATGCGCACGAAGCGCGGTTTGACTTTGCTGAAGTTCCCCAACACCAGGCGTGCGACGTGAATGTTGCTCTTGACCACCTGCAGCAACAGCCACGGGACGTAAGCGACCAATCGCAGCAGTGGCAGCGGCTGAGGGCGACGCACGTGAATGCTCCAGGTGAGCAGCAAGACCGTCACCACACCCACGCCGAAGTGCAGCGCGTCGAACTTACCCGACAACACGCTCCAGATGGCCAATAGAATGATGACTGTCCACAGGTGTCTCATCGTGCTGATCGCCACGGCCTTGTATCGCCTGATGTTCCGTGGGCTCACGGACGGGGGTGGACCCGGCCAGTACCGGTTCAGTATCCACACAGTTTGCGCGGCTGGACCTGTTGAGAATACTGCGACCACGTCAGGCCGCTACTGACAGGCCATTGACCGCGCCGGTGGTCATCCTGTCATATGCCCCAACAACCACGCCTGCCCCTTGCGAGCCCATCCTAGCAGGGTTGTGTCCTTTTTCAACTACAACTCACTCTTCGCCGCTGCGGTGTCGCTTGCTTCATGCGAGCGACCTCGCTCACGCCCGAGGCAGCAATGCTGCGCCGTCTTCAACGCGCCACTTTCGAAGGCACACTCGAAACTTCGCTTGCCCTCAGCGTTCAGATCGGCCTCATCGCCAGTCCCCCGATGACCAACGACCAGAAGTCGTCGATTCCCGCGTGCTGTGATGCGGTCCATCATTGTCTTCACGTCTCCTCGAAGCTGCGGGGCATGTTCTGGTCAATTCATGATCCATTCTTATCGGCCATTTGCGAGGTCGAGATGCAGTTCGTATACTCCCACACGCATTGATACCAACCCCCGGAGAGCGGAAACGTGTCGCCTTTCCGTCACCCCGGATACCACACGTTCACCTCAGTTGGTTTATCTGGTTTCGGAGGCAGGGCTTTGAGCTTCATTACGAATTCCGAGGAAGTTACCCTCCCTCGCTGGCGATGCGCTCCGATTCGACATGCCGGGGGACGGTGGGCGTGGCTCGCTCTGGCCGTTCTCCTGACCGGGTGTGAGCAGATTCCCGAAGGCCCTCGAAATGCGTTGGAGACCATGGACACCGCTGAGCTGACCATCGAGGACAACGCCTTCCATGTGTGGCTCGCCCAGACGGAAGACGAACGTCAGACGGGATTGATGAACGTCGAGCAGCACGAGCTCGATCCCCTGGACGACGGCACGCATCGCGGCATGCTCTTTCTCTTCGAGGAGGAGCGCCCTCTCTCGTTCTGGATGCGCAACACCATCATTCCCCTGGATATCGCGTATATTCGGACCGACGGGACGATCGTCAAGACCTATACGATGGCCCCACTGGAAACCCGAACGTATCCCTCCCTCGAGCCTGCCATTTACGCGCTCGAGGTTCGCGCCGGTCTTTTCGCCGATTTGGGCATCGTGACCGGCGACCATGTCGAAATCCCCGACTCGATTCTCAAGCAGTCCGCGCGTTGAGACGACCTTCAGTGGGAGAGGACCTCGCACGAGTGTCCGCTTCCAAGGCGTTCCGCCGATCTGCAAAGATATCGAGCACAAGGGGAAGTCGCCCTGCCCGACTTATCGGTACAAACTGCACGCCCGGATACCCGCACGCTCAGCATCCTGCTGGTCAGTGCTCAAGGGCAATGGCCGATCTCGCTGGCCGAGCTGGTCGAGACCCACTCGGTTCGCGTCGAGGCGGTCACGTGCCAGCGCGACGCATGCGACGGTCGCCTTCTCGAACGTGTCGACGCCGTCATCGTCTACGATCCCACAGGTTCCGATACGTGCCACGATCTGACCGAGCGTACTCTCTTGGCAGAGGCACTCGGGTCCGCCAGGATCATGGGCATCGTGCTGTCTTCAGGCGCATCCGGGGTGGTGCCTGAGCAAAACGATGCGCAACCCTGGATCCGCCTGCACGATGACGTCTCCGCCGACGAACTCTGGGGGCGGCTTTCCACCATTCGTAAGTACCAGCCGCTGCTGCGGCGCATGGACGAGCATGTCTCGGCCATGCAGCGACTCGGCAAGAAACTGAACCAGCACTTCGTGGAAGTGGACCAGGAGTTGCGTCTGGCGAGCCGGCTTCAGCGCGATTTCCTGCCGAAGGAACTCCCCGCCGTCGACGACGTACGCTTCGCCGCGCTCTACCGCCCGGCCACGTGGGTCTCCGGCGATGTCTACGACGTGCGGCGGCTGGACGAACACACGCTCGGTTTCTACATCGCCGATGCCGTGGGGCACGGGGTCGCCGCCGGCCTGCTGACGATGTTTCTGCGGCAATCCATCACCGGCAAACGGATCGAAGGCAATTCGTACGTCATCACGCCTCCGCACGAGATCCTGGACAGTCTCAACCAGGACCTGACCTTGCAGGATCTGCCCAACTGCCAGTTCGTCACCGCCCTGTATGCCACCATCGACACGCTCACGCATGAACTGGTGTACAGTCGAGGGGGGCATCCGCACCCGATCCACGTGTCGGCCGAAGGGCAGTGTGTGGAGTCTCGCGTCACCGGCGGCCTGCTCGGCATCTTCGATGAAGAGGAGTTCGGGCAGACAACCCTGACGCTCGAACCCGGCCAGAAATTCATCATTTACAGCGACGGGCTTGAAGATCTGATTCTTTCACGACGCCAGCGCGATCATGGTCCGACGACCTTCACGCCCGAATTTCAGGAGGCGGTCCGCCTCCCCGCCGAGGAATGCATCCAGACCATTACCGAACTGCTGGATCAGACGGAAGGCAGCCTGGCGCCGCTGGACGACCAGACCTGCCTCATCGTCGAACGCCTCCCCCGGGCGTAAGAACGCGTGAAAAGGTCAGGGACCGACCCCGTTCGCTGGGAGGGTTCGTGCGTATGGCGCGGATCTGCGGCTCATCACATGAGATAAATACCAAATGGGAACTGTGGTTCTCCGCAAGAGCCTGCTTTCGCTGGAAGCGCATTCATACACGCTCTCAGATCGCCACAACACTCGGGCACCCCGTTTCTCCTTCGGTACATGCGTTGGAAGGATGGCCCGTATGTGACTATGATGGTGCTGTGCCTTTGGGTGAGTGAGCAGGAAGCGATGCGTTCTCCTACCATGCGACAACTGATTCTCGTGGGAGTGATCGTCCTCATCGGGCCGTCCCTTGCGATGGCGTGGGGACCGGCCACGCACGTCAAGCTGGGTTCCGACCTTCTGACCATGACGCAGTTGCTTCCCGCCGCCCTGGCGGTGCTGCTCAAGAAGCACGCACGCGACTACCTCTTCGGAAACATCGCCGCCGACGTCGTGCTCGCGAAAAAGCTGAGCCGGGTCAAACAATTCTGCCACCACTGGAAAACGGGCCTCGCCATTCTCGAGGATGCGCGTTCCGACCCCGGCCGCGCCTTTGCGTACGGCTACCTCTCCCACCTGGCGGCGGACACGGTGGCGCACAACAAGTTCCTCCCGCGACAGATGACCCTGACCCGCTCGACCATGTCCTTCGGCCACCTGTACTGGGAACTCCGGGCCGACTCGACCATCGGTTCGCATTACTGGGCCGCGCTGCGCGACATTCTCGATCAGGTCTTCGCCGAGCATGAATCGCGCCTGCACGCCACGCTGACCGACACATGGCTCCCCTTCGCCGTCAATTGGAAACTCTTCTACCGCATGAATCGATTCGTCACGCGACGTTCCCTCCGCCGGGCCATGGAATCCTGGTACGTCGTCTCCCGTTGGAAACTCTCGGATCAATTGATGCGCGAGTACCGCCAGGAATGCCTGGAACGGATGATCGATGTGCTGACGCACCGGCAGGACTCGGCGGTCCTTCATGAGGACCCGAACGGCAACGCCGCCCTGGCTTACACTAAAGCGCAGCGACGCCAGTTGCGGCAGATGGTACGGTCCGGTGTGATCAGCCCGCACATCATGTACGAGGCGTCGGTCGGTCATGCACCCTCACCCCGCGAGGCGGCGAGGCGTTCGCGTGTGTCCGCCATCGGCTAGCTCGAACCCGACTGGAATCCGCCCGGAGAACGCCGGACGTCCTTGACACCCTTGCCCGGCGCGCCTGTAATGATTCGCCGCGCTTGCCGCTCAGGTCGGCGGCGCGTCTCCATCGGTTCGGTGGACGACTCGATCCATTCTCGCACGTCAAGAAAGGCGATTCATGAAAGTTGAACCCATCCTTGCGAAGTTGAACGAACTGCGGAAAGAGGCGGAGGGGGATCCCGACGATCCTGAATGGCTCGCTCTGCATCACGCGTTCTGCTTCATTTCCTACAAAGTCAACGAATTCCAGGAATATCTGAACGAAGCGGTCGGTGAACAGGAGTTTCCTGAGGACGACTGATTCCACCGGCCTTGAGCGGCTGATCGACAGCCACTTCTTCCATGGCATGCCCTGATGATCCTTCGGCAACTTCTCCCCACCCGCAGCAGATCGGGTGGCAGGGATGGCAGGCGCGCGTCCCCGCGAATTGGAACCCCGTGCGCTACGCAGGTTCTCATCGCGAAGGCACGCTCGTCATCGCCGATCTCGAACGGGTTCGTCTCGAATTAAGCTGGCGAACGCTCCCCCGGCCCGATCGACTGGACCTTCGACGTGTTAAGACGACGGGCACCGACGACCGGACCGAATGGGGGGCCCTGCATCGCCATGATCCCCCCTTTCCATTCTCGCAGTCGCGCTCGGCGAGCGGCTCTTGCCGAATCCATGAATGCATGCTGCTTAGCCGCAGGTCGAAGCGTTTGCTGCACTGCCGATGGCACGGTCCGCCTGAACGCGAGACGCACTCGGACGAGTCAGGCCTGGACCGCCTGGACGACCAACCCGCGGATCAGGCGACGCGATGGTCGGTTTTCGGGTTCACCTGGACGGTCCCGGGCGGCTTCCTGCTCGAGCAGCAGGAACTCTCCGCCGGGAGCCTGCGGTTCGAGTTTCGCCACCGGCGGGAACGCCTGAGCTTCCTGCGCACCCTGGCGGCGGGAAACGCACAGATGGAGAGTCCCGAGGATCGCGCGGACCGGCATCTCGGGCATCCCCTCAACATCGGGGAGCGGAAACTCCCGTTCTGGTGTGTCCTGACAGGGGGAAGAACCGTGAAGTCCGCCCGCTGGCAGTGCCCGTCCAGCGCCCGGAGTTTCGAGGTCATCTCCTCCTGCCCGAAGGTGAAAAACCGACTCCTCGATGCCGTCAGGGGCGTTGCATGCCACGCAGGCGGGGAGCGGCGCTGAATTCCCAACCCCGGTCCTTTGGGCTATGATAGGCCGAGCGGTTTCGAACCTTCCGTACGGCGTCAACGATCCCGCAGGTCGTGTCGGCACGTCCCTCGAGGCGATCAGGACCTTACACCGGCGTTCCCGACTTCAGGAGTAGGATTCAAGGAAGGCGCCCAAGCCTTTTTCAAGGCGTCCGGCTTCAGATGACTTTAAGCAAAGGAAGACGTGAAGATGTCTGACAAGAAAGCCACACTGACATACGACGGCAAAGAGATCGAGCTTCCAGTGGTGGTCGGCACGGAAAACGAGGTCGGGATCGACATCTCGAATCTCCGGAACCAGACCGGGTGGATCACGCTGGACGACGGGTACGGCAACACCGGTTCCTGCCAGAGCAGTATCACCTATATTGATGGTGAAAAGGGGATCCTGCGCTACCGGGGTTATCCAATCGAGCAACTGGCCGAAAAGTCGACTTTCGTCGAGACCGCGTATCTCCTGATCTACGGCGAGCTGCCCTCGGAGAAAAATCTGCTCGACTTCCGCCACCTGCTCAACGAGTACGAGTTTCTTCACGAGGACATGCGTCACCACTTCGAGGGATTTCCGCCGAACGCGCACCCGATGGCGGTCCTCTCGGCCATGATTAACGCGATGAGCTGCTTCCAGCCCACGTTGATGCAGCCGGAGGATGACGATCACTTCATGGAAGCCTCTGCCCGGCTGCTGAGCAAGGTCCGCACGATCGCCGCCGCCAGCTACAAGAAGTCGATCGGCCATCCCATGATGTACCCGCGGTACGATCTCCAGTACGTGCCGAACTTTCTGCACATGATGTTCAGTCTGCCGAACCACTACTACGAGCCGGCGAAGGAAGTCGTCCAGGCGCTCAAGCAGATCCTGATACTTCACGCCGATCACGAGCAGAACTGCTCGACATCAACGGTGCGCATGGTCGGCTCGAGCCAGGCGAACCTGTACGCGTCGGTGGCGGCGGGCGTCTGTGCCCTGTGGGGCCCGCTGCATGGCGGTGCCAACCAGGCAGTCATCCAGATGCTCACACAGATCCATGAGAGCGATGAGGATGTGTCGAGATTCATCACCAAGGTGAAGGACAAGGACTCCAAGACGCGCTTGATGGGCTTCGGCCATCGCGTTTACAAGAACTTCGATCCGCGCGCCAAGATCATCAAGAAGGCGTGCGACGAGGTGCTCGACAAGCTGGGCGTCAGCGATCCGCTGCTGGACATCGCCAAGCACCTGGAGGAGGTGGCGCTCAAGGACGAGTACTTCGTCGAGCGGAAGTTGTACCCGAACGTCGATTTCTACAGCGGCATCATCATGCGGGCCATCGGCATACCGGTGAACATGTTTACCGTGCTGTTTGCCATCGGCCGCATGCCCGGATGGATTGCCAACTGGCGCGAGGTGCATCTCAATCCCAAGGCGCGGATCAACCGCCCGCGACAGGTCTACCAGGGCGCGACGCATCGCGATTACGTGCCGATCGATCAGCGCGATTGAGGAATCCGGCACGACCGGTGAGCACATTTTTCCTTTCGACTCAATGCACGGCCGCGCGACACGATTTTCGCAGCGGCCGTTTTTCTTTCTTTTCCCGGGGATGCTCCCTACCTGCCAGCACGATACCCACCCGTATAGCTTTACCTTATGATGGCTTTGTCTGGATATCCTCGCGGTCCTGTTCATACCCTTCACGGGAGGCTTCTCGCATGGCCATTATCAAACGAGTGGGCGTTCTATCGGTCGGAAAGGTGTTCGGCGTGCTTTACGCGATTCTGCGTCTGATCGCGGGATTTCTCATTACCATGGTCGCACTTCTGGGATCCGGCCTTCAGGGGGGTGGCGGTGGATTATCACCGATGCTGTTCGGCGTAGCGGCGGTGGTGATGGTACCGCTCCTCTATGGGGCCATCGGCTTCATCGGCGGAATCATCGTCGCGGCCGTTTATAACGTGGTGGTCACTATTGCCGGCGGCATCGAACTCGAAATCGAAATGCCCCGGCAAAGCGCGTTCCCGGTCATGGGTATGCCGACGCAGCAACAGGTCTGATCGACGACATTCGGTCCCGGCAACCGCGATGCGGACGGATCGCGCCGTGGTCCTCTTGCTCGATGACGGATACCTCGACGTTGCCCTTTAGCCATCAACGCGGCTGGTAGATCTCCAGACCGTCCTTGCGGAACTGTGCGCTCTTCTCCTGCATGCCCGCCTCGAGGGCTTCCTGTTCGCTGACGCCCTGTTGGGCGGCGTAATCGCGCACGTCCTGCGTGATCTTCATTGAGCAGAAGTTCGGCCCGCACATCGAGCAGAAGTGAGCGGTCTTGGCGCCTTCCTGGGGAAGCGTCTCGTCGTGAAACCCCTTGGCGGTCTCCGGGTCGAGCGACAGGTTGAACTGATCGTCCCAGCGGAACTCGAATCGCGCCTTGCTGAGGGCGTTGTCGCGGTACTGTGCCCCCGGGTGCCCCTTGGCAAGGTCGGCGGCGTGGGCGGCGATCTTGTACGTGATCACGCCGTCCTTGACGTCTTTCTTGTTCGGAAGCCCGAGGTGCTCCTTCGGCGTCACGTAGCACAGCATCGCGCAGCCGTACCAGCCGATCATGGCGGCACCGATGCCGCTGGTGATGTGGTCGTAGCCGGGCGCGACGTCCGTCGTCAGTGGGCCGAGCGTGTAGAACGGCGCCTCGTGACACCACTCCAACTGCTTGGTCATGTTCTCGTGGATCATGTGCATCGGGACGTGGCCCGGCCCTTCGTTCATGACCTGCACGTCCTGCGCCCAGGCTCGCGTCGTCAGATCGCCCTGCACCTTGAGTTCGGCGAACTGGGCCTCGTCGTTGGCGTCGGCGAGGCTGCCGGGCCGCAGGCCGTCCCCGATGGAGAAGGACACGTCGTACGCCGCCATGATCTCGCAGATCTCGTCCCAGTGCGTGTAAGCGAAGTTTTCCTGGTGATGCGCGAGGCACCACTTGGCGTGGATCGAACCGCCGCGCGAGACGATGCCGGTCACGCGCTTGGCGGTCAGCGGCACGAAGCGCAGCAGCACACCGGCGTGAATCGTGAAGTAGTCGACGCCCTGCTCGGCCTGCTCGATCAGCGTGTCGCGGAAGATCTCCCACGTGAGTTCCTCGGCCTTGCCGTCGACTTTCTCCAGTGCCTGGTAGATCGGCACCGTGCCGACCGGCGCGGGCGAGTTGCGGATGATCCACTCGCGCGTCTCGTGAATATTCTGCCCGGTGGAGAGATCCATGATGGTGTCCGCACCCCAGCGCGTGGCCCAGACCATCTTCTCGACCTCTTCTTCGATCGACGACGTCACCGCCGAGTTGCCGATGTTGGCGTTGATCTTCACCAGGAAGTTCCGCCCGATGATCATCGGTTCGAGTTCGGGGTGGTTGATGTTGCTGGGGATGATGGCCCGGCCGCGAGCAACTTCGTCGCGTACGAATTCCGGCGTGATCGCATCGGTGATCTTCGCCCCCCACGCCTGGCCGGGATGTTGCTCGGCGAGCGACTCGACCATCGCCTCGCGCCGCTGGTTCTCGCGGATGGCGATGAACTCCATCTCCGGCGTGATAATGCCCTGCCGAGCGTAATGCATTTGCGTGACGCGCCGGCCGGACTTGGCACGGAGCGGCTGACGGAGATGCTCGAAACGCAGGTGATCGAGCCCGGCGTCGGCGAGACGCTGCTGGCCGTAGGTCGAGGAGAGGCTCTCGAGCTGCTGCGTATCACCGCGATCGGCGATCCACTTCGCGCGGAGTGGCGGGAGACCGCGTCGCACGTCGATGGCCACGTCGGGATCGGTGTACGGGCCGGATGTGTCGTACACCGTGACCGGGGCGTTGGCTTCATCCTTCCCACCGGGCAGGTGCGACTTCGTCGGCGACAGGGCAATCTCGCGCATGGGCACACGCACGTCGGTGTGCAGCGTCCCCGCCACGTAGACCTTCTTCGACGCCGGGAGCGGGTCGCGCGTGATGATCTCTTCGCGTACCACCGTCGTCTTGTCGTTGTCCTGCTGGCGAATCATGGACCTCCGTCCTTTCCGCACGAATGGGTATGCTGATAATCGTGGTTGTGCTTTGCGTATGAGGGATGCACCGGCCGGTGTGAAGTCTGGGCGGAATGCATCGCCTTCCCTACGCAGTTTCAGCCGATCACTCACCTTTTCACCCCCACGCACGCGGGCAAGGTCCAGCGATCGACGCTACTGATCAGGTTCCAAGGGTCCGGCGGACAAACGCTCCGCCCGTCTCAGGCCGGCCCAATCCCGGCCACCCCCGGCGATAAACATAGTCTAGGAAGGCTATCGGCCCTCGGCAAGGCGAGCCCATTCGTGATGCCCCCACCGGCGGTGCGGATTTCGCTGGCCCGGAGGGCGATCCCCGGATATATTCATTAGGAGTATCCTGCCAGTCATTGGCTTCTTGGCATTTCCTGCTCGCATCGCCGAGGGGCTGACTTCCATCGGCGTCTGACGGCGGGAAAACCATAACATGGGCGTTGCGTGCTTGCTGGGACATGAACAATCTCCAGAAGGCTCATGTGACTGTATCACGGGGGTGCTTGACAGAAGTATGAGTGACCAATCTTCATTAGGGCGACTTCTGCATCGAAAGAAAACGCTCGGTCTCCATTCGGCCTGCACCGCCGCTTCGCCGAACGCCACTTCTGAGATCGAGAACCCAGGCGGCTGCATCAGTTGCGGCTACCATATCCAGGGACAGATCGTTGACCGTTGCCCGGAGTGCGGACTCCAACTGGTCTCCGGATATCGCGATCCCACGACATGGAGCTCGCAACCCTCCTGGAAGACCTGGCTCGAGTGTGCATTCAAGATTCTGTCATGGGATGATCGCACGCTGACGCGCACCGCCCTGGTCCCCACCACACCCGAATCCCGAAGTTTCGCCAAGCGGTCGATCCTGCTCACCTCCATCCCCCTGGGAATCGCAATTGCCCTGATCAACAGACATGGCGGCAACTCCGTCCCCCTGGCCCTGGTCTTCTCGCTGATCACCACCGTGCTGGGTACGCTGCTTGCCGGCACGTTCCTGGCCGGATTGCTGTGGGCGGTCTGCATGGCTTTGAATGGCGTGTGGCGGCGCCGATTGGAGTTCGTCCCTGCCGCGGTTCATTATTCCTCGGCGTGGTGGCCGATCATCGGCGTGCTGCTCTGCCTTATGGCGAGCCTCTTCCGGCTCCTCGGCACGCCTGAAGTCGCGATGTTGAGCATCGCATTGGGCCTCGTGGGCGCGGGGGCGTGGTTCACCTGGCTCTGGGCCAGCGCGAGCCTGTCGCAACATGTCCGCTTTATCTTTCCAAGACTTTTGGGAACGGCCCTCGGCTTCAGCGTGCTTGCCGCCTGGATCATCATTCTGGTTCCCGGTTCCGCCCAGTTGGCCATGCAGCGTATCCTGAACCCGAAAAATGCCGCGGTGAATCCCATCGCGACCATGAGTGCCCTGTCCGCGAATCCCCTGCCCAAGGGACCCCAGACTTATTCCCTGATCATTGATATGATTCCGTCCAGGAGTGAACCGCGAATGGTTGACTGCTTCGAGAAAATGGGGGTGGCCAAGTCCAATCAATTTATTCTTCGACACAAGCAAGGCTCCCTGGAGACCATTCGCCGGGCTTTCTCGCTTCTTCGAGAAGGCATTCGCGAGCAGGACAAATTCATCTTCTACATCAACGGCCATGGATCGAAGTATGGGTCTGGTTCGATCAAAGTGTACGATGGCGAATTCACCAGTCAGATGCTTGGCGAGTATCTTTCCCGATTACCCGCGAAAAACAATCTCCTGATCATCGATTCCTGCTATGGCGGAAAGTTCATCACGGCACTGCGCGACAAGTGTGACGCCGTCGTCCTGGCTTCCACGGATCGCGATAACATTGCCTTCAATTCCGCGCTTGACTCCCTCTGGCCCGAAATGGAACGTGCCGAGAACGATCAGAACGGCGACGGAAAAATTGCCATCAACGAAGCCTTCTGGAGTGTTTATCGCAAGATGCTGAAATCGGGCGAAGATGCACGGATTTCGTTGCTGCTGCAGAACTACGGCGACAAGCGCATGCGCGAAACGATCCTGAATGACGGATTGGCCTCTCCTCAACTCGAAACCCTGGGGGAAGCCGAGGAGGACCAGTTCGCGATCGAACTCCCCGACGAGGAATAGCTGATTGGAGTGTTTCGCAGACGACACGCGAGGCAGTTCTGCACGAGCAGAGGACATCACTGCCTCGAAACACGAGACGAACTCGCCGGGATGGCCGAATCCATCATGAGTGGGTCTTCGAACCTCCGGACGCGAATGGTCCTCCGTCGCTCTGCCACTCCACGCGATGGACGTGCGTGCGGATGCCGGCATCGCGGAAGCGGCGAATGAGTTCCATGTGCGTATCGTGCTTGAGCTGCCAGGCGGCGAACGGCGTATTGGCCCATGCCGCTACCCAGCAGCGAATGCCCTCCTTACCCATCTCCATGACCCAGAAGCGCGGATCTTCATGCCCGGCGAAGTGGCTGCTGTCTTTCGGCGCCGCCTCGGCGATGGCACGCACCTGGTCCAGGTCCGACTCGGGGGCGACCCAGAACTCCACATGCGCCCACTGGTAGCGATCGACCAGCGAGTAGTTGATGAACTCGCGGTTGAGCATCAGGCTGTGCGGCACCATGTAGCGCCGCCAGTCCCAGATCTTGATGGTCACGTGCGTGATGGAGATGTCCTCGACGGTGCCGTAGTGCTCGTCGACTTTGACCGTGTCGCCGATGCGGACGGGTTGCGAGAAGGAGAGCACGATCCCGGCGAAGAGGTTTTCGAGCAGCGGCCGGGCGGCGATACTGACGACCACCGCCACCACCGCCACCAGCAGGGAGATGTAGACGGCGTTCACCGACTCCAGCAGCGGCAGGACCAGCAGAGCCAGGGTGAAGAGCAGCACCGCCGGCAGGAATATCCGGCGGACCAGCGTGAAACGCGTCGCGATACTCTCTAATCCGCGCTCCCGGGCCATCGCGGTCGGGTCATCCACCGGGGAATTCGTGGACACCGCCTCGAATCGCTTGACGCTCTCGATATTGCGTGTCAGCTTGCGCTGCGTCACGCGGATTCGATGAGTCAGCCACCATGTGATGGCCACGCCGCCGCTGACGATGACGCCGGAATAGATCGCGTAGTGTTCCCAGTCCATCACAGCCTCCTGCCGCTCGTACGCGGGACATCCCTACACCCGCCACCTTCGCTTGCATCCACCAGCCTATCCCACCGTGCCCGGGCTCACAAATCGATATTCCCGGTTGAAGCACCCCCGGCGGTGCGGTTATCGTGTCTCCGACCATTCAGTCATCGGGACACCGACCATGCGGCATTGCAGCTTTATCACAAACCCCATCCGCGTTTTTTCGGCAGCGCGACGCGTTATGTATCTCTTTCTCGTGTGCGTGGCAAGCGGTGCGGTCTACGCCCAACCGGCTTCGGCGACCGATGTCGGCGAGAATGAAGCCGTGACCGACACTGTGGCGGCGTTGGAGTCGGCCGCGCAGTGGCTTCATGTCGGCCGACCGCGCCAGGCGCTGGATGCCCTCAAGCCGGTCGAAGCTGCCGAGCCGGACAACCCCTGGATGTGGTTCTACCGCGGGACCGCCCATGCCCAGCTTCAGGATCCGTACGAGGCGATGGAGTGCTACGATCACGCCCTCGACGTGCTGGTCTCCCTCGGCGATCCCGATCCTGAACTGGCCGCCAGGATCCGCGAGCAGCGCCGCCAGGCCCGGCGGCAGGTCTTCAGCATGTCGCTGTCGCTCGGCCACGCTTACGACACGAACGTCACCTACCTTGGCGACAACATCGTCGGCGTGACCGGCTTCGTCGGCGACGTCACCGGTACATCGGATCAGAAGTTCGCCTCCAGCCTCTCGGCCGAGTACGCCCCCATCGCCACCGCCGTGCAGACGCTCGCCACGGGTGTACGTCTCGGGCACAGCTGGCACCACTCCATCGACGAGTTCGATTACCAGGACTACGGCGCGAGCGTTCTCTACGCCCGCCGCTTCGCCCGGAACTACGAAGCCGCGCTGCGGTATGACTATGACATGACTTTCCTGGGAAACGAGTCGTTCCTCTCCAATCACGTGCTCACGCCCAGCCTCGATTACATCTGGGAGCGCGGCGAGGAAGCGTTCCGCCTCAATCGCACGCGCGTGTACTACCAGTTCCAGGGGCGCGACTTCTTTTTCGAGACGACACCCGAGTTCGATCGCGACGGCGTGATTCATTCGGTGGGCGTGGATCAGACGTTCCTATGGGAGCCGGTCGACCAGTGGGTCTGGGATCTCAAGCTCGGATACCTCTGGTCGAGCGTGCACACGAAGGGCACCGAGTTCGACCGGCGCCAGCACGACCTCTTCTTCAACGTGGGGGTGCCGCTGGTGAACCCGGCGAGCCCGGGGGAGTACCTGCTGATCAAGGACCTGCCGCTCAACGCCTACTTCGGCATGCAGTGGCAATTCGGCGATTACCTCGACCCGAGCCTGCTCGATGCCACCGGCGACCGCCGTGACGACGTGATTGCCATCTACTCGCTGGGGCTCTCGCAGAAGCTGATGGAACACCCCGAACTCGGCGACATGACACTCCAGGGTGTCGTCCAGTTCACCGATGCCCATTCGAACGTGGTCTTCCGCAACGCCAACGGCACTGCCGCCGAACCCTACACCTACGAGAAGATCATCTACGGCCTTCAACTCGTCTGGCAGTGGTGAAGAAGCCGGATCTTAGAACGTGTGTGAGAAGGTCTCTTTTTGCCGATAGATGGGGATCTCTTGGC
>CAZUAQ010000023.1:0-81311 GCA_964618455.1 uncultured Planctomycetales bacterium | reverse complement strand
ATCGCTCCGGGCCGGTGGGGGACGTCTTTCGCCAGGCCGCCGCGCGCGAGACACGTCTGCGTGTCGGCGCCATCGGGCTCGGTGCGGGCGCAGTGGCGGCCTATGCGCGGCCCGAAGACAATTACACCTACATCGAGATCGACCCCGCCATCGCGCGGATTGCCCGGGACGAACGTTACTTCACCTTTCTGGCCGACGCCGCCGGGACGCATGAAGTGCTCATCGGCGACGGTCGAATCCTGCTTGCCGAGCAACCCAACCACGCCTTCGACGTGATCTTCCTCGATGCCTACAGTTCCGATGCCGTGCCGACGCACCTGCTTTCACGCGAGGCGTTGGCCATGTACATGCGCAAACTCGCTCCAGGCGGAATACTGGCGTTTCACGTGAGCAATCGGTTGATGAATTTTGAGCCGGTCGTCGCCGCCCTGGCCGCCGACGCGGGTCTCGTAGCGTGGACGCGCGAGGAACAGGCCCGGGACCTCACGCCCGAGGAGCAGGGGTTCGGAGCGACGCCGGCGCACGTGGTGGCGGTGACGCGACGCGTGGAGGATCTCGGCGACCTCGCGAAGGGCGAAGGCTGGCGTGAAGCGCGCACCGCCCCGGCGATCCGCCCATGGACCGACGATTACGCCGACGTGTTCACGCTGCTGCGTAAGGGGCCGGCGAGTCTCGGCAATGCCTCCAACGAACGCTGACACCGCGAGCCGTTACGGCGTGTCGCGCTGATCGAGGATGAAGCCGATCAGGTCCGCCATCTCATCGGCGCTGACCGTTTCGTGGAGATTCTCCGGCATCATGGAGAGGCGAGAGGCGTAGATGCGGTCGATGTTCGCGCGCAGGAGTGTGGATTCCTTCCCTTCCTGCTCGCGGATGGTAATCGATGTGGCGGACTCATTGGCGATGACCCCGCTGTAGCTCGCCCCGTCAAGCATGTCGACCACGTAGTATTCGTAGCCGACGGTGATGGTCTGGCTGGGCAATAGCACATCGCCGAGCAGTTGTTCAGGCGAGCGGCCAAGCACCGAGTTCAAGTCGGGGCCGACCTGCGTGCCCATGCCCGCGAACTTGTGGCAAGACGCGCACTGTTCCGAGAAGAGCGTTCGTCCCCGGGCAAGGTCAGGTTTCACATTCTCATCCTTCAATACCTTGGCGTAACGCAGGTACGTTTCCTGGTCGGCATCGCTTGTCGCCTCGAATACGAGCTGCGCCCGCCTGGCGATCGTGGGATCGGGATGGTCGACCAGGCGCTGTCGCAGGGTCGCCGGGACGGACCAGGCGGGAATCGTTTCATTCTCCATGGCGGCGAGCAGCACGGGCAGGTAGACCTGATAGCGCGACAGCGCGTCTACGAGGACCTTGCGGATGCCCGGCGTGTATTCCGACCAGTCGTCCAGAAGGTCGCTTCCGACCTCGGAATTTTGTGTGGCGGCGAGGATGTCAACGATCGCGCGCTGGATGTCGAGCGTTTCGTAAACGGTGAAGATTTCCGCCAGCCGCGCAATGACGAGGGTTTCCGGGCCGCATGCGGCGCGGGCGATGGCGCGCAGCCGTTGTGCTTCGGGAAGATCAAAATCCTCCGCCTGCTCGAGTTCGCGATCGAGCCACGTCCGGACTTCAGGCGTATCCGGTAAGGTCAATGCACGTGCCAGGGATTCAGCTTCCTTTCGCAGCGCGGCATCCTCGGCCTCCAACAGGATCAGCAGCAAAGCAGGCCAACGTTTCGTATTCAACTTCGTGTTCGCGCCCGGCCCCATGCGGGAGATGCCCTGGTTCAGACCCTGCAGGGCGGCATGATGCCATTGAGCCGGGGCGGTCTCGCGCTCGTCGACGATGCGTTCGAGCAGGGGAGTCAATCGATCACGGGTATCCGCCGCCATTGCCACGCTGACGAGCTCACGTATCAGCGTCTGCGCTCCCGGTGTGTCTTGCGTGAGAAGTGCGCTCTCCGATTCGATAAGCTTCTGCCAGAGCTTTGCAAGGAACGGCGGCGAGTTGCTCAACAGGGCCGACCTTACCCAGAGATCATCCGCATGGCGCTCGGCCAGCGCCAACGCCGTGTCGAGTACCTTGTGATTGGAGGGCAATTCGCCGAGGATCCTTGCTATTTCGAACGGCATCCGGACTGATTCATCGTCGAACAGGCCCAGGAGCGTTCGGATCAGCGCGGGGGAGGGCGTCGACGCATCCAGATGTCGGAAAGCCAACTGGACGGCACGCTCACGAACACCGGAGTCCTCATCTTTCAACGCCGCCACAAGCAACGGCTCATCCAGACGACTCAGCCCATCCAGCGTCGCAAGGGCATGCAATCGGCCCCGCGGTTCATCATGCTTGACTGCCATACGAATGAGTAACTTCTCGACGCTCACGTCCTGTCGTTCGACCAGAAGTCGCTGCGCCGTCGAACGGGTCCATCCGTTGGGGGCGGCCAACAGCGGGACGAGTGCGGCGGAAGGCATTGCTTCGAGTGACTGCGTTGGCGACTGGACTGTATCGCGCGCGCGGATACGCCAGATGCGGCCCTGGTGGCGGCCCGAGGCGAAGTTCATGGTCTTGCGGATATCCGGAGGAACGGACAGTGGCGTCTCGATGATCTCGCGGCACATATCGACCACATACAGCGATCCGTCCGGCCCCTCTCCGAACGCCACCGGGCGAAAGCAGAGATGCGGCGAGGCCAGGAAGTCGCGCTCCTGTTCGCTCGCAGCGCGGCGGGCGATGAACGTGGCGCCGTCGGGTACAAGGATGTCGCGATGGACGAGGTTGTTGGCGGCCGCGCCGGTGAAAGCGTTGCCGAGATACGCCTCAGGAAGTGCGTCACCCCGATAAATCAATGCCCCGCTGCCGGAAGTCAGATAGCCCCTGGGCGTGCGATCCCCGGTACCGGAAGCCTTGCGTTGCTGAAGCCGCACCTCACGCCACTGCTCAGGTGGGCTGATGCGAAAGACGCGGCATCCCGCCTCATGATCCGGGCAGCTTTGCCACGTCCGCTCGGCGGCGAACCAGGGGTTGCGACGCAGATCCTGGTCGGAGAGGACCATGTGCATGGCGTGGCGGTTGTTGTACGACGAGAACCGCCGCCCATACGCATCTTCGGCCATGCCGAACTGCCCACCGCCGGTGGCGGATTGGATCGCCACGTCAGTGAGCGCGAGGTCATCGGCAGTCCGGGCCTCCAGCGGAAGGCGGAAGCGCAGGCGAAAGTCCTGGATATCGACCGGCGGCAGGTTCGGCGCGTCGGGACAGGAAACGCGACCCTGGCTGATGTTGCCGCAGCCGTACAGCCAGTTGTCGATTCCCCAGTAAAGCGAGTTCAGCAGCGTCTCGTTATGCTTTTTGCCGAAGCCGGTAAAGAGCGTCTTGCGCAGATCCGCCGTCCCGTCGCCGTCGAGATCCTTGAGAAAGAGGAGGTCCGGCGCGGCTCCGACCAGGATACCGCCATACGCCGGAGTGATCGCGGTCGGCAAAGGGAGTTTGTCGGCGAAGTGCGTCGCCGTTTCGTAGTGGCCGTCACCGTCCGTATCGCGCAATTGGCGTACCCGGCCAAGGAGTTCACCGTCTTCGCCGTCCGGGCCGATCTGGAAGTCCGCCATCTCTACGACGTAGAGCCGGCCGTCCGCATCGAAGGTCATCGCCACGGGATCGGTGAGGTTCGGCTCGGCGGCGGCGAGTTCCACGATCAAACGTTCGTCTGAAAGCTGGAACGTCGACAGCACATCCTCCGGCGAGGGGCAGATCTCGTCGCTCGGAGAGTTGGTCACAAGCAGCAGGCAGAGCGCCGGCAACACGGAAAACATCACGCTCACCTCTAGCTGCGCAGCACGCGCGACATGGCATCTTTCATCACCGCCTCAGCCCCCGGGCCGACGAAACTCATATCCACTTCGTAGCCACCCTCATCGTACGCCCTGGCGGTCGGGATGTACGACGGCCCGAGATCGCCGTAGGCAGCAGTACAGACAAAGGGTTTCTCGCCGGAACGCTTCGACTTCTCGGCGGCGATCTCCTGGGCGTACATCTGGTAGCGGATCAGGCTTTCCCCCGGCAGGTGGACAATCCGCGCCTCGTTCAGGTGCAGCGCGGCGATGTCGATTGTCTTGCCGGCATCATGCCGATCCCACCAGGTCATACCCAGTGCCCCGGTCATACGCGCCTTGGGTGTGAGCTCCTCGTTCAGCATCTGGGCCCGGAAATACTCCCGCGTGAAGTCGTCACGCATCGGCAGGCTCACGGGCACGTTCTTCCAAGCGATCGAACGTACAGGCTCACGGTATTGCAGCGCGGCGTCATACGCCTTGCGCATCCCCGCGTGCATGCGTTCGGTCAGGACGAGACGGCGCTCGTGTGAACCGTCGTTGTATTTCCCGGCCGCCACGTCACCCGCGCAGCCGGTGAAATAGATGTGATGCATACCCGTTTCCTTGCGCAGTTGCCGCCGGGCCAGACCGCAGAAGTCCGAAGATACGCCGCCATCGCGGTAGTAGCTCATCGGGTGAGTGGCGTAGTACTGCAGGCTCGCCAGCGGGCGATCCTCTTCGTAGAAGACCAGGCACTTGAGCCAGGGGTCGATCAGACCGACCGGCTCGGCCCGCACCTTCGGATCGCCGCAGGAGCTTCCACGCCACATGGCGATCTTGCCGTCGGGGCCGATGATTCTCCGGTTCGACGCCACTTTCTCGACTTCCGCCTGTCCCATGCCGACGTGCGTCACGCGGCGGCGCTGCGCGATGCCTTCCCGCGCTGCCTTCGCGCAGGCCGTGATGCATTGATCAAGCGTCTCAGTCCAGACGGTCTTTGCTTCAAGCGAAGTCTTCTCGATGACCCGATCGGCGTCCGGGTCCGCCAGCGGAGCGCCGTGCTGATGCACGCAGTGGACCGCCACCCGTTGCGGCGTCGTGTGTGCCGCCTCGGCGAGCGCCTCGCGCCACCGGTCATAAGCCGCGCCGCGCAACCAGCACCAGTCCACCGCGAAGAGCACCACCGGCTTGCCCTTCTCCGGAAGCAGCACGACACCATGGGCGCTGAGCGGGTCGACGATTTTCGTCGCCGGCGGACAGTAATTCGCACATAGCGGATGCCCGATCGGCACGGTGACATCGGCGGAAAACGTTGCGAGCGACAACGCCGATACGCTGGGTTTCACGGCGTAGGCATGTTGCCGCCAACTGTTCAATCCGATCAGCGTGGCAGCTCCGGCCGCCACATCGCGTGTGAATTCCCGTCGTGTACGTTTGCGGTGGGTCATGGGCAGGGCCTCGGAAAAAGGTGATCAGGTTCACGTACTATATCACGAGATGGGCGTGAACTGAACTGAGAACGTGTGTGAAAAGCTCAGGGGCCGTCTCCGAATGACAGGGAGGCGTCGTGTAATTAAGGGAGGACATGCGGCCCAGCACGTGAGATGAATGTGCATCGGGGACTGACCCGTTCTCGGGAGGAGCATTTCACAGGTATTCTGAGGACGGTTCGAGACGAGGATGGACTTCTCGAGGCGGATCGAATGAATCGGAATTTGAATTCGAGCGTTGATGAAAAGTCATTTGTCGGACGCACAGCCTATAGTATTGATACGGTTCTGCCACCATGTGAAAAACATATCGTTCATTGAACCAGATCCACCGAGGATGTATCTGCCTGTGGGTCGCACGGTAAGGGAGCTATTGCCATGTCATCACCAACATTACTTCTACCCCTGATTCATAAATACGTCGAGGATGATCCGGCGATGATGGCGCGAAAGCTGGAGGCGATCACCGAGGAGGAGGCGATTGGGGTCGTGGAAGTGTTGCCTCCGGCGCTGCTCGCCCGCGTGATTCCCTATCTGCAGGTGGGCTATGCGGCGGATCTGCTGCAGAATTCGGAACCGAGCGTCTTCAAGGAGGTCGCGCGAAAGCTGGACAGCAAGCGTGCCGCCACGATCTTCATGCTCCTTCCGAAGGATGCCCAGGAGCGTTTTCTTCCCGCGGCGGGAAAGAAACTGAAGACCCAGATCATGGAGTTACTCACTTACCCCGAACACAGCGTCGGGCGGATCATGACGACCGAGTGGGTGTCGGTTCCCAAGCATCGCAAGGTCGGGGACACGATCGCCACGATTCGGACCATGGCGAAGAAGCGCATGCCCGCTTCCTACGCGTATGTGGTTGGGGATCGGGATCACCTGGTCGGCGTCATCAACATGCGCGACCTGCTGATTGCCTCGCCGGACGATCCGGTCGAGTCGGTGATGCGCAAGGATGTGTTCAAAATCCATGGCTTCACCGACGTGGGGGAGGCGGCGGCGGAGCTTTCCAAACGGAAGTACTTTGCCGCGCCCGTGGTCGACAACGAAGGGCACATGGTCGGCGTGATTCGCGCCGAGCAGCTACTTCAGGAAGTCCAGGAGGACGTGGCGGAGGACATCCTGAGGATGGTGGGCGTCGGCAGTGATGAGCGTGCGTTCTCACCGATGAGCTTTTCGTTGCGGAAGCGTCTCCCCTGGCTTCACGTCAATCTCGCGACGGCGTTTCTGGCGGCGGGCGTCGTCGCCTTGTTCCAGGACGTGATTGCCCGGATCACGGTGCTGGCGGTGTTCCTGCCCGTCGTGGCCGGACAGGGCGGGAACGCGGGAGCCCAATCGCTGGCGATCGTCATGCGCGGCCTCGTGATGCGGGAGATTCCGCGTGACAAGACGTTTCGACTGATTCTCAAGGAAGGCGGACTTGGTGTTGTTACCGGGCTGATCACGGGCATTGTCACGGCGGCAATCGCCGCGCTGTGGCAGGGCAATATCTTTCTCGGCGTGGTCATCGGCCTGGGGATGATCGTGAATCTGTTCTTTGCGGGCATTTCCGGCGCAGCGATCCCGATCGTGATGCGCGCGCTGGGGCTGGATCCGGCTCAATGTTCCAGCATCATCCTGACCACGATCACGGATGTCATCGGGTTCCTGGCGTTTCTTGGGTTCGCGGTCCTGTTTCAGAATCAACTGATGGCCTGATCGATCGTCGCTTCCGCGCGCGAGAGGGCACGTGCGACTCGCTTTACGCATCGTACGCCCGGGCTTAACATGGACGTATGGAAGGGGGCGTCGATAAACTCATTTGGGCCTGACTTCCATGGACTTCAGCCGATACGAGATCGATTACTTCTTCGACGAGTTGATGGAAGCTCCCGGCCGGCCCCGAGACGCCGCCGCCCCGCTGATTCATCGGATCGAGGGCCTCAGCGACGAGGAGCTGCGCCACTTCCAGCAGTCCGCCGAGGCAGCCCTATACAACATGGGGATCACGTTCACCGTCTACGGGAGCGAGGAAGGCACCGAGCGCATCTTTCCATTCGATATCATTCCACGA
This sequence comes from uncultured Planctomycetales bacterium, assembly GCA_964618455.1. Taxonomy (GTDB): domain Bacteria; phylum Planctomycetota; class Phycisphaerae; order UBA1845; family PWPN01; genus CAZUAQ01. The sequence continues at coordinate 73,974 of CAZUAQ010000023.1, read as the reverse complement.
ATCGTCAGCGCCGGCGAATGGAAGACGATCGAGGCCGGGCTCAAGCAACGCATCGAAGCGCTGAATCTCTTCATCGACGACATCTACCATGACGGCAGGATCGTCAGTGACGGCGTCGTCCCCCACGATCTGATGACGACATGCAAAGCCTATCGGCCTCAGTGCAAGGATCTCCAGCCACCCCAGGGGATCTGGTGTCACGTCACGGGCACCGACCTCATTCGCGACAAGGACGGCAAGTTCTACGTTCTCGAGGACAACCTTCGATGCCCGTCCGGTGTCTCGTATGTGCTGGAGAATCGACAGGTTCTCAAGCGAACGTTCCCCCGGGTGTTCGCGGCCTCGCATGTCCGACCGGTCGATGATTACCCGAACCACCTGCGGGAGGCGCTGGCTTATCTGGCCCCGGAGCACCTCGCCTCGCCGAAGATCGTCGTACTGACGCCCGGCATCTACAACTCCGCGTACTTCGAGCACTCGTTTCTTGCTCAGCAGATGGGCGTTCAACTGGTGGAAGGCTCGGACCTCGTCGTGGACGACGCTTTCGTGTACATGCGGACAACGGAAGGTCTGGAGAGGGTCGATGTCATATATCGACGAATCGATGATGACTTTCTGGATCCCTTGGCGTTTCGCGAGGATTCCGCTCTGGGCGTGCCCGGGATCATGAACGTTTATCGTCAGGGTCACGTCGCCCTGGCGAATGCACCGGGGACGGGGATCGCCGACGACAAAGCGGTGTACGCCTATGTGCCCGAGATCATTCAATACTATCTCCAGCAGGACGCCATCCTGCCCAATGTGCCGACCTACCTCTGTGCCCGCGAAAAAGACCGGGATCACGTGCTGGCCCATCTTGATCAGCTTGTCGTCAAGAGTACCAACGAATCGGGCGGCTACGGCATGCTGATCGGACCTCATGCCGATGCCAAGGAGCGAGAGGCGTTCAAGGAGAAAATCCAGGCCGACCCGCGCAACTTCATCGCGCAGCCGACTCTCGCCCTGAGCCGGGTCCCGGTGATGACGGATGACGGGTTCGAGGGGAGGCATGTGGACTTGCGGCCGTACATCATCTACGGCAAGGAGATTCACATCCTGCCGGGGGGACTGACACGAGTGGCCCTGAAGAAGGGGTCGCTGGTGGTGAACTCATCTCAGGGGGGAGGAAGCAAGGACACCTGGGTGGTGGATTCTGCATGAGTCATGGACCCCGGTCACCGGGCCTCGCCTGTCGGCCGCTTCGAGCCGGGCCACGGTGACACGTGTGAGATGAGAATGATGCTGAGTCGAGTTGCGAATTCCATCTACTGGATGAGCCGTTACATCGAACGGGCGGAGAACGTGGCCCGTTTCGTGGATGTGAATCTGCATCTCACGCTGGACATGCCGGTGGAGCTCGAGGAGCAATGGCTCCCCCTGACGCAGGTCACCGGCGACTATGCGCTATTCAAGGAAAAGTACAAGGACCCCACGCAGGACAACGTGATCCGTTTCCTGACGTTCGACAGGGACTATTTCAATTCCATCGTTTCCTGCGTCGCGGCCGCGAGAGAGAACGCCCGGACGGTTCGCGAGATCATCTCGTCGGAAATGTGGGGACAGATCAATCGTTTTCACCTGCTACTTCAATCGGCCCAGACAAAGGGGGTCGCCACCGACCATCTCCACAGATTCTATGAACAGGTAAAGGAAGCCAGCCATCTGTTCTGGGGCATTACGGACGCCACCATGTCGCACGAGGTGGGTTGGCACTTTGCGCGACTCGGGCGACTGCTTGAACGTGCGGACAAAACCTCGCGCATCGTGGATGTGAAGTACTTCATCCTCCTCCCGAAAGTCCAAGACGTCGGCTCACCCTTTGATAACATTCAATGGGCTGCATTGCTGAAGTCCGCCAGCGCGCTGGAAATGTACCGCAAGAACCACAGGCGGATCCTGCCGCGCGATGTGGTAAAATTCCTCATTCTGGACCAGGCATTTCCACGGGCGATGCATTACTGTCTGATCAAGGCCGAGGAATCGCTTCGCGCCGTCACCAGCTCGAGTTTCGGCACGTTTCGCACGAGTGCCGAGCAGCACCTCGGGCGACTCCGCTCCGAGCTGGATTACGCGGAAATCGATGTCATCATCAAGTCGGGGCTGCACGAGTACATTGATCAGTTCCAGACCAAGCTCAACAATGTCGGGAGCGCGATTCACGAAACCTTTTTCGCCCCCCGACCGCTGCGTGAAATGAAACGTTTCTGAAAAGGGGCATGGCGATCCGTCTGGCGGTGAACGTGCAAGACGGGATCCTCGGTATCGCCGACACGCAGGTCACGACGGGCACCGACCGTACCAGTGCACACAAATTGATTTTTCACCCATGCGGCCGGCAGAGCGCATCGGTGGGTCGTTGAGTCCTTCCCAGCGGGCGGCCCTACTCCGACTTCGATCGTTCGGGTGAAAGTTCCCGGACGGATCGTTAGAATCACCGTTTCCATTATTGTGCTTGAGTCGCTCTCCCCGACGGTATCGGAGTATGATCCAATGTCGCATGTTCGCCCGCTTCGCCGGAATCTCGGTTTCCCTGCGCTGAATACCGCACTGCTTCTCTTCGTGCTGGCATCCCCCTTGTTCGCAGAGGCGCCTCTTTTCACAGGCTCGGCGATGGACAGCCTGCCCGCACTGAAAGATTACCGCGCGGGTCGTGTCTCGAGTCACGACCGCACCGGCCACAACGCCGACTTCCTCACCGACATCAGTCCCGGGGAAACGGCGGTGCTCGCCGAACTCGACGGCCCGGGCATGATCGCTCACATCTGGATCACGATCGACGCGGAGGAGTACCACGGCCGAACGATCCTGCTGCGCATGTTCTGGGACGACGAGAAGGACCCGAGCGTGCTCGCGCCCATTAACGACTTCTTCTGTTCCGGGCACGGATTGAACAGCGTGGTACGATCGATCCCCGTCACCGCCACCTCCCACGGCCGGGCGCGCAACTGTTTCTTTAAAATGCCCTTCAATCGCAAGGCCCGCATCGAGATCGAGAACCAGGGCCTCGATCGCATCGGTAAGTTCTACTACTACATCGACTACCGAAAATACGACGAGCCGTTCGGCGACATCGGCTACTTCCACGCCCGGTATCGCCAGGAGTACCCGACGGTTGCCGGCAAGAACTATCTCGTCTGCGATGCCGAGGGCCGGGGGCACTACGTCGGCACGACGCTTTCGATTGAATCGAACCAGGACGGCTGGTGGGGCGAGGGCGACGATCGCTTCTTCATCGATGGCGAGTCCAAGCCGTCGATCCACGGCACCGGCACGGAGGATTACCTGAGCGATGCCTGGGGGATCTGGAAGGGCTCCTCACCCTACTACGGTTGCACCGTGCACGATTCCGAGAGCTACACGAAGAACGCCCGTTACACGTCGTATCGCTTCCACGTTGAAGATCCGATCCCATTCACCAAGTCGCTGCATTTCGAGATCGAGGACATCGGGGCGATCAAGAACGAGGCGGGGCGATGGATCAGCGGAGACGCCGAGCGGTCGGACAACTGGTCGAGCGTCGCCTACTGGTACCAGACCGAGCCGCACAAGCCCTGGGGCCCTATCGCGACGACCGACCAGCGGTTGCCGCGGTCCGCATCCGACAAAATCCGTATCCTGCGTTTTCTCCGCCAGGCATACCAGCCGGACAGCGAAACGACTATCGAGAAACTGCGTAGCGAGTACGACGCGCTCATGAAGCAGCGCAAGTACGCCAGCTACCAGGCCTGGATGACATTGCGGATGGCCATGGCGGAGCGGCGCGACGGCGACGCAGACGCGGCGGAGAAACTCCTGTTCGAGGTCTCGCAGCCATTCGTCCTGCGGAAGCTCTCCGCCGACTCGATCGAAGTCGTCGAGGCGATGTCCCGCCGGATGCCCGAGGGCCAGGCCCTGCTCGTCCAGGCCCGGGACGGTTCCTCAATGCGCGTGCGCAAGGACGGCCGGCTGGCGATTCAGACCCAGCGCGACAAGACCAAGCCACACATCTACTTCGCCTTGCGCGACGATGCCGGCCTCAAGAACAGCGACGCCGCGGTCAAGGTCACGGTGGACTACTGGACGGACGGAGAGTCGGGCCGCAACTTCACGCTGCAGTACGACTCGTTCTTTGGAGATAACCTCGACGGCTGGTACCGCTCGGCCCCGGAAGTCGTCGGCGCGACCGATCCCGGCTGGCACACCGTCACGCTGGAGTGCCCCCGCGCGCGCCTTGCCGGTCATCAGAATGAACGCGCCGACTTCCGCCTCTACGCCAGCGGCACCAAAGACATCGTCATCGCCGACGTCCGCGTGCGCAAGGCCGAGTGAACCGGAGAGCCTTGAGGGCCGATGGCTCGTGCAGGCGGCGACCAGTTCACGGTGTGCGAAGGGCGATGAATCATCGTGGGCATGGCCGGCAATGCGGGCGTGCGTTGACACGAGATACGACGCCACGGAAGATTTCGAACGGGCCACGTGATTTCAGAGCACCACGTCGATGCGGCGACACGGTAGCGGTCATCGACTTGATATGAAGCACGTCGGTCAATCAGGGCGAGTGGCGGAATGGCAGACGCTGGGGACTTAAAATCCCCTGACCGAAAGGTCGTGCGGGTTCGATTCCCGCCTCGCCCATCATCGTCGATTCAGGCAGTGTGTCTTGTGCCCCCCCGACTTTCCACGCTTGAATGATCGAGATTCAATACCCCGCCGCCGTGCCGGTGCGGCGTTGATCGGCCACGCCGACGATCGTGCCGTCGGGTTCGATGACGATCGTGTGGGCATCGCCCTGCGTGCGGGGGATGGGCGTGATGCGGTGGCCCATGGACTTCAGCGCGTCGAGGTTCACGTCGTCACGCAACAGCATCGACGGCTCGACCGTCACCACGTCCGGCAGCCAGGTCATTGAGTAACGCGGCGCGTCCACGCACTGACGTGGCGGTAACGCGTATTCCAGCCGGTTCAGCAGTACGCACAGCACCGTATTGATAATCGTCCGTCCGCCGGGGCTGCCCGTGATCATGACCGGCCGGCCGTCCTTCGTCACGAGGACGGGCGTCATCGAGCTGAGCATCCGCTTGCCCGGCGCGACGAGGTTGGCGGGCGTACCGATCTGCCCGTGGCGATCCGTCTCCCCCGGTACGGGGTTGAAGTCGCCCATCTCGTTGTTCAGCAGGAAGCCCCTCCCCTCGACCATAATCCGTCCGCCGTAGCTCTGCTCGAGCGTGTACGTGTTCGAGACCGCCATGCCGTCGGCGTCGATGATGCTGAAGTGGGTGGTGTGCTCGCTTTCTTTCGCGGGGGCGAGCAGATCCGGGGCGAGTGAAACACTCGATGTCGCCGCCTTCGGGTCGATCCCCTCCGCCAGCTCCCGCGCAAACGTTTTCGTCGTCAGGTGCGCCGGGATCTCCACGAAGCCGGCGTCGCCGAGATGCCGCGCCCGCTCATGAAAGGCCCGGCGCATCGCTTCGATGGTCAGGTGCATACGTGGCGTCGCTTCGCGCTCGCGCAGGTCAAACGTCTCCAGCATGTTGAGCATGAGCACGATGCAGATGCCGCCGGAACTGGGCGGTGCCGGACCGTACACGTCGTAGCCCCGGAACGTGCCGTGGATCGGCTCGCGCTGCTTGGCGTGATAGTCGGCCAGGTCTTCCGTGGTGATCAACCCGCCATGCGCGGCGAGCGTCTCGATCAGCGCCTCGGCGATCGGGCCGGTGTAGAACGCGTCGGGTCCGTCAACGGCGATCCGCTGCAGCGTGTTCGCCAGTTCCGGCTGCACGAGACGATCGCCCGCCGACCAGCGTCCGCCGCCCGGCTTGCCGAGCACACGCCGCATCTCGTTTGCCTCCTCGCCGGGCCGGCGCAACGCCGCATTGAGCGACCGCGCGAGTGTCTCATTCACGACGAAGCCTTCCCGGGCCAACGTCACCGCCGGTTCAACCAGATCACGCCACGCGAGGCGACCGTGCTTCTCCTGGGCCATCGCGAGCCCGCGCACCGTCCCCGGCACGCCCACCAGCCGGTACTGTGTGCGTTGCGACTTGCGGACGAACATGTCGCGCGTGGCGGCGGCCGGGGCGCGCTCGCGGTAATCGAAGAACACCGGCTCCTTGCCCGGCCCGGGATGAACCAGCATGAATCCACCGCCGCCGATGTTGCCTGCTTCCGGAAACGTGACCGCCAGCGCGAAGGCGGTCGCCACCGCCGCATCCACCGCCGTTCCGCCACGTATCAGCGCGTCGCGGCCGATCTTTGACGCATCGAGCGAGACCGACACCACTGCCCCATGTCGGGTGCGCGTGGTCGGCCCGATCTGCGTTTCGATCGGACGCCCGAATGTCGGGAAGACGCCCACAGCCAGCAACATCATGGCAATGATCAAAGCAGGTCGGGTCGGCAGCGATGAAGTACGTCGCATCATGAAGCTCCCTGGGATATGAAGAGATCCGAATGATGAATGATCAAATGACGAAGAGACTGTCCGTGTGATTGTAGCGAATTATCGGATCGGTCAGCGACGCGACTTGCGCGGATTCTGCAGTTTCCATTGACGGTACGGCCCCGTCAGCCCCTTGCGCAGACGTATCCGCGTCGCTTTTGCCATCGCATTCCAGCGCTCTTCCAGCGTCTCGCGGGGGTCACACGCAAACTCGGGAATCAGAAACCCGCATTCAGAGCAGCGATCGCTGCAGTTGAGGATCTGAACGACGAGGTTGTAATCGCACAGCGGGCAGAGCAGTTCCGGAAGATTCGATGCGTCGGTGGTCATCTTCAGTTCCCCGTTGAGGCGCGTCGTGTTCCCTTGCCTCATGCCACGCGTGTGACGCGAAGCTGATCCCCACTCGCGCTTTCCAACATCGCCGATCGCCATTCTCGACACATCCCATCATAATCCGATTCGCTCGCGACTGGCAGGGCGGCCCATTTCAGGCTGTCGACTGTACCCCGTTCCACCGGGCTACTAAGATGTCGGGTCGCGGTGAGTCGGACCGGCCCCAGGGCCTTCACCGCGGAATGGGATTCAAACGCAGGTGAGATCAGTGGAAACGGCGGGCAATCAGGGTACGCGTCGCGTGGCGGTCGTCGGTGGCGGAATCACCGGCCTGGCCGCCGCTCATCGTCTGACCGAGTTGGCTCAGGAGTCCGGGACGCCGATTGACGTGCACCTCTACGAAGCGCGCGATCAGCTCGGCGGATCCATCGCGACCACCTTCCGCGATGGCTTTCTCATGGAAGGCGGTCCCGATTCCTTCATTACGCAGAAGCCCTGGGCCCTGCAGCTCGCCAAACGCCTCGGCATCGACGATCAGTTAATCCCCACGAATCCGAATTTCCGGCGCACCCTCGTCGTGCGCGATGGCGTCATGCACGCCGTGCCCGAGGGCTTTCTGCTGCTGGCGCCGACGCGCATCCTGCCGTTCGTGACCAGCAAGCTGTTCTCCTGGCCGGGCAAGATGCGCATGGGGCTGGATCTGATCCTGCCGCGTCGTGATCACGGCGCGAACGGGGACGAGTCGCTGGCGTCCTTCGTGACGCGCCGCTTCGGCCGCGAAGCGCTCGACCGCGTCGCCCAGCCGCTGGTCAGCGGTATCTACACCGCCGATCCCGAGTACCTGAGCTTGCGCGCCACCATGCCGCGCTTCCTGGAGATGGAGCAGAAGCATGGCAGCCTCATCCTGGCCATGCGCGCCAATCAGAAGCTGGCCTCGAAGTCCGCGCGCTCCGACAGCGGCGCCCGCTACAGCATGTTCGTCTCTTTCCGTCGCGGCATGCAGACGCTTATCGATACGCTGGCGTCGCGCCTGCCCGCCGGTTCGATGCACACGAGCACGCCGATCACGGGCATCGAACGCGAAGCGGGGCGCTATCACGTGACCATGCCGGCGGGCCGCGAAACTTTCGACGCCGTGCTGCTCGCGTCGCCCGCGTATGCGAGCGGGGCGATGGTCCAGAGCATCGACCCGATCCTGGCAGAGGACCTGCACCGGATCACCTACGCCGACTCCGCCACGATGAGCCTTGCCTTCCGCAGCGATCAGGTGCCGGTCTCGCTCGACGGCTTCGGTTTCGTCGTCCCCGCCATCGAACGCCGTTCGCTTATCGCCGTCACGTTCAGTAGCGTGAAGTTCGAAGGCCGTGCCCCCGACGGTCGCGTGCTGATGCGCGCCTTCCTCGGCGGGGCCATGCATCCCGAGGTCTACAGCTGGGACGATGCGCGGATCGAGGAGGCGGTGCTCGCCGACCTGCGCGATCTGCTCGGTGTGCAGGGCCGGCCGCTGTTCACGCATCTCTCGCGCTGGCCGCGCTCCATGCCGCAGTACCCGGTCGGTCATCTCGATCACGTGGCACGGATCCGCGAACAGCTCGCAAGTTATCCCGGCCTCGATGTGGCGGGGAATGCGTTCGGCGGCGTCGGCATCCCCGATTGCGTCCACGCCGGCGAGTCGGCGGCAGAGCGAATCGTCGAAGATCTGATGCCGAACATCCAATCCGCCCGCGATCACGATGCCGTCCCGTCAACCTGAACCCGCTCTGTTGTGAGCAGCAGCCGCCACCGCACTTTCATACGCCCGCTGCACCCTCCGTTTGAAATCGTACCTGTCCGGTGCTATAACCGCTTGCCGGGAGAGGCGCACTGCCCGGAGTGGATTGCTAAGGAGACGGCACCATGGATGAGACACGCATCGAACAGTTCCGGAAGATGGCGGCGGACGATCCGGACAACGAACTCGGCCATTTCAGCCTGGGCAAGGCGTTGATGGATGGTGGATCGGCGGAAGAGGCCATTCCCTCCTTCGAGCGCGTGCTGGAGATCAACAACCAGAACTCCAAGGCGTACCAGATGCTGGCCGAGGCCCAGGTCAAGGCGGGCAAGAAGGGCGACGCCATCGCCACGCTCCGCATGGGCTTCGACATCGCCAACAGCCGCGGCGACCTCATGCCGCGGAACGCCATGGGCGAGTTGATGCGGGAACTCGGCGAGGAGCCGCCTGAGGTGGCCGACGCCGCGCCGCAGGCTGCCGTCGAGACCGGCGAGGGCGAGGTGCAGTGCTACCGCTGCAACCAGGTCCGCCCGGCCCTCAAGGAGCGCCCCTTCAAGGGCGAACTCGGCGAAAAGGTTCTCGCCAACATCTGCCAGGCCTGCTGGACCGAATGGATCCACATGGGCACGAAGGTGATCAACGAGCTTCGGCTGAACTTCGCCGACCCGCACCATGCCGAACTGTACGATCAGCACATGAAGGAATTCCTCAACCTGCAAGCGTGACAACGCCGGCAGAGGTCAAGGGATCGTCCCCGTCTTGCAGGAAGGGGTCATGTAGTTCGCCTACGGTGTTGGCTGGTGCGGAGCGAAGATGGTAAATCGGGGACTGTCCCTTTCAACCCCCGGCCTTTCGACGAACCTCCGGCCGGTCCCTCTGACGAGGAAAGGAACGCACCATGGCTGATGAACGTCTCGGCCCGCCGGCGCCGATGGTCCTGGCGGTCATCCTCTGCGATTCGATCTACCAGGACCCTGCCACGAAAAAGTGCACGCTCCTGGGCACGTTTTCGACGATCACCGTGCGGCAGTTCCCCGCCACGCACCGCCAACTGGCCATTCACGTCGCCCTGAGCAACGGGCACGGCACGACGCGCATCCGCCTGGTCCTCACCGGTCCCGGCGAGGAGGCCAAGCCGCTGTTCAGTAAGGAGGGCACCATCGAGTTCCGCGACCCGCGCATGGTGGCGGAGCTGAACTTCGGGATCACCAACCTGCAGTTCGAGGAGCCCGGCGAGCATCGCATCCAGGTCTTCGGCAACGACGAGCTCCTCATGGAGCGCCGCCTCTACGTCTTCGACGTGAAGAACATGCCCCGCCCGCCCGAAACGCCGCCGGCGTGATGGGCCTGTGAAAGCGATTCTGCTTCATTCACTGCATGATCTGTACTGCGCACGGTGAAACCACCGCTCCCTTTCCATCCATTTCTGTACACGGGCGGTGATTCGACAATGTTCCAATATTGAGCGCCCCTGGTTCAGGGGTTGTGTCAGGATTGTGTTGCCCGCTATCACCTCGGCTCTGATTGGCTTAGAATAGTGGCGTCCTGTCACCTTCTTCGCGAGTGCGCTCTCGATGGCCGGAAAACGTGAAGATCAAAGCTCGAACGAGAAGAATGACGACGCACGCCTCGATGACGCGTTGCGCGAGGCCATGGGCATGGGCGCGGAGGCGTCGCCGCATGCCTCCCAGAACACGTTTTCGATGGATTATCCTCGCTCGAGCTCGCAAGGTCCGCCGCCTGACCACGACCTCGACGCGAACGCGCCCCTCGATTCACCGATGGAGAGCATTCCCGGTTACGAAATCCTCCGCGAGATTCATCGCGGGGGGCAGGGCGTGGTCTACCAGGCCATTCAAATCGCCACCAAGCGTCGGGTCGCCATCAAGGTCATGAAGGAAGGGCCCTTCGCGGGCAAGCGCGACAAGATGCGTTTCGAGCGCGAGGTCCAGGTTCTCGGCGCGTTGCGCCATCCCAATATCGTCAACATCCATGACAGCGGCATCGCGAAGGGCAACTTCTACTATGTGATGGACTACATCTCGGGCCAGCCGCTCGACGTGTACATGGTGAACAGGAAGGACTCGATCGAAGGCACGCTGCGCCTGTTCGTCAAGATCGCCGAGGCGGTCAATGCCGCGCACATTCGCGGCGTCATCCACCGCGACCTCAAGCCGGGCAACATCCGCATCGACACGGAAGGCGAGCCGCACATCCTCGACTTCGGGCTGGCAAAAATGGCGGTCGGGCAGGTGACCGACGAGAGCCGGCCTCAGATGATGACCGTCACGGGACAGTTCGTCGGCAGCCTGCCGTGGTCCGCGCCCGAGCAGGCGGAAGGCATTCCCAACAAGATCGACATCCGCACGGATGTCTACGCGCTGGGCGTCATTCTGTACCAGATGCTGACCGGCGCGTTTCCCTATCAAGTGATGGGGACGATGCGCGAAGTGCTGGACAACGTCATTCATGCGGAGCCCACGCGGCCCAGCACGGTGCGCAAGGAGATTGACGACGAAGTGCAGACCATCCTGCTGAAGGCGCTGTCCAAAGAGCGCGAACGCCGCTATCAGAGTGCGGGGGAACTGGCGCGCGATCTGCAGCGATATCTCGACGGTGAACCGATCGAGGCCAAGCGCGACAGCACATGGTACATCATCAACAAGAATCTTCGTCGTCATCGCATGCTGGTCGGGACGGTATCGATCATCTTCGTCTTGATCACAGCGGGCTTGATTTCGTCGACGATTCTCTGGCGTAGAGCCGCGGCGATGCAGGAGGCGGAGGCGGTTGCTCGACGTGAAGCGCAAGCCAACGCCGAGGCGGTCGGCCAGATCAACGCGTTCATTACCGAAGAGATCTTCGGCTACTTCGACCCGCAACGCCTCGGCAAGGCGGAGGTGACACTGCTGGAAGCGCTGGATCATGCCTCATCCGCGGTCGACACACGGTTTGCCCACGACCCTCCGCTTCAGGCGCGGATGCACTGGGAACTTGGTGATCTCTACCGGGAGGCAAATCGGCCCGCCAGCTCCCTCGAACATTTGAGAAAGTGTCTCAGCCTGTGCGAAGCGCATCCGGAAGGCACGGCGGAGCTTCGTGCGGAAGCGTTGGGAACGCGCGCGTTGAGCCTGTTAAGCTACCGTCGCCTCGAGGAATCGATTGAGGCATTCGACGTGGCCATCGACGCGCAGCGGTCGGTATGGGGCGCTGAAGATCCACGGGTGTTCCAGACCGAGATGCTCAAACTCGTGGCCCAGCGAGAAAACCACGGTGGGGAGGAGGGACTGGCCCATGTGGTCGCCCTGACGTCGGAGCTGTATGAGCGCGTTCGATCGACCATCGGGCAGAGTCATCCGATCACGTGGCAGACGCTGGATGCGCTGACCTGGGGTCAGCGATGGAACGGGGACGTGGAGGACGCACTGGCGAATGCGCGGCAGGCGACCAGGGGACTGGATTCGACCCTGGGGCTTGACCACCCGACGACGATGTTTGCGCATTACAATCTCGGGGTGTGCCTCAAGAACCTCGGGCAGTACGAGGAGGCCGCCCGGGAACTCGAACTCGTGATGCAGTGGCGCACGAAGGTTCTGAAGGAGGATCATATTGAAACGCTGTGGGCCATTACCCAATGGGCCATGACGATGCAGAAGCTGGGCCGGGGTGAGGAGGGGGCCGAGGGTCTGGCTGAGGCATGCAAGGATCATCACAAGTGGCGACACCCGGAGGCGGAACAATCGACGCGCGGCATTAAAGTATTTGCCAGCACCCTGGAGTCCCTCGGTCGCAGGCAACTCGCCGAGGAATTGTTCGAGACGGCGGCCATCATCGAGCAAGGCGGCAAGGGCGCAAAACGCGACCCGCCGACCGAATGATCCGAGGATCCGATGGTCTCAAGAATGTTTCCATTTCTATGGCTAGGATACGGGGGTAGGGGTATTTCCAGACTGAATCGTCCGCACTCAAGCTCCCGGTCCTCTTTCGACCTGCCGGAGTAGTCGGAACATTGCCATAGGCCCATGCAGAATTACAAGACAACGCGTGATCCGCCCCTGAGGCCTCGTCGAACGCTCGGCACATGGCTTCTCTATGTCACCCTTGCAGGTTTCAGTGTGCTCTGGGCAATCAGTATCCCTCTGATGATGGGCATGCATTTTCTCGACGGTACCGTTGTCGTGGGGCCAGCGGCGCTTCACTTGTTTTCGAATTAGTGACTGACCCGACACTCGATATACGACGAGAGGGTCCGCCATATTGGCTCATTCGATGGAGCCCTCACAAGAGGATCCGCTGGAGGCCATACCTCCATTCTCTGATGGGAGGGGGCTGGTATCACCTGACCATTCCTCTCTGAATTCCGATTGCCATCCTTGTCTCCTGGATCGGCGTCCGCCATGTTCGCCACGCCCGTCGGTGGCGCCGCGAGCGGGAAGGCACGGCTTGTCGCCGTTGCGGCTACGACCTCACCGGCAACGTAAGCGGCCGCTGCCCGGAATGCGGTACGGTGTGTTCACCATCCGGAATCTTGTAGATGAATAAGCAGAAGAGTCCTTTCATGGCTCCGCCAGCCTCGTCTGCTTGTAGATCGTCACCGATGAAGGCATGCCCGCCGTTCGCGAATGCAGCAATCCAGGATCCTTGATGCGTATGAGATAGACGGGCTCATCCGAGTCTCGATCGACCAGCGTATTCATATCCAGTCGCACTTCGGCCAGATCGATCCCCCACGCGACATCGAGGTCCTCATGGAGATACAGCCGCTGCCGCATCCCGCCGACGATGTAGCCTGATTGCTCATCGCCCGCCAGAATGCCGGATGCGACAAGATCCTCATAGCCGCCGGGCATGGCGCCGTGTTCCTGAACGTAAGCCGACAGGGCCTGCGACATCAACGCCATGGTTCGACCCAGCAACTGTCCCCTCTGGATGTCGCGAGCGACGATCGTGGCGAGGATCCCAACGCCGACGAAGACCACGCCGGCGGTAACGATGAACCGGTACTTGTGTTTTGTGCACCCCATGATGGATCCATATTCTCGAGGAAGGGTTCGGGAAAAGATCGGGCGTCTGTTCGCCAGTTGGATGATAACCGCAGACTTACTTGCCAGCGCGTTGCTCCGCCACCCGTCGCCTTCCCGTCTCCCACTTCGCCCCACCGCCATTCAACCGCGCCATCCATGATTCACCTCTACCGGATGTGGGTTGTGGATAAGCCCATATACATCCTGTAATGCGAACAACAACCTAACAAAAAAGATTGCAGGTTTCGGGGCATTTCTTGCCGAAAATGTCTTGCCACAAAATGGGATGATGTGGTATGTATTCCCATAGCAGCCCAAGACGAGCCGACTCAGGGAAGGGTGGCGGACTTCGGATGATGGACCTTTCATGCTCTACACCGGCACCTTCGAGCTCACGATCGATCCCAAGAACCGCCTCTCGATCCCGGCGGGGATCCGGAGGAGCATGGATCCGGAGCAGGACGGCAAGGGCTTCTACCTGGTCCCGGGGGACTGGCGCGGGTCGCTGAATCTGTATGCGGATCGCTACTTCAATGCCTTCACGCAGCAGCGGCAGGCCTCCCTCGAACCGGGCGACGAGATGGAAATATTCGACGCCGTGTTCTTCGGCCAGGCCACGCAGTTGGACATCGACAAGCAGGGACGCGTGGCATTGCCGCAGTGGATGCTGGACATGGCCAAGGTCGGCAAACAGGTGATGCTCTCCGGCGCGCGGGATCATCTGATTTTGTGGGACCGGGCCGAGTACCTGCAGTTCATGGAAGACAATGGGGCGCGGTACAAGGATTTGCTTCGCCAGGCGCGGGCGAAGACCCAGCAGCTCCGGCAGAACGGTCATGCCGGGTGAGGCCGGGAAGACCTGAGGTCGCCAGGGCCTCGGCGGGAAAGGCCTGATCAGGGAAAGGTCAGGGATCGACGAGACAAATACGGGTCGGCCGCTTCGACGCCAACGCGAGTCGCCGGCGGCTGCCCGATCAGGTTGAAGCGCGAGGGCGTGCCCCATGGACGGGGCATGTCGCGCGGGATGCCCCGAGCCGGGGCAACCTGTCCGAGCGGGTCGCTCCGGTGTGGTTTCAGGAACGGCCTGGCGCGATGTGATTTTCGGCGATGGCGCGAGATCGCAGGTCGCAGCCAGTGGAAGCATGAACGCAGGGCGCGGTGCACATGACGTGCGCCGGGTCCACGCAGGAACAGGGTCGGTGCAGGCGTTGCGCAGGCGTCGGCCTGATGACAGTCACAGCGGATGCAGCAGCAGAAGCGAACGGACTCGCCGTGGCTGATCACGTCTCGGTGGTTGTGGAGTACGTATGTTGTTCACGGAAGTGACAAGCAGCGTGGAAGAGGTTCAACGGGCTCTGGTCGACGGGCGATCCGGCCATCAACTCGCTGACGCGGATGAGTTGATCGTGACGCACGTCGATGAGCTTCGACGCCGCCTCCGTCGTTTGAAGGAGCGCGGCGTGACGATGGAAGTCCGGTTGTCCCCTTCGGTTGAAGCGCTGCAGGCACGCGTCACGGCCCACCGGGAGGTTCGGGGCTAACGTCGGCAAGGAGGCTGGACGGGCCCCACATATTTTAAGCGTGTCGGGAGAGTCGACCGGAGCGTCGCGTTCCCGACGATGCCGTCTTTGTTAGTGGCGGTCGACTGGATGATGTGACTCGAGACACGATCGAACACGTGCCGGTGCTCACCGCGCCTCTGTTGGAACTGACGGAGGTGCAGCCGGGCGAGATCGTCGTGGATGCGACGCTGGGGCATGGCGGCCACGCGTCACTCCTGGCTTCCCGTCTTGGGGCATCGGGTCGCCTGATCGGACTCGACGTCGACCCGAAGAACCTCGAACGCGCCCGTACGCATCTGGAATCCGCACTTCCTCGAGACGATCGTCCGCACCTGGACTTGGTTCGCGCGAATTTCGCGGAGCTGGGCGAAGTTCTGGAATCGCTGAACGTCCCCGGTGTGAACATGATCCTGGCGGACCTCGGCGTCACGACGGACCAGTTGCTGGACGCGGAAAAAGGATTGACCTTCGCCGAGGACGGCCCGCTGGACATGCGTCTGGACGATCGGCTGGACACGACGGTAGAGGATGTGATCAACGCGCTGGACGAAACGTCACTGGCGAATCTGATCTACCAGCACAGCCAGGAGCGTTTCAGCCGGCGGATCG
Organism: uncultured Planctomycetales bacterium; assembly: GCA_964618455.1. Classification (GTDB taxonomy): domain Bacteria; phylum Planctomycetota; class Phycisphaerae; order UBA1845; family PWPN01; genus CAZUAQ01. The sequence continues at coordinate 58,218 of CAZUAQ010000023.1, read as the reverse complement.
CCAAGCGCATCTGCCAGGCGCGTCGCGAGCGGCGTGTGAAAAGAACGTCGGAACTCGTGCGCCTGATCTGCCAGGCGTTGAACGTGGATGAGCATTCGCGCAAGAGCAGGATTCATCCGGCGACGCGCACCTTTCAGGCGCTGCGTATCGCGGTGAATCAGGAAGACGAAAATCTCACAGCCCTGCTCGAGGAGGCGCCGAAGATTTTACTCACAGGGGGGCGCATCGCCGTGATCAGTTTTCACAGCGGTGAGGACCGTCGAGTGAAGAAGGATTTCCTTGATCGCCGACGCGATGACGTGTATGACATAATCACGAAGAAACCGGTCGTGCCGACGAGCGAGGAAACCCGATACAATCCTAGATCGCGAAGTGCGAAACTGCGTGTGGCCCGGCGCACGTCGAGTCCGCTGAAAAGCACGTGAGTTTCGCCCGACAAGATCGCTCCTGTGTCGTCGAGATGCCTGGTCCTCGACGAGGATTCAACGAGCGTCTTTCGGTTAACGGAATCCGGATGATACCGGTGGCGAATTGGGAATGGAGTCCCTCGTTCCTGACACGCGGTTTGCATTGAATGCACGGACAGGGAGGTTCGCATGACGCGCGAAACCAAAATCGGTTTACTGGTCGGGCTGGGGTTCATTGTCGTCTTTGCCGTTCTGCTTTCGCACACGGATCCGGGTTCCTCGGATGGGGCGCTCAGCCCCGCGCACGAGGCGGCGATGCGCATGCAGGAAGATCCGACGTTCACCGCCGAACTTCCGTCGATCGACAAGACACAGGATATCTCCGACGCCGCCGCCGAGGATCGCGGCCAGGATGGCGAGCGCGAGCACCGTCCGGCGTCGCCCGGCCCGGTCCGCGTAAGCCCGCCGCAGCAGACCGACGGTCTGGCCTACGAACACGAGAGCGATCTGCCGGCGATCGACAACGATCCCCTGCCGCCGGCCTGGTATCGCGAAAGCCTGGAAGGTGCCGAGTCGCAAGAGGTGGCGGATCGGCCCACTTCGGGGGTCGAAGATACCCTGGCGTATCACGACGTAACTTCCACCGTTCCCCCGTTGACGGGAGAGTCCTCCGAAATGCATCGGGTCGCCCCGCCAAGCATCGAGCCGCCGCGGCCCACACCCCAGCATCAACCCCCTGCCCGGAGCCAGGATCCCGACGAGGGACTGGCCATGGGAAATTCGGGAGAGGACACGTCCACGATCGACGATGCGCCGCGGGTTGCCCCGGATAACGTCGTTCGGGATCGATCCGCGATGTCGACCTATGTCGTGCAGAAGGGTGAATCTCTCAGCGAGATTGCGACCAAGGTCTACGGCACGATCCGCTCCATGGATCACCTGCTCGCCGCCAACAAGGATCTGATCAAGAACAAGAACAACATCTACGAAGGCCAGGTGCTCCAGATTCCGGAATGGGCGGACGCGGAGAATTTCGAACCAGTCGGGAATCCCGGTGTGCCGGAGATGACGCGCGGCTCGTCGCGGACGATCACGATGCAGAACCTGCTGGACGAGGTCGGCCGGGTCGCGCCCCGGCCCGCGCTCAGCGACGACGCGCCCTCTGCGGAACGCGCGGCGCCCGACGTCACGGTGGTGAGGTCCTACACCATTCAGCCCAGCGACACGTTCAGTTCGATCGCGCGCCAGAAGCTCGGCTCGGAAACGCTCTGGCCGGAAATCCAGAAAGCCAACCCCGATCTCGACCCCCGCAAGCTGCGCCCGGGCATCACGATCAAGCTCCCGCCGGCGAAAGCTTGGAATACGGTCGTCTCTTCGGAATAATACGCTCATGACGATTCCCCGGATGGTGGCGATGCTGGTGGTGCTGGCGGTGCTGGGGCTCGCCATCGTCGTCATGCGCGTGGATCAGTCGATCATCGCGCGCCGCATCCAGGTGCTTCAGTTCCGCCAGAGCGAACTGCGGCAGAAGCTCTGGTCGCAGGAGATCGAGCTGGCCAGGCTTCGATCGTTGAAGGAGATACGCGAGCGCGCCGAGGAACTGGGCGTCCCGGTCGCGTCATCGGATGAATCCGTGAGTGTCAGTCGCCGTTAGCCGGAACGTGAGAAAGGATCGCCCCATGCCCTCATCGCATCAGCGCGTCTGGGTCGCTCACGCGTTGATCGGCTTGATCGTGGCGATGTTTCTCGGCCTGGCTGGGCGGTTGATCTTCATCCAGGATCGGATGCGTCCGGAACTGATGGCGTGGACGCACCAACGGCTGTACAGCGAGATTCCCATTCCCGGCCGCCGGGGTCATATCTACGATCGCAAACACCGCATGCTGGCGGGCAGCCACGACACCCCCACGATCTTTGCGGATCCATACCTGATCGAGGACAAGCAGGTTTGTGCCGAGCGATTGGCGGAGGTGATGCCGCTGGAGCGCAGCGCGCTGGACGAGAAACTGCGGAATCCCACGTCCCCGCGCTACGTGGTGCTGATGCGAAAGGCATCGCGCCAGGTCGCCGATGCCGTGCGCGATTTGAAGATGGACGGGATCGGCATTCGCATGGAGCCGGCGCGGGATTATCCGCAGGGCGGGCTGGGGGCGCACGTGCTGGGATTCGTCGGTGCGGATGGTCGGGGCCTCGAGGGCGTTGAGTGGACATGGGGCGAGCATCTCAAGGCGACAAACGGCAAGCGTGTCGTGTTTCGCGGTGCGGGCAATCGGGCCATGTTCCAGGAGAGGGACTCCTACCAGGCTCCGAAGAACGGCAATCACGTCATCCTGACGATCGACGCCGCCATCCAGGAGACGGTGGAAAACGCGGTGGCCGAACAGGTGGCGAAACATGCCGCGGAATCCGGCGTGGGTATCGTCATGGATTGCCGGACGGGGGAAGTCCTGGCCATGGCGAGCGTCCCGACGTTCGAGCCCGCCGCGCCCGGAGAGTCGACTGCCGACGCGCGGCGCAACCGCGTGTTGACCGATCCGGAGGAGCCCGGGTCGATCTTCAAGCCCTTCGTTATGGCCATTGCATTGACCGATGGCGTCACGCACCCGGACGAAGTGATCTTCTGCGAGAACGGGCTTTTCATCATCGGCGCGAGGAAGCTTCAGGATCATCACGCCATGGGGAACCTGACCGCCACGGAGATCATCGCGCGGTCGAGCAATATCGGCATGGCCAAGCTCGGCCTGCGGCTGGGCAATGCACGCATGCATGAGGCCCTCAGCGCCTTCGGCTTCAACGCGCCGACCGGGATCGATCTCCCGGGCGAGAGCGAAGGATTGATGCGGCCGTTGAAGAAGTGGGGCCGGATGACGACGACGTCGGTCCCCATGGGTCACGAAATCGCCGTGACGCCGATTCAACTCATTACCGCCTTTTCCGCGATCATGAACGGCGGCATTCTGGTCCAGCCGCGCGTGGTCGCGGCCGTCGTCGATCACCGGGGCCAGGTCATTGAGAATCGGACCGAGGTGATCGAGCGCGGCCGGGCGATCTCGGAAGAGACGGCCCGGACGGTGCGCGGCATGCTGGCCGAAGTGGTGAATCACAAGCGCGGCACGGGCCGAAGATGCCAGCTTGACCAGTGGCAGGTGATGGGCAAGACCGGCACGGCGGAGGTGCCTCACCGCGGCGGATACAGCGGTTACCTCGCCTCGTTCATCGCCGGGGCCCCTGCCGATGAGCCGCGGCTGTCGGTTCTGGTCATGATTCGCCGTCCGAAGCGCAACGGGTACTATGGTTCGCAGGCGGCGCTGCCGGCGGTGAAGAAGATTTTCGAGATGGCATTGCCGTACCTGGATGTTCCTCCCGATGAGAAGCCGCCTGAAGAGTCGGCCCAGATCGTGATGCAGCGGTAAGACCCATGGGCGGAGAGGAGAATACCTGCCGTGCTCGCGCGGGCGGGTGAGGGTATGTCACAGTTGAAACGCGATTGGATGTGGAGCGAGTTGATCACTTCCGCCGGCTTGGCCCGGAGTTGGGAAGGTGGCCAGAATCCGCGCATCTCGTCCGTGGCGGAGGACTCGCGCGAAGTGTCGCAGGGCGCATGCTTCGTTGCCCTGCGCGGGACGAAAGCGGACGGGCACGCCTACGTCGATCAGGCAGTGCATGCGGGCGCGTGCGCTGTCGTTTCGGAACAGCCGGTGCGTCTTCCGGATCGCGTGCCGTCGCTTCAACTGCCCAGTGCGCGAGGCGTGGCGGGGCGATTGTCGGCGGTACTGCATGGGATCGATCGGTTGCAGGACGAGGGCCGATTGAATCTCATCGGCGTGACCGGCACCAATGGAAAGAGCACGTTCTGCTATCTGCTTCGCGCGATTCTCGATGAGGCGGCGTGTGCCACGGCGCTGTTCGGCACAATCGAGTACGACCTGATTTCACGCCGCATCCCCGCCGCCATGACGACACCGCCGTCGACGGCATTGATGCGTTATCTTGCCGAGGCCGCCGGGGCGGGGGCGACGCATGCAGTGATGGAAGTTTCGAGCCATGCTCTGGATCAAGGGCGATGCGACGGCGTTCGATTCTCCGCCGGGGTGTTCACCAACCTGACCGGCGATCATCTGGACTACCATCAGGACATGGCTTCGTACCTGAACGCGAAAAAGCGCTTGTTCGACGGCCTCGAGACTTCAGCGGTGGCGATCGTGAATGCGGATGATCCCGCCGGGGCGGCCATGTTGCGAGACTGCCGGGCGCGCCCGTTGCGTTTTGGCATCCGCACGGAGTCATCGAAGGGCGAGAGTCGGGATCTGGAATCCCGTATTCTGGAGATGCATCCGCGCGGCACGCGTTACCTGCTGACCTCGCACGTCTCGGGCCGTGCAGAAGCGGAAGTTGAGACCGCGCTATTGGGCCGTCACAACGTGCAGAACGGGCTCGCCGCCGCGGGAACGGCTCTGGGGCTCGGCATCGATCTCGACACGATTGCGCGCGGCTTGTCGAATATCGCCCACATCCCGGGGCGTCTTCAAGCCGTCGTTCCGCCGGGCGCGTCGGAGCGGAATCGCCTGCGACTTCCGACGGTCCTGGTCGATTACGCGCACACGGATGATGCCCTGGAGAATGTCTGTTCGGCGTTGCGGGGCATGGTGGGCGGTCGGCTGGTCGTGCTGTTCGGATGCGGCGGGGATCGCGATCGATCCAAGCGGACGCGCATGGCCGCCGTGGCGGAGCGATTCGCGGACTGGATCGTCCTCACGAGCGACAATCCGCGGACGGAGGATCCCCAGGCAATTCTGGATGAGATTCTTGCGGGACTTTCTCCCGACGGGCGTGGACGCACCAGGGTGGAACCGGATCGGGCCGCGGCGATTGCCCTGGCGATTCGTGAAGCGGCGCCCGAGGACGTGGTCCTCCTGGCGGGGAAAGGCCACGAAAACGTCCAGATCATCGGTCAGGAGAAACGCCCGTTCGACGACGCGCGCGTCGCCGAGAAAATCCTCACGGAACGGTTATCATAGCCCACGAAACGATGGAGTAACGCAGTGCTCCCGGAGGGGGAGCCGACGTGAGTCATGACACCCGTGACAGGCCTGTTCAAGGAAGAAGTGGTCCCGGCATGAAAGCGCTGACATTGGAAGAAGTGGTAGCGGCGATGGGCGGCACGGCGGATCGCCCGGGCCTGCCGGGCAGTGTTCGCCGGGTGACGACCGATTCGCGTCATGTGGAACCGGGGGATCTTTTCTTCGCCCTGTCGGGGGACCGTTTCGACGGTCACGATTTCGTGCCCCAGGCGTTCGCGTCCGGGGCGACCGCGGCCGTGGTTCGCCAGGATTACGATGCGTTCGAGTCGCAGGTCGAAAAGAATACGGCGCCTGTGCCGCCGGAGGCGATCCTGATTCGCGTGGACGACCCGGTGGCGGCGCTGGGCCGCCTCGGTCGATACTATCGGCGTTCGGTGATCGGCCGCTCGGCGACGGTGGTGGCGGTGACCGGCAGCAACGGAAAGACGACCACCAAGCGGATGATCGCCCACGTGCTCGAGGGGCGCAGCCAGGGCGTCGCCTCGGAAAAGAGTTTCAACAACGCCATCGGCGTACCGCTGACACTGCTCTCGGCCGATACGAACGATCGTTACGTGATCTGCGAGGTCGGCACCAACGCCCCGGGCGAGATCGCCCATCTCGCGCACATGGTCGAGCCCGATATCGCGGCAGTCGTGTGCGTGGCGGAGGCGCACCTGGAAGGTCTGGGCACGCTGCGCGATGTGGCCGTGGAGAAGCTATCGCTCTTCAAGGCGTTGCGTGGCGATGGCGGCGCAATTGTCAACGGCGACCAGGCGGTGATCGAGGAGACGATCCATTCGGATTACGAACTTCGGAACATCAAGTATGTGCGTTTCGGTGAATCCGCCGAGGCCGATCTTCGCCTGACCGATCTGCGCGTCGAAACGGCAGGAGGAAAAGCGCGAACACTCTTCACGGTCAACGATCGTTTCACGTACGAATTGAATGTACCGGGCCGACACAACGTGACGAACGCCATGGCGGCGATCGCGGTATCGCGACGTTTCAATATGGATCACGAGGACATCGCCGTTCGCCTGGCGACCTTCACCCTGCCGCCGATGCGCCTGCAGCGGGAATGCTTCGGCGGGTTGACGATCATCAACGATGCGTACAACGCGAACCCGTCGTCCCTGGCGGCGGCGGTGGATGTATTGACCTCCGAGCCGACGCAGGGCCGGCGCGTGCTGGTCGTCGGCGACATGCGCGAACTCGGCGAGGCGTCGGAACGTTTGCATCGTGAGGCGGCGGAGAACATCGCGCAGCACCGCGTGGACATGGTCATCAGCGTCGGCGAGTACGCCCGCCTGATGGCCGGTGTGATCCGGGAGATCTCCCAGAAGCGGATCGAAACACACGCGTACGCAGACACCTCCCGGGCGCGGCGGCGGATCACGCAGTATGTGCAGTTGGGCGACATGGTCCTGCTGAAGGGATCGCGCACGATCGGTCTGGAGGCACTGATCGATCGATTGCGCACCTGGGCCGAGGGCCAGGCGGCCTCCGCGCCGAAGCGCGTCGCAACGGGTCGCACGAAAAAGCGCAAGGCTTCCCGTCGGATGGCGCTCCGCGCGCATCGGTAGCTCGCCCGCGGAGAGGCGAGAGGAATCACGCATTCGGGATGAAAGGCGGACGTGCTCTATCACCTGTTTGATCTCTGGTACGGGTCCCCGACGGGCCCTTATGCCTACAAGGACACGCTCTTTCGTGGCACGATCGCCATTCTGATGGCGTTCACGATCGTCGTGCTGGCGGGGCCGAGGGTGATTCGCGCGCTCAAGCGCCGGGGCATCGGGGACGAGTCGGAATTCGGACACAAGCAGCTCAACGAGATCGCCGGCGATCGGGGGCGCATTCCGACCATGGGCGGCGTGTTGATTCTCGGCGCCATCGCGATCAGCGTCCTCATGCTGGCGGACCTGACGAATTACTACATTTTCATGGGCCTGTTCTGCATGGTCTGGCTCGGAGGGTTGGGCGGCTGGGACGATTGGTTGAAGCTCAGCAACAAGCTCCGCGGCGGATCGCGCGACGGGTTGAAGATGTACGAAAAGCTCCTGTTCCAGGTGGGGCTGGGCGTGCTGCTCGGCTGGTTCGTGTACAGCTACGGTCAGCAGAACCCGTACATGGCGATGATGCCGCGCACCGACGAAGTGGTTGCGACCTTCAGCGTGCTGACCGTGCCATTCTACAAGGCGGGCATCACCCTCACGTGGTGGGCCTTCATGATCGTGACGGTGCTGGTGACGACGGGGACCTCGAACGCGGTGAACCTGACCGACGGGATGGACGGGCTGGCCTCGGGTTGCATGGCGCTGTGCAGTTTCGCCTTCATGGTGCTCGCTTTTCTGGCCGGCGACGAAGCCCGGGCGGACGCGCTTTTTCTGCCGCACATCCCGACGACCGACGAACTGGCGATCCTCTGCGGGGCGATCATGGGCGCGTGTCTCGGCTTTCTCTGGTACAACGGGCATCCGGCCTCGGTATTCATGGGCGACACGGGTTCGCTGCCCCTGGGCGGGCTCATCGGTTACGTCGCCATCGTCACGCGCCAGGAACTGATGCTCTTCATCGTGGGCGGCGTCTTCGTGATCGAGGCCCTGTCGGTGATTCTTCAGGTCGGATACTTCAAGATGTCCGGAGGCAAGCGGATCTTCCGCGTCGCGCCGATCCATCATCATTTCCATCTGGGCGGATGGACCGAGACGCAGACCGTGTTACGTTTCTGGTTGATCGCGGCGATCTTCGCGGGCATTGCCCTGGCGACAGTGAAGCTGCGTTGAGGGGGTTGGCCGCGTGAAGCGGATTTCGGCTCTGCGATTGGGATGCGTCGGGCCGATACAACGAAAGAGAGCTTTTTGAACGAAAGGAGTGCGCTGCGCGTGAGCATCGCCGTACGAGAGCCGGATCTGCATGTCCAGGAATCGGTGGATCCGTCCCTGTTCTGGACGCGCGGCCGCGCGCTGGCGGCGTCGCTGGTCTCCCTGGCGACCGGGCTCATGGCCATCGGGGCGGTGATGACGTTCTCCGCCCGTTCGCGCGTCCCGAGTGACGAAGCCATCGCCATGTGGCCGGTCATTTCGCAATGGTCGAGGCAGTTGCTCTTCGTGATCGGCGGGCTCGTGGCGATGCTCGTCAGCACGCGGCTGTCGTACCGCCTGTGGTCCGCCAAGCGAGGCGTACTTGCCATCGGGCTTCTGGCTCTGGCGATTGTGCTGTTATTGCTCGTGTTCGTGCCGGGGGTCGGGGTCGAGGTGAAGGGCGCCCGTCGCTGGATTCATATCGGTTCCGCCGCGTCCGGGCTGCGGCTGCAATCCTCCGAGGTGGCCAAGCTGGCGATGCCCATTTTTCTGGCCGTGTGGATGACGAAACTGGTCAACATCCGCGAGTGGCGAGGGTTCCTGTCCGCCGTCGGTGTCTCCGGGCTGGTGATCGGTTTGGTCGGGCTGGAGGATTACGGCACTGCCGCCCTGATGGCTGCGGTCGCGGGCATCATGTTGATGATGGCCGGAGCGCGTTGGCTGCACCTCATCCTGCCGGTCATCCCCGCGGCGGCGGCGTTCGCCTACCTGCTGATCAGCAAGCCGCATCGCATGGAACGACTGACGACTTTTCAGAACATCTGGGCCGATCCTGATCGCACGGGCTACCAGGCCATCCAGTCGCTGTGCACCATTGCCGGCGGGGGATGGTGGGGCCGCGGGCTCGGGCAGGGCATTGTCAAACAATACCTCCCCGAGGCGCACAACGATTTCATCTTCGCCGTCATCTGCGAGGAACTGGGGGCCGTCGGCGCGATGGCGGTGATCGCGCTGTTCATCGCGTTTCTGTGGAACGCCCATCGCATCGTTTGTTTCTGTAAGAATCCGACCGGCCGCTTGCTCGCCATGGGGTTGGCCATGACGATCGGGCTCCAGGCGGCTATGAACATCGCGGTAGTGACCGTCTCCGTGCCGACCAAGGGTATTTCTCTGCCGCTGGTCTCGGCGGGGGGGTCAGGAACGATCTGCCTCGGGGCGATGGTGGGCATTCTGGCGGGGACCCTGCGTGCCGACGAGCGCGCCCGGCAGCGGGAAGCGATCGATGTCGAGTGACCACACACCCTGGTTCGTGTTTGCCGGAGGAGGTACGGGCGGGCACCTCTACCCCGCGCTGAGCGTGGTGGATCAGCTGCGCGGTTTCGATCGCCCGATGGACGTCACCTTCTTCTGCACGTCGCGCCCGATCGACGGGGAGGTACTCGGCAAAATGCGGGTGGAATCGCACCCGCTGAGCGTCCGGCCCTTCTCGACGCGCCCGTGGCAGTGGGCCGGTTTTCTGTATCATTGGCGACGCTCCGTGACCGAATGCATGCAGGCCTTTCGCCGACGGCCACCGGCCGTGGTGGTCGGCGCGGGCGGTTATGCCTCGGGCCCGCCCGTGGAGGCGGCGTTGCGCCTGCGAATCCCGGCGTTCCTGTTGAACCCCGACGCCGTTCCGGGACGTGCGAACCGCCACTTCGCCGCCCGGCCACGCCTGACCGGTATTTTCGCCCAGTGGGACATCACCCGTACATACTTTCCGCCCTCTGCTCCCGTGTGGGTGATGGGCTGCCCGGTGCGCGAGGGGTTTCGACCGCGCAGCCCCGCCGAGCGTGCCGACACGCTGCGATCGTTCGATCTCGAATCCGATCGGCCGACACTGCTCGTGACCGGTGCCTCCCAGGGGGCGCGAACCATCAACGAAGCGCTGATGCTTCTGGCGGAGGAGATCGCCCGGACCGAATGGCAGGTCCTGCACCTCAGCGGCAAGGATGATCGCCAACGCGTCGAACGCTGCTATGCCGAAGCGGGTCTTCCCGCCCGCGTCTTGACCTTCACAGATCGCATGCCGGAGGCCATGAGCGCCTCGGATCTGATTGTGGCACGCGCGGGCGCATCGAGCCTGGCGGAGATCACGTCCACGGGTATCCCCGCCATTCTGCTGCCGTACCCCTATCACCGCGACGAGCATCAACGTCACAACGGGCAGCAACTCGTGGATGGAGGCGCGGCACTGATGATGCGCGATACGAAGGATGCCGCCTCCAATGCAACCGCGCTGAGGCCTTTGCTGAATAAACTGATGACGCAAGGCGAGCTTCGAGGCAGAATGAAAGAGTCTTCGCTGCGGATGGGCCGACCCAAAGCTGCCCGGCAGATCGCGGGAAGGCTGGCGGAATCGGCGGGCTGGGACGTGGCACGTTTCGTCCGGCTGGCAGGCTGATTTTCGCGGTACGCCATCAGGAAGTCACAGGTGGCACTCGGCATCATGGTCCATCGGTCGCCTTCAAGGAAAATGGAAGAAACACCCGATACAGAGTCATTGTGCGGTGACGCCTGTGTCGCGGTTTCGGTACCGGGGACTTTGGGGCGTCGAACCGGGTGTACCGGGCTGCTCATGATCTCCTCGTCGCGACGCGATCCGATCTCCCCGGAAGCTGCAAAACGCATCTTGGATTGCAACGTACGACCTGTTAAAATAGTGAACTTCAGTCAGGCCACTCCCCGGAAGACTCGGCGATTCCGCCATTGCGGTGTTCCGGTTTCTCGTCAGGAAAGGAATGCTCCATGATCCAAGGCGCAGGGACGCGCAATGCAAGCCGAGGCACGGGTGCGGTGAACGGTTCGTCCTTACCCTCCGTGGGGCAGAACGCACCGACCTGGTCGCCGCTGGGGCGCCACATTCACATGGTCGGTATCGGCGGATGCGGGATGCGGGGCGCCGCCGCTTTGCTGATGCACGGGGGTGCGGTCGTCTCGGGCTCGGATCGTGCGGACAACGGGACCCTCATGCGGCTGAAGGAGCAGGGCGCGACGGTTCACGTCGGCCAGCGGGCCGCCAACCTTCCGGAGGCCTGCGACCTGGTGGTTCACTCGGCGGCCATCAAGGCATCGAATCCTGAACTGGTGGCGGCGCGCGATCGCGGCCTGGAGATCATCCGGTATTCCGAACTGCTCGGACTGCTCATGTCGCGGCGGGCAGGCGTGGCGGTGGCCGGTACGCACGGCAAGAGCACGACCTCGGCCATGGTCTCCTACGTCCTGCGCGAAGCGGGGCTCGACCCCTCGTACGTCATCGGGGCGAGTGTGAACCAGCTTGGGGGAAGCTCGGGCGTCGGGGACGGCGATCATTTCGTCGTCGAGTCGTGCGAGTTCGATCGCTCATTCCTGAACCTGCGACCGAAGTTCGCCACCATCCTCAATATTGAAGAAGATCACCTGGACTGCTACGCGGATCTGGACGCCATCATCGAATCTTTCGCGGCGTTCGCCGCCTTGGTTCCGGCCGATGGCCTGCTGGTCGTCAACGGCGAGGATCGGAACGCGATGCGCGCCATCGAGGGCGTCTCCTGCAACGTGGAGACGTTCGGCTTTCATGACGAGGCGGACTGGAAGGCGGAGATTCTCGCGATCGAGAACGGCTGCTCGCACTTCAAGGTGATCCGCGAAGGGCGGGACGTGGCTCAGATTCGTTTGAGCATTCCCGGCAGACACATGGTGGCCGATGCCCTTGCGGCGTTTGCCCTGTGTCGCCATTGCGGTGTCGAAGCGTCCCGCGCGGCAGAGTTCCTGAGTACTTTCCAGGGCGCCCACCGGCGCATGACCCTGCGTGGCAGGGTGGCGGGGGTGACCGTCGTGGACGACTACGGCCACCACCCCACGGAGATCCAGGTCACCCTGCGGGCGGCCCGGGATTACTACTCGCCCCGCAAGATGTACGTCGTGTTCCAGCCGCACCAGCATTCGCGGACGCGCTTCCTGTTGAACGATTTTGCACGCAGTTTCGGTTCCGCCGATGTGGTGATCGTGCCGGACATCTACTTCGTGCGCGACAGCGAGAGTGAACGCGATGAAATCGATGCCACCGACCTGGTGGAGCGGATCCATCTCAACGGTGGTGACGCGCGCCACGAAAAGAGCTTCGCGCAGATCGCCACCGACCTGTGCGGCGAGGTGAAGGAAGGCGACCTGGTCGTCACCATGGGCGCCGGCGATGTCTACCGGGTGGCGGATCAACTGCTGGATTGTCTGAAACGCACCCGCGACGATGCCCAGGCGAACGTGGTCTCACTGGTGGAACTGGACGACTGAGCCCCGGTACGATCATCATGACGGCAACGAAAGGATGACACGAGCGCGAATGCTCACCTTCGAAGACATGTCGGGCCTCGTCACCGAGCAGGAACCGCTGTCGCGGCACACCTGGTTCGGTCTGGGGGGACCGGCGCGCTGGTTTGCGAAGCCGAACGACCGCGATCAACTCTGCACGTTGGTTCGCCGCGCGCGGGAGAATGATATTCCCCTCCGGCTGCTCGGGTTGGGGGCAAACCTGCTGGTCAGTGACGAAGGGGTGCCCGGTCTGGTCGTCCGGCTGCATCATCCGTCCTTTCGGCAGGTCCACTGGCCCGAGAGTACCGCCAAGGCGGAGGAAATCACTCTGCGTGTCGGCGGTGGCATGGACATGTACCGGCTCACGCTCGACACGGTCCGCGCCGGCTGGGCCGGTCTGGAGGTGATGGCGGGAATTCCCGGCACCCTCGGCGGCATCATCCGCATGAACGCGGGCGGGCGTTATGGCGAGATCGCCGACGTTGTCGAGACGGTGACCGTGGTGGATGAAGCCGGCGAACTCGAGACGCTGACGCATGCGCAGGTCGGGTTCATGTATCGCCGGACGGACCTTGCGGGCAAGATCGTGTGCGAGGCGACGCTTCGTCTCCGCCGGGACGATTCCGAGCGGCTGTACCGCCGCTACATGGAGATCTGGAACTACAAGAAACAATCGCAGCCACTGGCCGATTACAGTGCCGGATGCATTTTCAAGAATCCCCGGAACGACAGCGCCGGCCGGTTGATCGATGCCGCCGGATTGAAAGGTCACACGGTGGGCGGGGCGTCGGTCTCCGCGAAGCACGCCAACTTCATCGTGGTCAAGGAAGGCGGTACCGCCCGGGACGTCCTGGACCTGATCGGGACGATTCGCCGCGAAGTGGCCCAGCAGTTCAGCGTCGAGCTGGAACTGGAGGTCGAGGTGTGGGGCCATCGCTACTCGAAAACGCTGGAAGAGGCGTCTTCCCCCGGGTAATGGAGGGGCTCGCGCGACGAATCGCGCGGAACGGATTGCCGGAGGCACCGTCGAGAAGTTCACTCACAGGCAAAGGGAGTTGCATCATGACGAGTCTCGCATCGCGATCGTCCCTCGATGAGGTCAACGTGACGAACGCGCCATCGAAGTTGAAAATCACCGTGCTGAGCGGCGGGCCGAGCAGCGAGCGTGAGGTCAGCCTCAAGAGCGGCTCAGCCGTGGCGGAGGCCCTGCGCGGTCTCGATTACGACGTTCACGTGGCCGACATCGCCCCCGATCGACTCGAGGCCCTGGATGAGCCGGTAGACGTGGTCTTCATCGCGTTGCACGGCGCGTTCGGCGAAGACGGAACGGTTCAGCACATTCTCGAGGAGCGGGGCATCCCGTATACCGGTTCCGATGCGCTCGCATCGGCGCGGGCCATGGACAAGTTCGAGAGCAAGCAGTGCTTCGTGCACGCGGGCATTCCCACACCGCGTTTCGATCTGGTCGATCGGGACAGCCTCGAGAAAATGCGGGAATTCTGGTCCGCCCCGGCGGTAGTCAAGACGCTGGGCGGGGGAAGCAGTGTCGATTGCTTCATCTGTCGTACCCAGGATGCAATCGCCGCCTCCATGAAACAGCTGGTCGAGAAAGAGAAGCAGTGTCTCGTGGAGGAGTTTATTCCGGGGCGCGAACTGACGGTCGGCATCCTGAACGACCAGGCCCTGCCCGTCATCGAAATCCGCACGAATCGCACCTTCTACGATTACCAGGCCAAGTACCTGGACGACGATACGCAATACGTGTTCGAGACGGATGTCCCCGCCGCCTGCCTGCAACGGATGCAGGATCTCAGCGTGCAAGCGCATCAGGCGCTGGGGTGCCGGGATTTCTCGCGCGTGGACTGGATGGTGCGCGAGGGAACGTGGGAGCCCTATGCCCTCGAAGTGAACACGATCCCGGGTTTCACGGATCACTCGCTCCTGCCGAAGGCGGCAGCGCGGGCGGGTGTGGATTTTGCCGAGTTGTGCCGACGGATGATCGTGTCGGCATGGGAACGCCGCGGTTGAGCGTGGTCCGGAAGTGGGCCGGACGTGAACATGGCGGCGTCTCGGGTAACATAAGTGGAAATGAGTCGGCATCACTGCCTCCTTCGTTTCAAATGACAGGGGAGGGCGTGATGCTTCGGTGCGCGCGCGGATCGCGACGATACCGAGACCCATGGGAGTCCTCGCTTGAGTAAACGTCGATCATCCAAGAAGAAGAAGGCGTCGATGGCCGGCGGCATGGACGCCCGGCGTGTGCATGAACTGCTCGTGGCTTTTCGTCCTCTGGCGGCGTTGGGGGGCGTACTGATTGTCCTGTGCGGTGTGCTGATGGGGCTCGAGGAACTGAAGCAGCATGTCTATGCGCGTCCCGAACTGACCCCCGAGGGCTACAAGATCGTGCTGCTGGATCCGCCGGAGTGGGTCGTGGAGGAAGAGTGGGCGCCGCGCATCCTCGTGGCCGCATCGTCACCACTTGAATCTGTCAAGGACGCATCTTCGGAGGGCGGCGCTGCAGAAGCTCCCGATGAAGGTGTGGAGGGCGCTGCCGATACGACGGATGACGAGCCGGGGCATGCCGAGCCCGAGGATCCCATCGCCAGGCAAGTTCACGACGCGCTTGCCGCCAGCGGGTGGGTACGCGAGATTCGGAGCGTGGTCACCGGCCAGGACGGCGTGATCGGCATCGATGCGGAGTATCGCCGCCCCGTGGCGATGATTCATTTTAAAAACATGAGGGGGCAGTATCGTTTCGTTGCGGTGGATCGCGACGGCGTTCGCCTGCCCGAGCTGTACGAGCAAGTGGATTCCGATTCCGGATGGATTCGCATTTTCGGCGTGCGCGTCAATGCTCCCCCTGAGGCAGGGCAGCCGTTTACCACGGACGATGCCCAGGCGGGGGTGCGGATCGCGCGGGAAATCAGCGAGCAACCGTATTGGCGCCACATTACGGGCATCACCGTGCTCAACTACGGTGGGCGTGAACGCCAGGACGAGACGCACATCAAGCTCCTGCGTCGTCAGGGGGCCTCGATCCTCTGGGGCTCGGCCATTGGAGAAGAAATCGAGGAAGCTCCCTGGGAGACCAAACTGGCCAACCTGGGGCTCGCGTTGAAGCGCGGTGTGAAGGGAGAAATCGACCTGCAGAGGGATCCCCCGTCCGTCTTCAACCGGGGCAAGGAACAGGCGCTGGTCGGTCTGGAGTGAAGCGCGGGAAGAGACTGGGCACTTGTGAGAACCGGGCGCCTAGGATGACCGGCACCTATGATAAATGGACGCCCGTGAATACAGAGCACCCGTGAGAATTGGGCACCCGTGAGGACAGAAGCTGCATAGAATTGTATCGCCGGCGCGACCGGTGACGAGAGGCAGGGCATGATCGATTTTCAAGCGATTGCGGATGTGTTCACCAAGGTGACGGAGGTGTTCAAACACCATCTCCCGGACAAAGAGCCTTGGATCGCATCAAGCACCACGGCATGGATCAGCCTGGGGTCCGGCGCGGTACTGGCGTTCGTGGGGGCCAAGCTGCTTCGATTCATCTTCGTCGGGCTCTTCATGATCTCAGGGGGGTATCTCGGCATCTACGTGGCGGATCGTTTCCAGGTGGATTCGCTCTTCGGTCTGGTGGTCGGTGGCGCGGTGCTGGGCCTGCTGGGCCATTTTCTCTTTCGCTGGTGGGTAGGCGTGACCACCGGGCTGCTGGCAATGGCATTGGTCGCTGCCGTGGCCGGGCCGAGGATGTTGCCGACGTTGAAGGAAGATCTTGCCGCCTTCGCCGAGCAGGAAACGGATGACACCGTGGGGGAATATTCGAACGTGCTGCAGAAAAAAGAGGAGGCCCAGAGCGATGATCGCACCCTGGTGACGTTGCTCAACGATCTGAAGTCCTTCCTCTGGAATCGCCACGAAGGCGTGGCCATGCGATTGGCGGGGATGATCGCCCTGGCCTGGCTGGGGGGCATGGCCGTGGGCGTAGTCGCGCCGCGTCACACCACCATCGTACTGACCTCGATTCTCGGCGTGATACTGCTGGCGGGGGGAGGGGGATACATGGTTTACAACCATTGGCCCGCCGCCTGGGAGTGGACGCGTCGCGAAAGCGGCTGGGTGCTCGCCGGATTGATGCTGATGATGGTCGTGGCGATCGCCGTCCAGATGCGGATGCGTCGTCCGATAGCCGCGCCACCCGCCGCCCCGGCCGAGTCCTGAGTCGACCATTTCACGGTTCCAACCAAAGCTCAAGCCCCGTTTGACGATATAGGAAGGGAATCCGTCCCTCCGGCGAGGGGCGCGCCGTCACATGGTCTCTGGAATCGAGGACCCCACGTATGGTCCGATTTGACATTGCTGCACTGCTGGACGAACTGTCCAACCAGGAAGCGTTTCTGGGTCTCTTCCTGCTGGGCGCGGGCCTGGTCTTTATGATTCTGGGGTCGCAGATGTTCAAGCCCCTGCTGGGCATCAGCCTCGGCGTGGTCGGCTTCGTCATCGGCGGACTTCTACCGCTTCACGACATGACGCGCTGGCTCTCCAGCTTCGGTCTCGCCACCGCCTTGGCGGTGATTGGACTCTATTACTACCGCATGGCGTTGGCGGTGCTCTGCGGATCATGGGCCGGGCTGGCGGTCATCGCCTTTCTCTCCCCCTTCGAACTTCGGTACGAACTCGTCCTCATTCTGGCCGGGATCGCCTGTACGGTCGCCGTATCGCTGACTTCCATCATGCATGACGAATCGCTGGCCTGGGTGACCAGCCTGGAGGGTGCGATCCTCGGGCTCAGCGGACTGGTCGTGTTCGCCGGCCATAGCGGCAATGCATGGAATCACATGCGTCGACTGCTGGTGCAGACTCCCTTGTTCGTTCCGTTCCTGGTGCTTGCGGTGACGGTGACCGGCTTTTATCTTCAGATGTCACTGATGCGCCAGAAGCAATCGGGAACGTAGAACGCACCCCTCGGAGGGTCGTGATCTGGCGCCGTTGACGGAAAGGACGCAACGTGGCCGGAAAGCGATCCTCACGCGTGTCGAAGACCTCCTCGCGGACCTCCCGAAAGACAGGCTCCCGCCGTCGCCCGCTGAACATCGCGATCGTCGGTTGCGGTGGCATGGGACGCTATCACGCGGGCAAGCTCGCCTCGCTGAAGGAAGTCCGCGTGACCGCCCTGTGCGACGTGGTCAAGTCGCGGACGCAGGATTACATCAAGGAATTCTTCTCCGCCCAGACTCCCCGCCCGAAGACCTACACTGACTATGCCCGGATGCTGCGCGCCGAGAAGCTCGACGGCGTGGTGCTGGTGACTCCCCACACGCTGCACTACACGCAGGCGCGGGCGGCACTGGAAAAAGGGATTCATGTGCTGTGCGAGAAGCCGATGGTCACCGATGCCGAACAGGCCCGCGCGTTGATTTGCCTGTCGGAGGAAAGTGGGTGTCAGCTCGGAATCGCGTTTCAGGCGCCTGCCTCGCGCGAATATGCGTACATCCGGAACCTGCTTCAGCGCGGCGATCTCGGCGAGATCCAGATGGTCCAGGCCCATGTGGCGCAGAACTGGTTGGAACTCTCCAAGGGCACGTGGCGTCAGGATCCGGAGCTCAGCGGCGGCGGGGAACTGTACGACAGCGGTGCCCACATGCTCAATGCCATGATGTGGCTGGTGGATAATCCGGTCGAGCGTGTCTTTGCGATGATGGATTACCGCGGGGCGAAGGTGGACATCAATGCCACGGTCTCGATTCGGTTTGCCAACGGCGTCCTGGGAAGCATCGCGTGCATGGGCGATTCCTGCCTGCCGACCGAATCGGGCATCTCGCTTTACGGCACGAAGGGGGCGATCAAGACGAGCATCTGGGGTGGCATGCTCGAGCACTATAATGCGAAACGCGAGCGCGTGAAGTACCCGTACATGCCCTACCCGGATTCGCACGTGGATGAGAACTTCGTGCAGGCGATCCTGGGCCATGACGAGTTGCGCTGTCCGCCAAGATACGGCCTCCTGTTGGCCGAATTGATGGACGCGGTGTACGAAAGTGTGGAGACCGGTCAACCGGTGACCGTGCAGCATCGCGGCCGCCCCGCGCGGCGCAAGAAGTGATCGGAGTTCAGGCGGTATGAATCGACCCGACGTCGGCGTGGTGGTGGACGGATTCGGTCAGCCGGTCAAGCAGGCGCTGCAGTCGGCGTCGCAACTGCAGTTCCGTCGCGTGGAACTGCCCGTGGTCGGCACGGAGGTGGACCCGGCGCAGCTTTCGCGATCCGGGCGAAGGCACCTGGCCCACTACGTGCGTGGCCTTGGCCTGAGCCTCGAAGCGCTCGGGGCGGATCTCGGCGGTGGGCGGCTGACCGATGCGTCGCATCTCGAGCGAGGGCTCGACAAGACGCGCTCGGCGATGGAGCTGGCGGCGGAACTTCACGTGCCGATCGTGACCAGCCACCTCGGACTGGTCACGGAAGACGCGCTCAGGCAGGGCTACCTGCGGGAAGCGCTTTCCATGCTGGCCGAGGCGTCCGATCGCACAGGCATCGGCCTGGCGTTTGAGACCGGCGGCGCCGAGCCGGTCGTGTTGCGAAGCCTGCTGAAGGAGATCGACAGCCCGACGGTGGGCGTCTGTTACGATCCGGCGTCGCTGCTGATCGACGGGATCGACCCGATGGACAGCGTGGAGACGTTCGCGGATCGGATTCTCATCGCGCGGGCGCGTGACGCCGTGGCGGGGCTGGGGCAGCGCAGCGGGCGCGAGGCCGCCATCGGCCAGGGGCAGGTTGATTTCGCCGAACTCTTCGCCAATCTCGATCAAGCCGGTTACCGCCAAGGCCCGATGATCCGCCGAACGGATGCACTGCATCCCCGGGAGGAAATCGCGCGGGCCAAGGCCTACCTGGAATCGATCATGCGGTAGTGGAAAGCCCGAAATCCGAATCTCGAATGGCGAAGGATTGAAAGTCAATCGAGTTGGGAAGTCATTCGGATTCGCTGCTACCGCGCGGCCCGTACGTCTGCGATCCCTGCAGGGGCGAATCGGCCTGCAGGGCGTATATGGCTCGCCATCGCCGGCGTAGCGTCTCGGCGGGGGCTTCCTGCGACTTCAACCACGTGGCCGAAGGGATCTCGATCTCGGAAGGCAGGGGCTGCGCGAAGCCGAGGGCGGCCGCCTGGGGTTCGTGCCGGTTGGTGGCGGGAAGCGGTATCGAGTCACCTGAATTCGCGACGAGGGGGGCATCGTTCACCTCGGCAAAGACGTTGTGGGTGATCGTTCGAAATGCGTCGCGTGGAATGTCGCGATTCTCGATACCGGCGGAAGTGTACCGGAGCACGAGATTGTTCGAGACGGTCGCATTGAGCGGTGCCGGGTCAGCCGCCTCGGCGATCGAGGTCGCCGTCAGCGGTCGGTACGACGAGGGCGCCAGCGGCGTGAGCCCTTGAATCGCACGCCTGGCCTGGAACATCCCGTCAAAGAGATTATGAGCGATGGTCATGTTCGAAGCCGGCGGACCGGTCGTGATGGCGGCGTAGCAGGGACCGAGGAAAAGGTTGTCCGTGACCTCGGCGTTTTCCGGCAACTCGGCAATCAGGTAGTGGGTCGTCGAACTCGTGTTGAGCCGCTCGAGTTTCGAATCCGCCGTCGGGGCCATCACCTCGAGATCATCCACGCCGATCAGTACGTTCTCTTTCACCACGCGCGGTGCCGCCACCACAACATAGGTTCCGCCGATGAGTACGTTTCGCAGCAGTCGCGCGCGTGGCGTCTTGCAACGGATGGTCGAGCGGCCGAGGTCGCGCGGTTCCGTGCAGTGCACGACGTTCTCTTCAATCGAGACGGCATGAGCGTTCGTCGAGGAGACGTCGATCTGCGCGTGCGGTCCGACAAGCACATTCCGGGCGACACGGGTCTGCGGGCACTCGAATCGCAGGGCGGCGTCAGCGTAACACTGCGATACGATTTTGACGCCCTTGCCGCGCCCGGCCAGCAAGAGTGACACCGGGCCGCGCGTGTTCTCGAACCGGCAGTGAGCAATCTCCGCCGAGGCGTGCTCACCGTAGAGTTCCGCCCAGACCGGGCCGCACTGCTCGAACGTACAATGGCTCAGCCAGAGATCGTCCGCATCGCGGCTGAAGCGCATCGCCAGGGCCGGTTGAGGCTTGGCGGGAGAGGGAAGCATCTCGTCACCGAGCCGCCGAAACGTCACGTGCCGTGCGTAAATCGAGCCACACGCCGAGGGGGGCGCAATGATGGCGCCGGGCGGTTGACCTTCCGGCGTTTCCACCAGGATGGGCGCATCGGCGGTACCCTCGAAGCGCAGATGTGAACAGGGCAGGGCCAGGGGGCGATCCACCGGCGTTTCGAGCCGCAGGCGCGGTGCCAGGAGCGACGTGCCGCGCACGAAACGGATGGTCGTGCCGGCTTCGACGGTCAGCGTTGCGCCGGAGACGGTCACGTCACGCGTGATCTCGATCGAGCCCGACCAGGTCGTGTCGGTTTCAATCCGCGCGGGGAGCTTATTCTGCTGGGCGTCAAGTCCGATGCCGCTGCTCAAGACGAGGGCGAAGGCCGCCCAGGAGATTCGATGCGACAGAAAAGAAGGGTGCATGCTCATGTACGCAATTGTAGCCCGTTTTCTTCCAGCGTGCGGATGAAGTCGGTGCGGAAGTTCTGGATGTCCTCCTCGGTGAGCGTACGCGTCGCGTCGGCGATGGTCGAGCGGAACATGAAGCTCCGCTTGCCGGTCGGGACGGATCCGCCTTCGTAGCTGTCCACGAACGCGAGCCGTCGCAGCAACGGATGATCGTACGCGGCGAGTGTTTTTTCGATCTCCGCGTAACGCCGGTCCGAATCGACCAGCACGGAGAAGTCCACATCAATCGCCGGATAGGTCGGAATCGGCACGAGTTTTTTCGTTTCCGCCGTTCGCTCGCCGAGATCGGAGATGTCCAGTTCCGCCAGGGCGATGGACCATGCCGCCAGGTGATCGTCCAGCGCGCGTTTGCAGGCGGCGGGCACGGCGGTGATGCGTCCGATCTCCCGATTGTCGAGATGCACGCGCGCGCTCTTGTCCGGGTGTTCCCAGGGCGCGGCCGCCTCGGCGACACCGTATCGCAGGCGAGCGCCGAGAATCTGGAACGCCCATGTCTCCAGATCCGTCTTCAGTCGCGCGTAGAGTGCGTCTTCATGCGCCGCTTTGCGTCCCGGCGCGACTACCGCCATCACCAGGTGTCGCTGTTCACGCGGTTCGTTTCCACCGGGGAAGAACGCGCTTCCGATCTCGAGGAGATCGAATCGATCGGCATGATGCCGGTTGCGTTCGATGGCGGCCAGCATGCCCGGGATCAGCGTCGTTCGTAAACGCTCATGCCCGGCGGCGGCGGGGTTACGCAGATTGATCGTTTTGCCGGGCTCCCACTTGAGCGTCTTCAGCAGATCGCCGTCGAACCAGATGGTGCGGTGCAACTCGGCGTAGCCCATTCCGCCGCACAAGAGGCGAAGCGTCCTGCGTTCAAGCTCTTCAACGGCGTTGGGCTCGATGTCACGCACGGTGACCGTCGGCAGCACCGGGTCGATCGAACCGTAGCCGATGAAACGAGCGACCTCTTCGATGATGTCCGCTTCGATGGCGATATCCTTCGTCGCCCGCCACGACGGTACGCCGATATCGAGTTTCGCCTCGGAAGGGGTGACCTCGAAACCGAGCGGCGTCAGGATGTTGATGATCTCCTCGCTGCCGACCTCGCGTCCCATGTACTTGCTGACGAAGACCGGATCGACCGACACGCGCGTCTCCTCCGGCGGCTGGGGAAACGCGTCCGAGAGACGGCTGGTCAATGTCATCTCCGGCAGCTCGGGACGAGCCAGCTCGACGAAGCGCTGGATGGCCAGCACCGTATTGCCGGGGTCGAGTGATTTCTCGAAGCGGGCACTGGCATCGGTGCGATGGCCGAGCGTGGCCGCGCACTTGCGAATCACGGACGGCTCGAAATTCGCCGATTCCAGCAGCAGATCGGTCGTCGCCTCGGAAACCTCCGTATCCATACCGCCCATGATCCCCGCCAGCGCGACCGATTGGCGATTTGACTGGATCATCAGCGCACCCTCGGGCATGGTGCGTTCGATACCATCGAGCGTGGTGAACCTTTCGCCCGGCTTTGCGGCAGCTACCTCGATTCGCTCCAGCCCCTTCGCGTCGAAGGCGTGCATCGGCTGGCTGAGTTCGAGCATGATGTAGTTGGTCAGATCCACCAGGATGTCGATCGGTCGCAGGCCGACCAGCGCGAGCCGCGCCTGCATCCAGAGCGGCGCCGGCTGGGGCTTGACGCCCGTGAAGCGCAGCGCGCTGTAACGCGGGCACGCCTCCGGCGCATCGATGGTGATGGGGACTTCCGGCAGGTCGGCGCTCTGCAACTCCTCGAGCGGAACGACCTTGTAAGGTGCGAGCGGCTTGCCGTAGAACGCGGCGAACTCGCGGGCGATGCCGTAGTGGCCCCAGAGATCGGGCCGGTGCGTGATGGACTTGTTGTCGACCTCGATGATCCAGTCGTCAAAGAGGCTCATGTCGATCGGCGAACCGGGCTCGGTCGTCGGCGGAAGCCAGACCGCCTGCTGGCCGACGCTCGCCATGCCGAGGGCATCGCCCGGCACGACCATGCCCGCGCTGGGGCGGCCGGCGACCTCGCGACGGGTGATCTCGCCGATGTCGGGCAGCGTGCCGCCCGGGGGGGCATAAATGACCTTGTCGCCGACCTGGAGAACTTTCGCCTGTGTGACGGAATCGTACTCATCGCTTCCCGCGCGAACGCGAATGGCGGTCAGGTTTTCCGCGTCCGGAACGGGCTCCGCCGCGAGGATCTCCGCCGCCACAAGCCCGCTCGCCGCGCAGCGTACATGCGTGATGCCCTCGACCTCGGCCGTGGTCACCGTAAACTGCTCCGCCACCTCCTCAGGATCCAGGTCCCGCGGAAGATCCACGAAGTCACGCACCCAGTTCAATGAAATCAACATCGACGACTACCAACGACTGCTCACCGACAACGATTTACTCTTCACGCACAACTCACCACTATCCACTGCCTACGATTCTCTATTCCTTCTCCACGATCGCAACGCCCCGGCGCTGCTCGGGGCGAATCAGCGCCCGGAGATCACCGCTGTTGAGCCCGCGAATGTCAGGCACGCCGTACTTCATCATCGCCAGGCGCGTCAGCCCCATGCCGAATGCAAAACCGGTATATTCGTGAGGATCGATCCCGCCGAACTTCAGCACGTTCGGATGCACCATGCCGCACGGCAGAATCTCGACCCAGCCGCTCTTCTTGCACGTGGCGCATCCGCTTCCGCCACAGATGGCGCAGCTCATGTCCAGTTCGAAACCTGGCTCCACGAACGGGAAGTATCCCGGCCGGAGGCGCACCTTCACCTCGCGACGAAAGATCTCCGTCAGGATCAGCTTCATCACCGCGATCAGGTTCGCGATGGAGATCGATTTGTCGATCATAAGCCCTTCAAGCTGGTGGAAAGTGGTCGCGTGGGAGGCGTCCTCGGTCTCGTAACGAAAGACGCGGCCCGGCGCGATGATGCGCAGCGGGGGGCCGAGCTTCTCCATTGCCCGCACCTGGCAGGGCGACGTGTGTGTCCGCAGCAACCAGCCGTTGTCCAGCCAGAAGGTGTCCTGCATGTCCCGCGCCGGATGCATGGCGGGGATGTTGAGGGCTTCGAAGTTGTAATAGTCCGTTTCCATCTCCGGCCCGCCCACGGGGACGAATCCGAGCCGGCCGAGAATCTCTTCGACCTCCCACTGCACCGCCGTGACCGGGTGCACGCTGCCGCGCGGCTCGACCGGTCCGGGCAGCGTCGGGTCGAACGTCTGAGTCCCGGCGCTGCTCTTCTGATCGGCAGAGGCTTCAAGCCGGGCCCGCGCTTCGGCGAAGCGCTCGGCGATTTCCTTCTTGGCGGTATTGATGAGTTTACCCGCCTGGCCGCGCTCGGCTGGGGGGAGTTTGCCGATCGTGCCCAGCAGGCCGCCGAGCGTCCCTTTTTTGCCGGTGAGTCGACTTTCACCCTGCTTCAGCGCATCGACGGATGTGGCGGAGGCGAGCACCTCTTCCGCCTCGGCGTAGGCCTGTTTCAATGCATCCTGGAGCGATTCCGCCATCATCCAACCTCGCGCGATCGACATCCCACGCCCATAGCTATCCAACAACCTCGGGGCGCGGACGGTTCAAGATAGGGCCATGCCAGCGGGAGTTCAAGGAACGCGGATTGCGTGTGTGTCACACCAGGGGTAAGGTCGAACACAGAAGCGGTTGACTCAAGCCGAGACGACTTCAGCCATGAATGATATCTGGCCCGCAGAAACGGATCTCGACGAACTGTTCCGCTGTCACTATGGCGATCCGATGCGTCATGGCTGGCGGGTGAAAATGGCGCATCGCTTTGGTTACTTCTCCACGGATCGATGGTACGAGGCCGTCGTGGACCGTCTCGTGACACCGGGTTGCAGGTGGGTTGATGTAGGGGGCGGTCGCCATGTGTTTCCCAACAACCCTGAACTGGCCAGGGAACTCGCCGGACGGTGTGCCTTCTTACTGGCGGTGGATCCGAGCGACAACGTGGGGGACAACTCTCTCGCTCACGACCGCCGCCAGTCCACGATCGAGGATTTCACAAGTGATGAGACTTTCGATCTTGCGACGCTTCGCATGGTGGCGGAGCATTTTCAGCATCCCGAACGCTCCGTTGCATCGCTGAGCGGCTTGATCAAGCCGGGTGGGCACGTCGTTATCTACACGCCCAGCATATGGTCACCCCTCTCTCTGGCGGCCATGATCATCCCCAATCGCTGGCACTATCACTTGACGAAACTGTTATGGGACACGAGGGAGAAGGACGTCTTTCCCACTTACTATCGTATGAACTCGCGTGCGAGATTGCGATCGTTGTTTCGCGAAGGCGGTTTCAGTGAGGTCGTTTTCGCCTATCTGGACAGTTGTTCCACATGGCAGCGCTATCGATGGACCTGCTATGCCGAGATGAGTGTTTGGCGTGTGTTTCGCGCGCTCGGCTTGCGGTATCTGGAGCACAATATCCTGGCGATCTATCGGCGAGACTGATGTCCGTCGCTCCGGAACGCAGCCCGTATAGACGTCGAAAGACGCAGGGCTGATGGATCGCGGTGAGCGTTGTCTGAGTGCGAGTTGACCCGCGCGAGCCGCGACCTATCGCCGGCTGCGCAGCCTGGGCTTCTCGCGCGGCTCGTCGTCCTCTTCATCCGGCGTGACCGCGTAGGCTTTGGCGTAGTGGGAGATGCCGCCGATGTCCTGGATCAGCCACAATCGACCCAGCACGTTGTAGTACCAGTAGCCGTCTTCGAGCGTGTCACCCACCGTCGGCGGTCCGTAGAAGGGGATGCTCGGCGCGATCACGTAAGGCTCGAACCCGCTGAACGTGATGGCCCACACGAATTCATCCGGAACTTCCACCTCGGGCAGATCGAACGTCACCATGACCTGTTCACCCTCGTCCACGGTCACGAGTTGGCGACGCGTGACCCAGATGAGGCGGCCGGGGGAATCCGGACGATGGGCTTTGTCGGGATCGTACAGCGTCAGGCGGACGAAGTACCTGACGGTCCTAGTGTCACCCTCGGTTCTCAAATCCTGACCACCGAGAAGGAATTCCATGCTTGTCAGCAGTCGGGCATCGCCCTCGAGCGTGATCTGATTGCCGACGCGCGTCTGAGGCAGGACATCCTCGATCGCGTTACCCAGCGGAGTTGCCGTGTTGTCGTACACCACGACGGCTTCGCTTTGTTCAGCGTCAAAGGTCTCCGGTTGCTGCGTCCCCAGCGTCAGGACCAACAGAATTCCACAAATAAGAATCAAACGCGTCATGGCACTCTCCTTGCCTGATGCAGTGAGGGAAAATCGATGAATTCAGGTTGCCCTCCGCCCGAAGCGAATGACGCCCGCTACGCGCAGTATGGGGAGAGCAGCGACATGATGCAAGCAATTTCTGGAATCATCGCGTCCGCGTGCAGGAGGCCTGCCTGAAACCCATCAGGACGCGCAATTCGGGTCGACGGGCATATTGGCCCCGTTCATGCAATTCCGGAAGATCGCCATGTCGAAGCCGTTGATGAAGTTATCTCCGTTGAAATCGGCACCGAGGCATCCCGGAGTGATGTCGGGAAAGTCGCCGGGCGACATGCATTCCTGCTGATGGCCGAAGTCGGCGAGATCCACGTCGTAATCGCCATCGAAGTCGCCGGGGATGGGGTAAAGGATCAGTTGGACTTGAATCTCCGCCGATTGCGTACCTCCGACCTCGTTGACCGTGATCGTCGCCACATGCGTGCCGACATCGAGACCCTCAGTGTCGACCTGCACCGAGATGGGGTCGGACTCGCCCGAAGAATTTCCGTTAATCGGGAAGACATCAAGCCAGGAGGCATTGTCGGAGATGATGTACTGCAGCAGTTCGGCTCCGCTGTTCGTGACCGTGAAGCTCGTGTCAGGTGGGTTCCCCGTCACGACGCTCTGAATCGAAATGAACTCGGGGTCGACTTCGAGCAGCGGCGCTACCGCCTTGACCTTGATCGCCACGTCCCAGGTGAACGTCGGGAAGTTGAGTACGAGTCCCTGCGCTCCCGCCGTGACCTGCTGCGCCTGGATGATGGTACCGGCGTTCGTGTCCCAGAACTCGACATCGTACTCGTCGGGGGAGAGCTGATTCAGGCGCAATTGCAGCCCCGACGCCGTGCCCGGGGTATAGCGGATAAACGCAAACGCGTGCTTCGGCCCACTCGAGCCATAGACTTCGACATTCGGGCCGCTCAGTTTCGTGGTGGAAATCGCCTCGAGACCGAGGGGCGCCCAATCCTCGCCGTTCAGGTACGCTGCCAAGGGGGCGAAGTGGTAATAGAGGTCATTGGGATAGATCCAGTTGTCCCACCACCACGACATCACGCCGCTCTCGACTACCGCTCCCGCCCAGATCTGCGTGTGGAGCGACCCGCCGTTGCTGTCAAGACTGCCGGGGCTGCCCGCGTAGTTGCCCTCTCCCACAACGATCGGCTTGCCGAAGATTTCGCGCTCGCGCACTTTCTGCACATGCGCCTGAGGCAGAAGGATGCTGTATTCGTGGGCCTCGACGATGTCCATCTCCGGCAGAGACCAGAAGATCGAATAGGAGCTGAAGTATCCATCATCGGCAAAGCTCGTCGTCCGCAGATGCTCGAACGGATCGATGGAGCGGATGTACTGGCCCATCTCGCTGTGCCAGGCGGCGATCTCCTGCTCGTGGCCCCAGAAGGTCGCCCCGCCGCCGTTGAGCGCATCGATCTCGTTGAAGAACTCCCACGCCAGAATCGCGGGGTTGTATCCCCACCGCGCGACGATGTAGCGCATCCGTTGCCGCGCGAGCACCTTGGCGGATTCGAGGATGAAGTAATCCAGCGGACGGCTGCACATGCCCCCGTTGGCGGTGTTGTAGGGGCTGGCGTCCCAGTTATCGAAGAGCGTGGTGTTCCATCCGTTGTACGAGTCCATCGCCAGTTGCACCTGGATGCCCCGCTGACGCGCGCCCTCGAACATGCTGTCGAACATCTGGCTCTGGGATTGCGAGTAGGTGCCGAGCTGGTTGTCCGTACCCGGTCCCCACTCAATGCCCTGGCTGACAAACGGCACCATCCAGTAGCGCGTCCAGTTCACCCCGACCGCCTGCATCTCGTCCAGCCAGGTGTAGAAGATCGTCTGATTGCCTCCCCAGCAGAGATTCATCCCGAGCGGATGGTAAGGGTCACCGTTGTCGAAGCGCAGGTAAGTCGGGTTGCGATTGTCGATCCGCACGAAGCCGCGCTCGTTCGAGGCCACGGCGTGGAAGACGACCTGGTAACTTGCCGACTCGCCGGTGTGGTCGTCCACGACGATCTGGCAGGTGTGCTGGCCGAGTTCCAGGGGCACGATGCGGGCGGCCCAGCCCGGCGCGGTGCCTCGATAGAACGCCGGGATCTCCCGCATGACGCCCGAGGGCCCGGTAAAGCGAAACCGGGCGTCCACCAGGGACGGGTCGTGCGGATTGGCGTAGCCCCGGTCGAGGCCGAACGTGACTTCGAACTTCTGGTACAGGCCGACCTGCGTCCCGCTGGTGGTGACGTTGGTGATCGACAGCCCGAGGGCTTCGGACGCCCCCAGGGTGAACAACAATGTCATCCACCCCCATCGAACGGCAATCATGTGGTGCACGGGGTACTCCTTCGGCGACTCCCAAAGCGGGGCTTCGGGGATACTCATTCGGCAGGGTCGGGCACGCTTCCCCTGAAACCCGACAAATCACCCTGGGTCATGCATTCTCCGCGACGAGAAGCATTGCTCAATGAAGTGTAACGCGTCCCCGGTGCGAAGTGAACCGAAAACCCCCAATTCCGTCTCCGCGTGTGGAATATCGGAGGTCCAAGGCGATGGACAACCTGTCCCGCTTGCCAGCAGGCACACGACCCGCCAAGATATCCGTCCCGGCGGATCGGAATTGCGCCCGGTTCCGCCACGGTTGAAGGTGTGACCTCGTCGAGCAGGGAGTTCCCCGCGATGCTGCAACGCGACTGCATCTACTGCATGCGAAACGAGCGGCTCACGTCGCTCATGATCGAGATCTGCGATCTGGAGGCGTCGACGCTTTTCCTCTTTCGCAACCAGATCTACCGTGGGCGCTGCATCGTTGCCGCCCACCGCCACGTGGATGAACTCTTCCAGTTGACCGTGGCCGAGCGTGAGACCTTCATGGCGGACGTGGCCCGCGCCGCCAAGGCGCTGCACACCGCCTTCAGCCCCGACAAGATCAACTACGGCGCCTTTGGCGACACCATGCCTCACCTCCACATCCACCTCGTGCCGAAGTTCACGCACGGGCCGAACTGGGGCGGCATGTTCGAGATGAATCCGCAGCCCGCCAAGATCCTCAGCGACGCCGGCTACGCGTCCACGTCTGATCTCATTCGTAACCACCTGTAGCTCTCGCGTGAGGCGAAAAGCAAGCGCGAATGACGAAACCGAATGACGAAGGGGATGGCGACGCACGCACGAAAGTCGGTGAACGTGTTGATTGTTGTCAACGGTCCCAGATTCGACGGAGACGCTCCAGGTCCAGCGTGAATCCGGGAAGCACTTGTGATTGGAACGCCGACTCCTCGGTGCGCAGATCGACGAACTTGCCTCCGTGGAGATGGCAGAAGGCGAATGTCTTACGTATCGGATCGATTAACCAGTACTCGCCCACGCCGGCGCGCTCGTAGTCCTGCCTCTTTGTTTGTGTATCGAGGCTTCGCGAGTCGGGGGAAATCACTTCGACTACGATGTCCGGCACCTCCGTGA
The DNA here is from genome assembly GCA_964618455.1 of uncultured Planctomycetales bacterium. Taxonomy (GTDB): domain Bacteria; phylum Planctomycetota; class Phycisphaerae; order UBA1845; family PWPN01; genus CAZUAQ01. The sequence continues at coordinate 28,259 of CAZUAQ010000023.1, read as the reverse complement.
CATGATTCGTGCAACGCGCGGCTTTTTCCTGTGAGAGGTAGATCACATCCGGACGGTAGACGTGTTTGCCGAGAAGAGGCACGTCCACTTCCACCGCCACCTCGCCACCGACTTGCTCGTCCTGTTCCAGGAAAACGGCCAGTTGCTTGGCGAGTTCAGTCAAGATCTTCTGATGCAGGAACGAGGGGCTGGGCGACATGCACACGACTCCGTTCATGAGCTCGTAGCGGACCGGATCTTCCCCGAGGGCAAGGTATTCCTCGACGGACATGCGAAGCCCGTGGTAACGTGCTTCATGGGCGGGAGCATGCTGCAGTGTGTCAAGGCTCATCAAGGGTCCTTCAGTACGATATGACCTGTTCGTGCATTTATTATAGCATGCGTCGGTCACGATTGAAGAAGTGGGTCTTATGCTGAAGAAAGTCGTCATCACGGATTATCTCGCGCCGCCGGCGTCGATCGAGCAGGCCGTGCTGCAGGGCGTGGCGGAGGTGTCGTGCCTTCAGGCAACGTCGGAGAGCGAACTGGCCGGGAAGGTGGAAGATGCCGACGGGCTGATCGTCTTTCACGAGATCGCGGTGCCGGCGTCGGTCATCGCGCGGCTGGACAGGTGTCGCGTGCTGGTGCGGTGCGGCGTGGGCTTCGACAGCGTGGACCTCGCGGCGGCGGGGGCGAAGGGCATCGTGGTGTGCAACGTGCCGGACTACGGCGTGGACGAGGTGGCGGATCATGCCATCGCGATGATGCTGGCATGCAACCGGGGCTTGTTCGTAGCGGACCGCGCGCTGAAGGATGAGCTGGCACCCTGGAATTACCGGGCGGTCGCGCCGGTGCGGCGGTTGAGCACGATGACGATGGGCATCGTGGGGCTCGGGCGGATCGGGACGGCCACGGCGCTGCGCGCCAAGGCGTTGAAAATGCGCGTGCTGGCGTGTGATCCTTATGTGCCGTCCGGCGTCGACAAGGCGGTCGGCGTGACGATGGTGTCGCTGGAGGAACTGTTGGCGGTGAGCGACGTCGTCTCGCTGCACGTCCCGCTGACCGAGGAGACGCGGCATCTGATCGACGGTGCGGCGCTGGCGAGGATGAAACCGGACGCGCTGCTCGTGAACACGGCGCGCGGGGCGGTCGTGGACGTGGATGCCCTGGCCGAGGCACTCGAACAGGGGCGACTGGCGGGGGCGGGGATCGACGTTCTGCCGACCGAACCGGCGGAGGCGACGACACCGCTCATCCGCCTGTGGCAGCGCGGCCAGGCGTCCGCGAAGAGCGCGTCCTCACGTCCCGTCAACCTGATCATCACGCCGCACAGCGCGTTCTATTCGGAAGAAGGCCTGGTCGAGATGCGCACCAAGGCGGCGGAGGAAATCGCGCGCGTCCTCCGCGGCGAGCGACCGCGCAACTGTGTGAACAAAGGTTATTTGGAGGAGTTTTGACACTCAGTCGGCGCCGTTCTCGGCCCGGCGGAGTAACTCCTGCCATTCAGCATCGCTCACAAGTTGAGGCTCCGAAACCTCGATCGTGACATGTTTAAGTATGGGAATGGGCGTAAGGTCCTCGACTTCGATCGTCGGCCATGTGCCCTTGACGCGCGTTTTGTAGCGTCGGACGGGGGAGGCGTCGCTCCGCTCCCAATAGGCATCGTAGCGATGTTCTTCCTGACCGAGCTTGGCCTCACGCGCGTCGTCCCGCTCATTGGAAGTCAGAAGCGTTGCGTATGATCTCGGAGTGAATTCGTCAAGAAACTCGGCAAAACCCTGATCCGTTTCCAGAATCGCGATCGAGGATGTGAATCTCGTGTTCAAACGAACGGGTTCGAGAATTTCAATCGCGATGAGACGCCAGGGGGATTCATCGAACCTGCCATCGGGCACACTGTCGACGTAGGTACATTGGCGCGCGGGCATGGGTGATCCTCCAGGAACCCATGACTCATCATCAAGCCACAGTTCCTTCGCGGCGCAAGAACTCTGAATCGCCATAAACCAGGGAATGGTAACCCCCTGCTCGATGACGGCTCCAAGTGCAACTTGGAGACCTTTCCCAAGGTCTCCATTGATCAGCGCGCAACTGAAATTGAATGTAACAACGACAAGACCTGCGCAAACCAAGATGAACATTTTGCGCAGGTAGCAGAAGTTCCCCATCACGACATGTCCCCCTTTTTCCCTGATTGGGAATATCTCAAAGCTACTTTATTTGGGGCACGGAGTCTAACGGTCGAGGCTGCAAAGTCTTCACGTAATCTACACCGGCAATGGCGGTTCGAGGTCGGCGTAGGACTTGAGGATCGATTCGACCTTCGTGACACGGCAGGGCGGTCGGCCCGCGTCGAGTGTCAAGCCGTGGGCGTGCAGGTCGGCTTCGACCATATGGCGGACCAGTTGTTTGAAGGTTGTGCGCGGTTGCCAACCGAGACGTTCGCGGGCTTTGGTCGCATCGCCTTGCAGCACGTCCACCTCGGTGGGGCGGAAGTAGCGCGGGTCGATCTTCACGTAGTCGTCGGGGTTGAGATTGACGAGGGCGAAGGCTTCGTCCAGGAACTCGCGGACCGAGTGCGTTTCGCCGGTGGCGATGACGTAATCGTCGGCCCGTTCCTGTTGGAGCATCCGCCACATCGCCTCGACGTAGTCCGGCGCGTAGCCCCAGTCGCGTCGGGCGTCGAGGTTGCCGAGGTAGAGTTCCTTCTGCTTCCCGGCGGCGATCGCCGCCACCGCCCGCGTAATCTTCCGCGTGACGAACGTCTCCCCGCGGCGGGGCGACTCGTGATTGAACAGAATCCCGTTGCACGCGTACATGCCGTACGCCTGGCGGTAGTTGATCGTGGACCAGTACGCGTAGAGCTTGGCGATGGCGTACGGGCTGCGCGGTTGAAAAGTTGACTGCTCGTTCTGTGGCGGAGGCGTAAGACCGTACAGCTCGCTCGTCGACGCCTGGTAGAACCGGCAGCCCACCTCGGCATCGCGAATGGCTTCGAGCAGGCGAACGGTCGAGAGCCCGGTGATGTCACCGGTGTACTCCGGCATGTCGAAGCTGACGCGGACGTGACTCTGCGCGCCGAGGTGATACAGCTCCTGCGGCTGCACCTTGCGAATCAGCGACGCCAGCATGCTCGAGTCGGCCAGGTCGCCGTAGTGCAGGAACAGCCGCGCCCCGGCATCGTGCGGATCCTCGTAGATCGGGTCGAGCCGGCCGGTATTGAAGGAACTCGACCGGCGGATGATGCCGTGAACCTCGTACCCTTTGTCGAGCAGAAACTCCGCCAGGTACGAGCCGTCCTGGCCGGTGATGCCAGTGATCAATGCCTTGGTCATCAAGAATCCTCATACGATGCCGATGCGATTGGCGTCCCTGATGTATCGGCGAAGGTTATGGGGCGTCTTGACGGATCGACGATTCCCAAGCGGACTGAAAAAGGGAACCACCGATGAACATCGATCAACACGGATGAATTCAAATGAACAGATCTGCGTTCATCGGCGGTTTCAAGAATAGCTGAACTAATTTAAGGTCATGCCTGATAGCTATTTATAAACCAGTCGACGGTTCGCTTCAGGCCGGTGTCGAGGTCGGTGTCCGCCGTGAAGCCGAACCGTTCGCGGGCCCGGCGCGTGTCGAGGCAGCGTCTCGGCTGACCGTTGGGTTGTGACGTGTCCCACTCGTAGCGGCCCGTGAAACCGGTGCAGTCGGCGATCTTCTCCGCCAGGTCGCGGATGGTGATCTCCACGCCCGTGCCGAGGTTCACCGGCTCCGGCGCGTCGTAGCGCTCGGTCGCCATCAGGATGCCCCGGGCCGCATCCTCGACGTACAGGAATTCGCGCGAAGCGGAGCCGTCGCCCCAGCAGGTCACCGTCCCAAGACGACCGCGCCGGGCTTCGACGCACTTGCGGATCAGCGCGGGAATCACGTGCGACGTCTCCAGGTCGAAGTTATCTCCCGGCCCGTAGAGGTTCACCGGCAGCAGGTAAATCGCGTGCATATCGTACTGCGCGCGATACGCCTGGCACATCGTGAGGAGCGCCTTCTTGGCGATGCCGTACGGGGCGTTGGTTTCTTCAGGGTAGCCGTTCCACAGGTCGTCTTCGCGAAAGGGGACCTCGGCGAACTTCGGATACGCGCAGATGGTGCCGACCTGGACGAACTTGCGAATCCCCGCCACGCGCGCCTGCTCGAGGAGGTGCATGCCCATGGCGAGGTTGGCGTAGAAGTACCGGCCCGGGTTCGCCCGGTTCGCGCCGATGCCGCCGACCTCCGCCGCCAGGTGGATCACGACGTCAGGCTGCACATCCGCGAATAACCGGCGGACTGCCTCCTGCTGCGTCAGGTCGACGTCTCGGCTTCGGGGAATGCACAGGCGATCGTCGCCGACACCACGGGCGCGAAGCTGCGCACAGAGCGGCGTGCCGAGAAACCCCGCCCCGCCGGTCACCAGGAAGCGATCACGTGCATAATCGGGAGAACGGTCCGCCACGGTGGATGTCCTTATCGCATTGCGGGCGGGAAGTGCCGGTTCGTGTCAGGATTCGCCGGGATCGGGATACTCTTCGCGTGGCGGCAAGGGACTGCCTTGCGGCACACCGCTGCGGAAGCCGGTGATCAGCGGCGTATCTTCCGGCTTCTCCGTCGGGTGCACGGCGAAGACCTCGACACGGACGATCTCCTCGAACGTCAGCGTCACCACGAACGAGCCGACCTTGTAATGCTCGTCCACCGGCTCACACTCGAAGGCCAGCATCGACGTCGAGCCGAGCTCGACCAGTTCCTTCATTTCGTAGCTGAACCCGTCGCGCAGGTAGATCAGGGCGCGGACCTCGAGCTCTTCGAGGAAGCTCAAGCAATCCGGGTCGACCTCGCGCTGCTCGGGGGTCAGGTGGTCGAATTTCTTGTCGGCGCAGCGGCGGCGCGCTTCTTCCTTCTGGGCTTCGAAGGCCAGGCCGTGAAACCAGTCGTAATCGAATGAACAGGGCATCGGTGAGGGGTATCCTTTCCAGTGGGCGCGGGGTCCGCCAAGCCGCAGCGCCCCGATTCGGGGGCACCGTAGATGATGCCCCGGGCAGTGTCAATCGAGGGCCCGGGCGCCCCAACTGCCTGACCATGTTTATCGCAAGTTGGGGGGCATCGCCTTGAGCGGGTTCATGGCGGAAATGGAGGTTTCCTGCCGATCAAACTTATGGGACGTCATTCGTGGCCGCCCACTCGAGATTGGGCCACGCCCGGCGGAGGTGGTCGACGTCGCTCCCGTCGATCCGCAGAACCTTGTTCGGCGAGGTCGGTCCCGATGCGACGGAGATCTGTCCGACACGAAGTCCGAGCGACCGGGCGACGAGCTTGCAGACCGCCTTGTTGGCCGCCCCGCGTTCCGGAGCGGCGGCGACCGTGATCTTCAGTACCCCGTCCAACTCGCCCGCCACCTTGTCGCGCGATGCGTTCGACACCACCTTGACCGGCAGGAGTATTGCATGGTCCTGGCGGGTGAGCGTGATCATCGGGCGGTCTCCGGCGGAGAAGGCGACTTCGCGATCGCTTCGAGCATAGCGGTAACACGCGAGGATGACAGTATCATTGCGTATCGGCTTTCGGGCCAATCTTCGGAAAGATGTATCGAGCAGGGGAACGTTCCCAGTCCAGTATCCGCATGCTCCGTGAGGACCATAATCGTGAGTCAAGGCACTTCATCTCGGTCGGGAGACAGGTTCATGATTCTGCTCGCAACTCTGTTACTGCCTTTACTCGGCTGCATCTCTTCCCCATCCGGTGAGATGCTCAACGGCACGGATCATCACTCACAAGCTAGGGATTGCCCTTACCCCCTCAAAGTCGTCGGCACCGAGGGCGCTTGCGCCGCCACGATTCAGACCAGCGACGGCAGTGCGTCGTGGACTTACCGGATTCCCGAAACGCTTTCCTGCGAGGAGGGCGTGTTCAAGGTCTTCTATCACCCGACCGTCACCTGGTCACCGCCGGACGAGGACGGCGCGATTGCGTACACGTGGCGGACCTCCGCCGAAGACCTTCACGCCCTGGCCACGCATCCCAATGCCCGGCTCTTCGGTGACGTCTTCATCACCGGCATCCGCTACCGCGTCACGCTGCGCCCCGCGTGCGACGGCATCGCCGTGCGTGTCGACGCCACCAACATCAGCGACCGGACGTTCCACAACGTCACCGTCTATCCCTGCCTCGGCCATCCCGACGCACCGTACCAGGATCCGGAGCTGCAGCGGACGTTCATCCCCACGGCGGCGGGGCTCACGCCCGTCGGCCAACTCGCTCGCGGCTCGGTGGACCCGCGCCGCACGCACTTTCGCGTCGAAGGCGAGCCCGCCATGCCTTTCGTCAACACGCCCTTCTGGGGAGAGCCCCGGCCGACACGCGCGACGCGCGGCGTCATCCTGCGGACACGCGACGATGGGCGATTTACACTGGCCACGACCTGGGACCGCGTCATCGAACTCTTCTACAACGCCGACAGCCACCACTGCATCCACGCGGTCGCCTCGTTCGGTGATCTCGCCCCCGGCGCATCCTCCGTGCTGCACGGACGCATCGTCCTAATGGAAGGATCCCCCGAGCAGTCGCTGGGCGTTCTGGATGGTGGGCGGTGAGATGCGCCGCGGAAGACCGGCATCGCGTGGCGTCTCTGGAGTTATTCGTCAGAGGCAACGATGCCGATCATCGTTCTTCGTGATCCTGCGTTTCCTTGTTCGCCTCGATCTTCGCCTGCTTCTCCTCCTCGTGGCGTTGCTCGACGACGGCGTCATGATGATCCTGCTCGCCGGACCAGTCGCGGCGACGCTCGGCGAGTCGCTCGAAACCCGATTCGCGTCCGTACGCCAGCAGGGTGTCACCGACCTTCACGTGACTGTCACCGTTCGGCACGCCACGGTACTCGCCTGAGGCCACTTGAATGCCGAGGATGATGACGCCTTCCTCGCGCAGCCGCATTTCCATCAGCGTCTTGTCCGCCAGCCAGCTTTCCTCATCAACGTGGAGCTCCGAGATCTGGTAGTCTCCGCCAAGGTGCAGGAGGTTGGCATAATCCCGCACGTCCATGTCCGTGTAGCGCTTCAGCATGCTTCGGATAAGCCGCTCGAGTCGGCGGTCCAGCCACTGGCTACTGGCAGCGGTCCACAACGCGGAGATTCCTGCCACAAGGACCAGCATCTGCAGCCACCAGAGAGACTGCTGCCCCTGGTTGAGAAACGCCAGGATCAGCGACGAGACCACGGTAACGATGCCGGCGTTGCCCAGCAGCATCAGCGTCATCAGAATGCGCCGGCGGACCGGATGATTCACGACCTGCTCGGATTCCGTCGTCGTGAAGCCCACGCCGGTGAAGGCGGACCGCGCCTGGAAACGCGCGGATTGCCGAGAGAGTCCGGTGTGCGCCAGCGCCACCGACGCCACGCGCGTCACCAGCAACGAAACCGTCAACGCCAGCAGAAGGGAAGCGATCGGGAGCATGCAGGTCCTCCGAACAATCAGTCCGCCAGAAATATCACGCCGGCATAGCCGACGGCATCGTCCATGCGCCCATAGCGCTCGGCGAGAACTTCACTGCTGGTGGTGTGCTCGAGCAATTCGGCGCGATCGGCACCGTACACGCGACACGCTTCGATCGTCGCCGCCACCGCACCGCTGCCGCAGGCGTTGTGATGCGCCGCCGCCTCGCGGAGGACGCCTTCCGCATCGAGATCCAGCACGCGTTCGAGAAAGCGCCGGTCGTTCACTTCCTTCGCCCATCGCAGTCCCGCCTCCCCCGCGCCTTGCGGTGTGAAGCCATAACGCGGGCCGTAGTGCGTGAGGTCCGACGAGCCGAGAAACGCGACCTTGCGGTGCAGCGTCTGCGCGCACTGCGCAACGCACCGCCCGATCTCCGGCGCGATCCGCGACGGCATCACCATGATCGGCAGCAGCCGTGCGTCAGGCAGCGCCGCCTGCACCAGCGGCACCTGGACCTCGATGGAATGTTCCGGGTCGTGGGCGTTGGAATCCTCCATGATATCCCCGCATTCCTTCAGAACGTGCTCGGCCATCTCCTCATCGATGGGCATGGAGGCCAGAGGCGATTCCCATGCTTCCCGCACGTCCACCATGGCGGCGTGGGGCGAGCGTCGATGGACGGCGCCGAAGATCACGACGGTTTCTGGAGCGGGGTCGTGCTGCGCCAGCATGGACACGACATGGCCGGCTACGGCGCCGCTGCAGATCCAACCGGCGTGTGGCACCATCCCCCCGACGACCCGCCCCGCTACAGGGTTACGCGGGGGTACGCTCGATGCGAGCATCTGCCGGGCTTCCGCGCGGCATCCCTCGCGCTCGGAGGGATAGAACTGACCGGCCACACTGGGTGTTCGCACACGCATGGGATAAACCTCCCGCGTACTTTCACGAGGGCGATGGGGAAACGACCTGTTGAACATTCTACGATTCGCAAACGAAGTTGACGAAGGGAGACCGCCGGTCAGCGATGATGCGGAGGTGATTGGGATTGGGAGGCAAAAAGAAGGACAGGCCTTACCGCCGGGACGGCTTTACGAGGCGCGTTCCGTCCGATGCTCCCGCCGGAAGATGCTCGGTGACTGGCCGGTGTAAGTCTGGAAGACCTGGCTGAACCAGTCCGGGTTGGAGTAGCCGCACTCGAAGGCGATGCGCTTGATCTGCCAGCTCGTCGTCAGCAGAAGCTTCTTCGCCCGCTCCACGCGACGGCGGGCAATGAACCGGCTCATGCGCGTGCCCAGTTGCTCGGAGAAAAGATGCGCGAGGTAGGTGGCATTGACGCCCAGCGTCCGGGCCACGTTGGCCACGGAGAGATTCGGATCGGTCAGGTGTTCGATGACGTACTCCATCGCGCGAAGCACCTGCGGGTGCGAGGGCACTTTCAATCCCACCTCGTCGAGCCCGATCCCGTTCCCGGCGGGCAGTGGCGACGCATCGGGCTCCGGCTCCGCTTTCTCCAGGTAGTCGCTCTCCGACGCCATGAACCGATCCACGATCACATCGAGCAGTTCCACCAGGCGTTCAAAGTCCGTGCTGTCATCGTAGGCCTCTTTCGGGCAGACCAGTTGATAGGCGGCCAGGCAGTGGTCCTTCCAGACCACGGGCACGAAGGCGCACCACTGGCCGTTCGGGCAGCGATGCCAGTGCGTTTCAGGAGAGTTGCGCAACTCCGCCAGGTGATTCTGCCACGCCACGCGACAGTGCTCGGTGTGCTTGAAATCGGCGCAGCACTCGTGGCCGGGAGGGTCGGGCTTCAAGGCGTCCTCGGTCGCGCCGGGGACGTGCAACGGGACCAGCGCCACCTTCAGGCCCGTGATGCGCTCGAAGCGGTCTTCCACCTGGACGCTCAAACGCATCAGGAAATCCTGGGAAGCGACATCACCTTTCCAATCCGCTCGCTTAAATGTCATGGTTGTCACGCTTCACCCATCTTTTTCGGTATTCCTTATGTGACCGAGTCTGGCTGGCGAGGGGCAGCGGCCAAAATGTGCACGTAGACACCCGGAAATCTCGGATGCCGATACCCCCGTCCACGGATCGTCTGCCGCCAGAGAGGCCCAGGAGCGTGCCCTGTCCAAGTTTCCACACTCTTTCGCTATGCCGACAAAGCAATCCTCATATGTATTATACCACGCCTTTTCATGTCACGTAAGCTGAGAAAACGACGTTTCCTCAGAAAAATCCGGTTCCGATAACTAGAGTTGAGATCAGGTCGACCGAGGTGGGCTGGGCGAAACCGGCTTTCTGCGCGGTTGGAAGGGGCTCAGGCCGACTGCGTCAGTCCGGCTCCGATGCGTCGCCGGAGGTTTCAGAAGGGAGTTCCGCTTCGGGGGGAGGTTCGGCGGTCGTGACCGGGGCGGCCCGGGGATCGGTTGCCAGCCCGAGGAATTGCGAGAGGATACCGAAAACGATCAGCCCCAGCGACACGATCGACCGGAAGAGAAAGCCCGCCCCCTGCTGCGGCAGTCGCACGAGATGTTCCTCTTTGGTGAGGATGAAGGGGCAGGTGATCGGCTCCCCTCCGGCCATCCACTGGAGGTAGCCGGCGAAGCCGCCCGGCGGATGATGTTCGGCAAAGTGGTTCATGAGATGCTCGCCGATCCCTTCCCGGAGTTCCGTTTCCTGCTGCGGTGTCAGCCGGGCGTCGATGTTTCCCCGGATGCTCTCCGCCACGAGGCCTGGGAGAACACGGTATTCCTGGTAAAGTCCTCCCCCCCAGAGTGCAACCGCGACCGTGATGCCGATCAGCATGAGCAGGCTCTTCGGCGCCGGCTGCGCGGATCGTCCCGCACGGAACATGAAGGCCCCGATGAGCAGCCCATAGAGCATGAAGAAGAAGAGGCCCAGGTAGAACATCAGAAAGGCCAGTGACGAAAGGCGGAACATCCCGGGCAGGGCGTAATTGATGACGAGCGCGCAGATCAAGCCCACGGCAAGCGACCCCAGAAGGGGAAGGCGCGAGGGCGGTTCGGCAGGCTCGATCGAATCGGTGTTCACGTGTTGTGGCGGTTGTGCAGCGGACATGGCGGCTCAGTGTAGCCGCCTCGCCCATGAAGGGCCAGAGCGATCCATGCCCTCAAGACAGGGCCGATCCGTGCGCGCGGCAAGTGGCGCGATCAATCCACCCGCGGAGGGTCGACATGCGTGCCGCGCCCGGAGAAATAGGCGTTGCTCCCTTCGCCCATCAAAGGATAACTGCCATCCTCGTTGACGACGTAGCCTAATCTTTGCGGTGTCGTGGTCTCGACGTGGCCGTCGCAGAACACCACGTTGGTCTTGCCCATGTGGCGCGGCTCCACGGCGGATCGGGCTTCCTGACGATGCTTGTTATCACAGAAGTCGCCGGTGGCAGTCAGGTGGGGGGGATCGAGCGACCAGGCGTGGTTGCCGAGGCGCCGGAGTTTCTGCTGTGGATCGGTGTCCATGCTCCCGCCGGTATTGTCGTACGGCAATCGCTGGTCGGCGGGGAACGCGGCGGCGGTGCCGAGGTTGTCGGCAGCCATGACCGTGCCCGAGGCGGGGCGGACGTCTTCCAGTTTGACCGGCCAGTTGATGAAGTCGCCGAACTGCCCGCCATTCCGCGTTCGGCTGTTGCCCAGGAACTGGAAGTTGTAGCCGTAGGTGTAGTTGCGCGTGTTGTTGCGTTCCGGCACCGCCGGGTCGAGGAAGACCTTGCCGTCCACCGGCTGCGAATTGTCGTCCGCCTTCTCGGGGCTGGGCGTCTTGTACGCATACAGTCCGACCTGCGCGCCGAGCACGGCGAACCAGCGGGCCCGGTACTTGTAGCCGTTACCGACCCAGTACAGATTCGCCTTGGGGTGCGTCGAGCCCGAAATGCTGGGGAACCGGCCCGCCACGATGCTGTCCTTGTGCTGCTGGGCGTAGAGCACCCAGCCCGTGGCGATTTGGCGGAGGTTGTTCGCGCAGAGGCTGGACCGCGCGTTCTCGCGGACACGGGCCAACGCCGGCAGGAGAATCGCGATCATCAGCGCGATGATTCCGACCACGACCAGAATCTCAATAAGCGTGAACCCGGTGCGCGGGCTGCGGTAACGAAGTTTCATGAAAGAGTACCTTTGCGAGGATCTTGGCCGGGGCAAGCGTACGCGGAGAGAAAAAACGGTTCCCCCGTCAACGATCAGTATACTCCATTCATCCCTGCGGTTGCAACCCCCTCATTCACGACATGTGCGATATCAAAAAAAAGCGCGCCCGCCTGGAAGACGGACGCGCTGGTTGATTTCAAGGGATAAACGGTGTCGGATCAATCACACGATCTGCTGAGGCACCTCGAAGCCGTCGCGGTAATCGCGGAAGAGCATCCGGTTGGCGAGCATGTTGTTCTTGATGCTCTCGGTTTTCTCGTCGACTTCGAGCTTCGCCCCGATACCGAGGGCCATGGTCTTGGTGTCCAGGCCGTCTTCACGGAGGTGATCCTGCATGCGACCGAAGCTCTCCTGGGCCTCGTTGTTGTTGCCGAGGATCTCCTCGCCTTCCGCGAAAGTGCCGAGTCGGCCGATGCGGTACGAGAGATTCGACAGGTGGCACAGGGCCGAACCATAATGGCCTTCGATCACCGGCGCGTTGAGGTCTTCCGTCTTGCGGCTGCGCACGGCGGCGATGAAGTTGCCGTAGTTGTTGCCGCCGGGGCCTCGGCTGTACTCCACCTCGGGAAGCGGCGCTTCCTTGTCGCTGCCCTTCGGGAAGAAGCGCTTCTCGACGATCGTGCCCTCTTCGAGATGGAACACGTTGCCGACCGTGACGCCCTTGTAAGGATGCTTGCGGTGGCGGCGCACCTCGAAGATGAGCTGCGTGTCGCCATAGTCCATGACGGAAATTTGCGTGTTAGCGGTCTCACCCTGGTCCTTGTACGCGAAGCGGCCACCCATGCTGACCACGCTCTTGGGTAAACGACGGTCGCCGTCGATGCCCCACATGGCCACGTCCATCTGGTGGACGCCCTGGTTACCGATATCGCCGTTACCCGTGTCCCAGAACCAGTGCCAGTTGTAGTGCACGAGGTTGCTGTGGTACTTGAGCCCGCGCGCCGGCCCCTGCCAGAGGCTGAAGTCCAGTTCCGAAGGCGGTGCCTCATAGGGCCGGTAGCCGATGCTGCCGCGATCCTTGTAGCACAGCCCGCGGGCGACCAGCAGCTTGCCGAGTTTGCCGGACTTGATGGCGGCGATCGCCTTGGCCCAGCCGTGATCGCTGCGGCGTTGCGTGCCGTGCTGCACGATGCGCCCGTGCTTGTTGGCGGCCTCGACCGCCACACGTCCTTCGTGCACGTTGTGGCTGAGCGGCTTCTCGACGTAAACGTCCTTGCCCGCCTCACAGGCCCAGATGGTCATCAGCGAGTGCCAGTGATTCGGTGTCGCGATGGAGATCGCATCGATGTTGTCGTCATCGAGCGCCTCGCGAATGTCCTGGATGCCCTTGGGGTTCGAGCGGCCTTTGGAATCGTTCTTGGCCTGGTCGATACGCTTCTTCCACGTGCGCTTGTCGGGATCGACCACGTAGACCAGCTCGACGCTGTCCATGCCGGAGAATCCACCCACGTGGCTTCCTCCGCGGCCGTTCAGGCCCGCGACGGCCATGCGGATGCGCTCGTTCGCGCCTTTGGCTCCCAGAGCCGGACCTGCCAGCGGCATCATCGCCAGGCCAGCCGCGCCGGCGGCACCGCGTTGAATGACTTGTCGTCGTGAATACTTATCTGCCATGTCTCACCTCCTGCTCGGCCCTCGAATGAGGGACGGCGTAAGGGATTTTCGCGTGCGCCGGACGCCATCGCCCGCCTTTCAGAATCCCTCCCCAATGAATCGCCCAGTATACCATCCTTCGCAAACTGTTCCAATCGAACAGATGGCCCGGAGCGATCGGGCCTCGGCGACAACACCACGGAGTCCAGGTGCAGGCATGCCGACGCGCGATCTCGGAAACGGCCCAGGTCATCCCGGCGGTTGACGACGGCCGCTCGCACGCTCTAATGAGTGTTCAGGACCATCGATCCCGTACGCCGTTCGAACGAGGATGCCGCATGCCCAGCATAGACGATCTCCGCAAGCTCCTGGATGTCGAGCCGACCGACGTGTTCCTCAATTACAGCCTCGCCATGGCGCTCCGGCAGGACGGGCAACTGGAGGAGGCGGTCGCGCACTTCCGTAAAATCAACGAGATGGACCCCAGCTACGTGCCGGCGTATTTCATGCAGGGGCAGACGCTCATCGCGCTCGATCGTCGTGATGAAGCGAGGGCTGTCCTCGAGTCCGGCATCGAGGCGGCGCGGAAAAACAACGATCACCACGCCGTGGGGGAGATGACCGAGACGCTGCAAGCCATGGGATAGCGGCGGCATTGCGGCACGCGCACGCATCGCGATAATCGCCTCGCATGGCACGGAAGCGATCGACATCCTCCTCGTCGAACAAGGGCAATAAACACGTCTTGACGCTGTTGCCCACCCCCGACAACGCGCTGAGCCACCACTATTACTATGTGACGCAACGCCCCTGGCCGAGTCTCGTCTTCGTGCTGCCGATGCTGCTGTTCTTCGAGATCGCGACGTATCTTCGCCGCGACGGCGCGGGCGTGGAGTCCTCCCAGCTGGTGGCCGAGTACCTCATCAACTGGCTCGTCGAGCAGTTCGGTACGACGTCGGTCTACCTGCCCGGCTTGCTGATGGTCGTCATTCTGCTCGCGTGGCACATCGCGGGAAAGCATCCGTGGCGGTTCGACCCGTTCGTGATTCCGGGCATGCTCGGCGAGGCGTTGCTCTGGTCGGCGCCCCTGTTCGTCTTCAACAAGGTCATGCACGTCGCGACGTTCACCGCCATGACGGCCGGATCCGGTGCGACGGATATCGCCCACAGCGAATGGTTTGACGGCATCGTGCTGAGCTTCGGGGCGGGGATCTACGAGGAACTGGTGTTCCGGCTGATCTGCATCACGCTTCTGGTGATTCTGCTGATCGATGTCTGCAAATTGCCCCGCGCCGCCGCCGGGGTGTTCATCGCCCTGGCATCGGCGACGCTCTTCGCCGCGCACCATCACCCGCCGCTGGGCAGCGCGCCGTACAACACCGTCGACTTCATGTTTCGCACCGCCGCCGGACTTTACCTGGCCGGGCTCTTCATCTTTCGCGGATTCGGCATCGCGGCCGGGTGCCACGCCCTGTATAATGTGATTGCCGTCACCATCAAGGCGATCGGGTGACCGGCGATTCACGTGGATGCGGGTAGGTTTTCCTGTCTTTCAGCCAGTCATGCGCAAACTGCACATCAAGGGAGTGGTCCGGGCGGCGAACCATGTGCGCAAGATGCTCTGCGCGCCGATGACGCCGACCCAGCGCGACGAGTTGCGCCGGCAGATCGATGCCTCGGTCTCACAGATCGAGACCATCCTCGCGCGCAACGCCACCGATCCGCAGCATCTGCCCGCGCCCTCGCGGCGGGCGTACCAGTTTCTCAAGGGGATCGACCTCGACGACATCGAACTGCAGGACGCGCCGAAGAATGATCCGGGCGTGGGTAGAGAGACCGTCTGGTTTCCGGGACTTCGCGCGTTTTTCGATCGATTTCTCGACGATGTGGCGCTCAACATCCATAAGGGAACGTTCAAGCACGATGCCTCGCTCCAGGTCCTGCAGATGACGACCGATCGCCTGAACGTCACGATGGAACGGGATCACTACCGCCCCGAGCACCTCAAGCCCGAATCGCGCAATCTGCTGGCCTGGCTGCGTGTCTTCTCGCGGGAGGAGATGCTGGAGATGTACCGCGCGGCCGTCGAACGCGCTCAACGGACCTGGGCAAAGCTTCCGTTCCCGAAGCACGACTGGCATCCGCCGTTTCTCGTGCAGTTCCGGCCGAGCAAGCATCTCTATCGCGCCCGTAATGTCGAGGACGGCTTGCGCGTCGTGCTCGAGTCGCCGATGGTCACCTTCGACGAGCGCGCGTTCACCAAGATCGGCCGCCAGATGCTCGGGAGCAACGCGCACCACGAGGCGCTGAACGAGGCGATGATGGCGCCGGCGTATCAGGAACTCGCCGTCGAACTCGAGGAGGCGGTCGGTGTGGTCGAGCACACGCGCGGCGTGGCGCACGATCTGCTGGACTCATTTGAACGCGTCAACGCCCGGTATTTCGAGGGTTCCATGGAACGCCCGCGACTGAAATGGACCCGGCAGAGCACGCGATGCGTCTTCGGCCACTACGATTTCGTGCACGACTGCATCTGGATCAGCCGCACGCTCGATCGTGACGACGTGCCGGCCTACGTAGTTGACCACGTCATGCACCACGAACTGCTGCACAAGAAGCACGGCATCGAGTGGCGCGGCAAGCAGCAGCACACCCACACCCAGGCCTTCCGGAAGGAAGAGCGCGCGTTTGAGGAATACGAGCTCGCTGCCGCGTTTCTCAACGCGCTCAGCGTCCGTGCGTAATTTGAGTCATTCCTGTTCAGGTCGCCCCGGCGTTTTTCGCGGCGATCTCCGCGTTGCGGATGAGCATGTCACGGGTTGCCCGGCGCATGGCGCTGCCGCGCAGCGCGCGGTCGTACGTGTCCTCGTCGAGTTGCAGCAGCGTCTCTATGGTCGGCTTCGGCGCGAGCGGAAAGCGTGACGACGGCAGGTAGGCCTCTTCCGGCGTGACCGGCGGCTTGCGGTTGAACGGGCACACTTCCTGGCAGATGTCGCAGCCGAACACCCAGTCGCCCATCTGCGCCTGGAGTTCGGGATCGATGTCGTGGCGATGCTCGATGGTGAGATACGAGATGCAGCGCGAGGCATCCATCTCGTACGGGGCGGGGAACGCGCCGGTCGGGCAGGCGTCGAGGCACTGCGTGCATGAGCCGCAGTGATCCGTCACCGGTGGTGACGGTGCCAGTTCGAGCGTGGTCAGGATCTCCCCGAGGAAGAAGTACGACCCCAGATCCGGGTGCAGCACGAGCGTGTTCTTGCCGATCCAGCCGATCCCCGCCCGGGCCGCCACCTCGCGCTCGATCATCGGCGCGGTGTCGACGCACACGCGCGTCTCGATCGGTTTCTCGGTGGCCTCGTGCAATGCATCTGCCAGCCGGTGAAGCTTCTTCTTGAGCACGCGGTGGTAGTCACGTCCCCACGCATACCGCGCCACGCGCCCGCGCGGTTCGTTCGATGGCGCTTCATCATTCCGCGCTTCCAGGTCGCGCGGCTGGCGGTAGCTGTCCGCCACGACGATGATCGACTTCGCCCCGGGAAGCAGCTTGCGCGGATCGACGCGCATCTCGGCATGTCGATGCATGTAGTCCATCGACCCCGCGCGGCCCCGCGCCAGCCATTCCCGATAGGCCTCCGCCCGCGCGATCGGCTCGGCCCGTGCGACACCCACCGCCACGAGATTCAGCCCGCGGGCCTGCTGCTCCAGCCATGTCGTCATTTCCGTTGCCATACGTTCATCATAGACAACGGCAACGTGGAATGCCTCTCGCCTTCACGCGGCGAAGGTCGCGAGAGCGGATTCGATGTGCTCGGGGGAGAGCTCTTCGCCTTTGTTCAGGCGGTCGATGAGCGTGTCGATGGTCTGCTTGGCTTCGTCCTTGTCCTGCTCGCGGATGAATCCGTCGTAGAGATGCTGCCCGGCCATGGCGGCATTGATCTCCGCCTCCTTGTTGTGCTCGTCCAACTCGGTGAAGTACACCACGCGGTAGCGGCGGCTGTACCCCTCCTCACGATAGATCTCGAACATGATGCGGTCGGATTCAAATGCCACGGCGTCGCCTTGCCTCGATCTCGGGGATGCGTGATGGGGAGCGGCCCGATTCGCTCCTGGCTCCATCATACACGCCGCGCCGGCTTCCGGCGAGCCCTGCAGCCATGATCAACGTCTCACGGGAGCATTGCGGAACGCGTCATGGCGGAGAGCGGGACGGGTACGTTCTCTCCGGCGGGGATCGCGCGGAACACCGGGTGCGTTCTGCCCGACGCCGAGACGATCAGGGCCGGGGTGGGCCCGACGGCGAGGGCGCGCACACCCGGCTTGATGGCATCGCCGGGCGCGACGGCATCATCACGAAAGGACTAAGGCGGTGAGCAAGACGCGGAATGAGAAGAGTGCGGCGATGACGATGCCGCGGGAGGATCGGGAACGGGTCGCGCTGACCGGGGCGGCGCTCGAAGGCGGTGCGCCGGATCGCGTGCACCTGGCCCCGTGGGGCAAGGTCATATCCTCGAACGGTTCGTTCGTGCTGGATGAGGATTCGGCGGCGGACGTGCTGTCCGCGTTCGAGGCGCATGGGACGGATCTGCCCATCGACTACGAGCATCAGAGCCTGGGCGGATCGTACGCCTCACCGAGCGGTCAGGCGCCGGCCGCCGGGTGGATCCGGACCTTGCGACTGGTGACGCCGGAGCAGGCGGGTGCGCACAAGGCAGCCGGGCTCTGGGCGGAGGTCACCTGGACCGACGCGGGTCGCGCGAAGCTGACCGCGCGGGAGTACCGGTACATTTCGCCGGTGGTCATCGTCCGAAAGCAGGATCGGCGGATGGTGGCGCTGCACTCGGCGGCGCTGACCAACAAGCCCGCCATCGTCGGCATGACGCCGCTCGTGAATCACGCGGAGCCGGTGGGCGATGGCGCGATGGAAGGCGAAGTGTTGTGCGCGTTGCGGGAGCGGCTGGACCTGCCGGAGGACGCCTCGCGGGGAACGGTGCTCGTGGCGGCGCGGGAGCGCATGGAGCAACTGCTCGAGGATCGGGCTTTGCGCGAGGCGGAGCAGCGTATCGACGAAGTGATGCGCGTCGGAAAGCTGATGCCGCGTCAGCGCAAGTGGGCGCTGGATCTGGCGATGCGTGACGCTGACGCGTTCGACCGCTGGGCGGAGGCGGCGCCGGTGATTCTTCCGCCGGGACGCATGGCCGCGCCAGATGGCACCTGTACCGGCGCGCGGAATCGGGAAGCGGTTGCGGCCTCGGCGCGCTCGCGCTATCGCAGCGAACCGGCGCTGGCGGCATTGACCGACGAAGAGGCGTGGGTGCGGCTGGCACTGCGCGACGCGGGGTTGGCGGCGGACGAAGCGTGACGGCAGTGGCCGCGTCGTGAGCACATCAGGCGAACATGGGGTTGATCAAGTGAGGGAGAATCGGACATGGCATTGAGCGCGAATCGCGAGGTGGATCGGTACGTGGACCAGGAGCTGCGCGCGTTGCCCGTGAAGGGGAGCAGCGTGGTTTACAAGGGGGCATTCGTCGGGCTCGACGGGGGATTCGCCCGTCCGTTGAACGCGGGGGACGACTTCGCCGGCATCGCCTACGAGCAGTGTGACAACGGGTCGGGGTCAGATGGTGACAAGACCGTCCGCGTATTCACGCAGGGGGATTTCGAGCATGCGTTGACCGGCGCGGCCCGGGCGAACAACGGAGCAGTGCTTTACGCGTCGGATGACGGGACATTGACGACGACCGCCACGGACAACAGCGCTATCGGCCGTCAGATCGACGTGCCTTCCAGCAACAAGGTGATCGTCCGGTTGAAGACGATCTTCGCCACGTGATCGCGGCTGAACGCCGCATCGCACATCGAATTCGGGGCAATCAACGTAAGCAAGAATCGGGGATGGAAACATGGCTGTCATCAACACGGGGCTGCTGACCAAGGGGCTTAGAAGCGAGTTCTTCAATCGCTTCGACAACACGACGACGTATTACCAGGATCTGGCAACGCGAATCCCGTCCACGTCGGACGCGGAGACGTATCGGTGGCTGGGTACGGTGCCGCGCATGCGCGAATGGGGCAGCGGGCGGTTGGCACGGGGCCTGCGCAGCGAGAGCTACTCGGTGGAGAACCTCAAGTACGAGTCCACGGTGGAGGTGGATCGCGACGAGATCGCCGACGATCAAACGGGGCAGATTCGCGTGCGCATCGGCGAACTCGCCCAGCGCGCCGCCACGCACAAGGACTTTCTCATCGGCCAGTTGCTGATCAACGGCGCGACGGCCGGGTACACGAGCTATGACGGCGTGACGTTCTTCAGCAACGCGCACGTATCGGGCGACTCGGGCGCGCAGGACAACGACCTGACGTTCGGTGCCGCGGCGGGGGACAACCAGCCGACCACGGAGGAATTCAAGGGCGCGCTGAAGCAGGCCATCGCGCAGATGCTGGCATTCAAGGACGACCAGGGTGAGCCGATGCCGCTCAACGCCACCGGCCTGGTGTGCGTGGTGCCGCCGACGATGCTCTTCACCGCGCTCGAGGCGGTGAACGCCACGGTGATCAACCAGACATCCAACGTGCTGGAAGGCGCGGCGAGGGTGATCGCATTGCCGTGGCTGAGCACGGTGACCACGTGGTACCTGCTGAAGACCGACGGCGTGGTGCGCCCATTCATCTTCCAGGATCGCGAGCCGTTGGAGTTCGGCGCGCTGGCCGAGAACAGCGAGGAGTCCTTCAAGCGCGAGAAGCTGCTGTTCGGTGTGCGGGCGCGGTATCGCCTGACGTATGGGTACTGGCAGTTCGCGGTACGCACGGTCTTCGCGTGATGAATCATCGACGGGGTCGGTTCCTCTTTACGGGAGCCGGCCCCCCGTTTTGAGAAGGGACGATCATGGCGTATGCGACGAACAGCGACGTGCAGCAGCGGCTCGGGCCGGCGCTCTACGTGCAACTGACCGACGACGCCGGCAGCGGTGCAGCCGACGAGGCGATCGTGACCGAGGCGCGCGAGTACGCCGAGAGCAAGATCAACAGCATGCTCGCGCGGCGGTTCCAGGTGCCGATCGACGTGAGCAGTCACGCTGAGCTGGCGGCCCTGCTCAAGAGCCTGACGCTCGACCTGACCGAGCACCATTTACACGCCCGGCGTCCACCAGTGCCGGAAACGGTCGTCCGCAAGCGCAGCGGCGCGCTGAACTGGCTGGAGGCGGCCGCTCGCGGTGAAGCCGGTATGCCTTCGAGCGACGAACTGCCCGCCAATCCCGCCACCGGCGTCAGTGGGTGGGTGCAGGGTTCACCGCGCGCGATGACGCGCGAGACGCTGGAGGATCTCTGATCGTGAGCATGGCGTGGAGCACGCTGGAAACGGAGATTCTCCAGGCGTTGGCAGCGCTGGAGAGCGAGGGGGCACCGCTGCTGGCGACGGTGAAGGGGCGTTCGTCGGGCGATCGCAAGTCGCTGGCGAGCGCATTTCTTCGTGAGCGGATGCCGGCGGCGTATGTCCTGTCCGCCGGTCGCACGCAGCGCGCGTCGGACGTGATGGACACGATGCAGGTAGCGGTGTGGCTGGCCACGCGGAGCGAGCGCGGTGACGACGATGCGCGACTCGGCGGCGCGGATGTGACAGGCATGTATCCACTGGCGCAGGAGGTCCTTTCGGCCCTGCATGATCGGGTGATGCCGGAGGATGTTCGTCTTCGCTTCGTGGATGAGAAGGCGTTGACCGGTGGCGACGGCGCGCTCCTGTGGGAGCAGGTGTACGCGTTGGATTCGGCGCCGCGGCCTGCCGTGCCGCTGTTCGGTGGCGTAGCGTTGGCGGGGAGTTCCAGCCGGATGCGCGTGGAGGTCGGTCCGCTGCAGCGCGTGGCGACGCAATTCAGCTTTCCGGGAATCGACGGCGTGTTCGAGCGGAATCTCGGCACGCGCGAGCGGCGGATCGTGTGGCAGGGTGAGTTGCGTGCCGAGGGTGCGGCGGCGCTTACGGCGCTTGAGACCGCTGTAGAAGACGAACTCGCGAAGGCGCAGGCCAAGACGGTGGTGGACGAGTGGGGACGCGCATTCGACGCGTGCGTGCTGCGGAGTTACGCGCGGAAGGGACCGCGCCGGGTCGATGCGCGAAGCGGGGGCGTGATCCAGGAGGCGGTGCTCGAGTTCGCGCAGCTTCATGGCGTGGTGTGATCGGGGAAGGCGGCGATGGGGATAAATGATCGAAAGCGAAGTGCACGCGCGGACCACTTGCTTACGTTCGTGGAAACGGCGGCGGGTTCGGGTGTGTTCGAGGTGGATCCGCGCGTTCGGGTGGAGGAGGTTCGCCAGCGCGCGGACGTCGCGCCGGGTGCGGCCACACTTTTGGTGCTTCTGGATGATACGTTCGACGGTGTCGCGGCGCGGCGTCACTATCATCCGGATAGACGTATTCGCGTGACGACTGATCTACCGCATGGCGCATCGCGCGAGATTCTCTTTGAAGGGTATGCGCCGCTTCATGCCGCGCGGTGGGACGGGCGCATCGATCGCGAGGAAGAATCCTTCCGCTTTGAAGCCGATCACGTCTTCGATCGCTGGTCGCAGTCCGCGGAGGCGCAGGTGTACGGGCGGTTCGCGCGCAACGGGGAGATCGAGGATGGGCTTCAAAGCGATCCCGGCACGTATGCTTCACGCAACGTGCATGTGTCCGCGTTGACGTGTGTGTTCAACCCGGACGGCCTGCCGAACCGGGCGCTCACGCCGTTGACGATCCCGATGCCCGGCGGTGACGTGCGCGATGTCCATCCGTTCACGTATGAAGAGGATGCGGATGCCCGCCCGTGGACGTATGCGTCGATTCTGCGGTACCTGTTGTATTTTCATCTCGCCGGTCACGCGCCGATCGACACGGCGGCTGTGTACGATGCGACGGATGGGTTGATCGAGACGAACGCCGAGCCGGCTGGTGAACTCGCGCGGAGGCTTGCGCGCGAGCCGGTTTCGCTGTCGTGCGAGGCGACGACGCTAGCGGAGGCGCTGGACCTGGTGCTGGCGTCGGCGGGTGTACAGATGCGCATCGCACACGGACAAGTGGGTGATCATGCCAGGATGGCGGTGCAGCTCTGGGTGGGGGAAGAGGGACGCGCGCAGGTGATCCAGCTGGCGCGTGGTGGGCGGCATACCGACGGCACACCGCGATACGACACGCGCGATCGTTCGGCAGCGCAAGTCCTCTTGGAGAACAACGCGCATCGGCTCGACGTGACCTGGGATGAGCGCGATCGAATCACGTCGCCGGTGATCATCGGCGGGATCAAGCATTACGAGATGACCTTGCCGCTGTGGCCCGGTTGGGCGCCGCGCACCGACCTGGACAATGTCAATTCGCAGGATCGCGCTGCGGCCAAATCAGAAGCGCTGCTGCCATCGGATCTCAAGGCGCTGGGCGACCTGGCATCGGGTGCGATGTGGTTCCGTCGGTATCACCGTCAGGGCGATCTCTTTGCCGCGCACGGCGACGTGGCGCGCTTATGGGTGTTGAACGAGGATGGGCGCTTCGACGGGGCGCTGTACAACCGGCATGCGCCGTTCGACGACTACCAACCGTTCGACTTTGCGACGGTGGCGGAGGCCAGCGTGACCCGGGCCGGGGCGTGGATGCGCCGGACGCGGAGGCTTCTGCCGCTGGTCTCGACATCGCCCGAGGGGCGGTCGCTTGGCGTGTGGGTGGAGGTGAGCTTCGATGGCGGCGCGACGTGGCAGCCGCAGTCGGGCGGTGTGCGCGTGCTGCAGGATCGCGCGGGGATTTACTTCGACGTGGAAAATCCGACCGGCATTACGCCGGAGGGCTACGAGCCGGCGGAGCAGAACCTGTGGTATGCGCTGGTGGATCAGACGTTTCGCGTGCGCGTGACCGCCACCGTTGAAAGCGATGAGCGGATCGTGGCTTCGGTCGAGGGAACGTCGGAGCGCTCGCGTCTGGCGACGGTGGGGTCCGTGGTTCGGCGGACATCCTCGTTTCATTTCCACAGCCGGGAAGGGACGACACATGCATTGCGCGACATCACGTTAGCGGGTGAGGAGGCGCGGGACGATCGATCCGCCGCGCTGGCGCTGGTGTCGCGGTTGGCGATGGCGGGGCAGGCGTGGGAGGTGCGTGGCCTGCCGGCGATCCCGTGGATCGAAACGGGATACAGGCTGGGCGATAGGGTGTCGGAGGTGCGCGGGCAGTATCTGCGGTTGAACACATCGGGCGGCGCGTGCCCGGCGTATCCGGTGGTGCTGGAGCGGCGGTTCGTGCTTCACGGAGACGCGTACGAGACGGTGCTTTTGCTGGGGCAGGCGGCGCAGGCGGATCCGTTCGCGTCGTGAGGCGTTGAACGACATGGGAGCGGACATGGAACGATTGCGATTCATGGTGGTTCGCCCGCGTTCAGCGGGATCGGAAAGCGGTTTTCATGTCTACGGTAACGGCGGGGCGGGGGAGATCGGCTGGGTGCATCCTTTGACGTTGCGGCGCATCCTGTTTGCTCCGGACGTGCCTCCGGCGGCGCCTCATCTTCTCGCCGAACATTTGGGTGCGATGCACCTGGATACGTTCGTGTCCGACGGACATCTTCACGGGACGCATCTGCTGGACGGGCACCTGATTCCGATGGCATCGATGACGTACCTGACGCCGCCTCTGGTGTTCGGTCGCTTCCGGCATGCAGTCGTCATCGAGGACGAGGTGGGCAATGCCGATCCGGAAAGCGCGGTGATGGACGAATCAGTGGTCAATTCGGCACCGCCACCGCCGAGTGGGCTTCGCGCGGTCGGTCACGACGTCATGTCGGATCGGATGACTTTCAGCTTTGAGGCGAGTCTGAAACTGGTGGGTTAGCGAGCGGCTCCGGTAAATCACGATGAGCGCGGAAACCGGGAGCGGTTGAAAGGGGACGGGGGAATGTCGACATATCCCAACGAAGTGTGGCCGGCGGATGCAACGATCGAACTTCTGGACGGGACCGTTGATGCGGGGACTGGACTGCCGTACGTGCCGAAAGGGACGGGGCCGGGGAGCCATCCGAGTTACGAGGTGCAGTACAACCGACGGTTGCAGCGCCAGAATGCGATGTTGCAGTCGGTCCGCCAGGGCATGGTGGTGGATGAAGGCGCGTTGAAGATCGGAGTGTACCCGGTGACGTACACGCTGGGCGGCTTGCGGCGCACGTTTGCCGGGGCGACGAATGTGAGCGTGCCGGATGATGCGAGCCGGGTGATCTATCTCGACGAAGCCGGAACATTGCAGGTTCAGGTCGGGTGGCCGAGTGATCCGACGACGTATCTGCCGCTGGCGACGGTGGCGACGATCGGGGGGCAGGTGACGCTGGTGGACGTGCGTACGTGGAATCTGTTTCACGTGCCGTCGGTGGAGGCGACGGTGTCACAGGATCGGCGCGTGCTGACGGTCCACCGGGAGAGTGTGAGCGCGGCTCAGACCAACGTGTTGATTTACGCGTTCTCGCCACCGGTGGACGTCACTCTGGAAGAAGTGCAGGTCTTCTGCCGTGGTGTGACGGCAACGGCGAGCGTGGAGGTGCGGGCGGATGCGGTCTCGCTGTTGAGCGCGCCCGCCACACCGCTGGCGAATACGATCGCGACTCCGGTACTGGCTTCCAACTCGGTGACGGCGTCGGAAGAGCTGCGCGTTCACGTCACGACGAACGGGAGCGGTACGATCACGGATCTGACGGTGACGCTGCTGATCGCATCTGCCGTGGCATCGTGAGCGGGTGATCGAACTGTCGCGGAAAGGGGATGGCCATGGGGCTTGTGTTCTATCTGGATGCCGGGGGCAGCGATGCGAACGGCGGTTCGAGTGAAGGGGTGGCGATTGCAGGCGGGGCGTCGGCAACGATCACCGGGGGCAATGCCCAGATCGATCTGTCCGGGGATGCACCGGATCTCAGCGGGGTGTCGGCCGGGGAGGCGATCCGGCTGGACGGTCGCAGCGACGGGGTGAACGGATCGGACATCTTCGAAATCACGGCGGTCAATGACGCAGCGGACCGCGTCACGGTCGATCCGGTTCCGGGCGCATCAGGCACCGGAGTGACGTGGGCCATCGGCGGTGCGTGGCAGACGTTCCAGCGGGCGATGGATACGGTGTCTCCGGGGGATCGCGTCTGGTGCAAGGCGGGAACGTACACGCACGATCCGGATGCGGACGGCGTGGCGGCGCTGATCCAGCGCGCGGGCTCGGCGACATCGCCGATTGTGTTCGAGGGGTACAAGAGCGTCCCGGGGGATGCGGCGTACCGGGACGATGACGCGTATCGCGCGACCATCGACGGATCGGCCGGTTCCCTGAGTGAGGGCGTCCGCCCCGCGTCGGCATTGGATGGTCAGGCCATCCACTATGTGTTCAAGCACGTGCGCGTGACGGGATGTACGAACGGATTCTCCTTCTTCACGGTGACCGTATCCACCGTTGCGCTTCGCTTCGTGCGGCTCGATGGCATGTCGAACATCGGGATCATATGCGGACCATCGACGGTGCTGGATCGATGCACTCTCGAGGACAACGGCTTTTCGGGCATGACCGGATCCGCGCATGCGGTTGTTCTCGGCGGACGTGTGGAGAACAACGCGACGGGTCTGTTTCTCCTGGATTCGGCGGTAATTGTCGGAACGCGCTTCCGGAAGAACGCCACCGCCGTGTCTCACCTGGCGGGCAGTGACCCGCTGGTGATCATCAACGCGACGATGATCGGCGATGCGGGGGCCGGGGTCGGGCTCAACCTGAGCACTACTGTACCCGCGGTGGTGGTCAATACGCTGTTTCATGATTTGAACCAGGGGATCAGCGCCGTTCAGGATCTCGGCGATGGGCCGGTGATGCATCACAACCTTTTTGCCGCGACCGCCACGCCGCGCGTGAACGTGGCCGAAGGCGAGGGAGACGTGGTGGTGTCTTCACCGGAGATGATTGATGTGGCGGCGGGGGATGACCGTTTGCGGTTCACGTCGCCGGCGCGCGGGGCGGGATGGCCCGAGTACGCCGACATCGGGGCGCGTCCGCGCCGTGAATTGGGGCCGGCGGGGCCTTTGCAACGGGGGGTGCAGGCATGAGAGTGATGCGGTTGGATGAGCCGGTGGCGTCGCGGCGCGATCTCTTCGTGGTGATGGTGACGGAGGACGATTACGTCACGCCGCTGAGTGGATTGATGCTTGCGGTGGAAATCGTGAAGGCGGGAGAGTCAGCGTTCGCGGCGATCGGCGGGAACGTGATCGAAATCGGCGCGGGGACGTACCGGATTCGTCTGGCGGTGTCGGATCTGGAGACGGAAGGGGACGCCATGCTGAAAGTCTCGGCGACGGGGAGCGTCACGCAGTTTGTGCCGCTTCAGGTAGTGCGCTTCCTGGACGAGGTGCATCTGGCCAAGGCGGCGCTGGTGAACCTTCGGACGCACACGATCGAGACGGGGGTGAACGTGATCAAGGATGACGATGGAGTTGCGACGCTGCGCACGTTGACGCCGAGCGAGACGGACGGGGTGATCACGATTACGCCGGGGTGATGGCGGTTGGGAAGTCGATGAAATGAGGAGAGGCGCATGGCGGTGAGTCTGCTGGCGAAGTGGTTGACGCATTACGATCCGGTGCATCGCGGCTGGACGAACGCGGGTATCGCCAACGGCGTGTGCGCGACGAGCGGGTTCTTCTTTCCGCGGATGCGGGGCGGGTATCACCTTCGGCGAGCGATCGGAGATGTGCCGTCATCGGCGGATGCGATCGTCGGCAGCACGGGGGCGGGGGGTGAGACGATCTCGACGTTTCCGTGGGTGGGGCATGCGGCAGAGACGGCGTACGTGTATCGGCTCTTCGCGATCAATGGCGGCGGATGCGAGAACATCGACGACGTCGTGGCGGAGGATGTCGGGTTTGATGGGGCGGGGGAGTGGACGGGCGGCAAGCCGGTCGCGCCGAAGGATGTTCGCGTGGCGGCGCTGTCGGGCGGGCGGTATCGCATTGCGTGGACGTACGACCTGGCGGAGAGCGATGAAGTTCCGGTGTCGTTTCGGATATACGGCGATGGCGGCTCGGGCACGATGGACTATGGCGCGGCGGCAGGCGAAGTGGAAGGTGGGGTTGGGCGGTTGCATTATGCATTCGAGACGCCGGGCTTTGCGGATGGGGTGCGCGTGCGGTGGGCGGTGCGTGCGGTGAATGCGAACGGGCTCGAGGATGGGAACGTGGTGACGGTGGTGGCGGAAGCGCGGGCGTCGGGGCCGGATGGGACGCCGAGTGTCCGGGTGGTGCGCGAGGCGGTGGACGTATACGGAGCGTGATGATGCGGCGATTGCTGAAGACGTTGAAGCGCGAGCAGGAGACGGTGCTGCGGGAGTGGCGGACGGATCGCGCGCCGCGGGAGAGTGTGGCGTGGCTGCCGGGCGGGGGGTTGAGTGCATCGGGCGTCGCGTACGGGCGGGTGACGTCGGTGGTGACGAGCGATCCGGAGCACGGTCCGCACGTGATGGTGCGGCGTCAGGTGTGGACGGGAGCGCCGCCGGTGGTGAGCGACGGTGCGGGGGCGGACGTGCGCTGTTATCCGACACCGGACCGGGCGGTCACGGATTACGCGGTTGATGAATACGTGCGCGTAGTGGCGAGCGCCGGGGCGCGTGTGGCGGAGAAGCTGGCGTGATTCAGGGAGCGCAACGATCCCTGAGCTTCTCACACGACCTGTTTTCGAATTCCTGGGTACTTCCCATGTTCATCGACGACACGAGATGTCGTCGTTGCCTGCGGAGTGGGGTACAGCGTGCCGTCCGCCGGGGGGAGCTTCCCCATCCCGAGATGGCGGGGCGGGCGCGCTCGAAGGGGGACGTCAGCCCGGCCGACGCCGGCGCGGCGGTGGCCTGGGCGCTGCTTCCCATCGCGAACGTGACGACGAATGGGCTCATCCCGGCCGATGGCTGCCCCCGCCGTTGCATCCCCCGTCCGATCGGCGTACGATGAATGCATGTAGAGGTCAATGCTGCATGGGAGAGCTACAGAACGAGATGACAAAGACTCCCGACCAGCTCTGTAGAAAACCTTTCGAAGCAGCAAGAGGATCAT
>CAZUAQ010000022.1:0-87169 GCA_964618455.1 uncultured Planctomycetales bacterium | reverse complement strand
CCCATCCGCCAGGGCCATCACCTTTTCGATGGCGTCAGGCTCGGCGAGAAAACTGTCATGTTGCTCCAACGCCAGGGCTTCCAAGCGCTCCGCCAGCC
This sequence comes from uncultured Planctomycetales bacterium, assembly GCA_964618455.1. Classification (GTDB taxonomy): domain Bacteria; phylum Planctomycetota; class Phycisphaerae; order UBA1845; family PWPN01; genus CAZUAQ01. Next base: position 87,071 of record CAZUAQ010000022.1, on the reverse strand, counting down.
GCCGCACCTGGCGCTGAATTCGACGCTGCCGGTTCGTCTCCAGGTGCAAGCGCTGTCGATCTTCCGGAAGGACGGTCGCTCCCGCCTCCGCCAGGCGAAGGATCAGCAACTGCACCTCATCGCGACTCGACTGCTGCTGGCTCTTCAACTGGTCGAAGTCGGCCAGCGCTTCCCGCATCCGCCGCTCCAGGACCTGCTTGAGTGAATCCGAACTCACCACCGCCAGCCGCCGGGGCCGCGTCATCGTCGATTGGGCTTCGGTGAGGTGCAGACCCTGGTCGCGCACCTCGACCTGGTATTCGATCTGTTCACCCGGGCTCAGCTTCATCAGCGAGAGATCCCAGGGGAATTCCGCCTGCCACGCGCGCTGCGGGATCACCACGGGAATCGTCTGCGTCCCGCTCGCGGCCGGGTTGGTGCTGCCTTCCGTTCCAACCTTCTTCCAGTGAATCGCCGCGCCGGAGACGCCGTAGTCATCACCGGCGGAGAACCTGACCGTCAGCCGCGTCGCGGGCGTGACCTGATGCTCCATGCCCGGGCGAATCATCTCGATCGTCGGCAATTCGTTATCGATCGGGTCGACGACGAACGTCGCGGGCGTATCGGTCATGAAGTCATACTCATCGAAGATATGCACCTCGTACCGGCTGCGACGAAGCACCTGGAACGTGCCGCGCCCCTCGGTTTCCGAGAGGCATTCCACCGGTACGGTCTCCACGCCCTGCTGCGACTTGAATACGAGTTCCATCCGCGTGGCGGGGCGATCGGCGGTCAGTGTCACCTCCACTTCGGTGCCCACCAGCGCACGAACATCGCCCGACTCCACCTTGTCGGAGGCGCGCCCGGTGTAATCCGGATAGCGATACACCGCGCGGATGGCATCGAGCTCCGGCGGAACGACGACGTCCACCCGGATATTCGCCTGCGTCGCATCGCCAATCTCCAGCGTCAGGGTGACATCGTCAAGCAGGGGCCCCACGCGGGCATCAAAGGTGCCGTCATCCTCCACATCGAACGAGAGGGAACCGGTTTTCTGCCCGGTGCCGCCCTCCGCGTACCAATAGACCGTGCCGTACGTCGGGATCTCACCCTCGACGCGCCCGGTCACACTCGCCGCCAGACCGCGCTTGATGCGATACGCCGTTTCCACATCGTGAATGTGCGTGCGGCGGGGCCAGGCCGCTTCGCTCCAGGGCAGAAGCGTGCGCTGCGCCCACGTGACGGCCAGCGTGGGGCGGCTGACGACAAGAAACAGAAGCATGACCAGCAGCGCCGCCGCCGGAAGACCGGGCAGACGCAACCCACGCATGTCGATGCTCTGCTCCATCGGTGTGGTCGACGAGGAGGTATCCACCTGTCGGCACATCGCGTCGGCGAGTTCCGCCGACATACCGGCCGCGGGCTTCTTTCCAACGAATTCCACGCGTGTCACCAGCCGTCCGCCAAACTCCGGGAACGCCGACTCCACGCGCAGAGCAGCCGCCTCCAAGGTGCGGACGAACCCGAACAGCGGGCGGATGACACGAAGGACGACGCCAATCGCGGCCGCGACGATCAAGGCCAGCGCCACGAACCGCCACGTCGGTGAGAAGTCGAGCCGATAGTCCAGCCACGCCAGCACCGGGCAGAGCACACCCAGGACAAGTACCGTCCACGACGTAGCCAGGAGCACGTCGCGCGTCAGCCACTTGCGCCGCACCGACGCCAGTCGATGTTGGATCGATTCCGCCATTGAATCTCTCACTCGGGCGGGCGACTCAGGCCGCCGCGCCGGTCCACAACGTGCGTCAGGGCAGGTAACGCCATTTGCGCAACGACCACTCGGCCGTCAGCAGCGCCGCCAGCAACCCCAGCATCCACCAACCGTCCCACAGCGACAGACGCTCCGACCAGCGATACCGGATCGGATCCAGGTCGAGCGATTCCATCCAGGCCGGCAGTTCCGCCACCGGGAACGCTTGGCCGGAGGTCATCTCCGCCAATTGACGCATCAATTCCGAGTTCACTCTCGGATTCAGTAATTCCAATTCCTGGCCGCCGGTCGACACGCGCTCCAGCACGGCCTCGCCGCTCTGCTCGTACCCTTCCACGAACAACCGGTAAGCGCCCAGTTCCGGCAACGCCACCGATCCCTGGAACACGAACGGGGCATCCGACGTGGAATCCAGATCGAAGCTCAACGTCTCCGCCGCGGCGGTCTCCGGCTGGGCGATCAGCGTCAGCGTTTCTCCATCCTCCGTGGCGATCCCCGCCGTCGGGTCCACCGAGACACTGACCGGCACCGGCACATCCGACACCACCGGTCGCCCCGGCGTCTCGATCCGGATCGACTCGAACGCGCGCACCCGATGCGGCATGCCCACGTGCTGAACAGCCTGCCCCCAGAAGCCGTAGAAGTACCGGTTGCCGATCTCGTATCGCCACCGCCATGTTTCGTCCGTGCCGACGAACAGCGTGAGCCCGCGACCGACGCGCTGCGCGATCATCAACGGTGTCGGCAGTTCACCCACTTCCGCCTCGCGTTCGACCAGCACCACCGCTCCCGGCTTCAGGTCACCCACATTCGCATACCACTGCCAGCCCGGCAGGCGGTCCCATTCCTTTTGGACGTTCTCGCCCAGACCCATCCGAATCAACGGGTGCAGCGTGCCCAGGCGCGTCAGCTTCGGGTGAAACGTCTGCAAGTCCTCTTCCACGACGGTGCCCACGCGCTCGAAGGGCAGCAGCGGCTCCAGCGGGGAGTCCAGAAACGACAGCGGCATGTGCATCACGCCCGCGATCACAATCAGCCCCGCACCGTCCTCCACCACATGCTCGCGTAGCCAGTCCCATTGTGCCGGCACGAGATCCTGCGGGGAAAGATCGCCGAGAATGACGACGTCATAAGCCTTGAGCGATTCGGCATCGGTCGGGAAGGGGATCGACTGCCGTTCCTCTTCCGGCGCGCCGGGATCTTCCGTCAGCAACACAAAGTCCGCCGCGACACGCTGACTGTCCCGCAGCAGTGCATTACGCAGAAAGTGATACTGCCAGCGCGGCCAGCGCTCGACGTAGAGCACGCGCAACGGCTCATCGATGATCGTCACATCCACCGTGGCGGCGTTGTTCAGCACGCTCAGTTCACCGGTCAGCGCGCCCATCTCGACACGGATCACATGCCGCCCGACTTTCTCGATCGGCAACGCGAACCGCTCCGTAGCGGATTCGCCCTCCGGCAGCGTGATTTCCTTCGTGTCCACGAGTCGATCGCCGACGTACACCGCTACCGTAGCCTGCTCGCCCGTAAACCCCTCATGATCAATCCTCAAGCGTAACGGCACGGGATCTTCCGGAAAGGCGTACGGCGAGTCGGCAGTCAGCCGCACCGATGCGTCACGCGGCGATGGATTACCCACGATCCCGGTGTGCAGAGGAACCCCGTCGCGTGCCATGCCGCGCGCCGCCTGCATCGGCGGGACCTGGTCCAATCCCGAGTTATCCGCGCCGTCGCTGAGAAGCAGTACGCCCGCCAGCGATTGCCCGGACTCGCGCTCCACAATCTGCTCGAGCGCCTGCCCGATGTAGGTTCGCTTGTCCCCGGTCCCCGCAAGCTGCTCAGGAAGGGCGGAAACCGTCGTGTCCTCGATGGATTCGCCGAATCGGTAGGTCGCCAGACGCGGCAGGCCCTCCTGCTTCGACGCCATGTCCCCCCGGTCCCAGGTCTTCATGTCCATGGCCGTCGTGAGCGATTCCGTGGCGCGATCCCAACGTGAAGTCGGCACCGTCTCCGTACCATCCTTCACCTCCAGGCTCATTGACGTGTCCATGAGCACTGCAAGTGTCCGAGCTTCACGACGCTCCAGTTCCGCGAACAGCGTCGGCTGGAGCAGTATCAGCAGCGGCACGATCAATACGGCCGCGCGCAGAATGCCGAGGCCTACGCGCCAACTCGGGGGAAGGTCCAATCGCCGGTTGCGATGAATCCACACCGACAACACGACGATCCCTGCCAGCAGCGCGAGCACCAGCGGCGCCGGCCAGTTGCCGCGCCATTCCAGCCCCGCATCGAGCACGACTGTGGACGGATCTTTCGCCAACGATAACGCCAGCCAGTCCATCATGCCCGCGCCCAGCATCGGTCTCATGCCGCACCTCCCGAGACCGCAACGCCGGCAGGTGCCGGAGCCTCGGAACTCTGCTTGCGGCCCACGAACAGGTGCGCCAGCACGGTCTCGAGCAGCAGCATCGCCGCCAGGATTCCCACTCCCAGCCACCAGACCTCGTGGCCCGAGAGCCCGGCAGTCGTGCCCTCCAGAGACACGTCGGCGGAGATCACTTCGGAGCGATCGGATGGGAACACGCGCGTCAGTTCTTCACGCGACCAGCGCTCGAGATCGCTCTCGGCGGTATCGACATTGACCGCCACGGCGTGCCGCGCGGTGCTTTCGCCTTGCGTCCATCCAGTCAGGCGATAAACGCCCGGCCGATCCGTCATGTCGTACACGAGTGTCGGTTCCTGATCATCGTCGGAATCCAGGAATCCCGCCGCGTCCACCATGCGCTCGTCGGGCGTCATGATCTTGAGACTCTCCTCCACGGATTCGAGCGGCGGACGCCAGGCCTGCCCCGGCCACATCGAGGACGCCACGAGATGCGGTCGATTGAGCCAGATCAGGACGTCATGAAGCAGGGGGACGAACGCGGGACGCAATACGAGGTCGCTCCAACGCGGGTCGAGCGTCGTCGTCAACCAGGCCAACCGGCCTTGCGCCTGTCGCGAAGTGCCGACCGGCTGCGTCGCCGAGGTGCTCCCACGTGCGGCCGATGTGTGTGAAGGATTCATCACCGCCAACAACGGCTGACCGTTCGTCAACGTCAGCACATCAATCCATGCATCGTTCCCATCGCGTGCCATTTCCAGATGTTCGAAGAAGCGTACCGACGACAACGCTTCCCGCACGCCCGGCGAATCCAGTTCCACGATGCGCTCCCGGCCGGCGCTCTCCGCCACGGCGTCCGCCAGTTGCAGCGACAGCGGCTCACGCGCGTCTGAATCCTCAGGCAGTGAGAACTCCACCGTCTCCAGCCACTCGCCGGCCCCGTCCTGGCCGGAACGCAACGGTCCGAGACTGGTCACCGCGTCCGGGCCGCTCGAGATCAGGACCGAGCCGCCACGATGAACGTGCGCGCTCAAGGCCCGCAACGCATCTGAAGGCAATGCGCCCGCGTCCGCCAGGACGACCGTCCACACATCTTCATCGAGCGAATCCGCCAGTCGATCGCCACTGATGCGTGAACGAACGGCGAACGGAGGTGCAGACGTGGTGTCATCGGCGTTCGAAGAAAGGGCCGCCTCCAGGAAGACGAACGCGCCGGGGCCGTCCTCGCCGCGATCCTGTCCACCCACCACCAGCACGTCCATCGACGTGGGCACATGCACCGCCAGGTAGCGATGGTTGTCGGTGTCGAGTCCATCCGCTGCCAGGCGAACCTCAACCGGAAACAGGCCGGCCGAGGTGAACGTGTGGCGAAAACGGACGACGGCTTCGCCATCGCGCAACGTCACCGACTCACTGTCCACCTTCCGCCGATCCACCCAGAGTTCCGCTTCCGTTTCCGCGTTGGGGGCGTTCCAGGAGCGCACCCACGCGGTGATGTCCGCCGCCGAACCCACGCGCAGTCTCCGGCTCTCGAGGGAGATCTCGGTCACCGCGAGGTTCGTTTCCGCCACCGGGGGGGAGGTCATGACCAGGAAACCGATGGAGGGATCGGCCGCTTCGATAAGCTGCCGGAGTTCATCCTCCTGCGAGGCAAACGCTTCGGCCTGGGCGTCCGTAAAGAGAAAGATACGCTTGCTCGACGCGCTCGACTCCGCCAGCATCGCAAACGCTTCGGTCATCGCCGGGAGTGCGCGGGTCCCTCTCGACGACAGTTCAAGCCCGCCAAGCAGACCTTCGACACGACGATGTTCTTCGGTAAGGCCTTCTGTGAGCCGCTCCGCGTCGCGCGTCATCGTCACCACGCCCACGCGCGCCTGCTCCGGCAGCGCCGCCAGCATCTCCTGTGCACGCCGTTTCATCACGTCAAACTGCGTTTCCGCCGTCCCGGCGCCCATGCTGTACGACGTATCCATGACGAAGACGACGTCCGTCGAACCGCCCAGAGCACCGACCGCGCTTGGCGCGAGAACCGGCCGCGCGAGAGCCAGCGCCGCCACGATCAAGGCCAATGTCCGCAACGCCAGCAGAATCAGATCCTGGATCCGCACGTTGCGCGAGCGTTCGGACAGCGCTCTCAACAGGAAGTCGACCGCCGCCCAGCGAATCACCTTGTAACGCCGCCGCGACAGCAGGTGAATGATGATCGGGATGGAGCCCAGCAGCGTGCCCCACAGCAGCAGCGGTTGGAGGAAACTCATCACGCCGTCCTCCGCTGCTTGACCCGCGCCGAGAGATAACTTCGCAGCAGCTCATCGAGCGGCTCGGCCGTGCTGCAGACGCGGTAGTCGATCCCCGCCCGGCTGCATCCCTGACGCAATGCACTCAGATGTTCATTCAAGGCGTCGAGGTAAGCGTCACGAATCCGATGTGGCTCCACGAAGACCCGCAACTCCTGTTCGATGCCTTCGAACCGGACGTGGCCTTTCATCGGGAATTCCAACTCGTGCGGATCGAGCGTGTGCAGCACGATCACCTCGTGGCCGCGGTACTTGAGTTGCTTGAGGCCGTCCAATACCGATTCCGGCGTGTCCAGAAAATCGGAGATCACCACCAGGATGCCCCGACGCGACACCATCCGGCTGAACTCTTCCAGCGAACGACCGATCTGCGTCTGTCCCGTCGCCTCGACGCGTGCCAGGACGTCCGACAGCCGCGACACGAAAGGCACGCGCGTGCTCGGCGGCAGATACCCGGCGGACTTTTCGTCGAAGAGCCCCAGAGCGGCGGCATCGTTCTGCCGCAGGACGAGATACGAGATCGCCGTTGCCGCCATCGATGCATATTCCAGCTTCGAGACCTTGCCCGATGCGAACGTCATCGATTCGCTCGCGTCCACAAGCACCGTCGCCACGAAGTTGGTTTCCTCGTGGTATTGCTTGATGTAATAGCGTTCGCGTTTGGCGTAGACCTTCCAGTCGATGTGGCGGATGTCGTCGCCCGGTACGTAACTGCGGTGCTCGGCGAACTCCACGCTGAACCCGCGGTACGGACTGGTGTGCAGGCCCGTGAGGAATCCTTCCACCACGTGCCGCGCCTTGATCTCCAGCCGGCCCAGTCGCCGGACGAGTTCGGGATCCAGAAATCGTGTCCGAATGCTCAAGCTACGCTCCCAACGGATGAAGTGACGAATTCCAAATGACGAATGGGGGTAGGGCGAATCGTGTCCTCACGCCGCAGATCTCTGTCCGTCATTCGTCGTTCGACATTACCCGCCTTCTGTCTTCGGCGTCTCTTCGATCAACTTCGCGATCACCTGTTCCGGCGTCACGCCTTCCGACTGCGCTGCGAAGTTCAAGATCATCCGATGGCGCAGCACCGGTTCGGCTATCGCGTCAATGTCATCCCAACCCACCGCGAACTGGCCGTTCAACACCGCGTGCGCCTTGCCCGCCAGGATCAGGTTCATCGACGCCCGCGGGCCCGCGCCCCACGTCAGCCATTCCTTGATGAACTTCGGAGCATCCGCTTCGTTCGGCCGCGTCTTGCGCACCAGCGCGGCGGCGTACTCCATCACCTGGCGCCCCACGGGAACGCGCCTGACCAGGCCCTGGAACTCCAGGATCTCCTGCTGCGTCAGGACCGGTTCAATGGCGAACGACTTGCCGCCGGTCTCCTGATCCATGATGCGCAACTCCTCATCCAGCGACGGGTACGTCACGCGAATCTCGAACAGGAAGCGATCCAATTGCGCTTCCGGAAGCGGGTACGTGCCTTCCTGTTCGACCGGGTTCTGCGTGGCCAGCACGAAGAACGGTTCGTCCAGCTTGTACACCTGCCCGCCGGAGGTCACCTGCCGTTCCTGCATGGTTTCCAGCAGCGCCGATTGCGTCTTCGGCGGCGTTCGGTTGATCTCGTCCGCCAGAACGATATTGGCGAAGATCGGGCCCTTCAGAAACTTGAACGCCCGCTGCCGCGTTTCCGGATCGTCCTGAATCACTTCCGTGCCCAGGATGTCCGACGGCATGAGGTCCGGGGTAAACTGCACCCGGCGGAAGCTTAATCCGAGCGATTCGCTCAGCGTGCTGACCGTCAACGTCTTCGCCAGCCCCGGCACACCCACCAGCAGCGCGTGACCGCGACCGAAGATGCAGATCGCCAACTGGTCGATCACATCCTGCTGGCCGACGATGCGCCGGCCCACCTGCTCCTTGAGTCGTTGAAACGCGTCGGCCAGTTTCTCCACCGCCGCCACATCGCCTGTCTCCGTCGTGCTCATGTCGTGTGATCTCCCACGGGTGCGAAGCGCTCCTGATGGAGGCTTCGTCGATTCAGTTCGTTTACTCGTTGGCCGAGAGTTCGGACTCGAGCGGCAACGTCTCATAGAACGCCACCGGATACACTTCCTCCCGGTTCAGTGCGCCGCCCCAGTCAAGCCACGTGCTTACCCCGTTTCCATCGTTGTCACCCACGCGTACATCGAACTCGCCCGGGTGTCGGTCAGCAAAAAGGATGCGATCGATCCTGACTTCGAAAGTCGAGACCTCTCCGACACGTTGTCCCGCCACGCGGACGAATTCATCCATGGTCGGGCGGATCCCGTAGCGGCGTTCGAACCAGGGAACGAAGCCGGCATCCGCACCGACCGGCTGGGCAAGTGTCGTCGGATAGTACCGTGCACGACACCAGCCTGCCACGATGCCGTCGGCGATGCGGAGTGTGATACGTAATGGCACGGGACTCTCCCGCGGCCACTCGGGATTGCGAAGCAAACCCAGACGGCGGGCCATCAGGATTTCCACCTGGTCGCCCATCTGCGACAAGACGGCACTCGGGGCCACATGAACATCGTCACGGACGCGGATCGCCAGCCACAATGCCTCCTCGTCCAGGCCCACCTGAAACGAAGCTTCCACCGAGGGAGCGCCGATCTCGATCCCCTCATGCGCTGCCGAAGGCGGCCAGTGATGCCGCGAAGGCTTCAGTTCATGCCAATACGCCTCGGGCCAATCCGAGACGTCCGCATCCAGCTGAGGCGTGAAATCCTTGTGCATCCGAACCGGCGGTGCTTTCATCAGGTCCGCCGCCCGCTTGCCGGGAAGATCGGGAATCGACAGACCCTCCGGCAACTCGCGAAGCACCAGCACGCCCGTGCTCGAGCCGATCATCCAGCGCGAACCGACACGATCCATGCGCGTCGGCTCCACGCTGTCGCCATCGAGACCATCACTCATCGGGTGCCCCAATGAAAGCGATGCCTTCGTGCCGCGCGGATTGAATATCGCGCATTTCGGCCGCGCGTCCTGAATCGCGATCTGGCAGAACTCGTTGATCAGGCCGGCTTCGCGATTCACGAAGAAGAACGATTGCGGCGGTGGATCGCGCCACTGAGACGCGCACGTTCCCTTGCCGCAGCGATGCCGATACCACTTGAAAATCAGCGCCTCTTCCTCGCTCCGATTGGCGAAATACTTGTTGTCCGTGTGGGCCGGGGAGATGAACGTGACGAGACCGTCGGCCAGCCGGATGGCGGCCTTGTACTCTCCCAGTTCGAACAAGGCGTGGCCGGGGAAACGATCACTGATCGCGATCAGCCGCATGGACATGCCCGCCAGATCGAACGTTTTGCCGTCGCGCGTAAGCGTGAGCCCGTGTGTGTCCTCCCTGACCTCGTCCTGTGCATACGAGAATCGGCTCACCGGATACCGGTCCGCCGGACTGTCCTGCCCGAAGAGCAGCACACTCAACTCGGGCGCGGGCAGGTTGTAGTCCGCCACCACCGGGTCGGGCCATTGCGTGCTGTCCAGCTTCAACACCTTACCCGACTGCTGCCCCATCCCATGCACGAAGACAAGCGTTTCCTGGACACTCGGATAGACGCCTTCGATCAGGCCCGAGCCGAAATCGCGTGACCATAATGTCGTGAGTGAGCCGTCCGCCGCCGCGCGTACCCACGCCACCTGGGCGAAGCTCTCCACCAGCACCAGGTCGCCCACACCGTACAACGCCTGAATCGGCGAGACACCTTCTACCGTGCCGGTGGCGAGATCCTCGCCCGTGGCCATGTCGAGAATGCGCACGGTGATCCCGTCATCGCTCCATGCCACAATGTCCGCGGCAGGTGTAGCCGGCTCCGGTTCCTCGCGATGCAGGCGGGCGTGCGCCACCGTGCTTCCATAAGAAACGCCCCACACCGTCGCATCGGACACGAAATCCCGACGCCACATGCGTTGCGGGGCATCCGCCGCGCCATCACCCGCTAAACGATAGACCGAGAGCCCTTCCCGATCCGACGAGAGCAGCATCGTTCCATGCGAGGAACGCACCATCCGGCTTTGCGCATCGAGACCCGGAACGTACGCTTCGTGAAACCATCGTTGCTTGGAAGCCTCCGTGCCGGCCGCCAGGAAGGACCCCGGCTCGCATCGTTCACTCTGTCCATCCGGGGCGGTGATCACGCGCAGCGCCTCATCCGTGATCGCCAGCCAATGCCCCGCCGGTGCGACGCGATACATCTGCAGGCCCGCCGGCCCCTTCTGCGAACGGGCTTGCCCGGAGTCGATATCCATGACCGAGACCCGGTCACCATGGGGCACAAAGAAATCGCTCTTCCAATGTATCGGTCGCTGTTCGCGTAGCAGATTCCCGGGCCGGTGCTCCCATTCCGGCCGCCCGTCGGCGATACGCAACTTCCGCAGTTCACCAGCCAGCGACCGCACGATCACATGCTCGTCCGTGGCATCGATCAACTCCAGAAGATCCAGCGAGCGCAACACGGTCGCGATCTTGCCCTTGGACCGATCGATGACCAGAACACCGTTCAAGTCGCGCGGCAGAAGCACGAGATACTTCGCCGTCATAAGAATCGGTTCCGTACGCCGTTCCAGCAGAGGCAGCGGTCCTCGCTGCTGCGGTCCGTAACGCGCGATTCTCGGGTACGACACCGCCCAGATGGGTTGACCGAGTTCGCGATCGACCGCCACCACCGCGCCCATGTGCGTCGTGTAATATACGGTCTCGTGATCCACGATCAGCGTCGGACCGGATTGGCCGGCATAGAGCACACCGCGCCCCATGCACTCCGTGGGCGTGGCCCCGATGGCGATGTGATGCTTCCACACCACCGCGCCGTCATCCGCATTGAGCGCGATGAGCCAGTACGAGGGAAAGCGACCGCGCGACGACGCCACGATGAGAATCTTCCCGCCGGAATAGACCGGGTCACTGCACACGCGCAATCGCTCGAACAGGGGGTCGCGATCCAACTCCCAACGTGGATGTCCCGTCTCGCGATCAAGGCAGGTCAGCGTGCGGGTCACGTAGGCTCGGTCGCCTTCATGGTACGCATGAACGACGAGCACCCCGGCGGGCGTGGCCGTGATGCCCGGGCGATCGAGAGCACCGGTCCATTTCTGACGGGGATCCCGCTCCTGGTCGAAGACATCCCGATGCACATTGTAGCGGTCCCCCCCACGATCGAAGGTCCGGCACCACTTGGGCTGACCGGCATGCAGATCGTACGCCTCCACACGGAAATGGCGCGCAAGGTAGAGCGTGTCCGTATCGGCGGACCAGCCCCAGAGCCGGTTGTCTTCATTCGGCAGTGCGGGAATCCGAAGTCCGCGCGAGGGATCCACGGCCGCGTCAATCAGGTCGGGACCTGTCAGATCGGCGTCAACGTCAGCGGTGAGGTTCAGGTGTTGAGAATGCGCGCTCCGATCGGCTAGCGGTTTCCACCCTTCGCGAAGAAGAACTGTTTGTTCAGGATCGAGGTCGCGCCGCTCGAGGATCCCCAGCGCGCGATCGAAATGCCCCTGGTCCGCCAGCGTCCGCGCCCACGACAAGAGCCCCCGCTGCATCGAGGCCGGCGCGGGGTGCGCCGTCAAGAACTGTCGCACCGCCTGAACACTGCCATCCTCCAATGCAGTCTCCCACGCCTCGACGCTCCACGCGACGAACGCATCCTGCCCTTCGGGAGGAAGATTCACCAGCAGTTCACGCGCCCACCCCCAGAGCCCCATCGACTCGCCGGGTCCGCTGCGCAGGAACTGGCCTTCAAAGCGCTCGAGAATTCCCGCCATGGTGTTGAAGGCGGCGTGCCACTGCCGCGTTTCGAGCAGGGCGTCGACCTGTCGGATCTCCGAGAGGGCTTCGACGCTGTACGGGAACCGAACCAGACTGGCCCGCTGACGCCGGCAGTGATCCAACCGAAACACCAGTTCAAGGCCCTGATAATCCGGAAGCTCGGGCAGGAGCACCGCCCGCTGATACGTCTCGACCGCGAGATCGATCGCACCGACCGTCTCGTATAGCCGGGCCAGCGGAATAACCGCCTCCTCATGCCCGGGCTGATCTGCGAGGCGTCGGATTTCCGTCACGGCATCATCGATGCGACCCTCGTGGAGGTATGCCTTCCAGGATGCCTCAGCGTGGACTGGCTTCCCGGGCCCCGTCGCGGTTGGGGTGTCCGCATACGCGGAGGGCACCAGGACCAGGAACATGAACGGGAACGGATTACAAGTCATACGTCGATTCTTCACGGGTAAATCGTTTTAAGGGGTGCCCTTCGTTCGAAGGTACTCCACGGGTGGCACGACTGGGCAGGGCGTGATGATCCGAGGCTTCTGGGGTTTCGTTGTTCTACACCGGCTTGCGTGCCACGTTGCATTCGACTCAGAATTTCATTCCTCGCAGTGTACCTTCACTTGGCGGTCAGGTGGAAACAGTACTGGGGAGGCCTCCATTATGTCAACTTGAATCAGGGCGGTGCGCGATGCGTGTCCCGGAGGCCTTCCCGAATTACTCTTCCGGAGCCGCAACAGTGTCTGATATTACGGGAGCTTCAGACTTCGGTTTCGACGCGCCGTGTCTGTCCGCCAGGGGCTTGATCCGCGTCGTCCAGACCTCGTAGGCGGGGCGCGGATTCAGGTTGATGTCGCAGAGACCGAATTTCCCCGCCGATCCGCGATGCCAGTCGGCCGAGGCCAGGTACGCCGCCATCTCGATATAGGGGTATGCCACCAGGTAATCGAGGCTCCGCCGCATGAACTCCGCCTGCTGCTCTTCCCCGATGACCGTCACGTCCCATCCGTATTCCGGGCACCAGATCGGCGACTGCTCATCCCCATGGGCGATCATGACAGCGCGGTAATCCTCTACCTTCTGCCAGTCGAAGGCTTCATCGCCCTGGGCATGCGCCTTCGGCGCGGGGCCGGGGCAGACCGACACCGCATCCGAGAAATCAATGAGCCCCAGCTTATACAGCTCTTCGAGAAAACCGGTCGATCTTCCCATGTGCCCGCCCGTGCCGACGACGCAGTCGGGATTGCCCTTCTTCAGCCCTCGATACGCGATCCGCAGCCATTTCGCATAGGACTTGGGATCCGCCTTGGGCAGCCAGCCGAAATCGATATCCTGACCGTGGCCGTAATGCCATTTGTCGATGCGGCCCTTGTAGCGGGACGCCAAAGCCGTGCAGAACGCCTCGAACACCTGTTCCACTTCAGGGTCGTCCACCGGCGCGAAAGTGCCCGCCTTGTGTTCCGGGCTCGCCCATCCGGGGACGGTATTGATCAGGCCGTAAATCTCCAGGTCGAGCTGGAAGAGACCGGGAAGATTGCGCTCCTCCTCGATCTTCTCCCACTGGTACTCGAGTGGCTCCTCTTCGACGATGGCCCAGTCGAAACCGAATCGCGTGGACTGAACACCCATCGCCGCCATCCGCTCGCTCATGAGCTTGTTGAAATCTTCATGGTGGCGGTAAATGGTGCTTCGGCCATTCCAGATGATCCCGCATCCGAAGATGCCGGGGCGCTCCCGCATCGCCTTCCCATAATCCTCCTTCGACACGTCCAGCTTCTTGGTTTCAAAGCGCGGTTGAGGCTCGGCGGATGCCTCGTCTGCCACTGCGCGACCCGGAGACAGAATGTGAAGCATCAGGAAACATACGTACGCGGTGTAGGTATAAACTCGCATCATGGTCATATCAGTGTACATCAAAAGCGCCTGGACGGGATAGAAGCTCCAGGAGCCCCGTATGCAGGATGTCAAAAAAACGCGGGCTCTCGCCGCACCGGTGGAGGGCTTGAAAACCCGACCGGGGACGAGAGCCCGCACGAGGAAAGAAGAAGGTTCCCTATCCCGTGGTGAACTGAATCTCCACGTTGACCTTGTCCTTGCCGATCAGCCCGCTGGAATCCTCCACCTCCAGCGTGACCGTCCAGATCGTATAGCCCACCGATCCCTCATCCAGCGTCATGTTGCGGCTGAACTGGTCGCAGGCCTCGTGGCCGGCATACTCTTCCGGATCGAACTCCCCGAAGCTGCTGCCCTCGCACAGCACGATCTTCGTCCCGTTTTCACTGACCGCGGTCCAGCGGTAATTGTCCGGGCTGAGGTTGCCGTCCTCGGGATCCGAGCCGACACCCTGGAACTGGATGAGCTGCGGCGTGCCGTTGTACGCCACCACCTCGATGTCCATGGCAGGTTGGAGAATGTTGGCGGTGGGCACCGTTTCGTTCGGCGGAATGGCGTTGACCGTGATGGTCACGACATCCTCGGACACGTTGTTCTCATCGCCGCCTTCCAGTGTGATGTTGTACATTCCCGGCGTGAGCGTGTTGATGGGAATCTCGTCCACGTGTCCGCCCCCATAGAACACCGCCTGGTTGTTGAGTCGGCGCACGGTCCAGAACACGGCATCGTCCTCGAGCGGCCCGTACGTGTCGGGATCTTTCGTGAACGCGGAAAGGTCGACCGACTGGCCTTCGTAGAACTCTTCGCCGTCCTCGGGGGCGAGGATGGTCACCACCGGCGGCGTGTCCTCGATGGTGATCGTGATCTGGTCGGTCCCGGTACCGCCGCGCAGGTCCGTCGCTTCGGCGGTGATGGTGTGCGTGCCGACCGACAGCGGCGAGAGGTAGATGTCGCCGAACTCCGCGCCGTTGGAGAGTTCACCGTCGATGCTGCTCGTCCACGTGATCGGCAGGTCGTAGCCGTAGAAGGTTTCGGCTGAGCCCTTGAGTACCAGCCAGTTGTCCAATGGGTAATCGCTGCCGTTGGCGGGCGCGGTGATTTGAACATCCGGCAGGGAGTAATTCAGACCCATGGCTTCGCGGACGGCATCGTAGGCGTTGATGCGAAGCTGGCTCGCCTCGTCACCGACCACCAGGGGAACCATGACGCCGCCATCATGCGCGGTATCGCGAAGGATCTGCCAGATTTCGTCGGGGCCGAGGCTCGGGGCCGCGGCTTTGACCAGCGCCGCCACGCCCGCCACGAATGGGCTGGCGAAGCTTGTCCCGCAGACCGTCTTGACGTCCGTGTTCGAATAGGCGTTGTCCGGCGCTTCCATGCCGACGACACAGAACGGGCCGTAGATCTCGACCGATCCGCTGCCGGAGCCCGAGCCGTAGTTCGAGCCCGGTGCTTTCCAGGTCGAATTCGAATCCATGCCGCCGACGCAATGGACGTAATTACTTTCACATGGCAGGATCAGCTTGCCTTCATAGCAGTTGTTCCCGATGCAGTTTTCCGAATCCACATCGATTCCGTCGTTACCCGCCGAGGCAAAAAGCAAAGCGCCGCGATTCTTCATGTTCTTGAAGTGACGATTAGCCGCATCCAGCGACGCCCCGCGAAAGACCTCGATCGTCGTGCTGAAGCTCATGTTCACGACGTGCGGATGCTCTTCCTTGACCATCTTCTTGATGCGGCGAAGGCGCTTCCAGAAATCCTTGTTGATGGCCACGCCGATCAGTTCACCGACCGGTCCGGCGGGTCCGGCCGTGCCGTAGCCGTTGTCGATCTTGGCCATGGCTGCCAGCGTCACCTGGGACGCATGCCAGGGGCAGGGATTGTCGCCGCAGTCCAATGCATTGGAATCTCCCCAGTCGCCGTTGCGCAGTTTCGACTCATCCGGGAAATCAGGGTTCGATTTGAAACCGCCGTCGGCGATCATGATCCGCACCTTGTTGACGAGCAGGACCTCCGAGGCCAGCATCTGCCACGCCACATCGACGCCGATATCCTGGTTGCTCAAGGAGCGCATGAACGACCATTGGAAGGCATTCGGCTGCCCCAGATCAGGAGACTCCATGCTGATGCCTTCGGAGATCGCGTCACCCGTGGTCAGCCAGTTCAACCCGACCGGTGTGCCGTAGACAGCCGTCTCTTCCGCGGCCGCGGCCAGTGTCTTCATGACTGCCTCGCTGCCGATGACGGCTCCCGAGAGCGCCGGCTCGACGATGGCCATGTGCTCGGCCAACTTCGACGTATCCACCTGGTCAGGGTCAATCCGAATCAGGAAATCGTACGGCGCGCCCGGATCATCGAATTCGTCGGGCTCGGCGACATCGAGAATGGCGGCATTCCAGCGGGCGATGATGGCGTCGATCTCGTTGGGATCCATGACTGTGACCAGCAACTCGTACAGCACGAGTTCGGTGGCCTTGCCGTCTCCGATCTGCAGGCTGCCGACGGGACGTGGTTCGCCTTCCTCCTCGATCGGCTCGGTGAAGGTGTCCGGCCGGGCCATCGATTCATCCATGTGGTAGGTGGGCGGGATGAAGACCGTTTCGGCGTCCACCGTGCTTTCAGGATCCTGATCGGAAGGGACGGGAGCGGGGCCGCATCCCGCGAGCAGGACGGCGGTCAGGCCCAACGGCCAGAGGATCGGAGAGCAGGCGTTTTGGTGGGCACGGTGTCGCATGGCAAGACTCCTTGTTCAGACTCCGGCGGTGGGCCTCCCTTGGCCCATCTTGAGGTGGTCGCCGGTTCCTGATGGCGGTTGGGAGGTTTGACACCTGCCATGCCAAGCCGATGAAACCGACTTTTTGGAGTGTTCTGGGCGTATGTAGACCAAGGGGAGGGCTATATTGCCCGGAATTGGGTAATTGATTTCGTACTTGGGTTTCGCAGATTGGCGAAGCTGAAGGTCTGTTGGGCTCGACCGGCATGCGCGGCTCGATTACAAGAGCGACGTACCCGATTTTGGAGTCACCATGCCCCTACCCCCGTTACCCGATCCACGCGATGACCAGACGCTGGTCTCGTCGATCAACGCGGGTAGTGAGGAGGCGTTCGAAGTGCTCTACTTCCGCTATCGGGACCAGGTCTATCGATGGGCGTGGCGGATCACGGGGGATCGGGACGACGCCCTCGACGTGGTGCAGGAGACGTTCGCCTATCTGCTCAACAAAGTGCCGCACCTGAAGTTGACCGCCCGCATGACGACCTTTCTCTACCCGGTCGTCAAACACAACGCCATTCGAGTCCGTCAGCGTCGCCGGCGAGAGCAGGCCATGGAGAGTCCGCCTGAGTCGGGGGCGCTCGATGCTGCGTTGGGGGGGCATGATGATCTTCGTGACGTGTTACGAAAGCTGCCCTCGGAAACGCGCGAGGTCCTTCTTCTGCGGTTTGTGGATGACATGACCCTTGCGGAAATCGCCGACGCACAGGGCATTCCGCTCGGGACGGTCAAGTCGCGCCTGCATCACGCCATAACGTTATTACGTGAGAATGCTCCGCTCCGAAGGTACTTTGAGCCGTGATCGCTGTCCGAGGAGACGGAGATCGCCGCAGACTGTTACTCAGCCTTTTCGAAGGCAAGTGAGGCCGAGTTGATGCAGTAGCGTTTCCCGGTGGGGGCGGGGCCGTCATCGAACACGTGGCCCAGGTGGGCGTCGCACCGGCTGCACAGGACCTCGGTACGGACCATGCCGTGGCTTCGATCGCTCTCCGTGGCGACATGGGCGGCGTCCGTCGGTTGCGTGAAGCTCGGCCAGCCGGTGCCCGAGTCGAACTTGTGATCCGAGGCAAACAGTTCCTGGCCGCAACACACGCAGGCGTAGTTGCCCTGCTCCTTGTTGTTCCAGTATTCACCAGTGAACGCGCGTTCGGTGCCTTTCTCGCGCGTGACGTAATATTGCTCGGGTGACAGTTGCTTACGCCATTCGGTCTCGCTCTTCATGATTTTCTCCACAGTGGCCGAATCGCTCTGCGTGTTTGCCCCGCTCTCGGCATTCGAATCCGTCTGATCTGTTGCACTTGGCTGACCGGTATGTTCACATCCCATGAGGGCGAGAACCGGCAGGACCGCGATGAGCAGGCTTATATGCGTTTTCATGACATGCATAACGTCGAACCACATGAAAGTTATTCCCTTGGGCTCATGTGAGGTCACTCTCACATATGTCAATCCGATTTTACGCATGGCCGTGGCTGGAAACGAGCAAAGCACACAACCCCCGAATTATCAAGAAGATGCGGTGAGCAGGCGGACCAGTTGGCGGGACGTTTCCGATCGGTAACGATCGCGATGCCACGCCACCGCCAGCGTGCGAACAGGCGAGTTTTTCTTAATCCGACGATAGACGCGTCGCGACGAACGGTCGCTCCGGATCGCCATCTCGGGGACCAGCGTGATCCCCATGCCGAGGGAGACCATCTCCAGGATGGTCGAAATCTGATTGCCGCGGCAAACGATGTCGGGGTTGATCCGCCGGCGCCGGCAGATACTCAGCGTCTGGCGACCCAGGCAGTGGATTTCATCCATCACGACGATCCGTTCACCGTCGAGATGCTCCCACGTCAGGGACTTTCGCTTCGCAAGCGGATGCCTGGCAGGGACGGCCACCAACAACTCCTCGTCGAACAAAGTTTCGTGAAGCAACGCCGGGTGCTCAATGGGCAGGGCCATCAAGGCCAGATCGATCTCGCCTTCGAGCAAGAGCTGGATCAGGCGATCCGTCACCTCCTCGATGAGCTGCAACTCCACCCGGGGTGAGCGTCGAAGAAAACTGCGGAGCACGGGGGGAAGCAGATACGGGGCGATCGTGGGAATCGCGCCGATGCGCAGCCGCCCGGAGGGTTCGAGTTCCATGTCGGCCACGTGACGTTGCGCGTCCTCGACGCTGGTGAGGATATGGCGGGCATACGGCACCAGCTCCTCACCGGCACGGGTCAGCTGGACGCCCCGGGCGAGGCGGTCGAACAGGGGAGTGCCGAGCCGGCGCTCCAGCTTGCCGATCTGCTGACTCAAGGAAGGTTGCGCCACCTCACACCGGCGGGCGGCGGCGGTAAAGCTCTGCGTTTCGGCGACAGCGAGGAAATACCGCAGTTGATGAAGCTCCATAGCCATTCCCTATTCAAGCGATAGCAGATATGTACTTTTCCTATTGCAGACCTCATCCTATAGTATCTGGTCAGGCAGCAACAAGGAGTTGTCTGACGAACTGCTGAACTGAAGGAGAACATCAATGGCCAGCACTACACAGCATTTGAAGAAAGTACAGTCTGACGGAATGGTGTTTTATCAGAAGCTGCGTCACTTCCACTGGAATGTGAAAGGCGACCGCTTCTTCATGTTGCATGAGAAATTCGAGGAGATGTACAACCAGTGGGCGGAATGGGTGGATGAAGTGGCCGAACGCATCCTGCAACTCGGTGACGTGCCCGTGCCGACGCTGAAGGAAGCGATTGGAGCATCGGCACTCAAGGAGACGACCGAGTTACCCAATGCCACGGGCATGATGCAGATGCTCCTGGAAGACCTGAAGACTCAACGGTCGGTTTTTATCAAGGTCAAGGAAGCTGCCGTGGAGGCAGACGACGTGACAACCGAAAACTTGATGGATGACATGGCCGACGAATCTGCCAAACTCATCTGGATGTTCGAGGCGTGGCTGGCGGAGTGAAACGCAAACGCGCGAGCCGCCGAGGCGTAGCGTGATCCATGATTCCATGCGTCGGGGAAAGGCTTTCTTTTCTCCGATAATCAGGCGTTCGTCTCACTGGAGACGGACGCCTTTTTTGGGGTAACCTGCCATGTCTACTCCAGGTATTCAATCAGATCCATCGGTTGAATGAGCACCTGTGACGCCCCCGCATTTCGCAGAACCTCCTCCGAACGATAACCCCAACTGACACCGACGGGAATCATCCCGGCGTTTGTGGCAGTCAGCATGTCCGTGTCCGAATCCCCGACGAAACAAAACTCCCCGGGATCGAGGCTCATCGCAACGGCGATGTCAACGGCCGTGCGCGGATCAGGCTTACGTCGGTCCTCCTCACGATAGCCTTCCACGGCGGCGAATTCCCAGCGGTTCAACATCGACTTCACCAGGGCCAGAGTCGCCTCGTGCGGCTTGTTCGTGCAGATGGCCATGGGGATGCGGCGAGCGACAAGCGCGTCGAGCAACGGTGCGATGCCGGGAAAAAGGGTGGTCGCTTCAAGACTGTGCGCGCGGTAGTGGTCGCGCACGACTTCGATCATGGTGTCGAGCGGGATATCCTTCGCGTCGTGAAGAGCACGCTCACATAACACGGGCAGTCCTTCGCCGATCCACGAGCGTACCTCGTCCTCCGTGGCGGCGGCCAGCCCGAAGTGCGAGCGTCCGGCGTTGACCGCCGAACGGATGTCCGGCAGCGTGTCTGCCAGGGTGCCGTCCAGATCGAAGATGACCCCTCGGGCGTTATGATGATGCGAGTCAAGCGCGTCGTGATTGTCCGGTGCTGTCACCAAGTTCCTCTCCTGCCGACTTTCAAAACAAATGGAAACCGTCCTCAGATGGTACTCGAGCGGAGTCGGGGTTTCATGGCATGTGGGAAGGATGAATGACTCAGAACTCGATGTCGTCTCGAGCGGCGCCGCCCAGCCACCCCTTCCGATAGAAGTAGTACACCATGCCGCCGGCCATGACGGCCATCACCATCAGAACAGCGGGATAACCCCATGAGGAGTCAAGCTCAGGCATGTCCTTGAAATTCATACCATAGATCCCGGCGATGAATGTCAGGGGAATAAAGATGCTGGCCAGAATGGTGAGTGTTTTCATGACTTCGTTCTGACGCGTGGCCGTCATCGCGAGCTGAACCTCCTGAAGGCTGATGATGCTCTCGCGGGAGATATCGGTCATGTCGACGAGTTGCGCGCAGTGATCGAGGCAGTCTCGCCATTGGGTCTGGTGCCGGTTGGAGATGTGCGGCGTCTCGTTGCTCAGAATGTTGTGGATGATGTCACGCGTGGCCATCATGTGCCTGCGGGTGGTAATCAGTTCGCGCCGCAGCTTGTAGAGGTCGGTCAATTCGGCATGAGCGTGATGGTTCAGAAGTTCATGCTCGTATCGCTCGAGGGCGTCTCCGTATTGCTCCATGATCGGATAGTAGCCGTCGATCATGGCGTCGGCTAACGCGTATGTCAGGTAGCCAGGGCCGTTGGCCCGCAGGTTGGGGCCGCCCTGATGCAGCCGATGGCGCACGGGAGCGAACGTGTCGCGCGGTTGTTCATGGAAAGAGAGCACGTAATTGGGGCCGACCAGCAGGCTGATCTGGTCGCGTTCCAGTTCGAGCGAATGGTCCACCAGGTGTCCGGTTCGCAGGATCAGCAGCGTGTGATTCTCAAAGATCTCCATCTTGGGTCGCTGGGGGATGTTGACGATGTCCTCGAGGGCCAGCGGATGCAGTCCGAAGATCTCCGCGATCCGCCGCAGGCCGTGTTCTTCGGGTATGCCTTCGATGTCGATCCACACGACGCCGTCATCACGCAACGCCTCGGAAATGCCGTCCACGTCGCGATGGGTGACCTCCTCAAGCGAGGAGGCGTCGTAGGTGCAGATATGGATACGAAAGTCCGCCGTGGGTGTGACGACGAGCGTACCGGGTTGCGCCCCGGGTGGGGGGTGCTTCTTTCGTTTCTTTCGCGGGCGCCGGGGCAGCTTGGGAAGCAGTCGTTTCATACCATGATCGTCCGCGCGGGGACAGGTCGTAAACTATCAATTCCGCGCCAGGTCGGCGTCCGGGTGATCGACGAAACGGACCGGCGTGCCGACACTGACCATGTGAGCCAGCCGCAGGGCATCCCAGTTGGCGAGACGGAAGCAGCCATGCGAACCGGTCTTGCCGATCAGTTCCGGGTTGGGCGTGCCGTGCATGCCGTAGCCGGGAAGGCTGAGCGAGATCCAGCAGCGCCCGACGGGGTTGCGCGGCCCGGGGGGAATCGTCAGCTTGCGGTCGATCTTCTCCCGGACCTCGGGCCACATCTTCGGGTCATACGTGTAGTTGGGGTCGACGGCGATGGCGGTCACTTTCGCGTCCGAGCGCGGCAGTTTCGACTTGCTGGCCGCCACAGAGCAGTGGAAGAGAGCCACCAGCCGATCCTGATGATCGATGACCCGGATGACCTTGTCGCGGAGGTTGACTTCCACGCTTTTCGCCCGGGGCAACTTTTCCGGTTCCTGCACGCGGGGCACGACCACCGGGTCACCCGGTTTCAAGCGCTGGAGATCGCGCCCGGGATTAATCGTGGCGAGAAGCTGCGTGTGGCAGTGAAACTTCTCGGCGACGACGTGCAACACGGAGGCATGCCCGAGTCGATCGAGCTTCGACCGGGCCAGCCAGCTTGACGGAACTTCACCGACTTCCTTGAGATCGCTGGAAGTGACCGTGTACCGGATGAAGACACCTTCCGGATCGACCTGGAGTGCTTTTCGCGTACCGGCATCCAACTCACCGGTAACCTCGAGTCCGCGGACGCGCTGGAACTCGCGCGTGGCGAGCCGCGTCTTCGGGCCGATCTTGCCGTCGATAATCCCGGCGGAGATGCCTACACCGTCAAGAGCGACCTGCCACGCGACGTTCAGGCGGAGTTCCGCCTCCCGGGCCGAGACTCCAGCCACAGCAGGCCCGGCGAGGGCGGGCACAAGAGAGAGACTCAGCCCGATGCAGAAGCTGAAACGCATTCGGAGTGGATGATGGACCGACATGTGACCTCCCTGTCGAATATGTGGCGGTCGTGTATCTGGCTCATCATAGTCCGCTCTGCACGGGCATCGCAAGCGGGGGGTTTGACCCTGCGGGGGGCGGGGCGTTTAATGACGCCTGCGCGTGTTCTCGCAATTGAATGACGGGAATCTTATGGCCGAACGAGGCTGAGGAGTCGTGCCCA
Organism: uncultured Planctomycetales bacterium; assembly: GCA_964618455.1. Lineage (GTDB taxonomy): Bacteria > Planctomycetota > Phycisphaerae > UBA1845 > PWPN01 > CAZUAQ01. The sequence continues at coordinate 63,992 of CAZUAQ010000022.1, read as the reverse complement.
TGAAATCTCGAATGGATCGTCGAACGTTGCTGGGGATGTCGGCGGCCGCTTCGGCCGCGCTCGTGGGCCGGACCTCGATCGCAAAGGCGGCGCCTCCAGAAAGGTCGGATCGCGCGTCGGCCCGAAAGATGCGTCTGGGCATGGTGACGTACTTTGTCGCCCACGACTGGAGCCTGGAGACGATTCTGGAAAAGTATCCCGAGATCGGGCTGGCGGCGGTCGAGTTTCGATCAACGCATGCCCACGGTGTCGAGCCGGACATCTCGAAGGAGAAGCGCCGCGAGATCCGCAAGCGGTTCGAGGATGCGGGGGTCGTGATCTGGGGTCCGGGGTCGGCCTGCGAATTTCACTCGCCCGATCCCGCCGTGGTCCGCAGAAATATCGAGGAGACCAAGCGCTTCATCGAGCTGGCTCATGATCTCGGAGGCAAGGGAGTCAAGGTGCGGCCCAATCGATTCCCGAAGGACGTGAGCAAGGAGAAGACACTGCAGCAGATCGGCGAATCGCTGCGTGCCTGTGGCGAGGCGGCGGAGGGTTCCGGCGTGACGGTCTGTTGCGAGATGCACGGCGGGGGAACATCGGAGCCCAAGCACATGCACACCATGATGACCATCGCGGATCATCCCGACGTGGCGGTGACGTGGAACTGCAACAAGAACGTCGACGGCGAAGGCAAAACGTTCGACGCCAACTTCAACATGATGCGGCCGTACATCCGCCATGTGCACGTCAACGAGTTGGTGAACGGGTATCCCTATGAGCACTTCTTCCAGCGACTCAATGCCACCGGCTACGACGGGTTCGTCATGGTCGAAGCGCGTCCGCTGAAGGAGGGGAGCCTGGAAGATAACGTCAGGTTCATGAAGTTCTACAAGGCGTTGTGGGAGGCGTGGTCGCGCCCCGTGACGGAGAGATGACACGGTGACGAGATCGCTCGCCTACGCGCGCTCCGGGACCGGTTGCGGGCTCGCGCGCATGGCCCCGCGGCGTTCCGCCTCGGCTTCCATCGTGTCCGCCAGGTGCTTCGGGGAGAGCGCGGCCGCCAGGCCTCCGTTCAGCAGGCCGATCGTCTGGACCGTGGCGGCGGCGAGATAGAACACCGCGTTGCCCACGACCGCCACGATCACCCCGTCGTACGTGCCTTTTTCCAGCACCACTCCCGCCAGCACCAGCAGTCCCAGCCCGAGCCCGTTGCCCGCCGTCACCCACAGTGTCCGGCCCGACCGCGTGTGCAACGCGGAGGTGAACAGGTTCGCCACGTTGATCAGCGGGATCGGAATCAACCAGAACAGGCACAGGTAAGTCAGTTCCACGATCTTCGCGTTGTCCACGTTGAACAGATCGATGTACAGCCAGTGCTTGAGCGGTGTCGTGGCCAGCACTACCGCCACCGTGGTCAGGCATGCGAGCAGGGCGCCGGCGTATTTCAGAATCACGCCCAGGTTGTGGCGCGACGTCGCGTGGCGGAGCACTGCCGGTTGAAGCGACATGAGCGTGCTGAAGATCAGCCACGCCGAGCCACGCATCAGGTCGAACGTAGCCCCGTTCTCGTCAGGGAAGCGCCCCTTGTTGATCAGGTGGATGAGGATCGGCCCGGAGAGCTGATTGAAGAACGCGCCGCTCATCAGTGGGAAGGCGTACTGGGCGAACTGCGCGTACGACAGCACCGGACCGCTCTCGTACACCGTCCACTGCGGCTTGTTCCAGAGCATGGCCAGCACGAACACCGTCTCCGAGCCGATGCCGATGAGATACGTGAGCCCGCCGAGGATCGGGCCGCTCAATTCGGACCGGATCCCGTAGCCGAAGACGAACACCGCCATCATGATCAGCCGCAGACCCGTCCCGAAGCCGACGTACCAGTTGTTCTCGTTGGTGATATGGCAACCCTGGCCCAACCCGCGCAGCGCGACCAGGATCGGCACCGGCACGAAGACCAGCAGCCCCTGGCGCGCCATCGCCTCCATCTCGGCATCGGCATGGAGACAGATCCCGTAGACGAAGTGCCCGAACAGATCGACGCGGCTGACCAGAAGCAGGACCAGCGCGTTCACGAGTCCGCATCCGCCGACGAAAGCCACGTAACGCTTGAGCGACCGGCGGTCGTGAATCGTCCGGATGGCCACGTTCCGCGCGACGAACATCGGGCTGTAAATGGTCAATGCCGTGACGAACGTCATCAGGAACGCCGCCAGGTGCGTGCGCTCGCCCGCCGCCCCGTGCATCCGGGCGATGCCCACGCTCACGATCGGCGCCGAGCCGGACATCATCAGAAAGGTCAACGCCAGCGGCAGGCTGAACCACAGAAGGTAGCGCAGGGTAAGCCGTTCCGATCCGCCGGAGGTGTCCACCGGATCCATGGCAGCGCCACTGCCGGGGACTTCCGGATCGGCGTCGGGATGATGATGCAGTGCCTGCTTGTCGCTCATGGGGAAATCGGGGGTGAACGTCGGATCGTTTCGGTGCGTACGGCTCCATAATAGCCTGCTCCCGCCGTTTCGGCGAATGCCTGAGGACCCGGATCACCCTTGGCATATCGCGTTCTATCTTGCACATGCAGCCACGGACGCTAAAATCAAGATGCAGTTCAGGGCATCTGACTTATCCGTTCAACGTCAAAACCTGCGTCACGGGATCCCAGCGGAGGACCGGAAGCGCAGCCTTGCCCGCATCGTGCCATCGGTATCGGATCCACCAGCCCCAATCGCGGAGACTCCATCATGTCCACCATGACCCTCGAACGCCCGAAAGTACGCTTGACCCAGAACTTGATCGACGGCCAATGGGTCGATGCCTCCTCCGGCAAGACCTTCGACGTTTTTAATCCCGCCACCGGCGAGGTGATCGCCCAGGTCGCCTCCAGTGACAAGGAGGACGTGGACCGCGCGGTCGCCTCTGCGCGGCGCGCCTTCGAGGGGCCCTGGTCCAAATTCAGCGCCCGCGAGCGCGCCGATCTCATGTTCAAACTCGCCGACCTCATCGAACAGAATACCGACGAACTGGCGGCGCTCGAAACGCTCAACAACGGCAAGCCCATCGCCGAAGTCAAGGCCGCGGACCTGCCTCTCGTCGTGCGTACGTTCCGCTACTTCGCCGGCTGGGCCGACAAGGTCACCGGCGACACGATTCCGGTCGATCGCGCCATGGGCAACTTCTTCTGCTACACGAAGCGCGAACCGGTCGGAGTCTGCGGCCAGATCATCCCGTGGAATTTTCCGATGCTCATGGCCACGTGGAAGTGGGGGCCGGCGCTGGCGACGGGGAATGTCGTCGTGCTCAAGCCGGCCGAGCAGACGCCGCTCACGGCCATGCGCATGGCGGAACTCGCCCTCGAGGCCGGGTATCCCGAGGGTGTGATCAATGTCATCAACGGGCTCGGAGAGACCGCAGGCGATGCGTTGGTGCGCCATCCCGAAGTCGATAAGATCGCCTTCACCGGTCATTACGAAACCGCGCAGATCATCATGCGCAGCGCCGCCGATACGCTGAAGCGGACCAGCTTCGAATTGGGCGGCAAGAGCCCCAACGTCGTTTTCGCCGACGCCGACATGGAGCAGGCGGTGCAGGGCGCCATGGCGGGCATCTTCTTCAACCAGGGCGAGGTATGCTGTGCGGGCAGCCGGTTGTTCGTGGAGGAATCCGCGCACGATGAGTTCGTCCAGCGCTTCGCCGATCTCGCCGGGAAGCGACGCCTCGGCGATCCGTTCGACCCGCAGACCGAGCAGGGCGCCCAGGTCTCGCAGGAGCAGTTCGACAAGGTCATGAGCTACATCGATCTCGGCCACAAGGAAGGGGCCACGTGCGTGACCGGCGGCGAGCGGCACGGCGACAAGGGCTGGTTCATCAAGCCGACGATCTTCACCGGCGTGAACAACAAGATGCGCATCGCCCAGGAGGAGATCTTCGGCCCGGTCGTGACCGTGCTGCCCTTCAAGAACGTCAACGACGTGATTCGCGAGTCCAACGAGACGATCTACGGCCTCGCCGCCGCCGTGTGGACCAGGGACATCACCAAGGCCCACGCCCTGGCCGACAGCATTCGCGCCGGCACCGTCTGGGTGAACTGCTACAACACCTTCGACCCGGCCGCGCCGTTCGGCGGCTACAAGTTCTCCGGCCACGGCCGCGAGTGCGGCAAGGACGCCCTCGATCACTACACGGAAACCAAAACCGTCTGGATCAACCTCGGCGACCGCTGATCCGTAGCCAGCGGATTCCGGGGCGTTGTTGGATTTAGATCGGTACAGGTAAAACTACCCATGGGCCTCCGCAGCCAAGTGCTCGGGGGCCCATTCATTGAAACCCCTTGAGCGGCCAGGGAGGAGTCCATCCCTTCCATGGTCGATAAGCCTACCTGAAGATAGCGAAAAGTCAGCTATTCGGAATATAAGTATATTTATAAAAGATAGTTAAGGAGGATTCTCTCTGGTTCTCCCTTCCTGGGGCAGCGCTGCTCAATTGTTCAGCGAATTCTGCTTCTTCCTTTCCATGAGGCCCGCAAGCAGTTAAAATTGAGTGGTGATTAGTGACCGAAACGAACCGAAGCGAAAGATAAGCTCACAGGAAAACGCCACGAGGCAGCTTCGGCTCAGGGACCTTTGATCGCAGAGATCAGTCAACATAGAGAATTCGCGCGAGGGGCAAGATGGACAGTCAAGAGGTTCGAGCGATACGTTCCAGGCTCGGGCGGTGGTTCGGCATCGTGGTTTGTGCGTGGTGGTCGGCGGGGGCATTCGGGGCCACCTTCGTTCCGGCTGATGGCGCGAACAGCATCGATCCGGATGTCGTGTTGACCTGGGCTGACTACGGCCCGGCCACGTCGTACGAGGTCTACTTTTCCACGGACTTCAACGCGGTCGCCAACGGAACTGTTCCGGCGGAGCCGGGCAGCGGTTCAGGATCGAGCGGCAGCTTTGATCCGTACGACTTCTACAGCTTGAACAAGAACACGACGTATTACTGGCGCGTCGATCGCCACGATGGTGGCAACGTGACCGCGGGAAGCGTGCAGAGCTTCACCACCGTGGCGAACGTGTCCGTCGATTCGCGCAAACAGGTATTCCTCATGCCGATGAGTGACGGCGTGGGCATCTACACCGAGCTTTATCTTCCTCTCGGCCAGGGACCGTTCCCTACCATCTACTTCAAGACGACGTACGGTCCCGAGAAAAGTCAGGGCAGTTTCGACAGCGGGTACGTACAGGTCGTGCAGTTGCAGCGCGGGCGAGGCGGAAGCGAGGGGGTGGGCTTCTGTTTCATCTCGGATGTGCAGGACGGTTACGACGCCATCGAGTGGATTCGCGCGCAGCCGTGGTCGAACGGCAAGATCGGTGGACAGGGCGTGTCCGGTCCGGGCATCGTTTCGGAAGTCGTGGCAGCCAGCGGTACGGACGGCATGACCAGCCAGTGGGTCGGCCTGTCCACGGGCAACATCTTCGAAACCGTCTTCCAGGGTGGGGCCTATCGTGAAGCGCTCGTCGACGGCTGGTTCATCAACGTGGGTTATGATTACAACTACCACCTGACGCAGATCGAAGCGCATCCGTTCTACGACGCCTTCTGGGAGCCCTCGAACCTGGCGGACCCGGACGTGTACACGCAGGTGAAGGTGCCCGGCCTGCGACTGAGCGGTTGGTACGACGCCTTTTCCAACGGGGCGATCGAAGGATTCATGAACCTGCAAGACCACGGCGCGGGCAATGCCCAAGGCAACCAGTACCTCATCATGGGCCCCTGGATTCACGGCATCACCAACAACATCGGTGAACTGACGTTCCCGGAAAGCTGCAAGTTCCCGCCCGCCGCCATGCACTCCGGCCCTTGGAACGCCTACTGGCTCAAAGGGGAAGTCAACGAAGTCGCGACGCAGCCGCACGTGATCTACTGGGTCATGGGCGACGTGGACGATCCTCGTTCAGAGAGTGACTGGAACATCTGGCGGACGCGGGACGACTGGCCCCCGCCCGCGACGGAGACGGCGTTCTATCTGTCCGAGCCGGGCACGTTGACCACGCAACTCGGTACCCAGAATCAGAGCACCACCTATACGTTCGACCCGAACAACCCCGTGCCGACGCTGGGCGGCAACAACTACATATTCGTGGGCACCAACGGCCCGTACGATCAGGCTCCGATCGAGAATCGGCCGGACGTGCTGCTGTACACCAGCGGGCCATTGTCGAAGCCGTTGGAAATCACCGGGCGGATCCGTGCTCAACTGTACGTCTCGTCGAACCGTATCGACACGGATTTCACCGCCAAGCTGACGGACGTCTATCCCGACGGCCGATCCATGCTGATCGGTGACGGCATCATCCGCGCGCGGCATCGGCAATCGCCGTCGACCGAAGTGTTCTTGACGCCGAGGCAGGTGGTTCCTGTGGAGGTCGATCTGTGGAGCACGTCGATCGTTATCAATGAAGGGCATCGCCTACGCGTGGCGATCTCGTCGAGTAATTCGCCGCGCTTCGATGTGAATCCGAACACCGGGCAGGCGTGGGATCGCAACTGGCCAGGATCCTCACCGCTTGTGGCGGACAACACCGTCCACATGGGGCCGACCTATCCCTCACACATCACGCTGCCGCTGGCGAACGTGCATGCTTTGGACTTCGACGAGGACGGCGTGGAGAACACCGTCGACAACTGTCCGCTGACCGCCAACGTCTCTCAGGCCGACAGCGACGGGGACGGCGTGGGCGATGTCTGCGACGACTGCACGGACATGGATGGCGACGGTTACGGGTTCCCGGTTGATACGTGGTCCACTTGTCCGCTGGATAACTGTCCGGACGACGCCAACATGGACCAGGAAGACGAGGACGAGGACGGCTGGGGTGATGTCTGCGACAACTGTCCCGACGACGCCAATGCCGACCAGGCGGATTTGGATACGGACGGCACGGGGGATGTCTGCGATGATGACATGGACGGCGACGGCATCGTGAACGTGCTCGACAACTGTCCGGCCGATGCCAATACCGGCCAACTCGATTTGGACCTCGACGGCGTGGGGGATGCGTGCGATGCCTGTCCGGGAAGCCTGCCCGGCGTGGCGGTGGATGCGACCGGTTGCCCGCTGCCGACGCCCGGCGACCTCGATCGTGACGGTGATGTCGACATGAACGACTTCGGCTGGATGCAGGCCTGCATCACCGGCCCGGGTACGCCGGTCAACGATCCGAATTGCGAGCCGGGGCGTTTCGATGTGGACATCGATATCGATTCCGACGACGTCGAACTCTTCCTGAACTGTATCAGCGGAGCGAACGTGCTGAGCGACCCGGAATGTGCGGATTGATCGGTCTCACGGCTTCGGCTGGATCTGCTTTGTATCGGCCCAGTTCAAATTAAAGCGGGCGAGATACTTGCGCAGGCGATCGGCGTCGTTGGGTTGCTTCTTTTCGCGACGGGAGACGGCGTAGAGCTTCCGCCCGGCATCCGAGAGGGAGCGAGATTCGCGGCAGGCGTCCAGGACGTCGTTGAGTTGGACACGGTCGAAGCGATCGAGCGTGTCGGCGCGTTCCCGGCCGAGGATTTCGGAAACCCGATCATCGTCATTGGCACGCACACCCGGTGGATTCCAGGCCCGATTCAATCGTTCGATCTCCGCATTCACCACTTTCCTCGTGATGCGCCCGCCGGGGGCGAGTGTCGCCATGCGCGTGATGGCGGCGCTGAGGTCACGGAAGTTGGCGGTCCATGTCGCGCGGGGGGAGAGCGCGAAGTCGAGAAAGTGCCGGTACGCTTCCTTGTTGAACGACACCTTAGCGCCGGTGCGGCCGGCGTACTGCTCCAGTTCAAATTCCACGTTGGGTGGGATGTCTTCCCGCCGCTCCGCCAGTCCCGGTAGGGGAAATGACCACAGGTTGATGCGCGCCAGCAGGTCCTCGCGGAAGCGCCCCGACGCCACCTCCGCCGTCAGGTCGCGATTCGTCCCCGCGATGAGCTGGAATGCGCTGGCCTGTTCCGTGTCCGCCCCCAGCGGAAGAAAACGTTTCTCCTCCAGCGCCCGAAGCAGCATGGCCTGTTCGTCCAGGCCCAGTTCGCCCACCTCGTCGAGAAAGAGTAGACCGTCATCGGCCGCCAGGAGCAGGCCCTTGCGATCCTGCAGCGCGCCGGTGAACGCACCTTTCTTGTGGCCGAAGAGCGCGGACATGGCGGCGTCGCCGCGCAGCGTGGCGCAGTTCACCTCGACGAAGGCGCCTTCCACCTGCCGGCGCTGCTTCTTCAGTTCGTAGATGCGACGGGCCAGCAGGGATTTGCCCGCGCCCGTCGGTCCAGTGAGCAGCAGCGGATCAATGGAGTGCGTCGCCACGTGTTCGATCTGCTCGATCAGCCGGTTGAACGTGGCGTTGCGGGTATCGATGCCGGACTTGAGAAACGAGAGACCCTCGCGCTGCTCGATATGGAAGCGCTGGGCGATGCGGTCGTATCGGGAGAGATCGAGGTCGATCAGGCGGAACGTGCCGGGGATGCGGGTCTGCTTCTTTTTGGGTGGCGGCGCGGTCTGAATGAGTCGCCCGGGGATGTAACGCGACTCGCTGAGCAGGAAGAGGCAGATCTGGGCGACGTGCGTGCCGGTGGTGATGTGCAGCAGGTAGTTCTCGCGATCGGTCTCGAACGGGTATGCCCGCGCGAAATCGTGCAATCCACCATACACCTCCTCGAGGTCCCACGCATCGTCGAAGTCGATCAGGTGAGCGCGGAGTTCCGTCTCGGGCGAGACGGTGGCGATGTCCTCCATGACGGTCTCTTTGAGCCGCTCCGAGCGCTTCTGGTAGAGCATCTCAAAACGATCGATCAGCAGTTCCTCATGCTGGCAGACGGCCACGCTCGGACGCCACCGCTCCCAGCGGCCGTCGCCGTACCCCGCATCGAGCGTCGTCCCGAGCAGGCCGATCAACACGTTCTTCTGACGCTTCATATCTTATAGTATATACGCTTATAAAAAATTATAAAAACAGATTGCGTGGCAAAGGTGCGTCCCTGCAGGGATTGAGTCTGAGGAGTATCTTAAGTCATTTCAGTGAAATGACTTAAGATTGGCCATCGCGAATCAGGAGTCATTGGCACGCGGGATGGTTTATAGATCTTCGAATCGTGATCCGAAGGTCACGGCATCCTGAACACCGGGAGAAGAGTGATGGCCAACAAGACATTGTTTCAGTCGATTGCCGGCAAGATGCTTCCGCGCACCAACGCCGTGAACGAGGCGGGCGGAGTGGCCTACCGGATGGAGGCGAAGCAGGCCCTCGCTCAGTACGCGGCGACGGGATGCCTGAACGCCACGTTCTACGCGAGCGCCGAGCTGCAGTTGAGCAAGGTGCTCGAGCTGTGTGACAAGGTGGAGCCGGAGTTCGTGGCCCGCGTGGCGCTGTACGCCCGCCGGAAGGGTTTCATGAAGGACCTGCCGGCGCTGCTGGCGGCGGTGCTCTCGGTGAAGAGCCCGGGCCTGCTGGCGGAGATTTTCGACCGCGTGATCGACAACCCGAAGATGCTGCGCAACTTCGTGCAGATCATGCGTTCGGGCGCGGTGGGGCGCAAGTCGCTGGGGTCGTTGCCGAAGCGGCTGGTCCTGCAGTGGCTGGAGGCGCGGAGCGACGCGCAGCTCTTCCTCGGCTCGGTGGGAAAGGATCCGTCGCTGGCGGACATCGTCAAGATGGTCCACCCGAAGCCGGCGTCGCCGTCGCGCGACGCGCTGTACGGCTACCTGCTCGATCGTGAGCACGACCACGCGGCACTGCCGCCGATCGTGCTGGAATTCGAGCGGTTCAAGCGCCGGGTCAACAGCGGCGATGCGAAGGCCGAGGCGCCGGACGTGCCGTTCCAGATGCTGACGGGCCTGGATCTGAGTGACAAGCACTGGGCGGCGATCGCGCGTCACGCGTCGTGGCAGATGACGCGGATGAACCTGAACACGTTCCTGCGTCACGGTGTGTTCGCCAAGCGTGACATGACGCAACTCGTGGCAGCGCGTCTGCGGGATCGGGAGCTGATCGCCAAGGCGAAGGTGTTCCCGTACCAGTTGATGGTGGCGTACCTGTGTGCGTCGACGGAACTGCCGCTGCCGGTGCGCGAGGCGTTGCAGGACGCGATGGAAATCGCCCTGGAGAACGTGCCGAAGATCGACGGGAAGGTGTACGTCTTCCCGGACATCTCGGGTTCGATGCATTCGCCGGTCACGGGTTACCGGCCGGGGGCGACGACGGCGGTCCGCTGCGTGGACGTGGCGGCGCTGGTGGCGGCGGCGATGCTGCGGCGGAACCCGGATACGGTCGTGATCCCGTTCGAGTCGAACGTGGTGAACGTGACGCTGAACCCGCGTGACTCGGTGATGACCAACGCGACGAAGCTGGCGTCGCTGCCGTGCGGCGGAACGAACTGCTCGGCCCCGCTGCGTCACCTGAACCAGCGCAAGGCGCAGGGTGACCTGATCATCTACGTCTCGGACAACGAGTCGTGGGTGGACTCGCCGCACTACGGGCACTGGGGCGGAGGCGCGACGCAGACCATGCAGCAGTGGGCGGCGTTCAAGCGGCGCAGTCCGCAGGCCCGCATGGTGTGCATCGACATTCAGCCGTACGACACGACGCAGGCGAAGGAGCGCAAGGACATCGTGAGCGTGGGCGGCTTCTCGGACCAGGTGTTCTCGTTGATTGCCGACGTGGCACGCGGCGCGACGAAGCCGGATGACTGGGTATCGCAGATGGAAGCGATGCGTTTATGAGCTGAGGATCAACCGGGCGGATGGTGCGGCCCCTTCGGCATCGCCGGATGCGGGTTCCGCGAGTGACTTCCGTCCGACATTGCAGGTTCGAATCCTGCCAGGGTTTGGAAACCTTCTTGAGATCCATCCATCAGGGCCGGCTTCGTGCGGCAGGCGATCGGCTTTGCGGGTTCAGGCCCCCGCCGAATCGCGTGCGGCTCTGGTGGATGGATCCGTATGGAGAGTGAGGTGAGTCCATGATCGAGATGATCATCGGTTTGAGTGTATTGTCTGGCGTGGCCGTGGTGGTCGTGCTGCATCAGTGGTTCATGCGCGTGGAGATCCAGGAGGGCTACGTGGCCGTTCTGTATCGCAAGGGCAAGCTGGTGCGGACGCTGGAGGCGGGACGCTACCGTTTCCCGCGCTCGGGAACGTCGATTCGCCAGTTTGACGTTCGCCAGCAGACGATGATGGTAAGCGGCCAGGAAGTGCTGACGCAGGACCAGGTCACGGTCCGTGTATCGCCGGCGGTCCGGTTCCGCGTGGCGGATCCGATCAAGGCGGCGACGGTGACGATGTACGCGGATATGGAGCTGCGCGTGGCTGCCCAGATGGCCCTGCGTGAAGCTGTCAGCGTCATGAAGTTCGATGAACTGATGGAATCGCGTGCGTCGATCGGTCAGCGGATGCTGACGGAGATCAAGTCGCGTGCGAGCGAGTTCGGGTACGAAATCCTGGCGGTGGATGTGCGCGACGTGATGCTTTCGGGCGACCTGAAGCGCAGCTACGCCGAGGTGATCAAGGCTCGCCAGGAAGGCCTGGCGGCGCTGGAGCGTGCCCGGGGTGAGTCGGCGGCGATCCGCAACCTCGCGAACGCGGCCCGCGTCCTGGAAGACCACCCGGGACTGGTGCATCTGCGGATGCTGCAGACGGTGTCGCGCGAGGGTGGTAACACGCTCGTGGTCGGCATGCCGGACGGCGTGATCCCGATGAACGCGTCGAAGCGGGCGAAGCCGAAGCGCGAAGATGAGTCCGAGGAGTAAAGCCTGCTCAAGGAGCAGGATCGGTGAAACCGAAAGGCAGGTGATCGAGTCTGGCGGTCCGGAGGCGGAATGCCGTGGGGATTACATGGCTGTTAACCATCCCGCATCTCCACAACACGTTGTCCGTCTCCGGGCCGTCGCTTGCAATCTTGAAGGTATCGCGCATGGCGAATGCGGATGGGAGTACATGGTCCAAGGCCGCAAGGCTGGACGGGTTCGAAGCCCGTACCCCGGCAACGGGGTGGTCTCTCGTCAATGATTGTCTCCATGCGTGATCTTCTTGAAGCGGTCGTGGCGGAACGGGCAGACGCGCCGGGTTGAGAGCCCGGTGGTGAATTCACCATGTGGGTTCAACTCCCACCGACCGCAGTGTGTGACGAATGCCGGTGGAACTCCAAGGTTAAAGACCTCGAGGTCGTGGGTTCGAATCCCACCGGGTCCATTGCAACGTGGCAACGTGATGGGGGCCCGTAGCTCAGCGGATAGAGCGCGATTCGGTTTCGCCAACCCTTGTCGTCACACGTATCATGGCGGTGCTGGAAAGGAGTACTGCCTGATCGCGAAAGTGCTCCGGATTTCTTCCACAGGGGGAGGCGACGGGGCAACGCGGCGAATGCCGAAGGAACTACATTCAAGACCGGAAGGTTGCGGGTGGGAGTCCCGCTCTCCGCTTCGGTGGGGATAGCTCAACTTCAGAGCATCCGGAAAACGTTTCTTCACCCCTTGTCGCCGCATCTGTTCTTATGGAGCCAGCACGAATCGTGCGAAGCTGGGAGTTCGAGGAGTTATCGAGATGCTGACCATCGACGGATCATTCGGGGAAGGCGGCGGGCAGATTCTGCGGTCGTCGCTGGCGTTGTCGATGGTGACGGGCACGTCGTTCCGGATCGAGAAGATTCGGGCGGGTCGCAAGAAGCCCGGGCTGATGCGGCAGCACCTGACCGCCGTGCAGGCGGCGGCGGAGATCTCGCGCGCGGAGGTGGCCGGGGCGGATATCGGGTCGCTGTGCGTGGAGTTCCGGCCGGGCGCGGTGCAGCCGGGCTCGTATGCGTTCGCCATCGGTACCGCCGGGAGCACGACGCTCGTGTTGCAGACGGTGCTGCCCGCGTTGCTGACTGCGTCCGCGCCGTCGTACCTGCGCTTCGAGGGCGGCACGCACAACCCGTTTGCGCCGCCGTTAGACTTTCTGGCCCAGTCGTTTCTTCCGCTGGTCAATCGCATGGGGCCCACGGTGTCGGCCATGCTGGAGCGTCCCGGTTTCTTTCCCGCCGGGGGAGGGCGGTTCACGCTCGAGATCGTGCCGTCGACGCGGCTGCAGGCGTTTGACCTGAACACGCGCGGGGAGGTGACCGCGCGCCGGGCGCGGGCGATCGTGGCAGGGCTGCCGCGCGAGATCGGCGAGCGCGAGATCCAGAGCCTGCGCGAGCGGACACCCTGGGACGATGCGTGCTACGCCATTGAAGAGGTCCGCGACTCGCGCGGGCCGGGCAACATCGTCATGCTCGAGATCGAGGCGGAGCACGTGACCGAGGTGTTCACCGGCTTCGGCGAAGTCGGACGGCCCGCCGAGGCGGTGGCAACGCACGCGCTGCAGGCCTATCAGCGCTGGTTCAAGGCGGATGTGCCGGTGGGGGCGTACCTGGCGGATCAGTTGCTGCTGCCGATGGCGCTGGCTGGAGGCGGAAGCTTCACGACGCTGCCGCTCAGCCGCCACACGACGACGCACATCGAACTCGTGCGGCGGTTCCTGGACGTCGACGTTACCGTTAAGCGGCTATCGCGCGATCGTTGCGAGGTGTGCATCGGTTAGGGAAGCTACTTATCTCGTGCGAAGCCGCAAAGTTCGCAGCTTCGCGTGAAATCCACTTACCGCTATGCGCGCAGTCGTCGGATGATCGCGTTCGTGGACGTATCGTGATTCAGCGCCGGCTCCTGCTCCGCCTCCAGCTCGCTCAGCACCGACTTGGCGAGCACTTTGCCGAGTTCCACGCCCCACTGGTCGAACGAGTAGATATCCCAGATCACGCCCTGCACGAATACCTTGTGCTCGTACAACGCCACCAGTTGGCCGAGCACGAAGGGGGTCAACCGCACCGCCAGGATGGAGTTCGTCGGCCGATTGCCCAGGAAGACCTTGTGGGGCACGAGTTCCTCGGCCACACCTTCGGCGCGCACCTGTGCCTCCGTCTTGCCGAAAGCGAGCGCTTCGGTCTGGGCGACGAAGTTGGCCATCAGCTTGGCGTGCAGGTCGCCCAAGGGATGGTGCGATTGGGCGAAGCCGATGAAGTCGGCGGGGATGAGCTTCGAGCCCTGGTGGACGAGCTGGTAGAAGGCGTGCTGGCCGTTCGTGCCCGGCTCGCCCCAGATCACCGGTCCGGTCTGCCACGTCACCGGTTCGCCGGATGAGGACACATACTTGCCGTTACTTTCCATGTCGAGCTGCTGCAGGTAGGCGGGAAAACGGCTGAGCCCCTGGTCGTAAGGCAGGATGGCGTGCGTCTCGGCGCCGAAGAAGTTGTTGTACCACACGCCGAGCAGGGCGAGCAGGGCGGGCATGTTCTCACGCAGGCTCTCGGTTTCCAGGAAGTGGCGGTCCATGGCGTGAAACCCATCCAGCATTTCCAGGAAGCGTTGGGGGCCGATGCCGATCATGAGCGACAGTCCGATGGCCGAGCACATCGAGTACCGACCCCCGACCCAATCCCAGAACTCGAACATGTTGGCGGGATCGATGCCGAACTCCGCCACCGCCTTGCCGTTCGTCGAGAGCGCCACGAAGTGCTTGCCGATCGCGTCGGGATTCTGAAGCTTGCTGAGGCACCACTCCCGGGCGATGCCGGCGTTGGCGAGGGTTTCCTGTGTGGTGAACGTCTTGGACGCGATGATGAACAGCGTGGTCTCCTGATCGAGATCCGCCGTGGCTCGGGCGATGTGTGTCGGATCGACGTTCGAGACGAAACGCAACTCCGGGCCGTCGCCGTACGCCGAGCGCAATGCCTCCCACGCCATCACCGGGCCGAGATCCGAGCCGCCGATGCCGATGTTTACCACGTGCGTGATCTTCTGCCCCGTGTAGCCGCGCCACCGTCCCGTGCGCACGCGATCGGCGAAATCGCTCATCTGATCGAGCACCGCCTGCACCTGGGTGTTCACATCTTCGCCGTCCAGCGAGATCGGCCGGCCGGAGCGATTCCGCAACGCCACGTGCAGCACGGCGCGGTTCTCCGTCCGGTTGATGCGCTCGGCGTTGAACATTGCCTCGATGGCAGAGCGGACGCCGCGCGCTTCGGCCAAAGCCACGAGGAGTTCGAGCGTGTTGTCTGTGACCCGATTCTTGGAGTAGTCCAGGGTCAAACCGTCGCATTCCAGCGTGTAGCGTTCCGCGCGACCGGGATCTTCCTGGAACAGGTCTCGCAGATGCACGTCGCGCAGCCGCGCCTGTTCCGCTTCGAGTTCCTTCCAAGGCGGCAGGTCGATCGGTCGTTTCGATTCGGGGGTCGTCATGATGCGTCACCAGAAATCAGGGGTGTCGGCGCTTCCTGGCCCGCCGCTATTGCCGGCGAGCCTTTCGTCAGAGATGCGTTCTTACGAGTCTGCCGACGCGGCGTCAACTTCGTAGCGCCGGATGCCCGGGGACGACGCTCAGGAGGGAGGTACAGGCAGGGGAGGGATTGCGTGATGAGCGACCGCGAGCACGGATTCACACAGGACGACGCATTCGGTCGGGCCACAGGGGTAATCGGCGTCCAGCCGATCGCCGCCACCCTCGGCGATACTCAATATGTCCGCGAGCCGCCATAAACCCTTCCCTTGCCGCATGCTGAGTTGCACCTGCCACCCGCGATCGGCCAGCCACCGGCGGAGATGGCCTGCAATCAACTCGGACGCCATGTCGGGTGCCAGTTCGAGATCCTCGGCGTCCTCTTCGTCGCCTCCCATGATCAGCACCCAGGTGCCGGGCGCCTCATCTTCACCTTCGATCCATTCCATTCGGTCCACCTCGTCCGGCGCATCCGGGGGGCTCCATGCCGGAGGTCCCGCGATCGCGAGGGCACGCTGCACCAGGTCGAGAAGCGAAGGATCCATCAGGATGTTGACTCCGGGCGGGGATGCACAAAGGTGTAGTCAAGCAGGTCGACCAGGCGCCGGCTGCTGACGCGTTTGCCCTGCGGTGAAGCGCCGGTGTCACGCCACTGAATCGGGGCCAGGCCCAACTGCCGGATGAGACGGTCGTAATACTCGCGCCGGCGGATCGGCTCAGGACTGCTGACATTCAGCACACCATGATAGGGCACGTCCAGCAGGCGAACGAGGACATTCACCGCATCCTCGCTGTGGATGAGATTGACCCAGGCGTCGCCGTCCTCGCGCGTCTGTCCTGCCACCGACGGCATGCGGTTCACCGGTCCGCGACCGGGGCCGACGATTCCGGACAGGCGGGCGATGGTGGCCTGGATGTCGCGCTTCGCCGCGCCGTCCAGCAGCGTCTGCTCCGTTTCCGCGAGCACGCGACCGTTCTCCGTCGCCGGCTCTGTCGGCGAGTCTTCATCGACCACGCTGCCGTCCTGCCGGCCGTACACCCCGGTGGATGACGTATACAGAATGCGGCGGACCGCTGTTCCGTGAACCGCCTTCAAGAGCGACTGCACCCCGCGCAGGTAAATCTCACGATAATCCCGATGCCGCCCCCCGGCCGCCACCGTCAGGTAGACCGTTTCACACGGGCGAACCACTTCCGCCATCGTGTCGGTATCCTGGACGGTCAGTACCCGCGGTTCGATCCCCAGATCCGCCAGCTCCTGCGACCGTTCAGGGGTGGTCGTCGTCCCGATCACCCGGCGGCCGCGGCGCAACAATGCCTCACCGACCGCCCGGCCGATGTATCCGCACCCGATGATCGCTACTGCCTTTTCGTTCATCGATAATCCGAAGGCCTGTATCCAGGGAGGGAAGTGCCGTCCGGCACGCGTTGCCGGGACCCTGCTCATTCAAGCAGGAGCGATCCTCCAATGCAAGCGCGGGCCGGCCGCTTGCGTCCCCGGGGGATCGGGTTTAGAACGTGTGCGGATTGGTTCGGTCCCACTCCTTCCATCACGGGGCGTCAAACATGAGTTCGCAGGACTCCGCATCCAAGCATCCACCGCAACTTCCCGGCGAGCAGAAGCTCATTTACCTGCTGACGGTGACCGGCCTGAGCATGGGTATCCTGGTGCTGCTGTACCTGATCCTTCAGGAGCTGGCCAATATCCTTCAGCCGCTCTTCGTGGCGATCTTCATCTGCTACCTTATCGTTCCCGCTCATCAGTGGCTGGTGGCACGGCGCATTCCCTCGATTCTCAGCTATGTGATCATCGTCGGCAGCTTTCTGATCGTACTGCTCGCCGCCGGCAGCATGGCGTACCAGGGCGTCAAGACGCTCAGTTCGGAGATGCCCTCGCATATCGAGCGCATCCGGCGCTCCGTGGATGATGCGAACGAAAGGTTGCGGGAACAGTTCATGGCGCTGCTTCCCGAGAGCATGCATGACGAGGACGAGGATGAAGTAGGCGAGGACGCGGCAACCACGACGCAGGAAAGTGAGGGCGGGCACGAGCGTGAAGCCGAAAACAACATCAATGACGGGCAGCAGGAGGCCATCGCGGCGACGGGCGAGACCCTCGTTGAAGACGACGATTCCGATTCGTCCCTGGTGAGCGCGGCAGCCGAAGGAGTCTATCCACCTTCCATGGACGTGGCCGAGGAGGGCACGGCGATCCCCCAGGTGCCCGGAAACGCCGGCCGTACACAAGCGATGCCCCGTTCGTCTCCCTCACTGATGTCGAGCTGGTTCTCCACCAACAAGATCGTCGGCTGGGCGCAGAGCACGCTCGACCCGCTCTTCGGGATCGTGACCGGAACGCTGGTGGTGCTGTTCTATCTCATTTTCCTGCTGGCGGAGGTGGCGGGCTTTCGAAGACGCCTGGTCGGAGCGTTTGGCGCCGTCCGGGCGAATCGTATTCTTCAGGTCGTTCACAGCATCAACTCTGCCATCTCCCACTACATCGCTGTCAAGACCTTCGTCAGTTTTCTGACCGGATCGCTTTCAACGGTGGTCCTGCTCATGTTCGACGTGAAGTACGCCCTGATCTGGGGCATCCTGACCTTCTTCGCAAACTTCATTCCATACGTAGGCAGCCTGGTGGCGGTGATCCTGCCGGTGATGATGAACTTCGCGCTGTTCGGGCCGTCATGGGAGTTGCTGCTCTTGCTGGGACTTCTGGTGTCCGCCCAATCGGTGGTCGGGAATGTCATTGAACCCCGCATGATCGGCCAGAAACTCGGCATCAGCCCGCTCATTATCCTGCTGGGGCTGGCGTTCTGGGGTTATCTGTGGGGCATTCCCGGGATGATTCTTTCCGCGCCGCTGACCGTTGCCGCCAAGATCGTCCTCGAGAATATCGATCAGACCCGGCCCGTCGCGCGGCTCATTTCCAATGTGTGAGGTCGCAGGCAGGGGAGTGGGTGGCCTTGCGCCGACTCAATCGCTCGGGAGCATCACCCAGAGTTCCGGGCGACCGCAATTGCAGTGAACCGCCCGTCCCAGCAAACCGAGACCCATCCACGACAGCGGCAATGCCATCCGCGCTGCATGATAAGCCCCGAGGGTTCGCTTATCCGACGTCAACTGCTGCAGTCGGTTTTCCACGGCCGGCACCGGGTGAAAAATCGTCTCCACCCCGCGGGAGCGTTGCGGTTCGTCATCCTGGAGTCGATCCAACGCACGCATCGTCTGCTCGAGATCGCGGTCAGAGACGCCTTGGTCCCGAACTTTGCGATCAATCTCGTACACGCCGAGGCGGCTGAAGGTGGGCAGTATCAGAAGACCCGCGAAGGACCAGAGCGTGAAGGCAAGACTGAAGCTCCAGAGGTCCGCCACCGTGGTCATCGCGACATCCAACACGCTCACGCACACGAAGAAGCCAAGCATGTTGAAACCCACGGCGAGGAGCAGACCACGCTGACGCGTGCCGGTGGTGATGGAGGCGATCCGCCGCTTTACCTGAACGGCGTATTGCTCCGATGTCAGAACATTCTCCCAGCGTTCGGGTAGGACGAGCGATTCCATACCGGGCAGACCACACACGCCTCCTGTAAAGCCCGGGTCGGTTGCGGCCAGGACACTGACCGGTCGATCGTCGGCGTCGACTGGGTTCTGCATCCGGCGACTGGCGGCAAGTCTGCCCGCCAGTCGTGCCAGTTCCTCTTGAAGCACCACGAAGGTCAACATCAGCAGCGCTACGACGATGCCCGCCCCCGTCTGTCCCATCGTCCGGCCGCCCAGCAGGAGAGCCAGTGCCGCCGCGAGCATCACGGCAGACTGAACGACGACGCCGCGACCCCAGGACACGAAGAATTGTCCGAATGCGGGTGCCTCACGGCCGAAGCGATGCGGCAGCACGTAGCCCCCGAGCAGATCGAACGGCAGGCTGACCACGAGGTAGCCCAGCAGCAGGAGGCCGACAACGAGGGCGTCCGTCGCCATCCCGGAAAGAACGTCCGCCAGGAGCCGGGACGGCATATTCAGTCCGAGAAGCACTGCAGCCAGCACCACATGGGTGCCCACGGAGGTGATACCGAGCCACAGCCGGGCCCGTGCGTAAGTCATGTCCGGGTGGATTTCGACGCGTTCACTCATGATTGCATGTGTACCGATAACGACAAAGTGGGTTTCGTACGCGTAGGCTTATAGGGGGCATGTCATGGGGGGAACACATCCAGTAGCGATTAAGAAAAGAAGTCAGGCGGCGGAGGTATCCGAAGTGCGTTCCAGTCGCGGGTGCAGGTAGCGGCCGGTATGGCTTTGCTCATGTTCCGCCACGGCTTCCGGGCGGCCCTGAACGATGACCGTGCCGCCATGCTCACCGCCCTCCGGACCGAGATCGATGATCCAGTCCGCCTGCTTGATCACGTCGAGGTTGTGCTCGATGCAAAGCACCGTGTGTCCCTTATCCACCAGCCGGTTCAGCACGCGGAGCAGGTTGTCGATGTCGGCAAAATGCAGTCCGGTCGTCGGTTCGTCGAGGACGTAGAGCGTGTGCCCGGTCGCCGGCTTGCCCAGTTCCGCCGCCAGCTTCACGCGCTGCGCCTCGCCCCCCGACAGCTGTGTCGATGCCTGGCCGAGCGTCATGTACGACAGCCCCACCTGCTCGAGGGCGGTGAGCCCGCGGCGGATCTTCTCGAAACTCTCGAAGTAGGCGAATGCCTCTTCCACCCGCAAGTTCAGCACGTCGGCGATATTTCGCCCGCGATAGCGCACTTCCAGCGTCTCGCGGTTGTAGCGCAAGCCCTTGCACACGTCACAATCGACGAACACGTCCGGCAGGAAGTGCATTTCGATGCGCTTGGTGCCCTGTCCCTGGCACGCCTCGCACCGTCCGCCTTTGACGTTGAAGCTGAACCGGCTCGGCGAGTAGCCGCGGATCTTGGCTTCGCGCGTCTGGGCGAAGAGCTTGCGGATCAGGTCGAACAGCCCGGTATACGTACAGGGATTGCTTCGCGGCGTGCGTCCGATGGGGGACTGGTCGATCTCGACGATCTTGTCGACGCGCGTGGCGCCGATGAGCTTGTCGTGATCGCCGGGCCGCTCGCGCGAGTTGTACAGCTTTCGGCGAATCGCCTTGACGAGCACATCATTCACGAACGTGGACTTGCCGCTGCCGGAGACACCGGTCACGCAGACGAACCCACCCAGCGGTACCTTGACGTCGATGCCCTTGAGGTTATTCGCCCGCGCGCCTTTGATCTCCACCGACTGGCTCATCACCACTTTCCGCCGCTTCTCCGGCAGGGCGATGGCACTGCGTCCGGTCATGTAGGCGGCGGTCTGCGATTCGGGATGGGCGAGCACCTGCTCCGGCGTGCCCTGGGCGACGATGCGGCCGCCATGTTCACCCGCGCCCGGGCCCATGTCGATGAGGTAGTCGGCGGCGCGGATGGTGTCCTCATCATGTTCGACCACGATCACCGAATTGCCCGCATCGACCATCTGGCGCAGTGTGGTGATCAGCTTCTCGCTGTCGCGCTGATGCAGCCCGATGGTCGGTTCGTCCAGAACGTAACACACGCCCACGAGGCCGCTGCCGACCTGTGTGGCCAGGCGGATGCGCTGCGTCTCACCCCCGGAGAGCGTCGAACTCGTTCGATCCAGCGTGAGATAGCCCACGCCGACGTCGTTCATGAACCGCAGGCGGGTCACGATCTCGCGCAGAATCGGCCGGGCGATCTCCGCGCGCTCGCCCTCCAACGCCAGCCCGTTGAAAAACGCCAGCGCCCGCTCGATGCTCATGTGCGTCACATCCTGCAGTCCGCGATCGTCGATGCGTACCGCCAGGGCCTCCCGGCGGAGTCGCGACCCCTGGCACGCCTCGCACGACCGCTCGCTCAGGTAGTGGTGCAGTCGCTGCTTGACCGACTCGCTCTCGGTCGTGTCCCAGCGCCGCTTGAGGTTGGGCAGCACGCCTTCGAACTCGGCCGGGTGCGTCTTGTCCGGGGCGGCGGCGGTGCCGTGCAGCAAAATGTGACGTAACGCCTCGGGGATCTCGCGATAAGGCGTCTCGGGGACGATGCCGAACTCCAGGCAGAAGTCCTCGATGAGCTTCTTGTAAAAGATGTTCAGCCGCTTGCCGGCGTGACGCCACGGCTCGATCGCGCCGTCGGCCAGCGAGAGATTGTCGTCCGCCACGACGAGTTCCGGGTCAAACTCCAGCACGTTACCGAGCCCGTGGCAAGTCGGACACGCCCCGTGCGGTGAGTTGAAGCTGAACAGCCGCGGCGAAAGTTCCGGCAGGTTGGCTTCCGGATGTTTCGTGCAGGCGTAGCGCGCGCTGTAGAGATGGTCTTTCCAGTCGCCGCCTTTCTCCTGGGCCGCGACGATGACCGTTTCCTCACCGAGCGTGAGAGCCAGCTCGATGCTCTCCGCCAGGCGCGAGGTGATGCCCGGCTTGATGACGATCCGATCGATCACCACGTCGATTGTGTGCTTGCGGGTCTTTTTCAGCGGCTTGAGCGACTTGACGTCTTCGAGTTCGCCGTTGACGCGCACCCGGACGAAGCCCTGTTTCTGAATCTGCTTGAGAACGTCCTGGTGCTTGCCCTTCTGCCCGCGGATCAGCGGCGCCATGATCATCACGCGCTGCCCTTCGGGCATGGCCGCCACGGTGTCCACGATCTGCGTCGGGTTCATGCGGTCGATGGCCTGGCCGCAGATCCAGCAATGCGGCGTGCCCGCGCGGGCGAAGAGCAGGCGGAGGTAGTCGTAGATCTCGGTCGTGGTGGCGACGGTGGAGCGCGGGTTGCTCGAACCGGTCCGCTGCTCGATGGCGATGGTGGGGGGCAGGCCGTCGAGGTGGTCGATGTCCGGCTTCTGCATCTGCTCTAGAAACTGCCGGGCGTAGGTGCTCAGTGTCTCGACGTATTTCCGCTGCCCCTCGGCGTGAAGGGTGTCGAAGGCCAGTGAACTCTTGCCCGACCCGCTCAGACCGGTGATGACCACGAACCGGTCGCGCGGAATGTCCAGCGACAGATCCTTGAGGTTGTGCTGCCGCGCGCCGCGGATGCGTATGGCTCGGGTCGTCTCCATGAGCGCCTTCCGGATGATCCAGGGCGAGCCCGCCGGGGTCAGGCGAAGTCAGGCGTTACCGGCGGAACGCTCCTGTCTGGGTCGAGCGAGAATCAACCATCGTATCAGCGTAGGGCATGGCGCGGCGGGCGGCAAGTTTAACGATTTCGGTCGTTTTCAAGGAACTTCGGCCGTTGATCCACGTCCAAGCCATCGAAGCGTGTCACGAGCGAACATGTGACTTCGGCTGTCCGCTAAGGGGTGCCGACGGGATTTACCAACGCGTTACAGGACCCGCGCGCTTCCGGAAGTAGAATTGATGAATCGGGGTTCGTGCCGTCCGAAGTGAGGGACTTCGCGGCGGTTTGCCCATGCTCCAAACCAAAGGACACCACCATGAAATGCAGAACCACGTCGATGCTCGCCGCGATGCTCGGGCTCGCCACGCTCCTGGCCACCGGCACCACCGCCGACGCCCATCGCGACCCGCGCCCGGACCAGCCGCGCATCCAGGTCGCGCTGCTGCTCGACACCAGCAACAGCATGGACGGCCTCATTGCCCAGGCCAAGACGCGCCTGTGGCGCATTGTCAATGAGTTCGCCACCGCCAAGCAGAAAGGGCGGCAGCCGCTGCTTGAAGTCGCCCTCTTCGAGTATGGCAATTCCCGTCTGCCCGCCAAGGGCGGCTACGTTCGTGAGGTGCAGGCGTTCTCCGGCGATCTGGACACGCTGTCGGAACGTCTCTTCGCGTTGACCACGCAAGGCGGTGATGAGTACTGCGGCCACGTCATCCGCGAGGCGCTGACCCGCCTGAAATGGTCCGACCGCAAGAGCGATCTCAAGCTCATCTTCATCGCCGGAAACGAGCCGTTCACGCAGGGGGACGTGTTCTACGAAGATGCCTGTCGCCTCGCCAAGCGCAGCGGTGTGGTGGTCAACACGATTCACTGCGGCGATCACGAAACCGGCATCACCGGCAAATGGAAAGCCGGCGCGATCGTGGCGGGGGGCTCGTACATGAGCATCAACCATGAGAAGTCGATCGCGGACGTTCGCTGCCCGCAGGACGAGGAAATCCTTCGGCTCAATAAGAAGTTGAATGAAACGTATGTCTGCTTCGGCAAAGAAGGTGAAGCCGGCTTGCAGCGCCAAACGGAGATGGATTGGAACGCCTGTGAGGCGGGCAACGATGTCATCATCCAGCGCTCCCGTTCGAAGTCCACGAAGCTCTACTCCAACGGGCACTGGGATCTCGTCGACGCCACCAAGAACGATGGCGTGAAGATCGAAGACGTTCCTGAGGCCGAGCTTTCCGAGGATCTCCAGAAGATGAGCGTCACCGAGCGGAAGAGGTACGTTGAAGCGCAATCCCGCAAGCGCGTCGAGATCCAGGAGCGCATTCGCGAGCTTCACGTCCAGCGCGAAAAACACCTCGCCGACACGCGTAAGGCCAAGGGGGAGTCCGGCGCGGCTGATACGCTCGATGCCGCCATGATCCGCATCCTCCGCGATCAGGCCGAGGCCAAGGGTTTCACGTTCAGTGAGTGAGGATGTTCGGTGAATGATGATCCGTCCCGCCCGTGGCGACCTGCTTACTTGCCCGGTGCATGTTCCATGCGGTCGACCGTCTTTCGGAGCTGCGGCGTCCATTGACGGTCGAGCCGCTGGAGTACCTTGGCGAGTTCGGGGTTGCCGCGGGTGGGGCGGCGTTTCGTGGTGGCCAGGGCGACGAACCACCGCGTCAGCATCTCGAAGTCGTCGAGATCGATGAACTCGGCGGCGATACGCTGACGCGTACGATCCATGTTGTGATAGTTCCCGAGGGGCAGGCAAAGTCCGGTGGCATTGAAGCCCAGCTCGCAGAACGCCGCCGATTCGCACGTGCCGCCATCCATCAGCTTGCGTTGCCACGTGAAGCGACCGCGCGAATTCGCGAGATCCTTGGCAACCTCGCCGCACCAGGCGGTCAGGTCCGGGGAGAAGATGGCCGACGCGTCGCCCACGCGAAGCACGGGTCCGCCGCCCATGATCACGCCCGGCAGCACGCTGCTGCATTCGACCGCCACGATCCGGGCCCGCTTCGGGTAGAGCTTGTGCCGGCAACCGGCAATCGCCCCGGTGAAGCCGACCTCTTCGGCCCGGGTGAACGTGGCCAGGACGTGCACCGGCTTGCCTTGGCGGTGAAGCTCATCCAGCGCGACGAGAATCGCCGCCAGCCCGGCGAGATCATCACAGACACGGGCATGGATGCGATTCTTCTGAAACTTCGGATTCGGCAGGTCCCACATCCCGATGGCACCCGGCGGTACCGGCTTGCGCGGATCGACCTTCACGCGATCCACGCGCTTGCGGCCGCGCTCGCTTCGCATGGTGATCGATGTGATCGTCCCGCGGATCCACCGGCCTTCACTCCAGAACCGCACGCCCGCGCCCTTGAAGTACTCCGGCATCACCCAGCCGCGCCAGGCAGCCTCGAGCTTGCCCGTGCGCGACGTGGACAGGGCCTCGAAACCGGGATGATCCATGTGGGCGGAGAAGACCAGCGGCTGCGGGTCGCGCGTTCGGCCGATACACAGTTCCGCCTTGAGATTGCCGAACGCGTCGGAGGTCAGCGTGATGTGGCGCCGCGCCTCGGCCCAGTCGCGGATGTAGGCCGCAACGTACTGCTCGTTCAGGGGCGAGGTGGGCAGCGCCAGAATCTCGGCCAGAAGTTGTTGATGCTGTTTCTTCATGGCGCACCATGATACGCAAAGCGATTCGAGCGAAAAGCCTGATCTTGAAAAAGAGCGAGACCGGCGGAATGGATTTCCGGCCGGTCTCGTGAGAGTGTGGATGATCAATCAGCACAGGTACCGCCGCTCGGCGATCACTTGATCTTGTTGAGCAGGCCGCCGATACCGCCGCCTTTCTTCTCTTCCTTCTTCTCTTCCTTCTTTTCCTCCTCCGGCTTGGCTCGTGTGCTGCTCTGGGTGGATTCCTTCGGCTTGGCTTCCGTCTCGGCAGTGCTGCTCTTCTCTTCGGAAGTGGAGCTTTCCTGACTCTGCTGCTGCTGTTGCTGCTGCATCTTCGTCATGTCCATGACGGTCACGCCTTCCGGCGCCTTGAAGACGAAACGCTCGTCCTTGAGGTCGGGATTGATCTTGACTTCCGTGGTGGTGATGACCGACATCTCCTTGCCATTCTTATCATAGGTGACCGCCTTCATCAGGATGGCGCTCTTCTTGTCGTAATACTCCATCGTTTTGGAAATCTGCATGGCTGACGGACTGTCTTTCTTCGGGGTGACCTCGAAGACATAGCACGTTTTGCCGTCCACCTTCTCATCCTTCAAGAGCTTGACGTCATTGTCCTTGTGTTTCGTCTTGAAATATCCCTCAAGGTCGAACGGATTCCAGATGCTGTCGTTCAACGTGTTCTTCATGGCGGTTTTCTGGCCGTCCGTATCGGTGAGCGCGTAGAAGTGCTTACCATCGACGATGCTCAGCGACTTGATCTTCGTTTTCTTCTCGGGCGCATCGCCCATCTTCATGATGTTCTCGGAGACCCCTTCCATGCGCATGAGATACTTATCCTTGCCTTTGCGCTTGTACTCGGTCGTGGCTTCGCCTTGGGCCTTCATGGAGAAGCCCTGCATCTCGGTATGCATCTTGGATTTCTGCTTGGTGCGAACCGCCTTGTGTTTGGTACCGATTTCGATCAGCTTCTTCTCGACCGCCTTGACGTCATCCGCCTGAACGACGGGAGCTCCGTGAAGAAAAGTCAGCATCACCACGGTGGTGGACAGGATTCGAAAGTTCATGAGGATTTCCCTTTCCCGAGGAGTTGGGTGAGCGTCCTGAATCGCAGGACAGGAGATCACCCGGCTCGAAATCGTTATTGACCATGTAAGCAACAGGCTGTGGGCCGACCCGACCCGCCCAATCAGAATTAGCAGGAGTGCTTTGCGTCGTCAACTCTATGGCTGAGCCCTGTGTAGCGGAGAGCGAGAAGAGTCATGTCGTCCGTCGATTCGCAATCCCCTCGGAAATCAGCGAGTTCGCGCTGGACCGATTCGATCAATCGGCCGGCGGAGTCCATTTGCGTGAAGCAGGATCGCAATCGATCCTCGCCGAACAGTTCCTCCCTCTCGTCAAACGCTTCGGTGACCCCATCCGTATAAAAAAGCAGGGCAGCATCCGGCGAAGGCGGCTGCCACACCGTTTCTTCATAAACCGAAGCATCGCTGACACCCAGCACCAGCTCCGAATTCAGTTCCAGTGGAGCTGCTGGACCACTTTCACGGATCACTATCGGGTAGGGATGCCCGGCGGATGCGATATGGACGGTTCCCGCTTCCGGCTTGACCAGGGCGACCGCACATGTCACGAAACCCGAATCGAGTTCCTGCTGGCAGAGGTAGGTATTCAGTTTGCCAAGCAGTTCGCCGGCTCCACGACAGTAAGGCAACGCCACATGCACGGCACTGTGCAAGCTGCAGGCCAGCAGCGCCGCACCGGCGCCCTTGCCGCAGACATCGGCAATGACCAGCCAGCCCCAGCCGTTCGGTGTCCGGATGGCGGCATAGTAATCCCCGCCGACCTCGAGGCAGGTCTGGTGCGCTCCATGGATCTCCCATCCCGGAATCTCGGGCCACTGGGTCGGCATGATCGCCTGCTGAACGCGTCTTGCCGCCTGCAGTTCGGCGATCATCCGCTGGTTCTGGATCTCGGCCTCCTGCAGACGGATGTTCTCGAAGGCGGTACCGACGATACCGCCGAGGGCGGCGACGAACTCCAGGTCCGCCGCGGTGTAGCTGCGATGACGTCTGCGGTTGTCGATGTAAATGAATCCGTTGACCACGTCGTCGCGCAGCAGTGGCACGCAAATGGCCGAGCGGATGTCCGCTTGGAGGATACTCACCGCCTGTGCCAGGTCGGCATCCTGGCGCGTATCCTTGATGAGAACGGCCTTGCCGAGATCCGTGGTGCGGCGCAGCAGGGAGTGGCTGAGCCGGATATTCGGGTCACGCGTGTCGCTGACAGCCACGACTACGCTGTCGGGGTCTTGAATGGGATCTGAACTCAAACCGAACACGACGACATCGGCTTCAAGCGTCGAAGTGAGTACCTCTGCCACCTGATCGATCAGCCCACGTTCGCTTCGCTGGTGCAGCAGGTTCTTGCTGATGTCATACAGCGCCCGCAGTCGCCGTGCGTCCACGGGTTCAATGGCGTTCGGGGTACGCTCAAGGGTCACTTCCGCCATCATCGAGCCGTCGGAAATGGTCACCTGCTCGTGGAACTGTCGGATCGGCACCGCCGCGTCCGGCTGGAAATTCAGGCTGCATTCACCGACCTGCAGGGTGTCGCCCGCCTGAAGGCGAAACTTCCGGACGGACCGCCCATTGACGTTGATCCCGTTGCGCGAGCCCAGATCCTCCACCCACCAGTTCCCATGTGTGTCCTGGCTGAACCGTCCATGCACCCGGGAAACACCACGGCCGTCGATCACGAGATGGTTCTCATCCGATCGCCCGAAGCTCACTGGGCTGCTTTGCAGATCCCTGGAATATGTGGACATCCCGGGTTGGGAGATAAACAACCGCGTCATCGCCATCGTCCCCGAATCGACAGGCACATGCTCGAACGATGCAGAGAGTATAACAGGGAGCCTCTCGGGAAATCTCGAAGATCGCGATTTCCGTCATCCTCCATGATCGACAGGCAGTCCCGCAGCTTGTTTCCCGGCCTCCGTCAAGGCCTGGATGCGCCCACCCTCGGCATCGCAGGTCACGAGGTAACACTGCCCCCGGTGCCGGATGCGGAAGCTGATATTCTTCCATGCGGAAGGCAGACGAGGGCGAACACGTGGTGTATTGCCGTCAATCGTCAGCCCGGCCAGGCCGAAGACGATCGCCTGCCACATGCCGCCCATGTTGGCGGTGTGCAGTCCAGCGTCGGTGTTGCCCGCCAGGTCGTCGAGATCCAGGAAGATCGAGCGCTGCAGATATTCGTACGCCGTGTCGATCCGCTCCATGAAGGCGGCGGCGAGGCTGTGTGAACTGACGCTCAGCGAAGAATCGTGCGTGGTGCGCGGGGCGTAATAGTCGAAGTTCACGTCCATGCTTCGCCGATCGAACTCCTCCGGCATCAGGTGAAGCAGGCAGACCACCTCCGCCTGCTTGAGCGCCTGCCCCTCGACGCAGACATCCGGGCCGATGATGTGCGACAGCGGTCCGCGACGCTCGAGATCGAACAGTTCCGGGGCGATCTCGGGGCGGGCCAGGAAACCCTCGTGCTGTTCCATGAACCCGGTCTCGGGATCATGCAGGATCGTCAGCATCTCCGCCACGTCACGCCAGTGCGCCGGTTCGTTCGATTTCAACTCGAGTCGATCGATCAACGCCTGTTTTTTTTCCTCGGGGAAGCGCGCGTCCCCGTACCACATCACCGCACGCCGCAATGCCCATCGGGCAAGCATGTTGTTGAACATGTCGTTGTCGACGTGGATGTGAAATTCATCCGGGCCGAGCGCGTCGCGAATGTCGAATCCGCCGGCAGCGTTCGGCGTGACCCGGTCCATCCAGAACCGCGCCGTCTCGAACGCCATCTCCGCGCCCCGCGACCAGACGTAGTCCCAGTCGCCCGTCGCTTCGGCGTAGGTGTTCACCGCGTACACCACGTCGGCGCTGATGTGATCCTGCAGGTCCCCGCACCAGATGCGCACCGGCTCGCCGGTGATCGGATGTGGCAATGTCTTCGGGCACGCTTCTTCACCGGTGTCGGCGGATTCCCAGGCATACTGCGCGCCGCGGTAGCCGTTCGCCTTCGCCTTGGCCCGCGCGCCGTCGAGCGTGTGGTAACGGTAATCCAGCAATGTCCGCGCCCCGGCGGGGTCGCCCAACGCGAACATCGGCACCATGTAGATTTCCGTGTCCCAGAAGATATGGCCGAGGTAATGCGTCCCGCTCAGCCCCTTCGGGCCGATGCTTGCGACGTCGCCCTCGGGCGGGCAGAGCGTGGCCAGTTGAAACAGGTTGTAGCGAATGGCCTGCTGCTCGCGTGCGGGGCCATCGATCTCGATATCGTAGCGATCCCACAACTCCTTGCAGGCGTTCACATGCTCGGACAGCAGATCCTCAAATCCAATTTCAACCGCTGATTTCAGCGAGCGACGGGCCTTTGAGGTCGGCGGCTTCGCGCCGGATTCGCCGGCCACGAACGATGTCACTCGATCGATCGTCAGTGTCTGATTCGTTTCAAGCGGCACGATGAACTGTGAGCCGACACGCCGCGAGTCCGAGAGCGGGAACGCTTCGACAGGCAAACCTTCCAGACCAGCCGTCGTGTGGCCGCAGACGGCGAGGGGGCGTTTCGACTGCCGGGTACGCAACCACATCTCGCCCTGGTTCGGCGTTGCGCTCTTGAGGTGGGGCGCTTGCCAGTGCGGATCGCGCTCACCGGGCCAGGGTGGCGGTTCCAGGCCGACGGCGCACGTGACCTCATACGATGTGTCCAGCGGAGTAATCTCCATCCGGACCAGTGCCAATTCGCGCCGAGCGAGATGCAGGCATCGGAGGAAGCGAACGCGCGTCGCGCGGCCGCCCCGGTCACGCCACACCATCTCCCGCAGCAGCAGGCCACGCCGCAGGTCGAGCCACCTTGTAAAGGAGACGATCGAGCCCAGGCGCAGGTCGAGCGGAGATTCCCCCAGCGTGATGTCCTTCAGCAGCCACTCCGGCAGCAGCGGCAGTTCGGGCAGTCCTCCCCTGGCGGTGTCGTACAACCCGGCCATGAACGACATGCGGCGTCCCGGCAGGCCCGGCATGCGTTCGTCGAAGCTTCCGCGCGCCCCGATCCGCCCGTTCGTCAGGCTGAAGATCGTTTCCCAATACCCGATGCGATGCCAGTCCATGGCGTCCTGCACGACGGCAAAGCGATCGTCCTTTCCCGGAATCTCCCAGAGTCTCACGACGCGCAACTCCTGCCTGTGGTTGATGCCTCCTCAACCGCCGGGTTGTATCCGAGGATCGCGCAAAAAGAAACGGGCCGACGAAGATCAGGGCGTCAGCCCGCTATCGAATCGACAGGGGCGAGTCGTGAAGGCTCAAGAACTCCCCGGAAGGAAAACATCCGCGTCAGTAGCCTAACTGATCAAGCTGTGCCACGGTGTACGCGTCTTCGACCCCAAAGAGATTGAGCCAGTAGGCGTAGTTGCCCACGTGATCCGGGTTGCCGGAGGCGTCTTTTCGATTTGCCAGTTGAACACTGTCGGCATGTCCATCCATGAAGCCACCGTTCGTGAACCGGTTCAGATGCATCTTCCGGGCCACTCGGCGGGGCCCGTCGCCGTCAGTGGTGTTGCCCTCTCCGTAAGCTCCGCCGGCGGCAAAACTGGGCTTTCCCTGCGGCATATGTAAGCCCAGGAACGCATCCATCGCCGCGACCTGGCCATCGCCGGACGTCGGTAAGCCGTACCAACTTCTTCGCGCCTCCTCCACGGAATCAAAGCTGTTGACCGCGATGGACGTCTCTTCTCGCGCCGCATCCGCCACGTAAATCACACCGCTGGGCTGTCGATAAACGTCGAGCCGGCACCATTCGAGATACGGATCGCCCGGAGAGAGTTTGATCTGATCCCATTGAAACCGGGAGCCCGTGTTCCTGGGATCCGGAACCATGGAATTCACGACGTAATCGATGAACGGAGCAGGCAGCAGCTTGATGCGTTCGGGACAATGGAGAACCTTCATTTTGTCGACCTGAAGGTCATCCGGGCTGTCCGGCATCCGTTGAACCTGATTCAACTCCTTGGCGACGATGCTGGCCCAGAACGCGCGATTTCCGGCGTCCCCCGCGCGCGGAATCCATCCCTTGGACTCGACCACGTACAACTGCATGGCCGTGCCGGACTGACGCAGATTGCTCAGGCACTGCATGTTGCGCGCCTGGGCGCGTGCGCGTGACAGCGCAGGCAGGAGAATGGCGACCAGCAACGCAATGATGGCCACGACGACCAGTACTTCGATGAGCGTGAACCCGCCTCGGTTCGACGGAGCGACCCGCGCGCTTTGCCGACCGCGTGCCGCACAGGCAAATGCATCTATCATCATGGGAACCCTCGGAGTGCGGGAAAAACTTCGTAGCACAATGCCAAAGTATACCAGAATCAGGAATGTCAGGGGAACCCGGCGCATCACGGATGAGCCGCAGAATACGTCGCTTTCAATAGAATTGATGAATCATAGTTATGTTTGCGTTAAGGGCAGCGTATTCGCGGCGATGCGGGATAGGACGATGCACCAGCGGAAGATGGCGTCCATCGGTGCCGAATGTCTGTTGCGAGTTTTCCGATGCTTCACGCTGCGAGGCTTCAACTCATGCTCGTCGTGTCTCCGAGGGCGATTGTTGTCGGAGATCCGCGCAAAAAAAACGGGCCTCCGATGCTTGCCATCAGAGGCCCGTGAAGGGAGCAATCCTGGTGCGTTGCGATCACTGCATGGTCGTATCGATGTTCGCGAAATCCTCAGGATCGCGAACGCCCATCAGCCGCAGCCAGTACGCGTAGTTCCTCAGATGATCGGGCGATCCGTTCGCCAGTTTCCGGTTGGCCAACTGGATGCCTTCCCCATGCCCGTCGAAGAAGTTGGCGTTGGTGAAGCGCTTCAAGTGCATCTTCCTGGCCATGCGGCGCGAACCGGGCTCATCGGACGTGTTGTCCTGGATACCCGAGACATCGCGGCCTTCCGGCAGGTGAGCACCGCGCCAGACGTCCATGACATCGATGCCGCCACCACTCCAGTTGCCGGTCTCCCAGTTATTCCGCGCCTCGGCGAGCGAAGGATTACCAAACGAGGGCACGTTCTTGTCTTCGCGCTCCGCATCTGCAACGTAAACGACATCCGACGGACGCTTGTACGTGCTCAACCTGGAGTCCTCGGCGTTGTCCGTGTGAACCACCTGGATAGCCGTGCCGGATCCGAACTGCTTGGGCTCGGGAGCCATCGCATTGACGATGTAATCCAGCCAGGGGGCACTCATGGTCGTCTTGCGTTCCGGGCATTGAAACACTTCCATCTGGTCGACGGCCAATCCATTGACATGGTATTCGCCCGAGGAGAATCTCGGGTACTTCTGAATCATCTGCATTTCCTTGGCTACCACCATCGTCCAGTGAACCGTGTTGTGGTTGCCGCCCCGGGGAACCACTTCCTTGTTGGCCGCCGCGAAAGTGTTCATCGAGATGCCGTGCTGCCGCAGATTGCTGAGGCAGAGCGTATTGCGCGCCTGAGCTCGTGCGCGGGATAACGCCGGAAGCAGGATGGCCACCAGCAGGGCGATGATGGCCACGACGACCAGCACCTCAATCAGTGTGAAGCCGCGGATCGACGAACGACGACTCTCGTACAAGGGAGACGTTCGAGCGGTGATGGGACGAGATCTCATGTTCATCAGGATACCTCGGATTGCGTGATGAAATACTGACTCCATTCACATTATACCGGAAGACCGGGAGGGATGGGGAATTTCGTGCTCACGTATCGCGAACAACAGGCCCGGCGGTTCAGTATCATTGAAGATCAATAAGTCAAGTTCGTGTGGCCGCCGCCAGATGATCCAGCAGGTCGCTGAGCGTGGTTTTCGATAAATCCGAGAGAACGACATCCGCCGCGCCTACCCGTTCCGGCGGGCCGAGACCGACACAACGCATGCCTCCCGCACGGGCCGCCGCCACGCCTGCTTCGGCGTCCTCGATCACCACGCAGTAAGCCGGCACAAGCTCAAGTTGCCCGGCCGCGTGCAGAAAGAGATCCGGCGCGGGTTTGCTGCGCTCGACCAGCCCCCCGTGCGAGACGGCGTCGAGCCAGGGCCGAATGCCGAGTCGCTCGACCACCTCGGGGGCGTTTCGGCTGGCGGAGCCCACAGCCGCCTTCATCCCCGCCGCGCGGATCTCCCGCAGCAGCGGTTCAGCCCCCGGCAGCAGGTTCCTGGGGGTCACTTCATCGAGATAGCCGCGAAAGTAAGCATTTTTTCGTTCCATCATCGCTTCGAACTGCGCCGGCTCGACCTCGCGCCCCTGGAGCAGCATGCCCATGGCGGCGGAACGATGGACGCCTCTCAGAGCCTCATTTCGTTCTCGGTCAAAGGGGATTCCCTCTTCGTCGCAGAATCGCTGCCAGGCGCGATAGTGAAACTCCGAGGTGTCCGTCAACACGCCATCCAGATCGAAGATGAATCCGCGCACGTGACCGTTCACGGTGCCGCCTCCGAGGATTCAGGAGCGGCGTCGGGCCGCCCGGGCGTCGTTTCCAGCAGTCGTCGTACGAAGGCGATGTTGCGGCGCGTATCCTTCTCCAGGTCGTGGGGGCTTTGTGTTTCCAGGACGATCCAGCCGTCATAGTCAATGGCTCTGAGTTCGGCCATCACTTTCGTCCAATCGATGACCCGGGATTGACCGAGCAACGCCGGTCCTTCCTTGAAATGGACTTCGCAGATGTGCTTGCGGCCGAGAAGACGGATTTCCTTGAGATAATCGTGCCCTTCGTGATTCGCGTTGAAGATGTCGTAGTAGACTCGGATGGCGGGGGATCCGATCGATTCGATGATCGAGAGATGCGCTTCCGCGCTGAGATACGTCTCCAGCCCGAGGGCCACTCCCGCCCTTTCCGCGTCCCGCGCTGCTTGCGCGAGCACGTCCGTCACGCGCCGCATGTCTTCCGTGTGCTTTTCGCGAAGCAGTCCCTTGCCGAAGAAGGGCAGCAGAACGATCGGAACATTCATGTCACTGGCGACGCGAATCGATTCCGCCAACCAGTAGCCCGCGCGCGGCTCGTTCATCAGCGGTACCTGGTTCAATACCGTCAACGCCAGCGAAGCGATGCGCACCCGATGGCGACGAGAAGCATCCAGGTAGGACTTTCGAACCTCCTTGCGGCGAAGGTGAAGATGATCGGCAACGGAGCCCATGCTCACCTGGATCCCGGCAAGACCGAGACGCCCTGCGATCTCGATGGCTTTCACGTTCGTTTGCCCCATGGACCAATCGCACATCGCCAGACCATTCGCGCGCGGACGCGGTTCGTGAGACGCGGATGACGCCGATGCCAATGACGACTTGAGTACCGGCATGATCATGCCCGCGCTCAGAAGCCGCATGCACCGACGTCGATTCATCAATGAAGATGCCTTCATGTCCATCCCTCCGGTGGCAGCGATGTTGGATTGGTCACCACTCAGAGACGGCGTATAATGAAACAAGCAATCGCCATCTTAACGGCAAGTATGCATATGATTCACCTCAATACAAGAAGGATGATTCCGTGGCGCGCATTATCAACGTAGCGAACCGTCTCCCCGTGACCGTAGGCGAGACGATCAAGAAGTCTTCCGGCGGTCTGGTGGCCGCCATGGACGGGCTGAGTGAGAGCGAGTTCGAACTTCAATGGATCGGCTGGCCCGGAGCCTCCATCGACGACTACGGCGAACGCAACAAACTCGCCCAGACCCTGCAGAACGATTACGACCTCATTCCGGTATTCCTGTCGGACCAGGAGGTGCAGGATTACTACCACGGGTTTTCCAATTCGAGCCTCTGGCCGATCCTGCACTACATGCCGATGTACATGAAGCATGAGACCGCCTGGTGGGAGGCCTATCGCAAGGTCAACGAACGTTTCGCCCGCACCGTCCTCGAGCATGCCAACGACGACGACATCATCTGGGTGCACGACTACCACCTGATGCTGCTGCCGTCGATGTTGCGCGAAGCCGGGCGGAACATGCGCGTCGGCTTCTTCCTCCATACGCCGTTTCCGTCCTATGAGATATTTCGCTGCCACCCCCAGCGCGTGGAACTGCTCGAAGGACTGCTCGGCGCCGACCAGGTCGGGTTCCACACGTTCGGGTATCTCCGCCACTTCCACAGTGCCGTGCTGCGCGTGCTGGGCGTCGAGCCGGAGATGAATCACATTCCCCTCGGCCGGCGCTACGTCCACTCGGGCGTTTATCCGATCGGAATCAATGCCGCCCAGTTCGAGCGGCAACTCGCCTCGCCGGAACACGATCATCAACTGGCCGAGTATCGCGATCGCTACGCGGGACGGCGCGTGGTCATCAGCGTCGAGCGCCTCGATTACACCAAGGGGATCGTCCACCGCCTCCACGCCATCGATCGCTTCCTTGAGAACTACGAGGACAAGGACAAAATCTGTTTCGTCATGATCAATGTGCCTTCCCGCGGCGAAGTCGAGCAATACCAGATTCTCCGCGAGGAGGTGGAATCGCTGGTGGGTAAGATCAACGGCAAGCATGCCACCGTCGACAACGCGCCGGTGCATTTCATCTTTCAGTCGGTGACCTTCACGCAACTCTGTGCGCTGTACTGCCTGGCGGATGTGGCCCTGGTGACGCCGCTCATCGACGGCATGAATCTCGTCGCCAAGGAATACGTGGCCTGCCGTACGGATGAGAACGGCGTGATGATTCTCAGCGAGTTCGCCGGCGCCGCCCACGAACTGTTCGACGCCGTCATCGTCAATCCCTATGACATCGACGACGTGGCGACCAAGCTCAATGAAGCCATCGCCATGGAGCAGCCGCGGAAGGCCGGACGCATGCGTCTCATGCGTAACCGCGTCCTGAAGAATGACGCCCGCTACTGGGCCAAGCTGTTCCTCAAGGATCTCACCTCGCACGAATTCACCGCCGATGCCCCGATCGAGGGGGTCGAGGCCTCCGGTGAGATCGTCAAGACGCTGAAGTCCGCCGACACGCCTCTCGTGTTCTGCCTCGACTACGACGGCTCACTTCGCGAGTTCGAGAACGATCCGGACGCGGCGTCACCGACAGACGAAATCTACGGGCTGCTCGAACGGCTGACCGCACGCGATCAGAACCGGGTCTGGATCGTCAGCGGCAGGAAACGGGCCGACCTCGAAAAATGGTTCGGGCACATGAATCTCTCGCTCATCTCCGAGCACGGCATGCGGTACCGCAACGCCACCACGGGCGAGTGGAGGGAAGTCATCCCCAACGTCGATCTCTCCTGGAAGGAGGACGTGCTGCCGCTGCTCGCACACTACGAGGACTCGACGCCGGGAAGCCGCATCGAAGAGAAGGTCTCTTCCGTGGTCTGGCATTACCGCCGGAGCGATCCGGAATTCGGCAAATGGAAGGCGAATCTGCTGGTGGGCGAGTTGACCGACGTGGTGGCCAATCTGCCGGTGGAAGTGCATTACGGGAAATCGATCGTCGAAGTCAGTTCGATGCAGGTGTCCAAGGGCAAAGCGATCGAGACGCTCATTACCAACAACCAGTACGGGGCCATCCTCTGCAGCGGGGACGACCAGACCGACGAGAGCATGTTCCAGGCTCACCTCGACAAGCTGATCAGCGTCAAGATCGGACCCGGCAACACGAGTGCGCGTTACCGCGTTTCCGGCCCGGCGGAATTCCGCAGGTTGCTGGATCAAACCATCAACGCCCTGGACTGACCACGCCCAGGACTGACCACGCCCAGGACTGACGGCCCTTCAGGGACGGGGAGACGAGTTACACCAGACCGTATCACTCCAGACCGTGTGACGTCCCAGCCGGCGTTATCTTGCGTATTCGACCGCGCGGACCTCGCGCAGAAGCGTCACCTTCACCTCGCCGGGATAAGTCATCTCGTCCTCGATGCGCTTGGCAATGTCGTAGGCGATCTTGGCCGCCATTTGATCATCGATCCGATTGGCATCCACGATGACGCGCACTTCACGACCGGCCTGCACCGCGTAGGACTGCTTGACACCCTGGAAATCACTGGCGATGCCTTCGAGCTGCTCCAGCCGCTTGATGTAACGTTCGAGGGACTCGCGCCGCCCGCCGGGGCGTGATGCGCTGACCGCGTCGGCGGCCGCCACCAGCGGTGTGTACGGGCTCGTGGCGGGGATGTCGCCATGATGGCCGGCGATGGCATTGAGCACTTCGGGGCGCTCGTTGAATCGCTTGCAGATGTCCGCGCCAATCTGCGGATGGCCGCCCTCGATCTCGTGGTCAACGGCTTTGCCGATATCGTGCAGCAGTCCGCACCGCCGGGCCAGTTTACCGTCGAGACCGAGTTCATCCGCGATCACCTGGCAGAGGTACGCCACCTCGATGCTGTGACGCAACACGTTCTGCCCGTAACTGGTCCGGAAGCTCAGCCGTCCAAGCAGATCGATCAGCTTGCGATTCAGACCTCCGACATTCGCCTCGATCGACGCCTTCTTGCCCCGGTCGATGATTTCCCGCTGCACCTCTTCGGTCGTTTCCGCCACGACCTCCTCGATGCGCGTCGGGTGAATCCGCCCGTCCTGGATGAGCTTCTCCATGGCCAGGCGGGCGATTTCGCGGCGGACCGGATCGAACGCGCTGACCACCACCACGCCGGGTGTGTCGTCGACGATCACGTCCACGCCCGAAGCCTTCTCGAAGGCCCGGATATTCCGCCCCTCGCGGCCGATGACGCGGCCCTTCATGTCGTCCGAGGGCACATCCACCGTGCTGACCGTGCTCGCGCTGGTGTGTTCGCCTGCATAACGCTGAATGGCGGTCACGACGACTTCGCGCGACTTTTCGTAAGCAGTTTCCTTCGCATCGGTAATGATCTTGTCGACCAGTTCCGCCGCATCGTGCTCGACTTCCTCGCGCACCTGCCGAAGGAGTTCCTCCCGGGCGTCGTTGTGGCTCATACCCGAGATGCGAATCAGGTGCTCCCGCTGATCTTCGAGGATGCCTTCGAGTTCGTCCTCGCGTTTTTCGATCGCTTCGCGCCGATCGGCCAGTTTGTTTTCCGCTGATT
The DNA here is from genome assembly GCA_964618455.1 of uncultured Planctomycetales bacterium. GTDB lineage: Bacteria > Planctomycetota > Phycisphaerae > UBA1845 > PWPN01 > CAZUAQ01. Next base: position 25,843 of record CAZUAQ010000022.1, on the reverse strand, counting down.
CGAGGGCACGTTCCTTGGTGGTCAGTGTGTCCAGCTTCTTGTCGAGATTGTCTTCCCGTTTCTCGAGGCGTCGTTCCGCCTCCTTCTGCTCCTCGCGCACCCCGGCGCTGTGTTTCTCAAACTCCTCCATCCGCTTGATGAATTCCGCCTTGGCATCGACCTGCGCCGTCTTGACCAGGACCTCGGCCTGCTTTTTCGCGTCATCGATCGTGGACTCCGCCTCGCGTTTGGCCTGGACGAGCTTTTGCTTGCCCAGGACCTGAAGCGCCAGGAAGGTCCCACCCGCACCGATGACGAGGCCGAGGAGGATCCAGACAATCGTCAGGTCTGCCAGGATAATCGGCAGTGACATGTCTCACCTTCCTCGCTCTTTATCAGACTCCGGCAGGACGAACACGCCACAATGACGATCCGCCGCCCGGAGAGAAGTCTCGCAATCGTTCTGGGAAATCGGTGAGGGAAACTCGAACGGAAGGGGTTTCGGGGAGGCGTCGCAACAGTAGCAGACCTTCGAACTCGCTCAGGGAAAAACCGGCCGCGGGACCTCGGCAGGACGATTGCCCTATGCCGTGACAGGGCATCCTGCCTGGATTCGTTAACGGGGTCTGCGTCAGACCCTGTTCACGAACCTACCATGCTTCACCGCGAGAGACGGAAACGGGTCTCTCCCGGAAGTTGATCCCTGATGTCATCGGGCGGATCCGGTGTTGTTCGACTCCCTGAGTTGAGTTGAAGCTGACTGTCCAGTGACGACGGCCGACATGTCGGCGGTCCCGATCTCAAACAGCTCGCTGACGGCAACCGGCACAGGGCCGATCGCATCTGCGAGAGTTTGAGGGGTTCGACACAAGTTCGCAGGCGCCCGGTAATCTGGGAATTTACAACCCGCGTCTCTCGGTCGAACGATTCCGACCTGTTCCCTGCGGAAGAGGCCGTGATCCGTAAGAGTCGCTGCTCCTTTTTCTGCGGCCCGGTGAATCTTTCAACGATTCTGACCCGGACATAAGCCGATTTCCGATCGCGCGTATGGGGCTTCCCGATGGTTCCACCTTTGGGATCCTGTCACGTAACTTTATGTAAATGAATACGTTACGTGAAAAATGCACGCGCACTATCACCTGCTTCATTATAAGCTAACATGGACGGCGGTCAAGTTGGCCGGGGGGCCGCCAAGTTTCGGTGCGGGAACTATTTACGCCGGCCGATGCCCTGGTGAACAAGGCCGTTCGCGCGCCCAACAGCAATGCTCATTGCGTGACGCTCCTGCCTTGACCTAAACTGAGTTCCTGAAGGATTTGGTATTGTCCCGTTCGGCGGGTAAGGAGTTGCTCTGGTGAACGCAACTCGCTCATCCCGCCCCCGATGGAAACCGACGTGGAGGTTCCGGCAGCGATGCCCAACTATGCACTACTGACTGCCAGCGGCAAGGATCAACCCGGCATCGTCTCCTCCATCGCCGAGGTTCTGGTGTCGAGCGACTGCAATATCGAGGATTCGCAGATGTCGCGGCTGGGCCCCAACTTTGCCTGCATGCTCATGATTCGCATGCCCGAGGGGTTACTGGGCGAACAGTTGGCGGAGCACCTCACCCCGGCGGTGAAATCCAAAGGGCTCAGCCTGCACATTCAGGATCTGCGGCCCGAGGAGGCTTCGGAAACAAGGCCCGAAGTGCCCAAGCACTTCATCCACGTCTACGGTGCCGATCGCAAGGGCATCGTGCACAAAATCACGGGCCACCTGGCGACGCACAGCATCAACATCACCAATCTGCAGACCGAGGTGATTCATCACGAGCAGCCGCTTTACGTGATGATGATCGAGGTGGAACTGCCGAACTACGTCGATGCGGGCAAGACGCAGGAAGAACTGGCCGCGATCGGGAAAGATATCGGCGTGGTCGTCTCGATGAAGCCGAAAGACGATGCACGATTCTGAGTCTGGGACCGGCGGCCTCACCAGCAGCAGGGATACCAGACGTCGTCGTAGTAAACCTCTTCATAGTAATAGCCGCCGCCGTAGTAATAATCATCGTAGATGAGGTCGAGGTCGGGCAGGTCGATTTCCAGTTCGCCGTCCTCGAGGTCGCACTCCACACCGGTGCCGGCGACACTGCCCATGGTCAAAATCATCATCCATCGCATCAGTTTCTGACGGATCGTCCACATCTGTCTTTCTCCCGTCGTTGTTCTCGTACTCGATGCCGGTCACAGGGGACCGTACACACGAGAGTAGACACCCGAGCGGTGCGAAGGTTAGGGGTTGGGTCTCCGTGCCCCCTGGCGGCATGGTTGGGCGGCGCCTCAACGGCTACAATGCCAGTTGCGAGGTAATGTCCTGTGGCCCGAAGACGGAAGCAAGTCATTGAACAGCAAGGGATTAGCGTCCGAGGGGCGCGCGAGCACAACCTTCGCAACGTCTCTCTCAACCTGCCTAAGAATCGCCTGATCTGTTTTACCGGCGTCTCGGGAAGCGGAAAAAGCAGCCTCGCTTTCGACACGCTCTACGCCGAAGGGCAGCGTCGGTATATCGAATCTCTGAGTGCCTATGCCCGGCAGTTTCTGATGCAACTGTCCAAGCCGGACGTGGATCAGATCACCGGTTTGAGCCCCGCCATCGCCATCCAGCAGAAGTCCGCCGGCTGGAACCCGCGGAGCACGGTCGGCACCGTGACGGGGATTTACGACTTTCTTCGCGTGCTCTTCGCCCGGGTCGGAAAACAGCACTGCCCGAAGTGTGATCAGCCGATCACCGCCCAGACGTCGGAGTCGATCGTCGCCCGTATCGCGCTGCTGGAGGAGGGATCGCGGGTCCTGATTCTGGCCCCGGTGGTCCGCGGCCAGAAGGGCGAGCACGTGGACCTGCTGGCGGACCTGCGACGGCGCGGGTTCGTGCGGGCCCGTGTCGATGGTGACATCATCCACCTTTCAGAACCACCGGCACTGACGAGAAACAACCGGCACGATATCGAGGTGGTCGTCGATCGGGTGACGATCGGGGAGGCCGGTCGCTCGCGTCTTTCCGAGGCGGTGGAGAATGCTCTGGCCTTGGGCGACGGCACGGTGATGGTGTTGCCCGCCGACACGAATGAGGCGGCGGCCTCCGGACGGGATGCCCGAAGCGACGGCCGGAAAGGGAAGAGGGCTCGATCGCGCGACGAGAGCGAGGGGAAGCTGGTGCTCTCCTCGAAGTACGCCTGCGTGAACTGCGGCATCGGATTCGATGCCCCATCCCCGCAACTGTTCAGCTTCAATTCGCCGACGGGCATGTGCCTGCAGTGCGACGGCATGGGATCGCTCACCGACTTTGATGTGGACCTGATGATTCCGGATCCGACGCTTCCCTTCTACGCCCCGGTGATCGAGCCGATGCGCACGAAACCTGGCAAATGGCGGAGGCACATCTACGAGGGGGTCGCCCGGCATGTCGGGTTTGACATCCGCAAGCCGTGGAACGCGCTGCCTCAGGAGGCCAGGGATGCCCTGCTTTATGGCACGGGGGATGCTCACATCACGTATCAGTGGCGTTACGGGCGCGGCGTATGGAAGCACGGCGGGCCATTCGAAGGGGTCATCGCGGAACTGCAGAGCAAGTACCGCCAGGCCAAGGCGGGGTTCGTCCGGGCGTATTACGAGAAGTACATGCGGCGGAGGCCCTGCAGCGCGTGCGGCGGAGCGCGGCTGAACGGTCAGGCCCGGGCCATGCGGATCAACGGGAGGTCTCTGCCGGAGGTGGTGGCCCTCTCCGTCAAAGACGCGGCTGCCTTCTTTGAAGCGATCGCATTGAATGACGTGGAGTCGGTGATTGCGGCGGAGGTCCTGAAGGAGGTACGCGGGCGGTTGGGCTTCCTGTCGAACGTGGGCTTGGATTATCTCACGCTGGACCGCACGGCGCCGACGCTCAGCGGGGGCGAGTCCCAGCGGATTCGCTTGGCGGGGCAGATCGGCTGTGGGCTGGTAGGCGTGCTCTACGTCCTGGATGAACCCTCGATCGGACTTCATGCCCGGGACAACAAGAAGCTGCTGGAAAGTCTGAAGCGTCTCCGGGATATGGGGAACACGGTGATCGTCGTCGAACATGACGAGGAGACGATGCGGGAGTCGGACCTGGTGGTGGACTTTGGTCCCGGGCCAGGTGTGCGTGGCGGTGACGTGGTGGGGATGGGGTCGCTGGAGGATCTTCGTGAGGAGAAGCAGTCACTCACCGGGGCTTACCTGTCCGGGGAACGGGAGATCGCCATTCCGGAATCGCGTCGTCCTGTGGATGTCTCGACGTTGCCCGGTCGCGCTCAGAAAGGCGTTCGAAAGCGGCCGGTCGGGCGAGCGCAAAGCGATCAGCCGGATATCCCGAAGCGGGGCAAGCGGAAGCAGCGCACCGTGAAGCGTAAAAAGTGATCGGGGCGAGGGAGGCATGAGGCCGCCGCAGCATCCCCATTGAGCCGTCCGGATGATCATGGCCCGCGGAATCTCTTCATGTTCAGCGGTTCTTGATGAGCACCCGGAGTCAAGCCTCTCCAGGTCGGGCATCGATCCGAAGACCGGTTGTGGCCGGCGCGGCGATTGAGCTACAATGGTAGTTTCGCCCATGCGGTCGCGTCCGGCGCGGGTGCCGTGGGCGTTGGATTCCGGAAGAGAGGTGTGCATGAGCGCGGACGAGACCCTGGCGCAATTTCAGCAATGCGTCATCCAGAATTATGGACGCATCCCCGTGGTGATCGCGCGAGCGGAAGGCTCGCAGATGTGGGACGCGCGCGGGAAGCGTTACCTGGATCTCTTTCCTGGCTGGGGATGCAGTCTGCTGGGTCATTGTCACCCGCGCGTCGTGGAGGCAATTCGCGAACAGGCGGGCACCCTCATTCACGTGGACAACACGTTTTATACCGAGGCGCAGGGCCGTCTGGCGGAACTGATTCACCGTCACGGCTTCGGGGGGATGAGTTTCTTCTGCGGGAGCGGCGCCGAGGCCAATGAGGCCGCCATCAAGCTGGCTCGGCGTCATACCGCCGAGGGGCGTTACAAGATCATTACCATGGAGCGGGGCTTCCATGGGCGAACGTTCGGGGCCATGTCCGCGACCGCGCAGTCACGGGTTCATGCCGGCCATGAGCCGCTTGTCCCCGGATTCGTGTACGTGCCGTTCAACGATGTGGACGCGGTGGCATCTGCCATCACGGACGAGACGGCGGCGGTACTGGTCGAGCCGATCCAGGGCGAAGGCGGAGTCAATATCCCGGACGACGGTTACCTGCCCGCGCTCCGGGATCTGTGCAGCGAGCACGGGATGCTCCTGATCCTGGACGAGGTGCAGACCGGCTGCGGGCGGACGGGCCGGTGGTTCGGTTACCAGCACGAGAACATCGAGCCGGACATCATCACCCTGGCCAAGGCCCTGGGTGGTGGGGCGCCGATCGGGGCGATGGTCGCCCAGCCGGAAGTGGCCGCTTCGCTCTCGCCGGGTTCCCATGCGACGACGTACGGTGGCAATCCCCTGGTCGCGGCGGCGGCGATTGCCATGTTTGAAGCCATCGAGCAGGAGCAGTTGCTCGAGCGGGCCGCGCGCCTCGGGGAACTCATCCTGGACAAGGCGCGGCAACTGCAGAACGATTTCGGCTTCATCGAAAAAGTCCGCGGACGCGGTCTGATGATCGGGATCGAACTCTCGCTGCCCGGCGCGCCGATCGTCGAGGCCGCCCTGGAGCGCGGATTGCGAATCAATTGCACGCAGGAGATGGTGTTGCGGATGCTCCCGGCCATGACGATCTCCGAGGAGGAGGTGGACGAGGCGTTCACGATTCTGTCCGAGGCGATGCGCTTCTGCGAAAGTCGATTGGTGACCTCATGACGACCGACATTCCGAAGAATCTTCTGCCGCTCAAGCACTATCTCTCGGTGCGTGACATCGGCTGCGATCAGTTCGCCGCACTGGTGGACTTCGCGATCGCCCGGAAGTCCGCGTTCAAACGGGGGGAACTCGCCCCCGCGTTTCAGGGCAAGGTGCTGGCGATGATCTTCCAGAAATCCTCGCTGCGGACGCGGCTGGGTTTTGAAGCGGCCATGGCCCAGTTGGGTGGACATGCCATCAATCTCGAAGATCACCAGATCGGCGTGAATCACCGGGAGGAGATCAAGGATATCGCCCGGGTGATGGCGTCGATGTGTGACGTCATCGTGGCACGCGTCTTCGCGCATCAGACGGTCATCGAACTGGCGGCGCACAGCGTGACGCCGGTGATCAACGGCCTGAGTGACTGGGCGCATCCCTGCCAGGCGCTGGCGGACGTGATGACCATCCGCGAACACTTCGGCGATACGCAAGGGCTTCGCGTCGCGTACATCGGTGATTCGAACAACGTCTCGCGCTCGCTGATGAATGCCTGCGTGCGCACGGGCATGTCGTTCAATCTCGCGACGCCGGAAGGCTACGAAATGGATCAGGGGGTCATGGAATTCGCGCGGTCCGAGGCGGCCAAGACCCAGGCCGAAGTATCCGTGACCACCGACCCCGGCGAGGCGGTCGCCGACGTCGACGTCATCTACACGGACGTGTGGACGAGCATGGGGCAGGAAGATCAGCGCGCCCAGCGCGAGAAGGATTTCGCGGCGTACCAGGTGAACGCGAAGCTGCTCGAGCGCGCCAAATCGACGGCGGTGGTGATGCACTGCCTGCCGGCGAACCGAAACCAGGAAATCACGGACGAGGTGATCGACGGATCCCAATCCATCATCTTCCAGCAGGCCGAAAACCGGCTTCACTCCCAGCGGGCGTTGCTGGAGGTGTTGCTGTCGCGCCAGGGCTGAAGCCGCGGGGCATCTGCGGCGTGCGGGATTCCGGACCGATTGACGTGAGGGAATGCGTATGAGTCGTCACGACGGTCGGCGGGCCGACGCGCTTCGCCCACTCGAGATCCAACGAAACTACATTCGGAATTGCCCCGGGGCGGTGCTGATCCGCACGGGGGATACCGCCGTCATCTGTACCGCCACCGTCGAAGAGGGGGTGCCGGAGTGGATGGAGGGCCAGGGGCGTGGATGGGTCACGGCGGAGTACGACATGTTGCCGGGTTCGACCGGTCGACGTCGGAGTCGAAGTCGCAAGAAGGTCGACGGCCGCTCGACGGAGATTCAGCGTCTCATCGGCCGATCGCTTCGCAGCGTGATCGACATGAAAGCCCTCGGCGAACGATGCATCTGGCTGGATTGCGACGTACTTCAGGCGGATGGGGGTACGCGTACGGCGGCGATCACCGGGGCGTACGTCGCGCTGGCCGATGCCGTTCGAATGCTCCGCCGGGAGAAACGTCTTGCCCAATCACCGATCATCGAGCCACTGGCGGCGGTGAGCGTCGGCAAGGTGGACGGTCGCATTCTGCTCGATCTCAACTACGTCGAGGACTCCCGGGCCGAGGTCGACTTCAACGTGGTCATGACCGGTTCCGGCAAGTTCGTCGAAGTCCAGGGGTGTGCCGAGGGCATGCCGTTCGAGCGCAAGGAACTGGACAAGATGCTCGATCTGGCGCGCAAAGGCATACGCAAGCTCATCGAGGGCCAGCGGAAGGCATTGGCGCGACGAGTGACATCGAGGTGATCCATGCACATGAGGTTGAGACTTCGGTACCGTGACGGCGCAGGCGTGCTTGCCCTCGTCTGCCTGGTGGCGGGGCTTGCCGGGTGTGAGACGACGGGGCCGGGGCTGGATTCGGGGGAGACGCTCTTCGGTCGTGATGCCGAGGAGCAACCGAAGAGGGAGTCCTGGTTCAATCCACGCCCGACCGAATCCGCCGGCGGGGGTGGAGGTCTCTTCGACGGCGGAGCGCTGTTTGGCGGGGGCGGCCAGGAGCGCTGGACCATCAGGTGCTTCGAGTCCCAGGCACCCAACCACGAGGCGTTGTGCCGGCAGTTGGGGATGTGGATGTCGCGCGTTCAGGGGCTGGACGGCTCGGAAATCCGGCTGGATTCCTCGGCTACAGGCAGCGTGATCTATTACGGCTCGTACAGGAAGCGTGCCCACAACGGGGAACTGCAGTTCGGCAACGACTTCCGCGAGGACATCGCCCTGATCCGCGGCTTGACGGTCAATCGGTCCCGCCCCTTCATCTATGCCATGCCGGAATTGGTGGACAGGCCGGTGGAGCAGACCCCGACCACGTGGACCGTCGATCAGGCGACCGGTCCTTATACGCTGCAGATCGCCGTCTTCTACGACACACCGACGTTCAACGGGCGGACCAGGGCCGCCAACCAGTACGTCGCGAGTCTTCGCAAGGAGCAGTACGAAGCCTATGTGCATCACGGGGACGTGGAGAGCGTCGTGTTCATCGGCAATTTCGATGACGATGATATTGTGCAGACGCCGGAGGGCCCGCAACTGGGGCCGCGCGTTCAGCGGCTGATCGCGCGCAACCCCGATGAATTCCAGCATGTGACCGAGAACGGCCATCTCCGCAAGTACATGAACGCTTCGGGCCGGATGGAACCGATCACGTCGTTCCTGGTGAAGGTGCCCGAGAAGGACGAACTCGAGACGCTGCGGTAATGCGGTTGGGCGGGTGCCATGCGAGAGATTCTGATCGCGACGAATAATCCGAAGAAGGCGAAGGAAATCCGCGAGATTCTCGGTGTGGACGAGGAGGCGCAACCCGTTCCGGTGCGCTGGAGGCTGCTGTCGGAGGTGGATCAAGGCTGGCCGGTGCCGGAGGAAGATGGCGAGACGTTCGTCGCCAACGCCGAGTTGAAGGCCACCTGCTACGCGCGGCGGTCGGGCCTGTGGACGCTGGCGGACGACTCGGGGCTGGAGGTCGATGCGCTGGACGGTGAGCCCGGTGTCCGCTCGGCACGCTTCGCCGGTGAGGACGCGACGGACGACGCCAACAATGCACTGCTCCTCGAACGCCTCCAGGGTGTGCCGGAATCGCGGCGCACGGCACGGTTTCGATGCGTGCTTGTGCTGGCCGAGGGCGATCGCGTGCTGGCCCGGGCAGAAGGGACGGTGGAGGGCCGCATCCTGGAGTCGCCGCGAGGGTGCAACGGTTTCGGTTACGATCCACTCTTCTTCCATCCGCCCTCGAACATGACGGCGGCGGAGATGTCTCCCGAGCAGAAGCACGGTATCAGTCATCGCGGTCAGGCCCTTCGCGCCATGCGCGCTACAATGAAGAACTGCCTTCGGGAGCAGGCGGGTTAAGGCATCAGGTCGGGCGAGCTTTCACGCCTTGTTCGCTTGACGTTAGTCCCTGAAGAATCACAATAGACAGGTTGCCCCTTGCCACGTGTCGGCAGGTTGCCGTTCAAGTGGTGGTTACCGAACCCGGCGGGCCGGGCAAACGCGCGATGAGAGGAAGGTCGAGATGGGGAAGCTTCAACGCCCCGTATTTCACGAGAAGGAAGACTCCATGAAGCGCTGGACCGTGCGCGATGCCATGGAGTTGTACAATATTCCGAACTGGGGGTCCCCTTACTTCTCCATCAACGATTTCGGAAATGTCTGCGTCCATCCCGAGGGGCCGTCGGGTCCGACTCTGGATCTGAAGAAGGTTGTGGACGAGCTGCAGCGACGCGGGATTCACCTGCCGATTCTGATCCGCCTGTCGGATGTTCTGCGCGCCCGCGTCGAGGTCATCAACGAAGCGTTCGCCACCGCCATCCGCGAGTACGAGTTCAAAGGGCAGTATCTCGGTGTCTATCCGATCAAGGTGAACCAGCAGCGCCACGTCGTCGAGGAGATCGTCAGCTACGGCAAGCCGTACCGGTTCGGGCTGGAGGCAGGCTCCAAGCCGGAACTGCTGGCCGTCATCGCCATGCTCAAGCATGACGACGCGCTCATCATCTGCAACGGCTACAAGGATCGCGAATATGTCGAGATGGCCATGCTCGCGACCAAGATCGGCAAGCAGGTCATCCTCGTGGTCGAGAAGTTCAGCGAGCTGCACCTGATCGCCGAACAGGCCGAAGCGCTGGGGGTGAAGCCGCACATCGGCGTCCGGGCGAAACTGGCCAGCCGCGGCGCGGGCAAGTGGGAATCCTCGGGCGGGGATCGTTCCAAGTTCGGACTCACGGTCCGTGAGCTCGTGGAGGCCATTACGTTTCTCCAGGATCGCGGCATGATCGACTGCCTCGAACTGTTGCACTTCCACCTGGGCAGCCAGATCACCAACATCCGCTCGGTGCGCGACGGGCTGCAGGAGGCCTGCCGGATCTACGTGGAGATGGTCAAACTTGGCGCTCCGCTGAAGTACTTCGACGTCGGCGGTGGACTGGCGGTGGACTACGACGGCTCGCACACGGTTTTCGCCAGCAGCACGAATTACTCGGTCCAGGAGTACGCCAACGACGTCGTGGCTGCCGTTCTGGATGCCTGCGACCGTGAAGAAGTGCCGCACCCGCACATCGTCTCGGAATCGGGCCGCGCCGTGACCGCGCATCACTGCGTGCTGGTCTTCGACGTGCTCGGCACGAGCAGCATGGGCGAAGTGGAGATTCCCTCCAGCCTGCCGGAGGACAAACCCGACTCGTTCCACAATCTGCTCGAGGTCCACAAGACGATCACGCGGAAGAACTTCCAGGAAGTCTACCACGATGCATTGCACTACCGCGACGACTGCATGAGCCTGTTTCGCCACGGTTATCTTTCCCTGGCGGACCGCAGCCTGGTCGAAAGCATCTTCTGGTCCTGCGCTCACAAGATTCTGCGCATCGTGCGCGAGCTCGATTACGTGCCGGACGAGCTGGAAGGCCTTGAGCGCACCATGGCCGACACGTATTTCTGCAACTTTTCCTGTTTCCAGTCGGTGCCGGATTTCTGGGCGGTGCAGCAGTTGTTCCCCATCCTGCCGATTCATCGCCTGGACGAGAAGCCGACCCGCCGCGCGATTCTCGGGGACATCACCTGCGACTCCGACGGCAAGATCGATCGCTTCATCGATCTGCGCGACGTGAAGTCGACGCTCGAGCTTCACCCCCTGAATGGATCACCTTACATCCTCGGCGTCTTTCTCACCGGCGCGTACCAGGAAATCCTCGGAGACATGCACAACCTCTTCGGCGATACGAATGCCGTGCATGTCCGGTTGGAGGAGGATGGCGGATATCGCATCGAGCATGTGGTCAAGGGGGATACAACGCGTGAAGTGCTGGGCTACGTGGCGTATTCCGCCGACGGGCTGGTCGGAGCGCTTCGCACCAAGGTCGAGGCGGCGGTCCGCGCGGGAACGATCTCCTTCGAGGAAGCCGGGCAATTCCTCCGCAAATATGAGAACGGCCTGGAAGGGTATACCTACCTGGGCCGCGGCTCGAACAGTCCGTAACGCACGCCGACTTCTTCCATCTTCACGTAATTGAACCCGTCGAGGCGTTCCTCGCGAAGGATCGGTGAGATCAACGCGCGCGTGGGCTCGTCCAGTTGTTCGAACTCTTCGTCCGTGATCGCCAGCACCACGGGCCTTTCGGCTTTGTTCAAGCGCTGGGCCAGGTTGTCGCGATGGACGACCTCCGCGCTGCGATCCAGATAGAAGAACGTGGTCGGCTCCTTGTAGCCGCAGAGCACGATGTCATGGGAATAGTCGGCGGTCTGCCGCAGCGTCTGACCGAGCTGGACGCTGAAGCGGTGCGGCTCGAGGAAGCGGAACATCACGGCACCCACGATGAAGTGGAAGATGAGCGTCACCAGGATGCCACCCGCCCAGGCATGCGTCAACGGCTGCGTGCGCAGTTGCTTCAGCACCCAGGCGAATCCGGCGATCAGGCTGATTCCCGCCGCGGCACCCGCCCACGCCCAGGGCGCCCGGCTGAGGACGAGCATGGCGACGGCGAATCCGAGTCCGACCACCATCATCACGATCGGCCAGGCCACAAGCCCGCGCCGCTCCCACTTGGGGATCTCGATCCATTTCCGTTCGGGCACCAACGCCAGGTAAGTGATCCGCGCGAGCAGGATGGCCAGCGGCACGTAACAGGGCAGGATGTAGTGCGGCAGCTTGCTGGAGATGAGTTCGAGCAGGATCCACGGCACCGCCAGCCAGATAAGCACAATGCTCACAGTGCGGTCTTCCCGGGCGTGCTTCCAGGATTCCACGAGCGTCACCGGAATGAAGAGGGTCCACGGCAGCAGTCCGCCGAGACTGATCAGGAAGTAGTAGCCGGGCGGTGCGGCGTGGCGGTGCTCGGGGTTCTGGATGCGATCAGCTATTTCATACCCGAAGAAATTTCTGACGAGTTCATCCCACTCCTGCTGCGCCACGGCGATGAACCACGGAAGGGCGACCGCCAGGGCGATCGGCAGGAACGCCCACCACCGCACGTTCGCGATCCACGCGCGTGTCCGCTCCCATCGCAGCAGTCCCAGCGCGAACGCGCCGGCGAACAGCAGCGTGGCCGGTCCCTTGGCGAGCATGCCGAGGCCGATGGCGATGCCGTAGATCGTGATGCGCTCCCACGTCACCGCCTCCCGGGCCATGCGCCAATGCGCGTCGATCGCGACCAGCGTACACGTCAGCATGACCGCATCCGTCAGCAGCATCTTGCCGGTGACGGCGGTGAGTCCGAAGGTGATGAAGATCAGCCCCGCCAACCGGCCCACGCCGCGGCCGAACATGTGCGCTGCCAATCGGCCGACCAGCACCGCATTGGCGATCGTCGCCAGCAGCGGGATCAGCCGCGCCTGCCATTCGCCGAGTCCGAAGAGCGTGAAGCTGGCGGAGACCAGCCAATAGGTGAGCGGCGGTTTGTGCAGCCACGGTTCGCCGAGATACTCGGGGATCAGCCAGTCACCCGACCGCACCATCTCGCGGCTGACCTCGGCATACCAGCCTTCGTCGCGATCGATGAATCGGTTATCGAGCCCGGGAAGCAGGATCAGCAACGCCACCGCCGCGATCAGACCGATGTCCTGCCAGGTGAGAAAGCGTTCGACGGCAAGTTCATTGGGGGGAGGCGTTGTACCCTGAGGGTCGGACAAGGGCAGAGACCTTTCGCGAGAAGAGTCGTCGGTTTGGCAGGCTCCTCACTTGTCATCATAATGGTCGTCCTCATGAGACGCGAATTCGACGCAGTGGATCTCACGCCGCCCGCCAAGGATGAAATCGTTTTACCCTTGCCGCGCAACGCCTCCGCGCCCGTGTGGGGCCTGCGCGTCGGCATTGCCGCTTTGCTTGCCGTTGTGCTGGGATTTTTGTTGCGCTATGACGTGGCGTTGATGCGCTGGAAGTGCGACACGATCGGAGATCCGGACGATCTGTTTCGCAGTCTGCTTGGCGGGTTTCGCGAAGTGGGCGAGTTCTTCTTCGTGCTCGTAGCCCTGATTCTCGTCGCCACTTATGACCGCCGGCGATGGACGATCATCGCAGTCGTGCTGTTCGCCGAACTCCTGGCCGCCGTCGGGGCCAATCTGGGCAAGGCCATTGTCGTGCGCGACCGGCCGGAGGTCTTCATTACGGAAAAAAAAGATGACGTGCAGATTCTCGACCCGGACCTCGGAACGTGGCAGCCCTGGCGAGGTGTTGCCTTCGGCGATCGCGACAGTGAGACGGAGTCATTTCCCTCGGGCCACACCGCCGCTGCGTTTGCCTTCATGCTCTCCCTGGCCTGGTTCTATCCGCGACTGGCCTGGTTCTGCTGGACGCTTGCGATCGGTTGTGGACTGTCGCGCTATTTCGATGCCGTGCACTGGATGAGCGATTGCCTGGTCGGCGCGATCATCGGAGGGTGTGCCGCGTGGCTGGCGTTACGACCCTACGTCTGGGTCTTGCCGGTCATCGGGTATCGGAGATTCATGCGACGTCGACAGGCGGTCTCGAATGACGCAATTTCGCCCACAGGTGGGTAATGCTCGCGCTCGTCAGGACGCCACCAGGTCCGGAACCCTTTCCGCATTCGATGTGACCCCTGAGACTCCATGGTAGCGGAGATAACTCGCGAGTTCCTCGCGTTCGAAATAGCGCGCCAGGACCGAGGGGTCCGCGGAGGGCAGATCGACCAGCATCAGCGCGTCCAGCGCCTCGCTGAAATTCGGGTCGATGGTAAACCCGAGCAGTTTGGCGTCGAACTTCAAGTACTGGCGAAGGAGGACCGGGATCGATTTCTGGTCGCTTTCGATTTCGCGCACGAGATTGTCCACCTCACGGATCTCGCGGACGACGCGGCTCACCAGGCGATGCTCATGTTGAAGGCGGCGAAGTCGTCGGGGCGGATGGCGCCCGCTGACCAGGGATTGCAGTTCCGATCTGCGATCCTGTGTCTTCAGAAAGGCGATCAGCAGATCCTGCGTCACGCAGTGATAGTGATTGCTGATCGTGACCGGTCCGATGAGCTTACGGTACCGCGGATGCCGCGCGACGAACCGGGCGATCCCTTTCCACAAGAGAAGCAGTGAGGAGTAGCTCTTCTGGTACTCCTGACGGACGAAGGAGCGTCCGAGTTCAATCGTCGGTCCCATCTCGTCGAACAGCCGGGGCTGAATGCGGAACAGTGTGGCGGTGTACAGGTGTCGCGTGGGATGGTCGCGCCGGAGTTCATCGGTGAGCCCCATGCGGTAGGACCCGACGAGTCGGGAGTGCTTCCGGTCCCACACGAAGAGGTGATGGTAGCGTTCATCGAAGCGATCCAGATCGATGGTGTTGCCGGTGCCTCCGCCGATAGCGCGGAAGGTCACTTCGCGGAGCCGCCCGATCTCATGAAGGATGTGCGGAATCCGCAGCGACCGGGACACAAACACGTCAAATTCCCGGCTGCGCAGAAGATGGTGGTCGTCCGGCAATCGTGCAAGTTCCCGCTCCAGAATCTCCGGGGGCTCGGCTTCGACGATGGGGACACGCCGTCCGGTGGGCAGCCTCCGGGAACGTTGAGGCGGGGGGGACGAAAGGGAATGGCTCTTGAGAAGATACGTGCGAAGTCGCAGGTAGTCGATCAGTTCCTCGGGGGAATCATACGTTGCCAGATCCTTGTGAGCGATGGCGTTGCCCACGCGCAGTTGGATGCGGTGGCGTTGCTTGCCGAGAAGTTCGCGACCAAGCATGACCGTCCGAAGTCGCGGGTGCAGCATGCCCATCGCCTGGAACAGTGAACTGTTCTGCCCCTCGAAGTAAACGGGGAGGGCGGACGCCCCGGTGGTGCGGATGATTCGCGCGATCGTGGAACTCCAGGGCGGGTCGGTGACGGAATTGTCCTTCCAGGAATAGTGTGAGACGACGCCTGCGGGGAAAACGGCCAATGCCCCTCCCTCGCGGACCCATCGAATCGCCTCGCGAAGTCCGCGACGATTCGTCTCATTCGCTTTCTGTCCGCCGAAGGGATCGACATGAATCTGCGAGTCCCTCAACTCCGGAAGTCGCCCCAGAAGGTAATTGGCCATGAGCTTCACATCCGGTCGCACCCGCAGGAGCAGCGATGTCAGAATCAAGCCCTCCAGTCCACCGAAGGGATGATTGGCAAAGGCGACCAGCGGTCCGGACGTGGGGATGGCATCCAGCTCCTGCCGGCTCGCGTCGTACTCGACACCCAGGATGTCCAGGGCCCGGTCGACGAACGGCCGCGAGGGATCGAGCGAGAGGATATCCCGGTAGATGTGGTTCAGCCGATCGAAGCCAAGGAAGCGATGCACCAGCGGCCGTGTGCTGTTCCAGGCCATTTGCTGCCACGCCCGCCGAGGGCGAATGTCCACGCGGAACGGTGTCAGGGAGGATTCAGTCATCGTGAGCGCGCCCCCGGAGAGCCGAACTTGATTCCTTACAGTTCGCGTCCCATATTCAGCAGGCCTTGCGAAGAGAGGTTGATGAAGCTGTTAAAATCGCAACATTTCTTATGGCATTTTTCATCGATCTGCCGGGATTTCTGCCGGCGCAGCAGTGTCAGGGCGAATGCGACGGATGGCCTTAACGTTGTTTGCATCCCATCTTCAATCGGTGTTAACATGGGGTTGTCATGCTCTGACGCTGGAAACCCGGCTGCAGACAGGACTTGCAACGAATCTCGATCGACGGGAGTAGTTCTCGATCGGTCAACGAAGAAGAAGTCGGTACGCCCATGGGAGGGAATCGGGTTGCAGCGCGGTCACCCGAAGAGGGGAGTGCCCATTGGGTGACCGGCATTCCGCGGACGCGGCGGACGAGTTTCGGCGATCCCGGGGAATCGTCACCCTGCACCGGCTTCACGCGAGGGTAGGCTCATGAAACGCGAATTTCGGGCGGTCTGGATTTCCGACGTACATCTCTGCGCGCGCGATGCCCAGGCCGATACGCTCCATGACTTTCTGACGTCGATTCGCTGTGAGACGCTCTATCTCGTCGGCGACATCATCGACATCTGGGCCTTCCAGCGCAAGGCGTACTGGCCCCGTCAGTACAACGAGGTGCTGCACCAGCTTCTCAAGTTTTCCCGCAAGGGGACGAAGGTCATCTTCATCCCAGGCAATCACGACGAGTTCTTCCGTGAGTTCATCGGGTACCGTCTTGGCGACGTGGAGGTCGTCGAGGATGCGTTCCACGAGACGGCCGACGGGAAGAAACTCTGGGTCGTTCATGGCGATCAGTTTGATACCGCCGTGGTGCTGCATCCGTGGATCGCGCGGCTGGGCGACATGGCGTATCAGCCGTTGATCGCCCTGAACCGTCTGGTGAACCGGATCCGGGCGTGGCGGGGCAAGCCGTATTGGAGCCTGTCCGGCGCGATCAAGCGGAAAGTCAAGCATGCCGTGAAGTTCCTGAACGGCTTCGAGAAGATCGTCCTGGACGAAACGCGACGCCGGAAGGCGGACGGCATCGTCTGCGGTCACATTCACCAGCCAGCCATGCGGAAGATGGAGGAGATTCTTTATCTCAATACCGGCGATTGGATCGAGAACTGCACGGCGCTGGTCGAGTCGCACGTGGGTGAGCTCAAACTGCTGTGGTGGCGTGACGAGATGGTGGGGGCCTCCGGCCGTGGGACGTCCGGTTGGGGGCAGGAAACCGCCCCAGGCGCGGAAGGCTTGACGTCGGAACCGGAGGCTCGGGCGAACTCCCCGGCCGAGGCCCGCCAGTCGCCAAATGAGCACATTGGTGTATAATCGGCCCCGCTCGGGTGGGAGATTCGATCAGCGATGGACAGTGCGGTTCAGAAGTTCTATCGGTTCCAGGCGCGGATCTACGATCAGACGCGCTGGACCATCCTGCACGGTCGCAAGCGTGCGGTCGAACGTCTGAAGGTACGTCCGGACAGTTCCGTTCTGGAGGTCGGCTGCGGAACGGGTCTGAATTTCCGTTACGTGCTTGATCGCCTTGACCCGCAGGCAGGCACCCTGCAAGGGTTGGACTTTTCGGCCGACATGCTGGTCCAGGCGCGAAAGCGGGTAGATCGCAAAGGCTGGCCGAACGTGGAACTGATCCAGGGCGACGCCACCACCATGGATCTCGGTCGCACTTACGATCGCATCTTCTTCGCGTACAGCCTGACGATGATCCCCGATTGGGAGGCCTCCCTGTTGCGTGCCCGCGAGCACCTTGCTCAAGGGGGCCGGCTGGTCGTGCTCGATTTCGGACAGTTCCCTGCGTGGGGGCCGTTCGGCGCGGTGATGCGGGGATGGCTGAAGCTGAACCACGTGTATGTCAATCGGTCCTGGGCCGAATTCATGAAAGCGAATTTCCGTCGGGTGGAGGTGAACTCCTGGTTCGGCGGGTACAACCTCACCGTCTGTGCGGAGAATTGATCCGATGCATACCGTCATTCACATGCCGAACGAGGGTCGGCGTCCATTCCTGGAGCGCATGGTCTTCAGCGG
The DNA here is from genome assembly GCA_964618455.1 of uncultured Planctomycetales bacterium. Lineage (GTDB taxonomy): Bacteria > Planctomycetota > Phycisphaerae > UBA1845 > PWPN01 > CAZUAQ01. The sequence continues at coordinate 8,104 of CAZUAQ010000022.1, read as the reverse complement.
CATTGTCTTCAACATGTCCTGGGAAGATCCGGAAATGGATCGCCAGGCTTTCCAACTGACCGGGCGGGATCGCGTGGTGTCCATCACGTCCGCCGGGTGCAATCCGCTGAACTTTCTCTGCGCCTCGCCGAAGCAGGTCATCTGCGTTGATGGCAACCCAGCCCAGAACGCGATCCTCGAGCTGAAGCTGGCGGCCATCGCGGAGCTGGACTACGAGCGATTCTTCGACATCTTTGCCGCTCGCCAGCCGTCCCACATCGAGCCCGTCTATGCCAACCGCCTCCGGCGCCATCTCTCCGCCACGTCGCGTGACTTCTGGGATCGCAACCTGAAGATCGCCGCACGCGGACTTTACAACTACGGCCGGACGGGGTTGTTCTGCCGGATCCTTCGCGGTTACCTGCGCATGCTGGGGTTCAAGCGATCGGAGATTGACGCCTTCTTTGAAAGCCCCACGCTCGAGGAGCAACGGGAGTTCTATCACAAGCGGATCGCGCCGCGGCTGTGGCGCGGGACGAGCAAGCTCTTCGTCGCGTTCAAGCCACTTTTGTACATGGCGGGCGTCCATCCTGAGCAGTACAAGCTGGTCGACGGACGGCACGACATGTACGCCTACATCAAGGAACGTGTCGAGTACGCCATGACGCAGGTGCCGATCTACGATAATTACTTCCTGAGTGTCACCGTCACGGGCAAGTTCCGCGGCAACCGCGTGCCTCCGTATCTTCTGGAGGAGAACTTCGAGACGCTGCGCAATAACCTGGATCGGGTGACGGTGGTCAACGGCTGGCTCGGGCCGTACCTGGATACCCTCGAGCCCGGTGCGTTGAACAAGTTCAACCTGCTGGACATCTTCGACTGGATGTCGCCGGAGGTGTTTGAAGCGACGCTCAAGAGCGTGCTGCGCGTGGCGGAGCCGGACTCGACAATGATCTACCGCTCGGGAAGCTACGAGCTCCTGCCGCCGGATTCGATCCTGCCGCACATCGAGAGTGAGCCGGAACTGGCCAAGAAGCTCTTCGCCACGGACCGCTCCGCGACCTACGGCAGCTTCTACATCTACCATATCCGACAGCCGCTCAAGACCGACGATTTGCCTTCCACGCCGAAGGTCGACCCGCGCAAGCAGAGCCGCCGCCGCGCGAAGCAATCGGCGGAGCCGACCGTCTGGCGACCGGATCCGGTCACCCCGGAACTGGAACCCGTCCCGGCGGATTAGCGGGCGGCATCTCCCACGACAATGCAATGGGTCTTACGGACCAAAGCTGGTCTGGAAGTAAACGTCCGGATCCTGGATGACCGTGGTGATGACCTCGGGGCGGATATCGTCGCCGAAGGGTTTGTCCACCTGGATCTGGCTGCGCTCGAAGGGGAGTGCGCGGAAGAACGCGAGCGTGGCAGAGCGGTTCATGACCGTGATCTGCTCGGTGTGGTAGAGCCCGATGAGATGGCCGATCTCGTGGGCGGCGGTGTTGGTGAGCGAGAGTACGACGTTGTTGACCGAGTTGATGACGGCGGTCTGGCAGGTCGCGCTGCGTCCCTGGAAGCTGCCGACGTAGACGAACGCTTCGTCGTCGTGTCGCCGATTGCCCACGTCCTGGAAGACACCCTCCGGCAGGATCTCCCCGAAGATGACGCGCTGCCCGCATTCCGGCCGATTCGGATCCGGCGGTGGCAGGGCGGTGTCCGGGACGAACTGCTCGTCAGCGAGGATGCGGTCGGGCAGGAGGCGCACGGCCGAGTAAGGCGGCGCGGCGCTATCGATGCGGCCGTCCAGGATGACAATCGGCGTCTCGGCGAAGAGGGTCTGCAGGCCGGCGATGACCTGGTCGGCGACGGTCTCCTCGATCGAGGCGAAGAAGGCCTGATCGTCCGGGGTCATCGAGTCGGGGTCGAAGAGACCGGGTTCGCTGAGGTAGCCGTCGGCGAATTCGATGACGACGATCTGCTCCGCCGGCGGGGCATAGTCCGGATCGCCTGTCGAGAGCGCGATTCGGCCCGTCCGCTCCGTGTCCGGGGTCGAAGCCTCGAACTGGATGTATGCGAAGTAGCGTCCGGGGATCTGCACGCGGACGTTGAACGGCGTGTTGGCCGGTCCGCCGCTTACCATCGAGCCCGCCTCCTCAAAGCGTTCATCTTCGGTCAGGATGAGCACGGCTTCGACGCGCTCGCTTTCCACGTGTACCTCGAAGACGTCACCGGCGGCGAACTCCCCCAGCGGAACGATGTCGGTGGTGATGGGCTGAAAGCGACCGTTCATGACGATCGGCGGCAGATCGATAAACGGATTGACCAGGGAATTTGCATTCGGCACGCCGCCGATGCATCCGACCAGCACGAGCCCCAACAGACCACCCACGCGCAGGAGCATGCGACGTGCGAAGAAGCGTGTAATACGGGTGTTGTGCATAGAACGACTCATGGTACGGGCTCCGCGATGACGTCGATCACTTCGCTGGGCGTTTCCAGCACGATACTGACCGGCCGAAGCAGGAAGTCGTCGGAGAAGAATTCGACCTGGTACGCGCCCGGCGGACGTTCGAACCGGTAGCTGCCGTTCTCATCAGTAAAGGCAAAGTCGATGGCCTCGCCGAACCCGGCGTCGGGGTCGTTGCTTTCGTCACCGTCGTTGAAACGCAGGCGGAAACGGGTGCGCAACAGGACGCCGACGTCCGGGACCGGTGTTCCGTCGGCGAGTGTGACGCGGCCGGTGATGGGGGCGTCTTCCTCCAATTCGGGCGCGGTCACGGCGGCAAGTTCATCCTCCACGCCGGTGAACTCCCACACGGCATCTGTATTTGGGAAGAGACCGGCGTTGCGGATGGCATCGTCGATCAACGTGTTCTGGGCGAGCTTCACGCGGCCGGAGCCGTCCGGCGCTTCCCAGTTGACGATGGTGTAGGTCTCGAGCACATCCACGTCGCACGCGGGGATGTCATCGATGGAGGCTGCGGCGACGGGCGTCGCTTCGACCGCTTCGCCTTCATCGAGGCCGATGGGCTGGTCGGCATTGACGCGGCGGTACAGGCGAACGCGCAGGTCGAGCGTGCCGGGGCAGGCGGTCATCACGCTGTCGAGGAAACGCACGCGGTGCGTCGCGCCGGGGGGAAGCAGCGGCGTTTCGTAATACACACCTGACGATTCATCCGCGTCACGAATCTCGAGCACGGCGTACTGCGTGGTGGAGAAGTTGGTAAACGCAAAGCCGGTCTCGATCGCCAGGTCTGTGAAGACAGGGACGATCCCGTCGCACGCGAGCGCGGGCAGCAGGCACAAGGTGCCGAGGGCGTATCTCAGGAAGGATGGTTTCATGGCAGGAACTCCATCACCAGTCGCACGCCGGTATAGGGTCGCGTGCCTTCCGGGCCTGAGTAATTGCGCTGCGAGGAGCGGCAGCGTACGGCGGCGGAGTAGTAACCCCCGCCGCGTTGCACCCAGAGCTTGCCCCGTTGTCGATGAAGCGACGCGCGTCGAGATCGCTCGCCGGGACGAGGGCGTCGGGATAGCGCGTGCTGCACAGTTCCCATACACCGCCATGCATGTCGAAGACTCCGTAATAATTAGGCAAGAACGCGGCCACACGATGCATGGCGACGGGGTCACCGTTACACCGCGCGAAGTAATCGAGGTAATCCGCGTCGCGCCCGTAGCAGAAGCGGCCGGGGTTGCCCGCGCGACAGGCGTACTCCCACTCGGTCTCGCTCGGCAGGCGATACCGGCGGCGGGGCGATTGATCGGCGGCGCGGTTCGTCAGCCAGTCGCAGTACGCCCGCGCGAGGCTGTGCGACATCATGCCCATGGCCACCCGGTTCGCCTCTTCCGTCTGAAGGACGTCCTGCCGCGCGGCGAGCCATGCGACCGCGTCCGGGTGAAGCATCTCTTGATGCTTCGTCTCCATCAGGAAGTCCATGAACGCATCGAAAGTGAGTTCGGTTTTTGCCAGATAAAACGCGGCCACGGGAACGGGCTGATCCGCCTGCTTCTCGTCTGGGAGTGCATCAGGATCGTCCGGGGACGCACCGAGTGTGAAGCGCTCCGTGCCGGGAATCTGTACGAAGGTCATGCCGGTCAGCGCGTCGGCGATGATTCCGTCGTGCTCGGGCAATGAAGCTTTCTCACCATGCCGTTGCAGTACCCACCTTGACGCCATGATGACGCCGGGCGCGCGGCATGTCTTCATCACGTCGCGAACAGCATCGAGCACGTCCTGTTCCAGGTCGGGAATGTGAGCGAGCACACACAAGGCCACGTAGCGTTCCCGCGGCGAGCCGGAGGCCAGCCTGCGGGTCAATTGAGGCACGAGACGTTGGCGTTCCTCTTCCGGCAGGCGCAGCAACTCCAGCCATTCGCCATGCGTCCAGAGCGGTCCACCGTTCACACTCGCCCAGAAGGCATCGGGATCGAGGAGCAACCCGCCCCGCGCTCCGACGACACGTTCGGTGTAGGCGGCGGAATTCAATGCCTGCGTGGCGCGCTCGACCAGGTGCGACTTGACGCGCGGTCGGGCCTCCAGGATGGCGGGGATCGCCTCGGCCGGCTGATCCACGAGGCGGGCCGAGAGTGTAAACGCCCGCGCCGTCGCCATGTCCCGCCGATGCTTCAGCGACAGGCCCACACCGAGCACCAGGAGGATGAAGAAGCCCGCGACCACGCCGACAGGCACCCTGTGACGCTTCAGCATTTTCCAGAGCACGTACGTGGCGCTGTCGAGCTTGGCTTCGATGGGTTCGCCGCTCAGATAGCGCTCCACGTCGGTGGCGAGGTTGTCGGCCGACTGGTACCGCCTCATCTTATCCTTGGCCAGCGACTTGAGCACGATGGTCTCGATCTCGTTGTTGATCGTGCGCAGGACGGTGGAAGGGCGCTCGGGCTCGGCTTCGGCGATGTTTCGCAGCACGTCCATCATCTTGCCGACGACGGTGTACGGGTAACGTCCGGTCAGCATCTCGTAGAGGATGACGCCGAGGGAATAGACATCAGTGCGCGTATCGATGTCGCTCGACGAGCCGGTGGTCTGTTCCGGCGACATGTAAGGCAGCGTGCCCATGACCTGCCCGGTCATGGAGATCATGGCGTGCTCTTCGCCGACATCCTTGTCCGCCAGCTTCGCCAGGCCGAAGTCGAGGACATGCGGCTCGCCGTGTTCGTCCACGATGATGTTCGAGGGCTTGAGGTCGCGATGGATGACTCCGCGTTGATGCGCGTAATTCACCGCCCGGCAGATCTTCACGAAGAGCAGGAGCTTGGCCTCGAGTTCGAGGTTGCGGTCGGCGATGTAGTGGTCGAGGCGCTGCCCCTCGACATACTGCATGGCGAAGTAGTATCGCCCGCTGGCGATGCCGCTCTCGAGAATCGTGACGATGTTCGAGTGGCTGAGCTGGGCGGCCAGTTCGACCTCGCGCTCGAAGCGCCGCCGGGCGGTTCGCGAAATGATCGGTCCTTCGAGCAGGACCTTGAGCGCTACCTGCCGCTTGGTCGAGGTCTGGATCGCTTTGTACACCACGCCCATGCCGCCGCGGCCGAGTTCGCTGAGGATGCGGTAACCTTCAATGTGCGTGGAGTCGGGCGTGAGCGTGGCATACGTGCCGGAGTCGGAGGCGTCCATCGGCGTGTCGGAGCCCCAGGATCCGCGATGCCCGCCGACGTGCGTCCGCGTCGGGGCGTCCTCCTGCAGGTCCGATTCGACATCCATCACCCGGCGGAGGCTATCGAGAATCAGGTCGTTTTCGCGCACCTCTGCCACGAAACCACTGCACTTGGAGCACTGGTGCACGTGGGCGGCGACCTCGTCGGGCAACGTGCCGGCTTCACCCAGCAGGTAACCCGCCAACTCCTCCTCGGAGGGACAATCGGTATGGATCGCCTCGTCCGTCATTCACCACCACGCGTATCCGATAAGAATCTGCGTTCGGGAACGTCCACCGGGGACGTCCGACATCCGTGGGAGCCTGTTTCCCGCCAAAGCTTGCAGGACAATGAGCCCTCAATGGAGGTTGGCGCGGAAGGGGGTGCATCTTTCGCGCCGATGAGAAACCCGATCCGCTGCCTCCAGAATGCCGCGTACGCGGATGCTCACCAGATTTCTTCCATCTTGGGAAGCAGTTCGCGGATGCGCTTCATGACCCGGTGTTTGACCAGGAAGACGGCGTTGGCGGTCATGCCGAGCTGGTCCGCCACCTGCTGGGCGGGAAGGCCTTTCCACGCGAAGAGTTCGAAGGCTTCGACCGTCTTGCCGTCGAATTCCGACCGTACCGCCTCGAGGCACTGCTGCAGCACCGCCTGACGCCACTCCTCGTCCCATGCCTGCTCGAGCTGGTCCTCGTCCTCGATCTTGTCGAAGAAATGCGTCGCTTTCGAGGCCTCGGGGATCTGGACTTCCTTGCCGCGCTTCTTCCGCCGCGTGTTGAGAATCTGGTTGCGGGCGATGCCGAACAGCCAGATCCGGAGGCGTCCTTTGTCGCGATCGTATTTGCCCTTGCGGTACGAGTCGCAGAAGGCGATGAGAGACTGCTGGGCGGCGTCCTGGGCGTCGGATTCGGAGAGGCCGAAACGCCTGGCGTAACGCACGATCATCGGACGGTAGCGGTTGTCGAATTCCGTCCAGATGGTGACGTTGTCGGCTTCTTTGAGTCCTTCGAGCAGGTGGGTGCTCGTCATCGTTCGCAGAAAGGTCGGGTCTTCTTTTTTTTCCGCCAAGATGGGGCTCCTTGTTCGCTCGAGGCGACATGAATCGACGCCCACCGGCCCGCGCGGGCGTCCATCCTGCACCCTTCAGGATAGTCGATGTTCCGGTGGAATGTCACGCGAAAGCCTCGATTTCCGGGTGGTGAGCCGATCGACGAGCACTACGGATCGGCGGTCGGATGTCTATAATCGACGTGCAGACGTGGACGGATGGAACCCTTCCCTTTCGACGGAGCGCGTGACATGGCGACCAATCCCCTGGTGAAACTGCAGGATTTCGGGCAGAGCGTCTGGCTGGACTTCATCCATCGCGAGATGATCCACAACGGTGAGCTCCAGAAGCTGATCGACGAGGATGGTCTGCGCGGGATGACCTCGAACCCCAAGATCTTCGACGACGCCATCAGCAAGACCGACGCCTACGACGACACGATCACCGAACTCGCTTCGTCGGGGAAGTCGCCGCTGGAAGTCTACGAGGCCATTGCGGTGGAGGACGTGCGCTCGGCCGCCGAGCGGTTTCGCCCGCTCCACGAGGCGTCGGGGGGCGCCTACGGCTACGTCAGCCTGGAGGTGAACCCGCACCTGGCGCATGACACCGAGGGGACGATCGAGGAGGCGCGGCGGCTGTGGTCCGCGCTGAACAGCCCCAACGTGCATATCAAGGTGCCGGGCACGCAGGCGGGGTTGCCCGCCATCCGGACGCTGATCAGCGAGGGCATCAACGTGAACGTGACGTTGCTGTTCGGTCTGGATCGCTATCGGGCGGTGGCGGAGAGCTACGTGGCCGGTCTCGAGGATCGGGTCGCCAATGGAAATCCGCTGGGGCATGTGCATTCGGTGGCGAGCTTCTTCCTGTCGCGCATCGACGTGCTGATCGACAAGATGCTGGACGTCTTGATCCAGGCAGGCGGGCCGAAAGGCGAGCAGGCGGCGAATCTACGTGGGGAAGTCGCCATTGCCAGCGCCAAGCAGGCCCGCAAAGTGTATCGGGAGGTCTTCGAGGGTGAGCGTTTCGCCGCGCTGAAGGTGCAGACGCCGCGACCGCAGTACCTCCTCTGGGCGAGTACCAGTACGAAGGATCCCGCCTATCCCGACACGAAATACGTCGAGCCGCTCATCGGTCCGGACACGGTCAACACCCTGCCGCGCGAAACAGTTGACGCCTATCGCGATCATGGCGACCCGGCGTCACGGCTGGACGACAACCTCGATCGCGCTCACGACGTGCTGCAGGCGCTGCCCGACCTCGGTATCGATCTTGGCCGCGTCACGCAGCAGCTCGAGGACGAAGGCGTGCAGAAATTCAACGATCCGTTCGACAGCCTGATCGAGACACTGGAGAAGAAGTGCGCGAGCGCGGTGTAAGAACGCGTGTGAGAAGCATGGTTATCCCGCTTTCAATCGATGGAGCATCAGG